>CAVQQM010000008.1:0-116984 GCA_963714915.1 uncultured Gammaproteobacteria bacterium
GGGGACTGCGGGAGGCCAGATACGCGCGCCGTTGGATGCTGAGCCGGGTGCTCGGTCTGCGCAAACCCTGAGTCGGACCGCTCGGACCCGCGCCCCTCCAAATCCACTCGCCCCTTGCGGACCCGACCGCCGGCCGTGACCATGGCTCCCCAGAACCCCAACGGCATCTGGAGACCCCTCGTGACCAAGCCCGGACCGCATCCCCAGTCCCGCGCAGCCTCCAATCCCAAGGGTCCCCCCGCCCTGCGCTGGACCGCCGAGCGCCTAGACGAGCTCAGCGAGCCCAACCGCGCGGTCGTCGACGAGGTCTCGCGACTCATCAGGGACGAGGACCGCCAGACCCTGATGACGGGGCTGCGGGGCTGGCCGCCCGCCCACCTGGTGGAGCTGTTCGTCCATCTGCCCCTCAAGCGGGCCAAGACCCTGTTCGGCTGGATGGACAACTACCAGGCTCGCGCCATCGCCGAGCTGGACGACGCCTTTCGCGACGCCTTGCTGGCGGACACCACGGTCGAGCGTCTGATCGAGGTCCTCAACGCCATGGAGCCGGAGGAGGCCTTCGATGCCTTGCGGGAGTTTCCCGAGGCCCTACGCGCCCGGGTCCTGCCCGCGCTTCATCAACGCGAGGCGGTGGAGGCCCTCGGCCAGTTCGAGGAGGACTCCGCCGGCAGCATCATGAGCCGCAAGTTCGTCGCCGTTCCCGCCCACTGGACGGTCGGCCAGACCATCGACGAGATCCGCGCCAACGCCGATGCGATCGAACGGCTCTACGCGGTCTACGTGGTCGATACGGAGCGCCGGGCCCGAGGCTATCTGCGTCTGCGCGACCTGCTCCTGTCCCCCAAGGAGGCCCGGGTCCGCGACCTGATGCGCACCGACTTTGTCGCCGTCGGCCCGGACACGGATCAGGAGGACGTGGCGCGGATCGCCGATCGCTACGAGCTCTCGGTGGTCCCCGTGGTGGACCGCGAGGGCCGGCTGATCGGCCGGATCACCCCCGAGCGTCTCGGTCAGGTGATCCGCGACGAGGCCCAGGAGGACATGCTGCGCATGGGCGGCCTGCCCCTGGATAGCAGGCCTCATGAATCCGTCCGGCGGATCGTGCGCGGGCGCATCCCCTGGCTCCTGATCGGGCTCGCCGGGGCCAGCCTGTCGGCGGCCGTGGTCGGGGCCTTCGAGGATCAGCTCGCGCGGGCCGCCATCCTCGCGGTCTTCATCCCCATCGTGATGTCGAGCGCCGGCAACGCGGGGATCCAGGCCTCGACGGTGGCGGTCCAGGGTCTGTCCACGGGCACCATCTCCTTTGCCGACCTCGGCTGGCGCCTCGGCAAGGAGCTGCTGGCGGCGCTCGCCAACGGCACCATCGCGGCCCTGGTGCTCGTCGCCCTGGTGGCGGTGCTCGCCCGATTCGTCGAGGTCGGCGACCCGGTGGCCCTGGCCGTCACCGCCGGTCTGGCGCTCTTGACCGTCATCGTCCTCGCGGTGGCGATCGGCGCAACCGTCCCGCTCGTACTCGACCGGTTGGGCATCGACCCCGCCATGGCCACCGGCGTCTTCATCACCACCGGCAACGACGTCATGGCGGTCGCCGTCTTCTTCGCGATGGCGGCGCTCATCTATCTGTAGCAGCCGCTCAGGGACGCCATGGCGGATGCCTCAGGTCAAATCCCGCCGCCGCCCGGCTCGTTATGATCACCCTTCGAGTCGCGGACCATTCCGCCCCAAGGGAGCATCATGCAGAGCAGCGCCAGTCTCGACCGCGGCGTGTCGGTCGCCATCACCGGATCCGGCGGCAGCGGCGCCGTCACCACCGGGCTGATCCTGCTCGCGGCCGCGGCGCGCGCGGGACACTACGGACTGCTCACCCGTTCCGCGGGACCCCAGATCCGCGGCGGCGAATCGGCGGCCATGGTGCGCTTCGCGAGTCGCCCCGTGGAATGCATGGACGACCGCTTCGACGTCTTGCTCGGGCTCGACTGGAACAATGTCGAGCGCTTCGTCGACGAGTTGCCCCTGGATGGCGACTCCCTGATCCTCTGCGATGAGCAGATCGGCCCGGTACCAAGCTCGCTGGCGACCTCGGGGGCCCGGGTCAGCCGCTACGGATGGAAGTGGATCGCCGACGAGGTCCCCGGCGGGCGTGTGAACATGGCCGCCCTGGGATCCCTCGGCCGGGCGGTCGGGCTACCCCTGGATGCCCTGGAGGCCGGGGCCCGGTCGGTGATCGGCGACAAGGGTGAAGGCGTGCTGGAGGGGTCACTGACCTGCATCCGGAGCGCTTACGGCAATGCCCCGACGACCGTGGCCGGCGGCGAGCGGCCGGTCTCCCGATTGAACCTCAGCGGCAACGAGGCCGCGGGGCTCGGCGCCCTGCGGGGCGGGATCCGGTTCGTCGCGGCCTACCCCATCACGCCCGCGAGCGAGATGCTCGAGTGGCTCGCACCACGTCTCGAGCTGGTCGGCGGCGCCCTCCTCCAGGCCGAGGACGAGCTCGCCTCGGTGAACATGATCATCGGGGCCTCATTCGGCGGTGTGCCATCCCTGACCGCCACCTCGGGTCCCGGGCTCAGCCTGATGATGGAGGGCCTGGGGCTCGCGGTGGCGAGTGAGACCCCGGTGGTGGTGGCCAACGTCCAGCGGGGCGGACCGTCGACCGGGATCCCCACCAAGTCCGAGCAATCGGACCTGAACATCGCACTCTACGGCTTTCACGGAGACGCCCCGCATCTGGTGCTGGCCCCGCTCTCCATCGGGGACTGCGTCTTCACCTTCGAATGGGCCGTGCAACTGGCGGAGCATCTCCAGAGCGTGGCAATCGTCCTTTCGGACCAGTCGCTGGGACAGTCACGGGCGGTCGTGGATACCCCGCGGCAATCGGCGCAGCAATTGGCGCGCAAGCTGGAGGCCGATCCTGACGAGCACTATCGACGCTATGCCCTGACGGACGATGGCGTCTCCCCGATGACCCTCCCCGGGACACCCGGCGGCATGTACACGGCGGACGGGCTCGAGCACTCCCCCGCCGGCATCCCCTCGAGCATGGCGCGCGACCACCTCGAGCAGTTGACCAAGCGGCTCACCAAGCTCACCGGATTCGACTACGGCAACGACTGGGCCGAGATCGAGGGCGACGGCGATGTCTGTCTGCTCACCTGGGGATCCAGCACCGGGGCGGTCCGCGAGGCGGCCCGGCGCCTGACCGCCATGGGCCAAGGGACCCGAGTGATCGCCCTTCGGCTGATCATGCCCCTGCTTGGGCCCCAATTGGCCGCGGCCCTGGAGGGGTGCCGACGGGTGTTGGTCATCGAGCAGAACCAGGGCGGCCAGCTCTTCGGTTATCTCCACTCCCGGCAGTCTCTACCCGCCGACGCGCGCTCCCTCGCCCGCCCCGGTCCCCTTCCCATCAGGCCCGGCGAGATCGTCGCGGCCGTTCGCGAGGAACCCTGACATGTCCGTCCCCGCCGAGTCCGCCGCCCCCACCCTGCGCGCCAAGGACTACAAGTCGAACGTCTCACCCGTCTGGTGTCCAGGATGCGGGCACTTCGCCGTACTCTCCGCGGTCACCAAGGCGCTCGCCTATCTGAAGCTCGACAAGCAGGACGTGGCGCTGATCTCCGGCATCGGCTGCTCGTCGCGCCTGCCGGCCTACGTCGACGGCTACGGCTTCCACGGGGTGCACGGCCGAGCCCTGGCCCTGGCCTCCGGTCTCAAGGCGGCGCGACCCGACCTGACCGTCATGGTCGCCGGCGGCGACGGCGACGGTTTCTCCATCGGCGGCAACCACTTCCTGCACGCCTGCCGGCGCAACATGGACATGACCTATATCGTCATGGACAACGAGGTCTACGGGATGACCAAGGGCCAGGCCTCGCCCACCACCCAACCGGATTGGGCGAAGAGCAAGCTGACGCCCCACGGCACCGGCATCCGCCGCTTCCAGCCCCCGGCCATCGCCCTGGCGGCAGGGGCAAGCTTCATCGCACGCGGCTTCGCGGGTGACCCCAACGGACTGACCAAGCTGCTGGTCGAGGCCATCCAGCATCCCGGCTTCGCCTTCCTGCACGTCTTGAGCCCGTGCCAGACGTTCAGACCCGAGCAGAAGGACTGGAAGCAGATGGTCCACCCGTGCCGCATGCAACCGACGGATAATCCGGCCCAGGCCGCCCATCTGATCCAGGCCGACGACGGGATGGGCCTGGGGGTGCTGTACGCCCAACGTCTTCCGATCTGGCAGCCGGCCAACCACGCCACCGCCACACCCGCGGACCTGGAAGCGGAGTTTGAGGTATGAGCGACGAGCACCCCGGTGTCCGCGACCCCATCGCGTCCGTGCCCGAGTTCCTGGTCCATGCCCTGGAGCTGGAGCACGAATCGGCAGACCGCTATCTCCAGCTCGCCGAGACCATGGCGATCCACCACAACCAGGAGGCCGCCGACCTATTCAGGCATCTGGCCGACATGAGCGACGCCCATGCCTCCGAGGTGACCGCCCGCGCCGAGGGCATCCTGCTGCCGGAGATCGCCCCCTGGGACTTCAAATGGAACTGTCCGCGGAGCCCCGAGAGCGACTGTCTCGAGGGTCGGGACGTAACCTATCTGATGACCGCGGTTCAGGCACTCGAGCTCGCGCTGCACAACGAGATCCGCGGGCGCGACTTCTACGCCCACGTCGCCGCGAGCTCCCCGGACGCCCGGGTGCGCGCCCTGGCGGGGGAGATGGCAGAGGAAGAGGGTGAGCACGTGGAACTGCTCAAGGATTGGCTGGCGAAAGGGACCCCCGGCGACACGCCCGTCCCCACGGGCGGGAGGCCAGATACGCGCGCCGTTGGATGCTGAGCCGGGTGCTCAGTCTGCGCAAACCCTGAGTCGGACCGCTCGGACCCGCGCCCCTCCAAATCCACTCGCCCCTTGCGGACCCGACCGCCGGCCGTGACCATGGCTCCCCAGAACCCCAACGGCATCTGGAGACCCCTCGTGACCAAGCCCGGACCGCATCCCCAGTCCCGCGCAGCCTCCAATCCCAAGGGTCCCCCCGCCCTGCGCTGGACCGCCGAGCGCCTAGACGAGCTCAGCGAGCCCAACCGCGCGGTCGTCGACGAGGTCTCGCGACTCATCAGGGACGAGGACCGCGAGACCCTGATGACGGGGCTGCGGGGCTGGCCGCCCGCCCACCTGGTGGAGCTGTTCGTCCATCTGCCCCTCAAGCGGGCCAAGACCCTGTTCGGCTGGATGGACAACTACCAGGCTCGCGCCATCGCCGAGCTGGACGACGCCTTTCGCGACGCCTTGCTGGCGGACACCACGGTCGAGCGTCTGATCGAGGTCCTCAACGCCATGGAGCCGGAGGAGGCCTTCGATGCCTTGCGGGAGTTTCCCGAGGCCCTACGCGCCCGGGTCCTGCCCGCGCTTCATCAACGCGAGGCGGTGGAGGCCCTCGGCCAGTTCGAGGAGGACTCCGCCGGCAGCATCATGAGCCGCAAGTTCGTCGCCGTTCCCGCCCACTGGACGGTCGGCCAGACCATCGACGAGATCCGCGCCAACGCCGATGCGATCGAACGGCTCTACGCGGTCTACGTGGTCGATACGGAGCGCCGGGCCCGAGGCTATCTGCGTCTGCGCGACCTGCTCCTGTCCCCCAAGGAGGCCCGGGTCCGCGACCTGATGCGCACCGACTTTGTCGCCGTCGGCCCGGACACGGATCAGGAGGACGTGGCGCGGATCGCCGATCGCTACGAGCTCTCGGTGGTCCCCGTGGTGGACCGCGAGGGCCGGCTGATCGGCCGGATCACCCCCGAGCGTCTCGGTCAGGTGATCCGCGACGAGGCCCAGGAGGACATGCTGCGCATGGGCGGCCTGCCCCTGGATAGCAGGCCTCATGAATCCGTCCGGCGGATCGTGCGCGGGCGCATCCCCTGGCTCCTGATCGGGCTCGCCGGGGCCAGCCTGTCGGCGGCCGTGGTCGGGGCCTTCGAGGATCAGCTCGCGCGGGCCGCCATCCTCGCGGTCTTCATCCCCATCGTGATGTCGAGCGCCGGCAACGCGGGGATCCAGGCCTCGACGGTGGCGGTCCAGGGTCTGTCCACGGGCACCATCTCCTTTGCCGACCTCGGCTGGCGCCTCGGCAAGGAGCTGCTGGCGGCGCTCGCCAACGGCACCATCGCGGCCCTGGTGCTCGTCGCCCTGGTGGCGGTGCTCGCCCGATTCGTCGAGGTCGGCGACCCGGTGGCCCTGGCCGTCACCGCCGGTCTGGCGCTCTTGACCGTCATCGTCCTCGCGGTCGCGATCGGCGCAACCGTCCCGCTCGTACTCGACCGGTTGGGCATCGACCCCGCCATGGCCACCGGCGTCTTCATCACCACCGGCAACGACGTCATGGCGGTCGCCGTCTTCTTCGCGATGGCGGCGCTCATCTATCTGTAGCAGCCCCTCAGGGACGCCATGGCGGATGCCTCAGGTCAAATCCCGCCGCCGCCCGGCTCGTTATGATCACCCTTCGAGTCGCGGACCATTCCGCCCCAAGGGAGCATCATGCAGAGCAGCGCCAGTCTCGACCGCGGCGTGTCGGTCGCCATCACCGGATCCGGCGGCAGCGGCGCCGTCACCACCGGGCTGATCCTGCTCGCGGCCGCGGCGCGCGCGGGACACTACGGACTGCTCACCCGTTCCGCGGGACCCCAGATCCGCGGCGGCGAATCGGCGGCCATGGTGCGCTTCGCGAGTCGCCCCGTGGAATGCATGGACGACCGCTTCGACGTCTTGCTCGGGCTCGACTGGAACAATGTCGAGCGCTTCGTCGACGAGTTGCCCCTGGATGGCGACTCCCTGATCCTCTGCGATGAGCAGATCGGCCCGGTACCAAGCTCGCTGGCGACCTCGGGGGCCCGGGTCAGCCGCTACGGATGGAAGTGGATCGCCGACGAGGTCCCCGGCGGGCGTGTGAACATGGCCGCCCTGGGATCCCTCGGCCGGGCGGTCGGGCTACCCCTGGATGCCCTGGAGGCCGGCGCCCGGTCGGTGATCGGCGACAAGGGTGAAGGCGTGCTGGAGGGGTCACTGACCTGCATCCGGAGCGCTTACGGCAATGCCCCGACGACCGTGGCCGGCGGCGAGCGGCCGGTCTCCCGATTGAACCTCAGCGGCAACGAGGCCGCGGGGCTCGGCGCCCTGCGGGGCGGGATCCGGTTCGTCGCGGCCTACCCCATCACGCCCGCGAGCGAGATGCTCGAGTGGCTCGCACCACGTCTCGAGCTGGTCGGCGGCGCCCTCCTCCAGGCCGAGGACGAGCTCGCCTCGGTGAACATGATCATCGGGGCCTCATTCGGCGGTGTGCCATCCCTGACCGCCACCTCGGGTCCCGGGCTCAGCCTGATGATGGAGGGCCTGGGGCTCGCGGTGGCGAGTGAGACCCCGGTGGTGGTGGCCAACGTCCAGCGGGGCGGACCGTCGACCGGGATCCCCACCAAGTCCGAGCAATCGGACCTGAACATCGCACTCTACGGCTTTCACGGAGACGCCCCGCATCTGGTGCTGGCCCCGCTCTCCATCGGGGACTGCGTCTTCACCTTCGAATGGGCCGTGCAACTGGCGGAGCATCTCCAGAGCGTGGCAATCGTCCTTTCGGACCAGTCGCTGGGACAGTCACGGGCGGTCGTGGATACCCCGCGGCAATCGGCGCAGCAATTGGCGCGCAAGCTGGAGGCCGATCCTGACGAGCACTATCGACGCTATGCCCTGACGGACGATGGCGTCTCCCCGATGACCCTCCCCGGGACACCCGGCGGCATGTACACGGCGGACGGGCTCGAGCACTCCCCCGCCGGCATCCCCTCGAGCATGGCGCGTGACCACCTCGAACAGTTGACCAAGCGGCTCGCCAAGCTCACTGGATTCGACTACGGCAAAGACTGGGCCGAGATCGAGGGCGACGGCGATGTCTGTCTGCTCACCTGGGGATCCAGCACCGGGGCGGTCCGCGAGGCGGCCCGGCGCCTGACTGCCATGGGCCAAGCGACCCGAGTGATCGCGCTCCGACTGATCATGCCCCTGCTTGGGCCCCAATTGGCAGCGGCCCTGGAGGGGTGCCGACGGGTGTTGGTCATCGAGCAGAACCAGGGCGGCCAGCTCTTCGGTTATCTCCACTCCCGGCAGTCTCTACCCGCCGACGCGCGCTCCCTCGCCCGCCCCGGTCCCCTTCCCATCAGGCCCGGCGAGATCGTCGCGGCCGTTCGCGAGGAACCCTGACATGTCCGTCCCCGCCGAGTCCGCCGCCCCCACCCTGCGCGCCAAGGACTACAAGTCGAACGTCTCACCCGTCTGGTGTCCAGGATGCGGGCACTTCGCCGTACTCTCCGCGGTCACCAAGGCGCTCGCCTATCTGAAGCTCGACAAGCAGGACGTGGCGCTGATCTCCGGCATCGGCTGCTCGTCGCGCCTGCCGGCCTACGTCGACGGCTACGGCTTCCACGGGGTGCACGGCCGAGCCCTGGCCCTGGCCTCCGGTCTCAAGGCGGCGCGACCCGACCTGACCGTCATGGTCGCCGGCGGCGACGGCGACGGTTTCTCCATCGGCGGCAACCACTTCCTGCACGCCTGCCGGCGCAACATGGACATGACCTATATCGTCATGGACAACGAGGTCTACGGGATGACCAAGGGCCAGGCCTCGCCCACCACCCAACCGGATTGGGCGAAGAGCAAGCTGACGCCCCACGGCACCGGCATCCGCCGCTTCCAGCCCCCGGCCATCGCCCTGGCGGCAGGGGCAAGCTTCATCGCACGCGGCTTCGCGGGTGACCCCAACGGACTGACCAAGCTGCTGGTCGAGGCCATCCAGCATCCCGGCTTCGCCTTCCTGCACGTCTTGAGCCCGTGCCAGACGTTCAGACCCGAGCAGAAGGACTGGAAGCAGATGGTCCACCCGTGCCGCATGCAACCGACGGATAATCCGGCCCAGGCCGCCCATCTGATCCAGGCCGACGACGGGATGGGCCTGGGGGTGCTGTACGCCCAACGTCTTCCGATCTGGCAGCCGGCCAACCACGCCACCGCCACACCCGCGGACCTGGAAGCGGAGTTTGAGGTATGAGCGACGAGCACCCCGGTGTCCGCGACCCCATCGCGTCCGTGCCCGAGTTCCTGGTCCATGCCCTGGAGCTGGAGCACGAATCGGCAGACCGCTATCTCCAGCTCGCCGAGACCATGGCGATCCACCACAACCAGGAGGCCGCCGACCTATTCAGGCATCTGGCCGACATGAGCGACGCCCATGCCTCCGAGGTGACCGCCCGCGCCGAGGGCATCCTGCTGCCGGAGATCGCCCCCTGGGACTTCAAATGGAACTGTCCGCGGAGCCCCGAGAGCGACTGTCTCGAGGGTCGGGACGTAACCTATCTGATGACCGCGGTTCAGGCACTCGAGCTCGCGCTGCACAACGAGATCCGCGGGCGCGACTTCTACGCCCACGTCGCCGCGAGCTCCCCGGACGCCCGGGTGCGCGCCCTGGCGGGGGAGATGGCAGAGGAAGAGGGTGAGCACGTGGAACTGCTCAAGGATTGGCTGGCGAAAGGGACCCCCGGCGACACGCCCGTCCCCACGGACCTGGATCCGCCCAACATCCCGGAGTAGGTCGAAAGCCCGCAGGCTGGCCGAACCGGAGGGTGGCGTCAGTCGGCGCAGACCGGGTTGAGATTGGGTCCGGCGCGCAGACGCTTGGCGGCGGCATACTCCGCGTCCGTCATCTGACTGCCGACGATGTTGCGCAGCAGGTTCGCGTCCGCGTCACCCTGCTCCACCGCCAGGGACAGCCAGTAGTGCGACTGGGCAAGGTCGATCTCGACCCCGCGGCCCTCCGCATAGATCAATCCCATGGCGTACTGGGCGTCGACGTCACCCTCGAGCGCCCGCTCACGGATCGCCGGCACCTTCGCCGGATCGTTGCGCAACAGGATCAGGTCCTTGAGGAAGCTCTTACCGGACATGGCACTTGCAGAGCGGAGGGTCGGGAAGCGAGGCCCCGGGCCCAACCTCGCGGCGACCCAAAGAACCTCGATCTGACTGGAAGGCAGGGTGAGGGGCTGGCGCCCGAGGCCTTCGGAGAATTGGTGGGCCGTCAAGGATTCGAACCTTGGACCAATGGATTAAGAGTCCACTGCTCTACCAGCTGAGCTAACGGCCCGAGGGCTTAAGGGCGCGCATTTTACGGTTCAGAGACTTGATGTCAACCATTAGCCTTGTCCAACGACGCGGACGAGGTCAGTCGAATCTCGTCCGACCCACGGTCTCGGGCTCGCCTTCACCGCCGAGGGACAGGACCACGCCCTCGCCGGAATCGGGGAAGATCCCGGTCATGGCAGTGATGGTCACCTGATGGGTCACCAGGATCAGGGGCTCGCCCCGGGGCGGCTGGGCGGCGAGGAAGGCCCGGAGCTTGGCCAGGTTGGGTTCCCGGTCCGCGGGGCGATCGAAGAAGGAGTTCAGGGCCGGCAGCGGCGTGACGCCGCCTAGACCCAGGAGCTCCGCGGTCTCCATGCAGCGGCACCATTGGCTCGAGTAGACGCGCGCGCTCAGGATTCCCCGGGCACGCAGCCAGGACCCGATGGCGCGTGCCTGGTCCCTGCCGGAATCGCTCAGGTTGCGCTGGGTCGAGCAGTCCGCGAGCCGAAAGCCCTCGGGGTCGCCCGTACCCGGTGCCGTCGCGTGACGGATCATGAGCACGTGCCCGCCGGCGAGGAGCCGCGCGACCAGGTCGCCCTCCAGTCCCTGGGCGACTGCACGATCAGTGATCCCAGGCGCCCCGAGGAGCACCACCAGCCAGAGTGCCGCCAACAGGCGGTCGGCGATCGTCCAGCGTCTGCTGGAGGTTCGGGTGACCACGAGCAGCTCAGAATCGCGCGCTCGCGCCCGGCTCCAGATCCAGGACCCGAGTGTCGCTCTCGCCCAGGGCCTGCCGATACTCTTCGGGAGTACCCTTGAGCATGGGGTTGGTGCCGTAGTGCATGGGGATGACGAACCGCGGCTTGAGGTACTCCCGGGTCGCATAGGCCGCGTCGCGCGGATCCATGACGAAGTGCCCACCGATGGGCATGAGCACGAGGTCTGGCCGGTAGTAATCGGCGATGAAGGCGAGATCACCAAAGAGTCCCGTATCTCCCATGTGATAGATCTTGAATCCGTTCTCCAGCTCGATGATGAAGCCGGCGGGCTCGCCGCCGACATGGATCTCCTCGTGGCCCGTCTCGGGGTTGGTCCACCGCAGCTCCGAGCTGTGCTCGGCCCGGGTCATGGTGATGCGGATGCCTTCCCCCAGTGGCTGGATGACACCGCCCTTGTTGAAGCGCGGCGCCAACTCCTTGGGCAGCACGCCCAGGGCCACCAGGCTATCGTTCAGCCCCGCCGGTCCATAGAGGGGCACCTGATGACGCGTCGCCAGCGCGGGTCCGTCGCCGAGGTGATCGGCATGGGCATGAGTGACCAGGATGAGATCGATCTTACCCAATCGGTCCAGGTCCCGATGCTCGGGTGGCGTCTTGGGGTTCTGGGTGATGAAGGGGTCGATCAGGATCACCTTGCCAGCAGGGGTCGTGATCTTGAAGGCGGACTGCCCGAACCACTGGACCGTCGTCTCCGGCGCGGCAGCGGATGCCAGGGGTGTGGCGAGCCACAGGACCCCCAGCCAGACGGCGGCGAGGGGGCCGACCAGGGATTGCCGACGGACGTGGAACCTCATCATGGGTATTCAGACGTGTTGCTTGGGCGTCAGGGAGATGTGGGCGGAGAACGCGCCCTTCTCAACCGGGTCTGCCGCGGACCCGGCCAAACGCACCTGACCCCCTCGGGCCATGCAGACGCGCCGGCAGGGGCGGCCGGGCGCGCATCCCTCGAACGTCCACCAACGGGAGTGATCGCCCATGATCCGCAATCGAATCCTGGCACTGCTACTCGCCGTGCCTTTCGTGACCCAGCCTCTGGCCTCAGAGGCCCAGCCACCGGGGTCAAGCCCCGTGTTTGAGATCCACCCCATCGGCTGGGTGCGCAAGGCGGATGGCAGGACGACCATCGAGCTGGACGAGCGCTATCGCCCGGCCCTGCTGGGGGTCGACGACCTCGAGGAGATCCTGGTGCTGTTCTGGTTCGACCGCAACGACACGCCATCGCAGCGCTCGGTCCTGCAGGTGCACCCGCGCGGTGATCCGGGACGCCCCTTGCGGGGCGTATTCGCGACCCGGGCCCCGGTGCGGCCGAACCTGATCGGGCTGAGCCGCTGCCGGGTGCGATCCGTGCGGGGTAATCTCATCGAGATCGATGATATCGACGCTTTCGCGGACACCCCGGTGATCGACATCAAGCCGCCCTGGAACCCATGATCCAAGAAAAGGCAGGCAGCGCGCGGTGGGCACAGGCGCCAAGGGGCGAGCCGGGGGGAACGACCGAGACCATCGACAGGGATGGCGTGGAGGCGCGAAGACTCAACGAGGAGGGGCCGAACGTCCGCGCGACACGAGGACAAGCGGCGTGTGCCGACCGGGGTCAGACCGGGGCTCGGGGGATGAGGCCTTGATCAAGGTCTGGCGTGGGTGGCGGGGAAATGGGGTGGACGATGGGGATCGAACCCACGACCACAGGAGCCACAATCCTGTGCTCTACCAACTGAGCTACGTCCACCATTGAAACCGCTGCCGTCGACCCGCGAGTGGACCGCGGCGTGTTCGATTTGGCACGCCCGGCAGGACTCGAACCTGCGACCCACGGCTTAGAAGGCCGTTGCTCTATCCAGCTGAGCTACGGGCGCAAGATCTCTGCCGATCCAGGGCCCGCCTACACCGCGGACCTCGGCGGCCGCCCGGGCCGGACTCGGAGCATCTTGGTCGGGGTAGAGGGATTCGAACCCCCGACATCCTGCTCCCAAAGCAGGCGCGCTACCAGACTGCGCTATACCCCGGATCCGGGGGTTGCCCGAAATCGAAGACGCATAAGGATACGGCCGGCCCCGGCGTGCGTCAATTGAAGCCTCGCGGTCGAACCCGTCGGGCGGCTGTTCAGGTCCTGGCCGGCTGACTATGATGCGGATCTTTGCCCAACGGGCTCCCCGGGTCCGGCTCATCGGGCGGACCCGGACCCGCGCCCGCCGAGGCGGTGCCGAGGCCCCCACGCGAGGAGAACCATGAGCGCTCAGCGGCTGGACGGCAAGGCGATTGCCGCCGATCTACGTGAAGGCATCGCCGCCCAGGTGGCGAGCGCCCGGTCAGCCGGGCGGCGACCACCCGGCCTGGCCGTGGTGCTGGTTGGCGACAATCCGGCCTCGCAGGTCTATGTGCGCAACAAGCGCAAGGCCTGCGCCGAGGTGGGGTTCCACTCCGAGCTGCACCAGCTCGAGCGATCGACGCGCCAGGAAGAGCTGGAGTCCCTGATCGACCGCCTGAACGCGGACGAGCGGATCGACGGCATCCTGGTCCAGTTGCCCCTGCCCGACCACATCGACGCGGAGACCATCACCGAGCGTATCGCGGTCACCAAGGACGTGGATGGCTTCCACCCCTACAACCTCGGCCGCCTCGCATTGCGTATGCCGCTGCTGCGTCCCTGCACGCCCAAGGGGGTCATGACCCTCTTGGACCGTACCGGCGTCGCCCTCGAGGGGCTCGATGCGGTGGTGATCGGCCAGTCGAACATCGTCGGCCGTCCCATGGCACTGGAGCTCCTAGCGGCCCGCTGCACCATCACCGTCTGCCACAGCCGCACCGCGGACCTGGCGAACAAGGCGCGCGGGGCGGACATCCTGGTCGCCGCCGTCGGCCGGCCGAGGTTCGTCCCCGGGGACTGGGTGAAACCGGGCGCGGTGGTCATCGATGTCGGGATCAACCGCAACGCGGACGGCACCCTGGTGGGTGACGTCGACTTCGAGGCCTGCCAGGAGCGAGCGTCATGGATCACCCCCGTCCCGGGTGGCGTGGGTCCGATGACCATCGCGAGTCTGCTGGAGAACACGCTGCAGGCCGCGGAGCTGCACGCCCGCGTCGCAACCATCCCCGGTCATCCGTAGGGCCGCCCCGTCCGGAACCAGGCCCGGGACGCGATCAGGCGCCAGTGCGCAGCTGCCCGAGACCCCCGTCCACGGGGATGACCTGTCCGCTGGTCATGGTGGCGTCCTCGAGCAGCCAGAGCACGGTCGCCGCGACGACGGCGGGGTCGGCGACACGCTTCAAGGGATGACGCTCGGCGGCCGCGGACCGTCGCTCAGGGTTGCCGAGCAGACGTTCGGCCAGGGGTGTGTCGGTGAGGGTCGGCGCCACCGCGTTGACCCGGATGCGCGGCGCCAGCTCGGCGGCCAGGGCACGCGTCAGACCCTCCACGGCCCCCTTCGCGCTCGCGATCGAGGCATGGAACGGCAGGCCGGTTCCCACCGCCACCGTGCTGAACAGGACCACGCTCGCGGATTCCGCCTGCCGCAGGGCCTTCATCGCGCCCTGGAGCGCACGCACCGCACCGAGCAGATTAAGCTCGATGTCGTCACGCCACTCCTGTTCCGGGATGCGCTCGAAGGGCCGCAGCCGGATGCTCCCCGGGCAGTAGATCAGCCCGTCGATGGCCTCGGGGAAGGAGTCCGAGGGGAAGGGACCGGAGCTCGCGTCCCACGCGAGGCTCGTCATCGCTGGATGATCCACCGCCTCACCCGGATCCCTGGATAGTTGCACGACACGGTGCCCGCGCCGCAGAAGCCCCTCGACGACGTCGGCACCGATACCCTGAGTCCCGCCGACCACCACATAGAGCTTGCCCATCTGTTCAGCCTCGCTTGCCGCTTCTGATTCTGTTCATGTCTAGGATGGACAGACGCTATTCAACCTAGCGAGGCTTCGGCTCAGACCCACAAGGCATGCGGCGGCGAATCCAACGTCGATCGATTTCCGGCATGCCACAAGGGCCGAGGGCCCAAAAACATGACGCATCTACAAGGATTGTTCGGTCTCACGGAGGCCGGGGGCAACAATTCCTCGCTACTCGCCACTCGCCGCTCGCAACTCTCGCGAATACTGGCGAAAGCCCGCGTCGACATAGCGGCAATAGCGGCTGCTGCGAGAGACCACGGCGCGATCGAGCCGGTTGAGCACGGCGCCGGTCACCGGCATCCCCGCACGTTGTAGTCGCCCGACGGCAATGCGCACCAGTCCTCGCGGCGTCGCGCCCGCCTGGATCACCAACACCGCGGCGTCGCAGCGTCGAGCCAAGACCATGGCGTCGCTAACCGCCTGGACCGGCGGCGAGTCGATCAGAACCCAGTCGTAGCGTCCCCGCAGGTCGGTCAGGATCTGGTCGAGCGGGGCCGATGACAGCAGATCGATCGGATTCGTCGTCCGCCCCGCGGGCAGCACCTCGAGCCCCTGCCCGTCTCCAAGTCCGCCACTCGAGGCACCCCGCTCCAAAGCGTGTCCGTCCAGAGCATGGATGCAACCCTCGATCGCTGCGCCCGCGGTCAACAGATCCGCGAGACCGAGGGCACCCTCGGGCAGACCGAGTCGGGTCGCGACGCAGGGATCGCGCAGGTCCCCGTCGACGAGCAGGACGCGCCCGATCTGGGCCAGCGCGAATGCGAGGTTCGTCGCGACCGTCGTCTTGCCCTCCCCGTGAACGCTGGAGGTCACGAGAATCACTCGGGGCGGGCTCGCCGTTTTCGCCAGGACCAGGCCGCTGCGGATGGTTCGGATCGCCTCTGCGAAGTCGGAATGTGGGCGCTCGAGTAGCGCTCGCTCATGGGCTCCCTGTCGCCGCGCTCCCCGCTCGAGTAGCGGAAGAGTGCCCAGACTTGGTAGTCCGATTTCACGCTCCACGTCCTCCGATCCCCTGAGGGAGCGATCCGAAAGATGCTCGACCAAGGCCAGTGCCAGACCCGAAAGTAGCCCCAGCAGCGCGGTCGTCAGGATGATCCTGAGCCTGCGCGGCTCGACGGGATGATCCGGGACACGGGCGACGTCGATGACGCGGACCTCTGTCCGGTCGGTATCAGTTGCGAGGTCGTGCTCCTTCAGCCGTGTGAGTAGACCCTCGTAGAGCTGCCGGTTGGTGTCGAGGTCGCGTTCGAGCGAGCGCAAGGTCAGCTCCTTGCGTCTTTCCTCCTGGACCCGGGCGTTCATCCGTTCGAGGTCCGCCTCGAGCAGTTGCGCGCGCGCGTCGGCGATCTCGTACTGCTTCTGTAGCCCGGTGACCGTATCTGCGATCTCGGCACTCAACTTGGCCCTGATGCTGTCGAGATCGGAGCGTGCGGCGAGCATCTTCGGGTGCTGTCCGCCATAGCGCTCCGCCAGCTCGGAGACCGTGCGCTCCGCACGTACCTCCTCGGTGGTCAGGGTCTGGATGACCGCGCTGCGCGCCACGACCGGATGGGCCGCGAGGGCCACGGGGTCGGACTCGGCCAGCCCCTTGGCCTGCTCGTGCTCCCCACGGAGGCGCTCACCCCGGGCGCGCGCCTCGACGAGACGCTCTGAAAGCTCCGCGAGCTCCCGATCGGCGAGGTTGAGTGCGCCCTCCGTCCCCGCCAGCCCGTTGTCCTCACGATAGGCCTGAAGCGCGCGCTCCGAAGACTCCACCTGCTCGCGCAGACCCTCGAGCCGCTCGTTCAAGCGGCTCGCGCCCCGACTGCCGGATTGCAGACCGCCCTCCGCCGCAAGCTCCTGATAGGTCTCGGCATAGGCCGCGGCCACGTCGGCGGCAAGCTCGGCGTTGTGACTGGTGAATGAAAGCCTGACGACCTCCGAATCGGGGATCACCTCAGCCGTGAGCTGGCTCGTCAACGTCTCGATCAGGGTCTGACGTGCCTGACCGTCGGCGAGGTCGGGTGACTCGGCGGGGAGCTGGCCCACGAGCCAGTCCGGGAGCCAATCCCGCCGGCGCGGGTCGAGCAAGGCCCGACTCGTGGCTGCCTGTCGGGGATCGAGCTCCGGATGCCGCCATAGGTCGAGGCGATCGGCGACACGCCGCGCGAGCGTGAGGGAACGGAGCACGATGACCTCTGTGCCCAACAACGGCCCCCCGCCCGCGGAGGGGCCCAGGATCGGAGCTATCGGCCCGGTTTGCGCGATCGATCAGCAGGGTGGTCGAGGATTCGTAGACGGGCTCCAGCGAGAAGGCGTAGACCCCGGCGAGAGTGGATAGGGCAACGATGAGCCCAACGATCGGCCACAGCCGACGTCGAACGACCGAGCCATAGCCAGTGCAGCCGAGACCCCGGGCAGCGCCTGGGCCTACGCCAGCTCGCCCTGATCTGGGCGGCGCCTCCGGGACATCGTCCGCGTCGCTCATCAGAAGAAGCTCTCCTTGACCACAACGGTGTCACCGGGCCGGACCGCATCCTCGTGGCTCACCCGTCGCTCCTCGTCTGGCGCACCCTCGGGGACCAAGAAGACCTTGTTGCGGGAGGCGCGCTCGTTGAACCCCCCGGCGACCGAGATCGCCTTGCGCACCGTCAAACCCGGCAGGTAGGCATAGCTCCCGGGCCGCTGGACCTGGCCCGTGACAAAGAACTCGCGGTGCTCCTCGATGCTGACCCGGACCCGGGGATCGACCAGATAGGGGCCGCGCAGGCGCCCGGCGATGGCCTCCGCCAGCTCGGCGGGCGTCAGCCCGGCCGCCTCGACCTCACCCAGCAGGGGATAGGAAATGGTCCCTCGATCGCTGACCCGCTCGCTGACACTGAGATCGTCCTCGCCGAACACGGCGACCCGGACCTTGTCCCCGGCGCTCAAGCGATAGCCTTCCGACACATCCGAGAGGACGCCGGTCGCCGCGAGCCCAACGCAGAGCATCAGCGCGAAGATGAGGGCGTAGGGTCTCATGGGGCGTTAGCCTGAGGGGTCATGTGGACGGTTCGGGACCCATCCGGCCGCCGACACCGCGCCTGAGAGGCAGGACGGCAACGATGACGCTGCCGCGCGGAGGTGTGACGGACCTGCGATCAGCGGGCCATGCGCCATCGCTCAGGACGCGACGAGATCAGGCGCTGTCCGCCTCACGGGGGCGCTTCTGCTCCGGGCGGAGTCTCGGGGTGAAATAGACGTCGGCATCATCCAGATCGACGTCCTCTCCCTCGGCGTCCACCAGGGGTTGCTCGAAGTCCTTCCACCCACGCAAGCCGGTCTGCAGGGAGGTCACGTGTTGGTAGCCCAGCACCATCATGGAGCTCGCGGCGAGCACGCTGCGATAGCCCGAGCGACACACAACGACGATCTCGCGCTCGCGCGCACGCACCAGTTCCGGGACCGTCTCCTCGTAGTCCCACTCACAGGCCGATTCCAGGATACCCCGCGGCACGTTCAGTGAGCCCGCGATGTGCATCGCGGCGAACTCCTCCGGCTCGCGGACGTCGACCACCAGCAGATCGGGGTTGGCCTCCCTGCGCTCCGCCAGATCCCAGGGCATGATCTCCCCGACGTCCTTCAGACAACCCCTCACCATTTCAAGAAAATTCTTCATAATGCGGACTTAAGGATCTGAAACTACGTTGATTGGATGAACATCATCCTTGGGTCGAATATCAGGCTTTGCCTGGCATCAGCCCTGGATGGACCCCGACCGGTCACAGAGCCCCCGCTCCACCGCGATGACCGCCGCCTCCACCCGCGAGTGGACCGACAGCTTGCGCAGGATCGCCTTCACGTGCAGCTTGACCGTGCCATCCGAGATGCCGAGCCGCTTGCCGATCGCTTTGTTGCTCTGGCCGTCGGCGAGATGACACAGGATCTCGTGCTCACGGGGCGTGAGGTCGGAGCAGACACCACCCCCGGGTTGGACGGGTGCCGCCTCCCCCTGTACGGCCCGCGCCAGCACACCCGCAAGCTCCGGCGCCACCACCGTGCGCCCGGCGACGATGCCCTCGAGCGCGGTGATCAAGGCGTCGGGCTCCATGTCCTTGAGCAGATAGCCCTGGGCCCCGGACTGCAGGCTCTCGATCACGTCGCGCTCCTCGGCGCTGGTGGTCAACATGGCGATCGCCATGGCCGGATGGGCGGCGCGCAGCCGCCTCAGGACCTCGATACCGCTCTGGCCAGGCATGCGCATGTCGAGCAGGACCACATCGGGACGGGTCTCCTCGACCTTGCGCATCCCGGTCTCACTGTCGCCCGAGGCCGCCACCACCTGGATCCCGCGCCGCTCCAGGAGCTCACGCAGGCCGAAGCGGAACAGGGCATGGTCATCGATCAGCAGCACGCGCATCACGCCGCCTCCAGTCCGCCCGTCTGCACCGGGGCGGCGGGGATGGCCAGCTCCACGCGCGTGCCCTCCCCCGGCTCGCTGTCGATCCTCAGCTCGGCACCGATGCGCCGGGCGCGCTCCTCCATGATGGAGAGGCCAATGTGCTCGCCGGCGCGCTCCTCCGTCTCCGGGATCCGGAAGCCGACCCCATCGTCCTCGATCAGCACGAGATAGCGCCCGCCCGGCTCACGGGTGAAGAGCACCCGGACCGTCTGGGCCCCGGCATGCTTGCGGATATTCGCCAGCGACTCCTGGACGATGCGCACCACCTGGAGCTCCTGGCTCGCCGACAGCCGCAGGGCCCGGCAGTCGTTCTGGAACAGGACATGGATCCCCGTGGCTCGGGCGAAGTCGGCGGTGAGCTTCTCCGCGGCGGCCACGAGCCCGCCCTGGTCCAGGGGGGCGCGAAAGCTCGCCAGCAGCTCGCGCAGCTCGTTGTGCGCCTCGTCGAGCCCGTTCATCACCCGTCCGAGGTCGAGACGCGCGTTATCCGGGATGGCGACCTGGGCCAGGGCGTCATGCAGCATGCGAACCTGGAAGCGCAGGCTGGCGAGGGTCTGGGCCAGTGAGTCGTGAAGCTCATGGGCGAGTGAGTTGCGCTCCTCGATGATGGACAGGCGACGCGCCTCGGCGTCCGAGCGCTGCTTCGCGATGGCCACCCCGAGGTGGTGTCCGACCGTGGCCAACAGGTCCAGGATGTCCTCGCGCGCGCTCACCCCGGGGCGGTCGACGAAGATGGTATAGACCCCGAGCAGCTCGTCGCGATGCTCCAGGGGCACGGTGATCACCTCGAGCTGCTCGGCGTCGAACATCCGCCGGCCATAGATCCGTGAACAGTATCGAGCCTGCTGATCGCAGAGGATGTCCCCAGGGGACAGCACGCTGCCGCACAGACACAGATCCACCGGCGCCATGTCCTGCTCGCGCACCAGGTCGTCGTCGAGACCGATGGAGCCGACCAGCCGGCGAGTCCCGTCCGCCAGCACCAGGCGCACCGTCGCGGCGCGTCCGTTGACCATCTCCTTGAGCACGCGCAGGAAGCGCAGCAGCAGCGCGTCGACGCCGTCGGCCTGATGGATCCCCGCGGCGACGTCGTAGAGGATCTTGAGGGAGGCGGTCTTCTGGGCCAGGCGCATGGTCTGACGCGCGACCCGGGCGTCCATGTCCTCCGAAAGCTCGGTGAGCTCGGCGTTGAGATCGCCGATATCGCGGGCGATCCGGTCCAGCACCCCGGCGGATCTCAGGGCCTCGCTGGCGCCCGGCTCGCCCTGACTGATCCTCGCCACCGAGCGCTCGAGCCGTACCAAGGGCAGTAGTAAGCGGTCACGCAGGCGCGTCCAGGCCACGATGCCTGACAGGATCCCCAGCACCAGGAACCCGAGGCAGACCCAATGGGGCCAGGCCAGATCGGGACGCAGCCAATGGACGACCAGCATCCCGAGTGCGATCACCAGGGTGGTGGCAACGGCGACCATGGCGCCAGACAGGCCCGATTCGCGCAGCAAGGCGACCGCGCGCCGGGCATCCGCGGCTGGTCCCGTTGCCGCCAGTGCCCATCAGGCCCGCTCCATCGGGTCTGGCGGGTCGCCGCCGCACGCTCAGGTCACCCTCGGCGCTCGACCCGGTCCGAGTCGAGACGTCGGCTCACCCGCCTCCCCGGCCAGCTCGGCGCGCTCGCGCTGTTGCAGGTCCCAGAGCTCGGCGTAGCGGCCGCCCGCGGTGAGGAGCTGGCGATGGGTCCCCTGCTCGCGGATGCGCCCCTGCTCGAGGACCAGGATGCGGTCGGCCTCGACCACGGTGGAGAGTCGATGGGCGATGATCATGGTGGTGCGATTCTCGGCCACCGCCGAGAGGGTCTGCTGGATTGCCTGCTCGGTGTGGCTGTCGAGCGAAGAGGTCGCCTCGTCGAAGACCAGGATGCGCGGACGCTTGAGGATCGCCCGGGCGATGGCGACCCGCTGCTTCTCCCCGCCCGAGAGCTTCAGGCCGCGCTCGCCCACCACCGTCTCCCAGCCGTCGGGCAGCGACTCGATGAAGGTCCGGATGTGGGCCATCTCGGCGGCCTGCTCGACCTCGGCCCGACTCGCGTCCGGGCGTCCGTAGAGCAGGTTGTAGTAGATGCTCTCGTTGAACAGCACCGTGTCCTGGGGGACGATCCCGATGGCGGCGCGCAGGCTCGCCTGGCTCACCGTGCCGATGTCCTCTCCATCGATCAGGATGCGCCCGCCGGTGAGGTCGTAGAACCGGAACAACAGCCGGCCGAGGGTCGACTTGCCGGCTCCGCTATGCCCTACCACCGCCAGGGTGGTCCCAGACGGGATCTCGAAGCTCAGATCCTCGAGGATCGGCCGCTCGGGCTGGTAGTGGAAGCTCACGCGATCAAAGACCACCTGGCCCGGACCCGCGCGCAGGGCGGGCGCGCCCGGGCGGTCCTCCACCTCGGGGGTGCGCTCGAGGAGCTTGAACACCAGGTCCATGTCCGCCAGGGCGTATTTGATCTGCCGATAGACAATGCCCAGGAACCCGAGCGGGATGAAGAGCTGCAACAGCAGCGCGTTCACCAGGACGAGATCCCCCACGGTCAGGTCCCCGGCCACCACGCCCTGGGCCGCCAGCACCAGCAGCAGGGTCACGCCGACGGCGATGATGGCGCCCTGACCGAAGTTGAGCAGGGACATGGAGGTCTGGCTCTTGACGGCCATCTCCTCCCACCCCGCAAGGGTCGCATCGTAGCGGGCGAGCTCGGTGGGCTCGTTGCCGAAATACTTGACCGTCTCGTAGTTGATGAGGCTGTCGATGGCCTGGGAGTTGGCCTGGGAGTCGAGCCGGTTCATTTGGTGACGGTAGTCCATCCGCCACTCGGTGATGGCGAAGGTGAAGGCGATGTAGAGCCCGACCGCGCCGAAGGTCACCAACGCAAACACCGGCGGATAGCCGCTGATGAGGATGGCCGCGACTAGGGTGAACTCCACCAGCACCGGCAGCATGCTGAAGACCATGTAGTTCAGGATGGTCGCCACCG
Source organism: uncultured Gammaproteobacteria bacterium (assembly GCA_963714915.1). Classification (GTDB taxonomy): domain Bacteria; phylum Pseudomonadota; class Gammaproteobacteria; order Chromatiales; family Chromatiaceae; genus Thiodictyon. The sequence goes on from CAVQQM010000008.1 coordinate 22,265, forward strand.
AGCGGGTGCCGCGCTCCAGGTCGCGGCTCACCGCACCGCTGCGCCGTTCGAGGTGGTAGCGGAGCGACAGCCGGTGGAGATGCTCCAGGACACGCGTCGAGAGGCGTCTCATCGCCCGGTAGCGCACCCGGGCGAAGACCACGTCGCGCAGCTCGTTGAAGAGGGTGGCGCCGAACTTCAGGGCCCCGTAGGCCAGCAGGAGCGAGCCCGGCAGGACGAGGGCATCGAGCGCGACCCCTTCGAAGGCGTCCACGATCTCCTTAAGGACCAGCGGGACACCCACGTTGGCCAGCTTCGCCAGCACCAGACAACCGATCGCCAGGGCGGCGCGTCCCCGAAACTCCCACAGATAGGGGAGCATCGCCCGCAGGTTATGCCAGTCACGGCGATCACCGTGGGCGCGCTCGGTGGCGGCGATACGTTGCATCAGGGACCAGTTGCGTTGGGGCGCGGCGGATGCCACCTTGCCGGCTTGGAGACAGGGTCGATAACGACGCGGAAGTTTGGCGGAGATGAGGCCGGATGATGACAGATCCCACACTGAGCGGCACCGGATGCAGCATGCACGAGCCCTACGCACTGCAGGTGCTGGGCGACGAGATGGCGCCGGAGTTCCCCGACCGCTGCATCGTGATCATCGAGCCGACGGATCAATACCGCAACGGCTGTTACGTGTTTGCCGAGGTCGAGGGCGTGCGTTGGTTCCGTAGGTATGTGAAGGACACGGCCGGCCGGGAGTGCCTGGTCGCCGAGAACCGCATCTACCCCGACATCGAGCTCAACGGGCTCGAGTGGCAGGTGCTCGGCGTGATCATCCAGCGCAACCTGAGGCGCCAGATCAAGCACTATGACTACTCCCAGCAACCCGAGGCCGCGCCAATGATCGAGATCCGCGATCTGACGGGATGCTGAACGCTCGGGCGGCCCCCAGCACAGCCCGCGGCCGGCCCGCGCGGACCGCCAGGCCCTCCCCAATCACCTCGGTCCCGATCGCCGCGATCCTCGCCACGCTCCTGATCCTGGCCGGCTGCGACCAGGGTGGCGACTCCGAGGCGGCGCCGCGGGCCAGCACGCGGCCTGACCATCTGGTGAGCGTGACGATCCTAGAGCCAGCTCCGAGTCTCACCGAGACCGAGCGCACGGCGAGTCTGCGACACCGTCGCGAGGTGCGCGTGCACACCCAGGAGGAGGGGCGAATCGTCGCCTTGCCCCTCTACGAGGCGGATCAGGTCGATGCCGGCGCCCTGGTGGCCCGTCTGGATGACAGCCTGCTGCAAGCCGAGCGGGACAAGGCGGTTGCCAACCGTGACCAACGGCGGATCGACCTGGATCGCCTGGCGGACCTGCAACGCAAGCGCGCCGCCTCCGAGGATGAGGTCGCGCAGGCCCAGACGGCCCTGGCCGTGGCCGAGGCGGAGCTGCGACTCCTCGACACCCGGCTCGGGTTCACCCGGATCAGCGCGCCCTTCGACGCCATCGTCACGGAGCGTCTCGCCGAGCCCGGCGACTTCGTCACCAAGAACACCCATTTGCTGACCCTCGCGGACCCCGATTCGCTGGTCGCCGAGACCCGGGTGTCCGAGCTCCTGTTGCCGGAGCTAGCGGTGGGTGATGCGGCCAGCGTGCGCATCGACGCGCTCCCGGGCGAGACCTTCGCCGGACGGATCCTGCGCATCCATCCTCGGGTCGAGGAATCGAGCCGCCAGGGGATCGTCGAGATCGCGTTGGAGCCGATCCCGGAGGGGGCCCGCGCCGGACTCTTCGCCCGGGTCACCTTCCGGATCGCCATGGACGCGCGGCTCGTCGTGCCCTATCGGTCCCTGCAGCGCGACCGGGAGGGTGAGTTCCTGTGGGTGGTCGGGCCGGACTCCGCCGCACACCGCCGGCGCGTGACCAGCGGGCTGCGCATCGCCGACGGGATCGAGATCCTCGTAGGGGCGGGCCCGGGGGATCGGGTGATCACCCGTGGCTTCCTGGGGTTGTCGGACGGAAAGCCGGTGAGGGTGGTCGAGGGCTGATAGACTTTCCGGATCCTGGCGTCGGCTCGCCGGCCCGCGCCCCCCGGAATACGATCAGCCGCCAGACCATGCGCATGAACCTAGAGCACCTCTACCCGGCCGTGGATCGGGTCCGCGAGCACCGCTACACGGCGCGCTCCAAGGAGGCGAGCTTCCTGCGGGCCTATCCCGCGATGATCAGCGCCGCACGCCTCGAGGCCCAGGACCCGCGTGAGGCCTTCCTGCGCATCGCCGCACTCGCCCATGCCTGGATGCCCCATGCCCTTCGTCTCGACGACGCCTTCCTCGGGGCGGCAACGGATGCCCTGGAGCAGATCCGCAGCGGCAACGTGACCATCAGCGAGGCGGTGATCCAACCCATCGCGGACTGCGTCTCATCCCTGATCGGTGCCTCCAAGGTCCTGCACCTCGCCAATCCAGCGGTCTTTCCGCTCTGGGACAAGCGCGTCGAGCGCTTCCGTATCCGCGAGGCCCCCGACGCCTACCATATGGGCCAGGCCCGCAACTATCTGGGCTTCATCGAGGACGTCTGGACGGTCACCTCGGACCCGCTCTTCCTCACCTTCCACCACGACTATTGCACGGCCTATCAGGAACGCCTCCAACGCCTGAGGATCGCGCCCTATCCACTCACCGAGGCGCGCGTGGTGCAGTCGGCGACCTCGGAGCTCGCGAGCGACTGACGACCAGAACGCGCGGCGGAGCCATATGGCCCCGCCGCGCGCATCGCCACCGCTTGGCGCGGCGGTTCGGGTTGACTCACTGACCGCCCGTGGACGTGTTCGCCTGACTGCCGCTCGGGGCAACGACCCCTGGATAGCCGTAGGCGGGGACACCCCAGCCAAAGGGATGACCATAGCCGTAGCCGTAGGGGGCACCCCAGCCGCCATGGTAGGGATAGCCGCCGTACCAGGGTGCACCACCCCAGCCCCAGGGGCTGCCCCAGCCCGGACCACCCCATCCACCCGGGAAGACGCCGAACGGACCCCAGCCCCAGAAGGCATTCGCCGACATGGACCCCAGACCCGCGATTCCGGCCACCAGGGCGGCCAGTAAGACTCTCTTCGATGTCGTCATCTCACTTCCCCAAAAAGACCTGATGGAAACGACCGGTGAGGACGAATACCTCTTGTCAACCGGCCGCGGGGAAAAGACTAACCCGGCCCGCGGAGGTCGGTTTTGATCAGAATCAATATATCCTAATATACTTATCTTTAAGCGCCGACCTTGGCCCACCGGATCGCGTTCCCCTATGGCAGTGGGTCACGACTCAATCGGGATTCGGCCTGGAGATGGGCGCTCGTTCGAGGCAGCGGGGCCTCTACCCAACCGCCGTCAGCGGTTGGTCTCGAACCGGAAGGGGGCGGCCAAGAGACCCGCCGGGGTGTCGAGCAGGACTCGGGCCTCCCAGGTCATGCGCTCGCGCACGCAGATCGGCAGCATCCCACCGCCCGTGTAGGCGCCCGCCCCCTCCGGGGTGAGCGAGACGCGGTTGTACCCCATGTCCATGTCGATCCCCGCGAAATCCACCGCCACACCCGTCACCTCGCGGTCTGCGATCTCAACCGTCAAGGTCAACGGGGTGACCACGGGTATCCCCACCGGTTGGATCTCCAGCGATACCCGCCCCCCGCCCGGAAGGCCCAAGGCGCAGGCCCCGGCACGCAGATCGCAGCTCGGATCGAGGGCGGCGACCAGATCGGGCGACGGGATCAGCAGGGGACGCAGGCGATAGCCGATGACCAGGAGGATGGCCAGGGCCAGCGCCATGGCCAGCCACCATAGACCGGAAGACCGCAGGGGTCGGGTCTCCGTTGGCGAGCCGGGATGGTCGGATGTCATGACGGTGATGGATCCGGTCGTTCAGTGACCGTTCGCCTGCCAGGCCTGACGCTTGCGGTAGAGGGTCGATGGGCTGACCTCGAGCAGGCCTGCGGCCCGGGGGATATTGCCATCGCACAATGCGATGGCCCTCTCGATGGCCTCCTTCTCGACCACGTGCAACGGGCGGATGGCCTCGCGTGCATCCTGAGACCCGCCCCCCACCGCGACCGGGTGCGCGCTCCCGTTCCGCCCGCTCCCGCCCTCGCCTGCGCGATCAACCGGCGGCGGCAGCATCTCCGGCGTGACCTGCTCGCCATCGTAGAGGACCACGACATTGCGGATCACATTCTGGAGCTGGCGGATGTTGCCCGGCCAATCGTACTCCAGGAGCAACCGCTCGACCCCTGGGGAGAGCTCGCGAAACGACTTGCCCTCCTCCGCGGCGAACCTCCTCAGGAAGTGATTGGAGAGCAGCAGGATATCGTCGAGTCGGTCGCGCAGGCGCGGGAGATGGACCGGGATGACGTGCAGTCGGTAGTAGAGATCCTCGCGGAAGCGCCCCTCCGCCACCTCCTGCAAAGGGTCACGATTGGTCGCGCAGATGAAGCGTACGTCGACCTTGACGAGCTGGGTCGCCCCCACGCGCTGAAAGGAGCCGGTCTGTACGAAACGCAGCAGCTTGGTCTGGAGGTCGAGGTCCAGCTCGGCGATCTCGTCGAGGAAGAGTGTGCCGCCGTCGGCCTTCTCGGCGGCGCCCTGGCGGTCGCGGGTCGCCCCGGTGAAGGCCCCGCGCACATGGCCGAAGATCTCGCTCTCCATGAGGTCGCGGGGGATCGCGCCACAGTTCAGGGGCACGAACGGGCCATCGCGACGGCTGCTCTGACGATGGATGGCCTCGGCGCACAGCTCCTTGCCCGTGCCGCTCTCGCCGGTGATGAACACCGTCGCCTTACTGGGGGCCGCGCTGTCGATGATCCGGTACACCGCCTGGAGCGGCAGGGAGGACCCGATGAATCCGTGGTAGTGATCGCGCGCCTTCGCCCGGGCGGCCTGGTCCGCCTGGCGCCCTAGGCCCTGGCGTTCGATGGCGTTGCGCAGGGCCACCTTGACCCGCTTGGCGCTCAAGGGCTTCTCGATGAGATCGGACACGCCATAGCGCATGGCGTCGGTGGCCAGGGAGACCGAGGCGCGGTCCGCGATGAGCACCACCGAGGTGGCGACCTGGCGCTCATGGATGTACCTGAGGATCTCCATGCCGTCCATGTCGGGAAGGTTGACGTCGAGCAGAAGGACCTCGGGCGGATCCTTCTCGATGAGTCTCATGCCGCCCTTGCCGTCCGCCACATGCCCGATCGCATAGGGCTCGCCCCGGAGGTAGTTGCGAAACACCTCCGCCAGCGCGGGGCTGTCCTCGATGATCAGGACTCTAGGAGGGGGGCTCGACATTGTCTCTTGCGATACATGGCGGGGACCAGTTGACCTGACTGAGAGCGCCTATCCCGCGGGGCGAGGCAAAGGAGGCGCCTTGGTGGCGATCGGGGGCCGGGCGGCGCTCCGCCACGCCCCGAGCCTCTACCAAACAGGATCCCATCGCAACCCGACGGTCCGCTCGCGATTATCCGAGCCAGGCCTTTGATCCTGGACTGAAACACAGTCACGCACACCATGTCGTGGCCGCGGTCACGTTGCATGAGGGCGGAGGGGACAGACCCCTGCGGTTCGCGGATATCCATCGGTGGCGCCGATGCTCGCTATCTCGACAATCGATTTTGCTTTCGTTCTGCAGGTCCGTATCTTGGCCACGTCAGCGGGGCAACCCGCCAACCTTTACCGAATCAAATCAGCCATACGGAGCCCGAAAGCCATGTTCACCGATCGTTCCGGATCCCGCGTCCCCCAGGTCACCTTTCGCACCCGCCGCGGCCACGAGTGGGTCGACGTGACCACCGATGAGGTCTTTGCCGGCAAGACCGTGGTCGTGTTCTCCCTTCCGGGGGCCTTCACGCCCACCTGCTCCTCGTCCCATGTGCCGCGGTACAACCAGTTGGTGCCCGCGATGCGCGAGCACGGGGTGGACGAGGTGGTGTGCGTCTCGGTCAACGACGCCTTCGTCATGAACGAGTGGCAGAAGACCCAGCATGCCGACAACCTGAGCTTCCTCCCCGATGGCAACGGTGATTTCACCGCCGGGATGGGGATGTTGGTCGACAAGAACGACCTGGGTTTCGGCAAGCGGTCGTGGCGCTACTCGATGCTGGTGCGCGACGGCATGGTCGAGAAGATGTTCATCGAGCCCGATGTGCCGGGCGATCCCTTCGAGGTCTCCGACGCGGACACCATGCTCGGCTACATCGCGCCCGGTGCCGCCCGGCCGCTGGATGTGACCGTTTTCAGCCGCGACGGCTGCCCCTACTGTGTCGCGGCCAAGCAGACCCTGCGCGACGCCGGGATCGCCTTCGAGGAGCTGGTGCTCAACCGTGACTACACCGAGCAGACCCTGCGCGCGGTGGCCAACGCGGCGACCGTTCCCCAGGTCTTCGTGAACGGCGAGCGGATCGGCGGATCGGAGTCGACCATCTCCTGGGTCAACGACCACGCGGCCGGCTGACCGAGGCGAGATCGGTCGCCGCGCCCGGGCCGCGAGGGCCCGGGCGCCCCCATCCAACAGGCGGCCCAACGACAAGGCCCCACGACGGGAGATCCAACCCCCATGAATCAGCATTTCGATCTCATCGCGATCGGCGGCGGCAGCGGCGGTCTTGCGGTGGCGGAGCAGGCCGCCGCGCTCGGACGCCGGGTGGCCATCATCGAGGCCGAGCGCCTGGGCGGCACCTGTGTCAACCGGGGATGCGTGCCCAAGAAACTGATGTGGTACGCGGCCAGCCTCGCCCAGTCGGTTCGCGACGCCCCGGGCTTCGGGGTGCGCGCCCACCTGAACGGCATCGACTGGCCCGCGCTGAGACGCGACCGCGACCAGTTCATCACGCGGATCAACGATTATTGGGACGGCTACGCCGAGCGCGTCGGGATCCAGCAGATCCAGGGCTACGGACGCCTCATCGACGGATCGACCGTCGAGGTAGAGGGCACCCGCTACAGCGCCGATCACATCGTGATCGCCACCGGCGGCCGGCCCATCGTGCCACGCATCCCCGGTGCCGAGCTCGGGATCACCTCCGACGGATTCTTCGAGCTCGGGTCCCTGCCGCGACGGGTGGCTGTCATCGGCGGCGGCTACATCGGCGTGGAGCTCGCCGGGGTCCTGCGCGCCCTCGGCGCCGAGGTCACCCTGATGGCCCTGGAGGACCGGCCCCTGTTCGCCTTCGATCCGCTGATCAGCGAGACCCTCGCCGAGAACATGACGGCGGACGGCATCGAGCTGCGGCTGGAGTTCCAGGTCACGGCCCTCGAGTCCCACGAAGACGGCGTCACCGTCCTCGGGGCGGGCGACGCACACCTGGGGCCCTTCGATGCCGTGATCTGGGCGGTCGGGCGCGTCCCCAACACGAGCGGACTCGGCCTGGACGCGGCGGGGATCGAGACCAGGGCCAACGGTCTGATCCCGACCGACGCCCTGCAACGGACCACGGTGCCCGGGCTCTACGCCATCGGGGACGTCACCGGCCGCGAGCCGCTCACCCCGGTCGCCATCGCCGCGGGTCGGCGCCTGGCGCGGCGGCTGTTCGGCGGTGAGGCCAACCTCAAGCTCGACTATGAGAACGTCCCCACGGTGGTCTTCGCGCATCCCCCGGTGGGCAAGGTCGGGCTCACCGAGCCGGAGGCCCGCGAGCGCTTCGGGGACACCCTGACGGTCTACGAGACGAGCTTCACCCCGTTACGCTATGCCCTGGCCGAGCACGGGCCCAAGACCGCCATGAAGCTCGTCTGTCAGGGTGCCGAGCAGCGCGTCGTGGGGATCCATCTCATCGGCGACGGTGCCGACGAGATGCTCCAGGGCTTCGCGGTCGCCCTGAAGATGGGTGCCACCAAGGCCGACCTCGACGCCACCGTGGCCATCCATCCGAGCAGCGCGGAGGAGCTGGTGACCCTGAAGGAGCCGGTGCGGGTCCCGGGCGCGGGCGCGGACTGATGCGCGCCGCCGTCGCGACGGGGGGCGCCCCCCGTCGCGGCGCGCATCGCCCCGGATGCTGTCCTTTGGGTATGCTTGGGCACCCATCGCGTCTCAGGAGCTCCACCCTCGTGCCGGTCGTTTCCCGCCGAGCCCTCGCGGCCAGCCCGATGCCATCGCGGCACCGGGACATCCGGCACTGCCTCGCCGCCTGCCTGCTCGCACTCTCGGGTACGGCCGCCGGCGACACCGAACTGCCCACCGAGATCGCCAGGTCCTTGCGGCTCCACGAGCTATCCAGCGACGATCTCAGCCTCTACCTGCGCGCGGTCGACGCGCCCCAAGCGCGGATCGCACTCAACATCGGGGTCGTCCGCAGTCCGGCATCCACCATCAAGCTGCTCACCACGGTGGCGGCCCTCGACCAACTCGGCCCCGACTACCGCTGGCAGACCCGCGCCCTCCTCGGCGGACCCCTCGAGGCGGGCCGTCTCGCGGGCGATCTCATCATCCAAGGCGGAGGAGACCCGGATATCCGCACCGAGCGGCTGTGGCGATTCCTGTGGGAGCTGCGCGCGCGGGGGCTCGCGCACATCGACGGCGACATCCTCATCGACAACACGGCGTTCGACCTGCCCCCCGCCTCCCGTGCCGACTTCGACGGTGACGGCGACAACCCTTACAACGCCCTGCCCGTCGCCTTCTCGATCAACGGACAGGTCACCGAGGTCACGGCCGAGATCGACCCCGGGAGCGGGGACCTGCGGACCTGGCTCGCCCCACCCATCGCCGGCATGGCCCTGATCGACGGCGCACGGGTGGTCGCCGCGCCCTGCACCGCGAAACACCATCGCCTCGGCCTCCAGGTCGCCAACGGCGAGCCCGAGCACGCGGTCACCCTCTCGGGCACCTTCGCCTCGAAGTGCGGATCGGATCGACTCGAGCGCCTGCTGCTCGGGCCCGTCGATCATGCGGCCGGCGCCATCCTCGCCCTGTGGTCGCAGCTCGGAGGGACCCTCGCGGGCGAGATCCGCGAGGGTGAGACGCCCGAGGATGCGACCCTCTTCCACACCCTCGAATCCGAGCCGCTCGCCCAGGTCGTCCGCGACCTCAACAAGCGCAGCGACAACCTCATGGCCCGCACCCTCCTGCTCACCCTGGGCATGGAGGACCAGGGCCGACCGGCCACCGTGGAGAAGGGCCGCGAGGCCCTCGCCGATTGGCTCGACAGCCAGGGCCTCGATCTGCCCGGCCTGGTGATCGACAACGGCAGCGGTCTGTCACGGGAGACCAGGATCTCGGCCGAGGGCCTCGCTCGGATCCTGGGCTGGGCCTACGCCCATCCCGAGATGGCCGAGCTGATCGCCTCCCTGCCGATCGTCGGGGTGGATGGGACCCTCGCCAGGCGTCTGAGACGCACCCCGGCTCAGGGTCAGGGGCACATCAAGACCGGCACCCTGCGCGGCGTGACCGCCATGGCCGGGTTCGTCGTAGACGACGCCGGCACACGCTGGATCCTGGTCTCGCTGATCAACAACCCGCGGCTCCAGCACTGGCGCGGCAAGGCCGTGGAGGACAAGATCCTCGGGTGGATCCACGCCCAGGGACAGGCCGCCCTGGATCGCTGATCGCGGATCCTGGAACAAGCGACTCGGCCGCAAACCACGCAAATTTACGCAAATGGTTCAGTAGCTTAGGTGACGTCCTTAGGTCACCCGCAAGGTGAGTCGGCCGCAGACACCAAGCCCTTGGTTACTTGCGTCAATTCGCGTTCATTTGCGGCTGAACTGCCCTTTTTTGGGCCGATCGCTGGGAGGATCGACGCGTCCCCGCTCCCCTCCCGTGCGCCCCTCCCAATGCCAGGCGTCGCCGCCCGGCCTCGATCATGTTCCGCCGTGATAGGATCCGGCCACCGCCGTCATGCGCCGGGCATCCGCGCCCGGGCGCCCGCCCAACCTACCCCGCCCCCACGGACCGATCGTTACCGGAGCCCTGATCTTGAGCCTCGGCGAAGAGTTGCGCCGCAATACCTTGTGGGTGCTGGCGGGGGACGCCGGTGCACGGCTGGCGACCCTGGCCTTCGGGATCGTGCTGGCCAGGCTGTTGACCCCGGAGGACTTCGGGCTGGTGGTGACGGTGCAGATCCTCACCGGGGCGCTCGCCTTCGTCGCGGCCCATGGAACGGGCGATGCCCTGGTGCGGGCACGCTCCATGAGCGATCGGGACGTTGGCACCGTCTTCGCGATCCAGATCGTCACCTGTCTGGCACTCATGGGCCTGCTGTTCCTCATCGCCGCGCCCTTCGCCGCCTGGTTCCGGGACGCTCGGCTGGAGTCACTCCTGCGTCTCGCCGCGGTGACCTTCCTGCTGCGCCCCTTCATCTCGATCCCCGATGCCCTGCTGCGGCGGGCCATGCGATTCAGGGAGATCTCGCTCCTCATCTTCACCGGCATCGTGGCAACCGGACTCGCCAGCACCGGCTTCGCCATCGCCGGGATGGGTGCCTGGGGCCTCGTCCTCGGGGGGTTGGTCGGTACCCTGGTGCGCGTCCTGCTGGCCATGCGCCTCGCACGCTGGGTCCCCCGCCTCGCCTTCGACCCGAGCGCCGCGCGGGTGCTGGGTCTGTTCGGCCTGAAGCTCTCGGCCAACGAGATCCTCCATTATCTGCGTGGTCAGACCGCCAACGCGGTGGTGAGCCGTCAGCTCGGCGTGGCCCCGGCGGGCCTCTACAACAAGGCCGACAGCCTCGCCGAGATCCCTTACGTGATGGTCAGCGGCTCCGCCCAGGAGACCCTGTTCCGCACGCTGGCCGGGGTGCGTAAGGAACTCGAGCGCTGCGCCAATCTGTTCCTGCGCTCCATCACCCTGGTCAGCTTCTATACCCTGCCCTTCTACGTGGGACTGATCTGGGTCGCCGAGCCCTTCATCGTCCTGCTCTATGGCGAGCACTGGGCCGACGCGGCACTGCCGCTTCAGATCCTCGCGCTCGCCGGTCTGTTCCGGGTCGTCGCCAACCTCGCGCGCGCGGTCGCCGCCTCCCACAACCTGCTCGGGCGGGAGATCACCATCCAGCTACAGGCCTGGGTGATCCTGATCATCGGGATCCTCGCCGGCCTGAACTGGGGACTGCCGGGGGTGGCACTCGGGGTGATACCGAGCTTCGTGTTCCATGCCGTGCGGATGTACGGACTCGCGGGCGGCGCATTGGGGGTCGGACTGTCCGACCTCGCCGCCGCCTTGCGTCCGGTAGTCGCGCTGAACGCGATCCTCGCCCTGTCTCTCGCGGCCGCGGATGGATTACTCTCGGCGGCGGGTCTCGACGACGCGCGCATCCTCTATCTCCTCGTCATGGTGCCGCTCGGGACCGGTGTCTACGCCGGGTTGTTTCTGTGGCGACCCGCGACGGCCCTGCGCACGGAGTCGGAGCGCTGGCGCCAGCAACTGCAAGCCTTGTGGGGACGCCTGCGAAGGCGGGACACGCCAACCCTTTGACACCACCTCAGGCCCAACCCCTGTTCAGCAGTAAGGGAGCCCGCACCATGTGGACCGGCACCACCCTCTCCGGCCCTGGAATCCGTCGACTCTTGGGCCTTGGCCTCGGCTTTGTGGAAGGGCGGGGGGTGTCCCAGACCGCGTTGGAGCATGGTCTGGCCCGTTATCGGCAACGCCTCGCGGCCGGCAAGGCGCCACCCCCTGGGGCCGAGCGTGCCGATCGCCGGCCCAAGCAAGCCCCCGCACCCTCTCTGCCACCGGACACCGGACTGCCCGTGTCGGTGGATCCCTTGCTCTGGGTCCGATCGGTCCTAGAGATCGGGATGGAGCCGGTGCTCGGGCGCGGGCAATGGGTGATGCTCGGCACCCAGCATCCACCCCTGCCCCCGCGCTACGGCGGCTATTTCGGATGGTATGTCGTCTTTCATCTGGTGCTGTTCGCGGCGCTGGTGTCGGCGGACATCCGTGGCCGCGCCCTGCCCCTGGCCCTGTTCCTCGGGGCCTCACTCACGGCCTCGCTCCTGCCCGCCCAGGCCTTCCTGCGCTACTACCTGTTCTGGATGATCCTGCTCGTCTCCCTGAACCTCATCCTGCTCTCCCAGGGCTCGCTCAAGGCGACCATGAGCCGGCTGCAATTGCTGGTCGGCGTGGTGGGGCTGGCCAGCTTCCTGATGGTGGTCTACGCCACCCGTGCGGAGTTCATCCAGCCCCGTTTCTATCAGGTCGAGGACCTGCTGGAGGCCCGGCGCGACCCGGCCATCCTCGCCGCGGTGGAGGCCCAGGGCGCATCCTGCCTGGCGGGGGAGCGCGCCCCCAGGTTCTTCATCTACTCGCGACTCTTCAGCCCGGGGAGCGACCACCGTCTGAAGATGGGTCCCATCGCCGGCCAGCGGCTGGATGAGGTCGCCGATATCTGCGGACCCGACTGGCCGGCCGTGATCGTGCGCCGCGATGACGCAGGTCTGGTCGGTGATCCCTACCTGCCCCAAGGGCCTCGATGATGCATCGCTATCCGCGTTCTTCCATTCTGTGTCTCGGACTCGCCGCCCTGATCGCTTGGCCCTTGGCCGCACCCGCGGCCGAGGCGGATCAGACCGAGCCCAATCCCCTGCCCCAGATCGCCGCCGCCGCGGACCTCCCGAGCCTGAGCGAGCTCGACGCCCGCATCGAGACCGCCCAGTCGGCGTCCGGCATGGACGAGACGGCGAAGAACACCCTGATCGAGCTCTACCGGCGCACCCGTGCGAATCTGGAATCGGCGCGGACGAACCAGGCGCGCGCCAAGGAGTTCACCGACCTGCTCGAGACGGCCCCCGTCGAGATCAAGTCGATGCAGCAGGAGCTGGGCGAGTCCCCCGAGGCGCCCACCGAAGGGGCAGCATCGGCGGTCGCGGATCTCTCCGCCGAGGCAGTCGCGCGCCGATTGAGCGAGGTCCAGACGGAGGTCCTGCTCCAGGAGACACGCATCTCCGAGATCGATGATCTGCTCGACGGCGCCCAGGCGCGTCCCGCCCAGGCACGCACGCGCATCACCGAGTTGAAGCAGACCATCGAGCAGGTCGATTCCGATATGGCGGCCCCTCAAACCGCGGGGCAGAGCGCGGAGTCGGCCCAAGCCAACGCCTGGGCCCTCAACTCCAAACGCCTGGCGGCCTTGGCGGAGATCCAGGCGATAGAACGGGAGCTGGCGAGTCTGGACGTACGCCGGGAGCTGTACCGGTCCCGTCGAGACCTGGCGGAACGGACCCTGAACCGGCTGCGAGCCGAGCGCGCCGAACTGGAGGAGCGCCAGACCGCCCTGCGCCGGGAGGAGGCCGAGCGTGCCCAACAGGAGGCGGACAAGGCCCAGCAGGAGGCCGTGGGCAAACACCCCCTGATTGCGCAGGCAGCGCTCGAGAATGCGGAGATCACCCGCGCCTTGAGCGAGGCGGCGGCGGCACAGGAGCGTTTGAACGCCTCCGCCCAGTCCCTGGAGCGCGAGCGCGAGCGGCTCGAGGCGGACTACCGGGGCGCCCGGGCGCGTATCGAGGCGGCAGGCTTGAACCGCGCGCTCGGGCAGGTCCTGGTGGACCGCCGCGCGGCCATGCCCGACCTGCGCGACCTGCGCAAACAGATCAGCGAGCGCGAGGACGCCATCGCGGACGCGACGCTCCGCCAGATTCGCTTCCGGGAGGAACGCCGCCGACTCCAGGACATGGACGCCGCCCTGGACGCCCTGACCGAGTCGGATCCAAGCGCGACCGATCCCCAGGTCCGCGACGCCCTGCGGGATCTAATCGTTCAGCGCAAGGCCCTCCTGGCTGACGCGCTGACGGCCGACGACGCACTCATCCGCAAGCTCACGGAGGTCAATCAATCCGCCTACCGGCTCCTCGACGTCGCGAACGGCTTCCTCGGCTTCCTCGACAAGCATCTGCTCTGGGTGCGCAGCACCATGCCGCTGGGGATCGAGAACCTGTCGCTGATCCCGGCGAGCGCGGCCCAGCTCCTGTCCGCGAGCGGCTGGGGCGAGGTGCTGCGCAGCCTGCTCTTCGAGCTTCGGCGCTCGCCGTGGCTGTGGTTGACCCTCGCCCTGGTGGCCCTGCTGTTCTGGAACGCCTCGCGGCTCAAGCGGGCGATCCGCGCGACGGCCGAGCCCCTGCGGCGGATCCGCACGGACCAGTTCCGTTTCACGGTCGATGCCCTGGGACTCACCCTGATCGCCGCCCTGCCACTCTCGCTCCTGATATGGAGCCTGGGGCGCGAGCTCGCCGATTCGCTCGAATCCACCGTCTTCACCCAGGCGGTCGGAAAGGCACTCTACGAGGTCGCGTTGGGCCTCTATTTCATGCGCGCCTTCCAGGTCCTGGTGACGCCCGGGGGGCTCGCCGACCGGCACTTCCGCTGGAGCAGCGAGACCCTGTCCCTGATCCGCAGGAACCTGCGTTGGTTCATCTTCTTCATCACGCCCGTCGCGGTCGCCGCCTACGCTACCTACTATCTGAACGACCCCGCCGCGGGCGCCAGCCTCGGCCGTCTGCTCGCCGTCGCGGCCATGCTGAGCACCGCCGTGGTCCTCGGGCGACTGCTCAATCCAAGCACCGGGGTCTTCAGGAACATGCTTGCGGAGCATCCCCAGGGCTGGCCGAATCGCCTGCGCATGCTCTGGTATCCGCTGATCCTCGCCACCCCCCTGGGGCTGATCGTGCTCACCCTGATCGGCTACCAGTACACGGCGGGGACCCTGTTCCGCTCCCTGGTCGCCACCGCCTGGCTCGCCCTCGCCCTGATCGTTGCGCAGCAGATGATCGTGCGCTGGCTGATCGTCACGCGGCGCAAGCTGGCCCTGCAGGCGGCGCTGGAGCGTCAGGCCGCACGCCGCGCCCAGGCGGAGCGCGCGGAGTCCGGCAGCGCGGAGAGCATCGCGCTCTTGCAGGTGGAGGAGCAGGAGGTCGACCTCGCCAGCCTCGACGAGCAGACCCGACGGCTGATCAATGCCCTGCTGGCCTTCGGCGCGACCCTCGGCATCTGGCTCATCTGGGCCGAGATGCTGCCGGCCTTCGATGTGCTCGAGCAGGTCCCCCTGTGGCACTACCAAGGGGTGGTGGACGGCACCGCCCAACCGGTCCCCGTGACCGTGGCCGACGTGGCCCTGGTGGCGCTGATCATCTTCGTGGCCACCGCCGCGGCCCGCAATCTCCCCGCCCTGCTCGAGATCCTGCTCTTGCAGATGAGCACCGTCAGCGCCGGCTCCCGGTACACCATCCGAACCCTGGTGAGCTATGTCATCACGGCGGCGGCCTTTCTCGCCGCATTCGGCACCCTGGGCCTGAGCTGGTCCCAGGTGCAATGGCTGGTCGCCGCGCTCGGCGTGGGCATCGGCTTCGGCCTCCAGGAGATCGTCGCCAATTTCATCAGTGGACTGATCATCCTGTTCGAGCGACCCGTGCGCGTCGGCGACGTGGTCACCATCGGCGATACGACCGGGGTGGTGACCAATATCCAGATCCGCGCCACCACCATCCGCAACTGGGACAAGCAGGAGCTACTGGTGCCCAACAAGGAGTTCATCACCGGCCGGCTGCTGAACTGGACCCTCACCGATCAGCTCAACCGCGTCACCATCATGGTCGGCGTCGCCTACGGGACCGACATCGAGCGCGCCTTGGCCACCCTGCGGGAGGTTGCCGCCGCCCATCCGCGGGTGCTCGATGACCCGGAGCCCACGGTCGGGGTCGATGCCTTCGCCGACAATGCCGTCACAGCCGTGCTGCGCTGCCATCTCGACTCCCTGGAGTTTCGTCTGAGCGTCACCAGCGAGCTGCACCAGGACATCCTCAAGCGCTTTGCTGCCAACGGGATCGAGATCGCGTTCCCCCAGCGCGACATCCACCTCAGGGCGAGCGAGCCCCTCGAGGTGCGACTCCATCGTGCCTTCAGGCCCCGGGCCAACGACCCTCCCGGTTGATCCGGATCCGTCCAGAGCGGGAGAGTCATCCGATGGTAGTCATTGATGTCGCGACTCATATACAACATGAGAAACACACCATAGATATATGTTCAATAACTACTTCTAGTTTAACTGGCTCGTCATTTCCAGGGTGCGCGGTGCGGCCTTTTGGTACCATGGCCGCGCAGTAACCCCGGATCCCCGCATGTCCAGTCAACCCGCCCAACCGACCCCGTCCCCTGAGCCCCCCGCGCGCCCCGGCTTCGAGACCGTTGCCGCGGTCGACCTGGGCTCCAACAGCTTCCACATGATCGTCGCCCGCATCGACGACGGTCACATGCAGGTGGTGGATCGCATGAAGGAGATGGTGCGGCTCGGGGAGGGGCTCACCGACAACAAATACCTGCTGCCGGAGGTGGCCGAGCGGGCCCTGGCCTGTCTGGAGCGTTTCGGTCAACGCCTGCGCGGCTTCGCGCCGGGCAGCGTGCGCGCCGTGGGCACCAACACCCTGCGGCAACTGCGTCCCGAGACCCATTTCGTGGAGAGTGCCGAGAACGCACTCGGGCACCCTATCGAGATCATCGCCGGACGCGAGGAGGCCCGGCTGATCTATCTCGGCGTGGCCCACGGGCTAGCGGCTGGACCCGAGCGGCGCCTGGTGGTCGACATCGGGGGCGGCAGCACCGAGATCATCGTCGGACAGGGCTTCTCCGCGCGTCTGCGCGAGAGCCTGCACATGGGTTGCGTGAGCATGACCCGGCGCTATTTCGACGACGACCGCATCACGGCCAAGGGGATGCAGAAGGCCGAGCTGGCGGGCGCCCTGGAGGTGCGACCGGTGCGCGAGCTCTTCCGAAAGGCGGGCTGGAAGACCGCGGTGGGGAGCTCCGGGACCGTCAAGTCCATCGCCGCCGTCGTGACGGCCGAGGGTTGGTCCGAGGACGGGATCTCGGCCGAATCCCTGGACCGGTTGCGCGACGCCCTGGTGACCGGGGGCAGGACCTCCTCACTCAGCCTGCGGGGACTCTCCGATGAGCGGAAGCCGGTCTTCGCGGGAGGTGTGGCGGTCCTACATGCCGTGTTCGACACCCTCGGCATCGCACACATGCAGGTATCGGACTACGCCCTGCGCGAGGGTGTGGTCTACGAGATGATGGGCCGCGGCCGCCACGAGGATGTGCGCGAGCGCACGGTGGCGACCCTCCAGCGCCAATTCCAGATCGACCGCGACCATGCGCGACGGGTGCAGGCCACGGCCCTCGAGCTGCTCCGCCAGGTGCGGGAGCCCTGGTCGCTCACCCAACCCAGCCTCGCACTGATGCTGACCTGGGCGGCCCGCCTGCACGAGATCGGGGTGTTGGTCTCACACAGCCAGTACCAGAAGCACGGGGCCTACCTACTGGCGAACGCCGATCTTTCCGGATTCACGCGCCAGGAGCAGTCGGTGCTTGCCGCCCTGGTGCAGGGCCATCGCCGCAAGTTCCCGCTACAGGCCTTCCTCGCCCTGCCGCGCGGGGTGCAAGAGTCCGCGCGTCGCTTGTGCGTCATCCTCAGACTCGCGGTGCTGCTCCACCGCGGGCGCTCCATCACCGTCAAGCCCAATCCGGAGCTCCATGCCGAGGGCGATGCGCTCTCCCTCGGCTTTCCGGACGACTGGCTGGAGCTCCATCCACTGGCCCGCCTGGAGCTGGAGCAGGAGGCCGCCCTACTCGCGGCGGCCGGCATCAGCCTGGGGTTTCATTAGAAGACGCCGATCAAATGCCGTCCTGGCAAGTGATCGGCTCGCGAGCTGGGAGGCGCGACGCTCGGATCGCTCTAGATGCTTGTGGCTGAGGCGGGTCCGCGACCTAGGCCGGACGTCGGACGGGGCGCGGCCGGGGGACGGCGGTTGCCCAGCCCAGCGATCGCCAGCAGTCCCGCCCGCTCCGTGTCGCTCAAGGCTCGGGCCACACCCGGGAACAGCCTCCGACCCAGCTCCACATTCCCGTAGCGCACCCGGATCAGACGGCTCACCTGACAACCCGCGGCCTCCCAGAGCCGTCTGACCTCGCGGTTGCGCCCCTCCCGCAAGACCACGTGGTACCAGCGGTTGGCGCCGCTGCCGCCGCGCTCCGAGACGCTGTCGAAGCGTGCCGGTCCGTCCGGAAGCTCGATCCCCTCCTTGAGTCGCTCCAGGGCCCCGGGCGGCACCTCGCCCAGGATGCGCACGGCATACTCCCGCTCCACCTCCTGGGACGGGTGCATGAGCCGATTGGCCAGCTCGCCGTCGGTGGTGAACAGGATCAGGCCCGAGGTGTTGATGTCGAGCCGGCCGACGGCGATCCAGCGGCCCGTCTTGGGGCGCGGCAGGCGGCGAAAGACCGTCGGCCGGTTCTCGGGATCGCGGCGGGTGACCAGCTCACCCTCCGGCTTGTGATAGACGATGATCTCTGACTCGCGGGCATCGCGGCGACGCTGGCGGACCTCGTGGCCGTCGATGCGGATGCG
Source organism: uncultured Gammaproteobacteria bacterium (assembly GCA_963714915.1). GTDB lineage: Bacteria > Pseudomonadota > Gammaproteobacteria > Chromatiales > Chromatiaceae > Thiodictyon. The sequence continues at coordinate 40,584 of CAVQQM010000008.1, forward strand.
CTCGACCCCAGTCACCCGATCACCCAGCTTGGCGACCCGGCCGTCGACGCGGATGCGGCCCTCGCTGATCCAACCCTCGATCTCGCGCCGCGAGCCGAGACCCAGATCGGCGAGCACCTTCTGCACACGCTCAGGCGGTCCGGCAACCGGCATGGGCTGCCGCCGGCGGCCCTTGGGAATCTTTGGCAGGCGGCCCTTGAGCCCGCGCGGCCAGGGACTGTCAGCGGGGCTCACTCAGATCTCCGAGACGATCTTGTCGTAGAAGGCGAGCAGGTCGTCCCGGTTCGGGCCCTCGCTCCACTCGATGGCCGAGCGCGGGTGCTGGTTGAGCTGACCCGTGAGGTTGTAGGGGATGGACGGACCCCAGGAGATCTCCCGGCGCAGGGGGATCAGATGATGCTGGATCACCTCGATGATGGGGCGCAGATCGAACTTGGGGTTACGCAGGAACCCCAGCAGCAGCTCGGTGTGACAGTTGCCGGCCCCGCGGCCGAACCCGTAGAGGGTGGCGTCGACCCGGTTGCAGCCCAGGATGATGGCCTCGATGGTGTTGGCGAAGGCGAGCTGCTGGTTGTTGTGGGCATGGATGCCGATCTCCTTGCCCGTACCCGCGAGGGCGGCACTGTACTTGTGATACAGCCGGTCGACCTGCTCGCGATAGAGATAACCGAAGCTGTCGACGATCACCATGGTGCTGGCCGGGGTGTCGGCGACCGCCTCCAGGACCGTGTCGATCTCCGTCTCGGTGATGTTGGAGACGGCCATCAGATTGGCCGTGGTCTCATACCCCAGCTCCGAGCAGTGGCGGATCATGTCCACCGCCTCGGAGACCTGATGGGCATAGAAGGCGACCCGGATCATGTCCAGCACGCTATCGGCCGCCGGCGCAATGGCCGTCTGCCAGTCGCTCTTGCCCGCGTCGGCCATGGCGGCGAGCTTGAGCCCGGTCCCCGCGGCCTCGTGATCCCCCACCACCCGGCGCAGATCGTCCTCGTCGCAGTGACGCCAGGGGCCGAAGCGGTCCTTGGGGAAGACCTTGGCCGAGTTCTTGTAGCCGATCTCCATGTAGTCCAGACCGGCGTCCACGCAGGCGCGGTAACAGGCGGCCACGAAGGCGTCGCTGAATTTGTGGGCATTGACCAGACCGCCATCGCGCACGGTGCAATCCATCACCTTGAGCTCGGGGCGATAGGTGATCCAGGGGGCCTTCTCGGACATGGGGCGATCTCCAGGGGACGGGGTGGGTGGGGATTGTCGGGCGCCGGGGCGGCGAGGGCAATGCGCCGGCCGCCACGCGGGGGGCTAATCCGCGGCGTCGCGCCGGCCCTCGGCGGAATCGATCGTCGACCCCGGGTCCGCCCCGAGGTCGCCCCCGGCTGGCGGCCCCAAGCCTTCCAGGTCGCCCTCCAGGTCGAGCTGATCGCCGAAGAGATCCGGATCGCGGATCTCCGAGAGCGGCGGCAGGTCGTTCAGGGAGCGCAGCCCGAAATAATCCAGGAACCTGCGGGTGGTCGCGTAGAGTGCCGGGCGTCCTGGGACGTCGCGATGTCCGACCACCCGGACCCATTCGCGCTCGGTCAGGGTCTTGACGATCTGGGTGCTGACTGCGACCCCGCGGATGTCCTCGATCTCGCCGCGGGTGATCGGCTGGCGATAGGCGATCAGGGCCAGGGTCTCGAGCAGGGCACGGGAATAACGGGCGGGCTTCTCGTCCCACAGTCGTGCCACCCAAGGGGCGACGGCGGCCCGCACCTGGACCCGCCAGCCACCGGCGACCTGCACGATCTCGATGGCGCGCCCCTCGTAGTCCGCGACCAGTGACTCGATGGCGGCGAGCACCTGGGCCCGCTCGGGCCGCTCGTCCTCCGCGAAGAGCGCGAGGATCTGATCGAGGGTGAGTGGCCCTCCGGCGGCAAACAGGGCCCCCTCCACGATCCATCTGAGATCCGGCCCGGAAGCACCGCCCTCGCCCGCGTCGGACGCCGTCATCCCTGCCATGCCGCGCTCAGCGCCCATGGCCGCTCATGCCCCGCTGCCCGCGGGATCCAGGTCACCCTCTTGGGGGGCTCGACCGGTCCCGGCCGATTCACGCATGCGCACATGGATGGGCGCGAAGGGCTCGGACTGGACCAGCTCGAGGGCGGCAGTCTTGATCAGCTCCAGCACCGCGAGGAAGCTCACCACCGCCCCCGGGCGACCCTCGGTGACATCGAACAGATCCGTGAAGGCGACGAAGGCCCCGCCCCGCAGGCGCTCGAGCACCCGTGCCATGCGCTCGCGCAGGGACAGGGACTCGCGCTCCACCCGGTGGCTGGTGAATAGATCGGCCCGCGCCAGGACACCGCGCAGGGCGATCAGGACCTCGCGCAGGTCGACATCCGGCGGGAGACGGCGCAGGTGCCCGGGGGGGATATCGGCCTGGACGGCATGCACGTCACGCTCCAGGCGCGGCAGGCCGTCGAGGTCCTGGGCCGCCTGCTTGAAGCGCTCGTACTCCTGCAACCGGCGGATCAGCTCGGCGCGGGGATCCTCCTCCTCTTCCGCCGCCTCACTCGAGCGCGGCAGCAGCATCCGCGACTTGATCTCCGCCAGCATGGCGGCCATCACCAGATACTCGGCGGCCAGCTCGAGCTTCATCTCCTTCATGAGATCCACGTACTCCATGTACTGATCGGTGATCGCCGCGATGGGGATGTCGAGGATATCCAGGTTCTGCCGCTTGATGAGATAGAGCAGCAGGTCGAGCGGCCCCTCGAAGGCGTCCAGGAAGACCTCGAGGGCATCGGGGGGGATATAGAGGTCCTGGGGGAGGGTCGTCAGCGGTGCACCCTGGACCAGGGCGAAGGGCATCTCCTGCTGGAGACCGCGGCCGTCGCGTCCGGAGGGCGGCATGGGGCCGCCCTCGGGGACCGGGCCCGGATGATCGCCGGTGTTGACCGCGGCTGGCTGCATGCTCGGGGGACCCGGGGACCCGATCGCGGTGCTCAGACCATCACCAGGGACATGGCGTGGCGGACCTCTTCCATGGTCTCGCGCGCGACGTCCCGGGCGCGCTCGCAGCCCTCGTTGATGACGTTCCTCACGACGTCGGGATCGCCCGCGTATTCGGCGGCACGCGCGCGCATCGGCGCCAGCTCGGCGAGCACGGACTCGATCACCGGTTGTTTGCAGTCCAGACAGCCGATCGCCGCCGAGCGGCAGCCCGCCTGCACCCATTCCTTGACCGACTCGTCCGAATAGACCTGGTGGAACTGCCAGACCGGGCACTTCTCCGGATCCCCCGGATCCGTTCGGCGCACCCGGGCCGGATCGGTGGGCATGGTACGCAGGGCCTTCTCTACCTCCGCGGGCTCGTCGCGCAGGGCGATGGTGTTGTCGTAGGACTTGGACATCTTCTGTCCGTCCAGGCCCGGCATCTTGGATGCCTTGGTCAACAGCGGCGCGGGCTCCGGGAGGATCACCCGCCCGCCGCCCTCGAGATAGCCGAACAGACGCTCCCGATCGGCCATGGTGATGTTGCCCTGATTGTTCAACAGGGCGCGCGCGACCTCCAGGGCCTCTTGATCCCCCTGCTCCTGGTAGGCACGCTTGAGCTTGGCGAAGAGCTTGGCGCTCTTCTTGCCCATCCTGCGCTTGGCCTCCTCGGCCTTCTCCTCGAAGCTCGGCTCGCGGCCATAGATGTGGTTGAAGCGCCGCGCGATCTCGCGGGTCAGCTCCACGTGCGCCACCTGATCCTCACCCACCGGCACCCGGCCCGCCTTGTAGATCAGGATGTCCGCGGACTGGAGCAGGGGATAGCCCAGGAAGCCGTAGGTGGCGAGATCCTTCTCCTTGAGTCGCTCCTGCTGATCCTTGTAGCTCGGGACGCGCTCCAACCAGCCGAGCGGCGTGATCATGGAGAGCAACAGGTGCAGCTCGGCGTGCTCCGGTACCCGCGACTGGATGAACAGGGTCGCGGAGCCAGGATTGATCCCCGCGGCCATCCAGTCGATCACCATCTCCCGGGTGCTCTCCGGGATCAGGGAGGGATCCTCGTAATGGGTGGTGAGTGCATGCCAGTCGGCGACGAAGAAGAAGCACTCGAACTCATGCTGGAGCTCGAGCCAGTTCTTCAGCACACCGTGGTAGTGCCCCAGATGTAGGCGGCCGGTGGGACGCATGCCGGAGAGCACGCGCCCGTGATGGTCGGAGACGGAGGTCAATGGATGGATCTCAGATGGATGGCGGACGGATGGCGGATGGACAGCGGATCAGGGGTTGGGCACGGAGATCATCGGGCGAGGAACAGCTCCTTGACCACGCCGGCCCCCGGGAGCAGGTCCACGGTCCCGATCACCGTGGGCAGCAGCACCTTGCCGAGCAGACCGGTCAGCAGCAGGCCCAAGAGGATGAAGATGCCATAGGGCTCGAGTCGCGAGTAGACGACGGCGAGGCGAGGCGGCAGCAAGGCATTGAGCACCCGCCCCCCATCCAGCGGCAGCAGCGGCAGGAGATTCAGCACCATCAGGAAGACATTAATCAGCACCCCCGCGGCACCCATGTAGATCAGCGGCAGGGCCACCCACTGGCTGGTGTGGAGCAGCGCGATGCCCAGATGGATGGCCAGGCCCCAGAGGATCGCCATGAGCAGATTCGAGCCGGGTCCGGCCACCGCCACCAAGGCCATGTCGCGGCGCGGATGGTGCAGGTTGCGGGCGTTCACCGGAACGGGTTTCGCCCAGCCGAACAGGAATCCAGCGAGCATGAAGGTCGCGATGGGCACCAGCAGGGTGCCGATGGGATCGATGTGCTTCAGCGGGTTGAAGGTCACTCGCCCGAGCATCAGGGCGGTGCGGTCGCCGAGCTGGTTCGCCACCCAGCCGTGGGCCGCCTCGTGCACGGTGATGGCCAGGAGGACGGGCAGCGCCAGCACTGCCAGTAATTGGATCTGATTGAGGGCTTCCATCGCGGGATTATACGGGCAAGCGGAGGGCGGCCGGGCGGCCGCGTCACCCTCAGCCCGCGAACACGGCCGGGTCGCCCTTGCCCACCCGTAGCACCTGGGGCGGCTCGGCGGTCATGTCGACCACGGTGGTGGGCTCGAGTCCGCAGTAGCCGCCGTCGATGATCAGATCGACCTGCCGGTCTAGCGCGTCGCGCATCGCCTCCGGGTCGGTCATGGGATGCTCGTCACCGGGTAGCATCAGGGTGGTCGACAGGATGGGCTCGTCCAGCTCCGCCAGCAGGGCCAGGCAGATGATGTTGTCGGGCACCCGGATGCCGATCGCCTTGCGCTTGGGATGGAGCATCCGCCGCGGGATCTGTTTCGTCGCCTGATGGATGAAGGTGTAGGGCCCTGGCGTGAGGGCCTTGAGGAGCCGGAAGGCCTGATTGTCGATCTTGGCGTAGGTGGTGATCTCCGAGAGATCCCGACAGACCAGGGAGAACAGATGCTTGTCGTCCAGCTGGCGGATCCGACGGATGCGCTCCATGGCGTCCTTCGCCCCGATCTGACAGCCGAAGGCATAGGAGGAGTCGGTGGGATAACAGACCACCCCGCCCTCACGCAGGATCTCCACAGCCCGGCGGATCAGACGCGGCTGGGGGTTGTCAGGATGGACCTGGAAGAACTGGGCCATGGATCGGAGGGCTCGGGGGTGGGCCCCTCAAGACGCGGCTCGGCGCTGGGCGGGCATCGCCTCGCCCGACCCCGGGTATCCCCAATCCCGCCAGATCGGCACGCAACCATCCGGCAGTCTGGGCAGGCGGCCGAGGCCCACCCAGGGCTGAGCCCGCAGGTCGAGCAGGGGCCCGTGGAAGTCCGATCCGGCCGACGCGAGCAGCCCCTGCTCCCGGGCATGACGGGCGAAGTTGAAGGCGTCGTCGCGACTGTGGCTGCCGCACACCACCTCGATCCCCGCACCGCCAAGCTCGCGGAACTCACCCAGGAGCTCCAGCAGCCTGGTGCGCGTCAGCTTGTAGCGCGCCGGATGGGCGATGACCGCCTGGCCACCCGCTGCGCGGATCCAGCCCACCGCATCCTCGAGGCTCGCCCAATCGCCCGGGACATGCCCGGGCTTACCATGCACCAGGAAGTGCCTGAAGACCTCGCGCTCGTCGGCAGCGAGCCCGCGCTGCACCAGATGACGGGCGAAATGGGTCCGCCCGATGAGGCGTCCGTTGGAGAGCGCCTTGGCGCCCGCAAAGGCCCCATCGATGCCCTTCTTGGCCAGCCGCCGACCGATCTCCTCCGCCCGCCAGTCGCGGAAGGTGCGCAGCCCCGCCAGCCCGCTGCCCAGGGCCGGGTTCCCGGGATCGATGCGGAGCCCGACCACGTGGACGGTCCGGCCGCGCCAGGTCACCGAGATCTCCGCCCCGTCGATCAGCTCGATCCCGTGGGCCTCGGCCGCCCGGCGTGCCTCGGCAAGACCCTCAACGGTGTCGTGGTCCGTCAGGGCGAGCATCCGCACCCCTGCGGCCGCGGCGCGGGCAATGAGCTCGGACGGGCACAGGGTGCCGTCCGAGGCAGTGGAATGGGAGTGCAGATCGGGAGAAACGTCCATCCCGGCATTCTACCCCGGCGCCACCCACTGGCGACGGCCCGCGGCCGGATTGCTATCATGGCCGGCATGCTGCCGCCGATCGATCTCAGCCATGTCTGCGAAGAGTTCGCGCGTCTCGGGGACGAGCTCCAACACGCCTCCGACGAGGGTGGCGAGGCGCTGGAGACCCCGCCGCAGGTGCTGGTCACCGGCATGACCGCGCTGCTCGACACCCTGAGACATCTCGGCGCAAGCTCGCCGGCGGCCTTTGCCCCCGCTGTGCGCGGGCAGCTCGGCAGCGAACCCGAGCTGATGCTCGGCCACGGGTTGCGGTTCATCGGCGACCTGGCCGCGCTGGCCCGGCGGCTGGATCAGGCCCAGGCGGCCCGGTCCGCGGAGACGCTGGCGCTGCCGCTCGCCTGCTGGATGCTGCGCCGCGGGGTGGAGCTCGAGACGCCCGAGCTGGTAGTGAACGCGGCCGCGACCCTCGCCAACCAACTCCGTGAGCCCGACGAGCTTGCGGTGCTGCACGGCCTGATGAGCGAGATCGTCGAGGGTGTGAGCCCGGCCGCGATCCACACGGACCCCCTCAACCCCAACCGACCATGGCGCCTGCTGCTCCTCAATCGGGGCATCGTCGCCACCCGCAGCCACCGGACCAACCTGATGGTCGAGTCCTTCCAGGCCATCTGCGAGCAGCTCCCGGACGATGCCGCCGAGTTCTTTCGCGAGGGGATGGGCCAGATGGAGGCGCTGGACTATCCGCCGCCGGTGCGCGAGGTCATGGAGCGCTACTACCGGCTCTGGTGCGCCGACCAGCGCCTGCACTGAGTCGCTTCACCTACCCGACACCCGCGGGGCCGTGTCTTAGCCCGCCCGGGCTGTTAGACCGGGCCTCCCAGACGTGATCCGCCAAAGGGTCCTCAGGCCGGCGGGTCGCCCGCCGCCGAGGTTCTCTTCCGTCGTGCGCCAGGTCAGCAGCAGATCCTCGGGCGGCAACGGGTGGCCGAAGAGGTAGCCCTGGGCGATCCGGCAGCCCTCACGGGCGAGAAACGCGGCCTGCTCCTCCCGCTCGACCCCTTCAGCGATGACCTCCAGCCCAAGGTCCCGGCCGATCCCGATGATGGCCCGGGCGATGGCCTCGTCCTTGCTGTCCTGGGAGATGTCGCGAACGAATGAGGCATCGATCTTCAATCGATCGATGGGCATCCGGTTGAGCCTCCCGAGCGAGCTGTAGCCTGTCCCGAAATCGTCCACGGACAGGCGCACCCCAAGCCCCCGCAGGGCGTCCATCGCCTCCAACGCCCGGCGGTTCTTCTCCATGATCATGGACTCGGTGACCTCGAGCTCCAGGTCGGCGGGCGCGAGGCCTGTCTCTGCGAGCACACTCTCTAGGGTCTCGGTGAGTGAATCCCGCTCCAACTGCTGGACGGAGATGTTCACCGAGATCGAGCCCACTGCGAGCCCCTGGGCACGCCAGTCGGCGACCTGCCGGCAGGCGGCCCGCAGCACCCAGTCCCCGATCTCGGTGACGATGCCGATCTCCTCGGCGACGGGGATGAAGCGCGCGGGCGATACGGCCCCGAGGCGCGGGTGCTGCCAGCGCGCAAGCGCCTCCACCCCCACCAGACGGCGACCGTCGATCTCCACCTGGGGTTGGTAATGGACGTGGAGCTCGCCCCGGGCGACGGCGCCCCGCAGGGCATTCTCCAGGGCGTGGCGCTCCTGGGCGTGCTCGGTCATGGCGGGGGTGTAGAACTGGAAGTTGTTCCGCCCGTTCGCCTTGGCCCGATACATGGCGAGGTCGGCGCTGCGCATGAGCGCATCCGAATCGGCCCCGTCGTCCGGATAGAAGCTCACCCCGACGCTGGCCGAGATGAAGAGCTCGTGATCGCCCACGGCAAAGGGTGCGGACAGCAACTCGAGCAGGGCGTTCGCCAGCACCACCGCGTCCTCCGCCTGGGGCTCGTCTTCGATCAGCACCAGGAACTCGTCTCCACCGAGACGCGCCAGGGTGTCGCTGGCACGCAGCCGGCGGGACAGGCGCTCGGCGACCGCCACCAGGAGCTGATCCCCGACCGCGTGCCCGAGGGTGTCGTTGACGCCCTTGAAGCCATCCAGATCCAGGAACAAGAGGGCGAGCCCGGTCTTCTCCCGGCGCGCCCGCGCTACCGCGTGCTCGAGCCGATCGTGCAGCAAGAGGCGATTCGGCAGCCCGGTCAGGGCATCGTGGTGGGCGAGGAAGTCGAGCTTCTCCTGGGACTGCTTGATGGCGGTGATGTCGCTGAAAACGGCGACATAGTGGGTGGTCTGACCGTCGGGATCCTGAACCGCGCTGATGGTCAACCACTCGGGAAACAGCTCCCCGTCCTTGCGGCGATTCCACATCTCGCCGCGCCATTGGCCGCGCTCGCGCAGGGCCCGCCACATGCGCAGATAGAAATCGCGATCGTGGCGACCGGAGCTGAGCATCCGGGGGTTGTGGCCGAGGGCCTCCTGCTCTGAATAACCCGTGATGGTGGTGAAGGCATCGTTGACGGCGACGATGTCCCCCTCAAGGTCGGTGATCATCACCCCTTCGGTGGTGCTCTCGAAGACCCGCGCGGCCTGACGCAGCCGCTCCTCGGCGGTCTTGCGCTCGGTGATGTCCATCAGGGTGCCGGCGATGGCGAGCGGGTGGCCGTCCACGTCCCAGGCGTAGACCCGCGCGCGGTCCAGGACCCACAGCCAGCGCCCCTGGGCATCCCGGGTCCGATACTCGAGCTCCAGGCGCCCGCCCTCCCCGGCCGGGGCGCCGTCGAGGGCCGTCTCCACCCGGGTACGGTCCTCGGGATGGATGCGCGAGCGCCAGGCCGCGAGACTCGGCGGGCTGTCCTCCGCCTCGAGCCCGAACAGGGCCAACGCGCGTCCCTCGAGCCTTACCCCGCCCTCGAGCAGGTCCGCATCGTAGAGCCCGAGGGCGCCCCCTTCGAGGGCCAGCTCGAGCCGGGCGCGGGCGTCCGCGAGGGCCTGCTCCGCGGTCTTGCGCTCGGTGATGTCCTGGGCGGTCCCATGTAGCGCGACCACCCGACCGTCCGCGTCGCGCTCCGGGTGGCAGACCGCATGGACGTGACGCAGGCTTCCGTCCGGGCGCAGCGCCCGCCAGTCCCGCGCATAGGGCTCACCGGACACCATGGCGCGCCCCAGGTCGGCCTCATACACAGGGACGTCCTGGGGATGGATGAGATGGCGATGGGCATCGATGTCCGGTGGCGGCTGGTCGGGATCGAGACCGAAGATGCGGTACACCTGGCGCGACCATTCGAGACGCCCGCTCGCGACGTCCAGATGCCAGTCGCCCACGCGGGCCAGGCCCTGGGCCTCGAGCAGACGCTCGTTGGCCTGGCGCAGGGCGCGATCGGTGCGCACCCGCTCCACCGCATCCATCGCCATGCCGGCGAGCTGGGCAACCATGTCCAGATCGTCGCCGGTGTAGTCCGCCGGCTTGCCGGCGAGCTCCATCACCGCGACCAGGGCATTGCCGCGCACCACGGGCACGACCAGGGCCCGCGGGTCGGCCTCGAGCCCCCCTTCACCCGCGACCTCCGTCGAGGGGTTGCGCACGAAGGCCCCGGGCAGACGCAGGCTCTCGCGCCAGGACTCCGAGGGTCCGTCCAGTAGGTCCGGCGGGGCGGGGACGTCCCGCGATACCCCGAGGTCGCCATCCACGGGCGGGGTCCCCCGCGCGCGGTCGATGTCCTCGCCGAGGATCTGGACGCGGGCATAATCGCTCCGGGTCAGTCGCCGGGCGATATCCAGGGCCTGATCGAGCAAGGCATCCATCCCACCCGAGTCGGCCACCGCGGAGAGCTCCACCCGGGCCTCGAGCAGGGCCTGCGCCCTGCGGGCAGAGGTCACGTCGAGCACGGTGGAGACCAGACCGAGATCGGGTTGAGCCGGGTCCAACGGGGCCAGACTTAAGACCACGTCGATCAACTGCCCGTCGCGGCGCAGCAGGACCGTATCGGTCTGGAGGTGTCCGTCGCGGGCCAAGGCGGCGAACTGTTGGCGGCCGAGGCGATCGAGCTCGGCGTCCGTCGGATAGATCAGCCGGGTCGGACTGCCCACGAGGTCATCGGTGGCATACCCGGTGAGCTCGCACAGGAAGTCGTTGACCTCCCGGAAGCGGCTCCCTCGCACCAGGCCCACGCCGACCGGGGTGGCCTGGATCAATGCCTTGAGATGCGCCTCACTGCGCCGCAGGGCGTCCAGGTGGGCACGCTCCCGTCCGCGCTGCTCGAGATGGAGGAGCCCGATGGTGAGATTGCGGGCGAGTGAGCCCAGCAGCTCCACGAAGGCCGGTTGCAGGTCCTCGGCCTGCCGGGCCAGGAAGCTCACCACGCCGATCGTGCGGCCGGCTCGCTGGATGGTCTCGTGGTAGCAGGCGCCCACCCCGATCCGCGCCGCCCATTCGCGCCAGGCGTCGCTCAGGGAGTCGTCGCCGCAGTCGGCGCAGAGGTGTCCCTGCTCGAGCCCGAATGCCCGCAAGGGGGGCAGGCCAGAGGCCTCCGCCCCCTCGCCATGGACAGGCATCCCGGCGGCGAGATCGGCGGGGACACCCGCGCTGGCGACCGGCACCAGGGTGCCGCGGACCCCTGCCCCATCCTGGGTCGTGACGAGGCTGACCACGCATCCGGCGAGCCCCCCCAGATCGACCGCGGTCCTACAGAGGTCGCTGAACAGGGTCTCCTCGGTCGCGGCATGCAGCAGTGCTTGATTGAACGCCCCCAGGGTGGCGTAGAGCCGGCTGGTGCGGGCGAGGGCCGCCTCGGCCTCCTTGAGGCGGGTGATGTCGTAATGGATCCCGCGACGGCCGAGAAAGGCCCCGGACCCGTCCTGGACGGGCAGACAGCGGTGCTCGATCCAGCGCACCCGCCCGTCGGCCCCCACCAACCTGAGCTCCAGGGCGGCCGAGCAGCTCGCGGCCGTGGCGTCCGGACCATGGAGCATCTCGTCCAGGTGCCGCTCCCAGGAGGGGAAATCGTCGGGATGGAGCAAGCGCCCGAGGAGACTCGGATCATCCAGGAAGGCCTGGGCGGGATGGCCGCAGATCCCCTCGCAGGCCGGCGATACATAGCGATAGCGGCCGTCTGGTCCGATCCAGTAGTCCCAGAACGGCACCTGGGCCGCGATCGACCAGCGCGCCAGCTCCCACTCGCCGTCCGATGGGGCGGCCAGGGATGCGGGCCGGCGGGGAGGATCGCTCGGCGACGGGCTCGAGGGTCCTTCAGGCCCGGCGACCTTTGGCTGCGAGGGGGCGATACGCTGCATGACCGCTAGCCTAAACCTACCGCGTTGAATCGCCAAGGAACCAGCGTCACACCGCCGAACGTCCCGCGAGCCAACCGGCGGCAGGAGGCTGGGGGAGCCAGGCGGGTATCAGGCCGGGATCAGGTGTTTGTGCAGGCGATACAGGAAGGTGTCGCGGCTCAACCCGAGCAGCCTGGCCGCGCGGCTCTTGTTGCCGCCCGCCAGGGCCAGCGCCTGGCGCAGAAGCTCCGCCTCGAGCCCGTGGAAATCGATCCCCTGGGGCGGCAGCACGAAACCAGGATCCTCGGCCGTGGCGCCCGCACCCCTGACCATCTCGGCGGGCAGATCCTCTGGCCTGACGACCTTGCCAGCACACAAGATCACCAGACGCTCGCACAGGTTCGCAAGCTCACGGAGGTTTCCGGGCCAGTGATGGCGACGGAAGAGGCGCTCGGCGCCGGCGCTCAAGCGCGGCATCGGGAAGCGATGGCGGCCGGCGGACGCGGCCAGGAAGTGGGCCGTGAGGGCGGGCACGTCGAGTAGGCGCTCGCGCAGCGAGGGCACCTCGATGGGCACCACGCACAGGCGCAAATGCAGATCGCGCCGGAAGCGTCCGGCCGCCACCGCCGCCCCCAGGTCAAGCGCGCTGGCGGCGATCACCCTCGGGGTCGGCCTGCCCTGGTCCCGGGCGATCAACAGACCGAGCAGGCGGGTCTGGGCCGCATCGTCCAGCTCGCCCACCTCACCGAGATACAGCGTCCCGTCCGCGGCGAACGCGATAGCGTCCTCGAGGACCTGCGGCGACGCGCCCACGCAGTTCAGTGGCACCAATGGCCCGTCACGCCTTGGACCGAGTCGGTGCACCTCGGTCGCCAGGGTGGCGCGCCCACTGCCGGGCTCACCGAGCAGGAGCAGACCCACGTCCGTGGCGCCCACCATGCGCGCCGCGTTGCGCATGCGGTGAAAAGCCGGGGAGTTACCGATCATCTCGCTCTTCACGGTCGAGCCTCCTGTCGCACCAATCGCCCTCAGGGCGAGCCAGCGGCCCCAATGGCCGGCTTGGGTGGGCGGCCGCGGCCGCGACCCGAGGGATCGCCCTGTGCCTCGCAAGCCTGTTATGAAACCCTAGGCATTGTATCCTTGAAAATGCAGGGTCGACAGCCCGAGGACGATGACGACGACGCCCGCGGCGGCCTGGACGCGGCGGTCGCGCCCCAAGCCATAGAGCCGACCGGCCGCGAATCCGCCGAGCAACAGCACGGGGAAGGTACCGAGCCCGAACAGGGCCATGTAGAGTGCCCCCCCGAGCGCACCGCCCTGGGCCGGGGCGCCGATCAGCATGGTGTAGACCAGGCCGCAGGGTAGCCAACCCCAGACCGCACCATAGAGCAGGGCCCGCGGGAGACTACGCAGGGGCAGCAGGGCGCGACCAAGCGGCTCCAGTCGCCGCCACAGGGGCACGCCCACGCGCTCGACCCAGGCAAAACGCGGGAACCAACCGCCGATGTACAGTCCGATCCCGATGACCACCAGCGCGGCGATCAGACGCATCCCGTCGTAGAGCCAGGTCCGCACCCCCTCCCCTAGGAGCGCGCCGCCCAGCCATCCGAACAAGGCACCGGCACAGGCGTAGCTCAGGACCCGGCCGAGGTTGATGGCGAGCAGATAGGCGAGTAGACGATCGGGCCGGGCGCGGGTCGACGCGGGGAGGGAGAAGCTCAGGGCGCCGACGATGCCGCCGCACATACCCGCGCAATGGAGCGCGCTGAACAGCCCGACCACGAACGCGAGTAGATGGCTGGTGTACACGGCGGTCGCGGTCCCCGCTCAATCAACCCAATCGAGGAGTCTGACCATTGGAGCTGTTGAAGGCCAATCTGGACCTGGGCGTGATCGCCGTCCTGGGGTTCATGAGCTTCCTGATGATCACCTTCGTGATCGAACGCTATCTCTATCTCGGCCGTGTCGATCTGGCGACCTTCGAGCATCCGGACGATCTCGACATCGCACTCACCCGCCACCTCACGGTGATCGCGAGCGTGGGGGCGAATGCGCCCTACGTCGGGCTGCTGGGCACGGTGCTCGGAATCCTCATCACCTTCTATGACATGGGTCAGGCGGGGAGCATCGATACCGCGACCATCATGGTCGGGTTGGCACTCGCCCTCAAGGCGACCGCGCTGGGTCTGGTGGTCGCAATCCCATCCATCGTCTTCTACAACGCCCTGCTGCGCAGAGTCGATGTGCTCAAGGGTCGCTGGCGCAGCCAACGGGATCGCGCGGGAGACCGGGGGGCGCAGCCATGAGACGCATGGATCAGATCAACGTCATCCCATTCATCGACATCATGCTGGTGTTGTTGGCCATCGTGCTGACGACCGCCACCTTCATCGTCGAAGGCCGGCTGGAGATCAAGCTGCCCGAGGCCCAGACCGAGACCCCCGCCGAGGCACTGAAGCCGATCGAGATCGCCGTGGACGCCGACGGTGGGCTCTTCGTCGACTCCCAGCCCCTGGGCCTGGGCAGCGAGGCGATCGCCTCACTCGCGCCCCGGCTCGACGGCCTCGATCCGGCCACCCCGATCGCGTTACGGGTCGACGCCCGCGCACGCTTCGAGCGTTTCATCGCCGTGGTCGACCTGCTCAAGGCGCGCGACCTCGAGCGCATCACGGTGATCACCCGTCAGCCGTGATGGTCATGGGAGGATGCCGCGGCTGCCTGGCTCTGGGCGCGCTGGCCTCGGCGGCGCTGCACGGGGCGGTCCTGGTCTCCTGGCTACGTGCGCCCGAGCCGGCGTCCGAGCCACCATCCGAGCAGGCGCTGACCCTCGATCTGGCCCTGTTTGCCCCCGGGCCGCAAGCGGGCTCAACCGAGCCGACCCAGAACGACGCCGCGTCGGTCACGGCCCCGCCGTCCCCACTGAGTCCAGCGACGGAGCCCGCGCCCGAGAAGACCCCGACCCCGGTCGTCGCCGAGCTCAAGGCGAGCGACCTGGCAAGCGCGGACACCCTCGAACCGCCGGATTTGCTCCCGAAGGTGCCAGACGCCCCGGAGCCGCTCCCAGAGACGCCCTCGCCGGCACCACCCGAGCCACTGGCGGCGCTCGCCCCGGCGCGAGACCCAACCCCCACACAGGACTTGGAGGTGAGGCCCGAACCGCCCACGATATCCGCGGTGCAGCCGAGGCCCAAGCCGGAGCCCAAACCTCGACCCAAGGCGGAACCGAAGCCCAAGCCAGCGGCCAAGGCCAAACCGGCACCGAAGGTCGAGCCCAAACCGATCCCCAGGTCCCAGGCCAAGCGTGACATCGCGGTCTCGCCGGCATCCAAAGACCGGGCCCCCGCGCAGACCGGCAAGGGCGACACAAAGGGCCGGACCGCGGCCCGATCGACCGGCACCACGGCCGCGGAGAAGGCGCGCGCGGAGCAGGCCTATCTGGCCGAGCTACAGCGTGCCATCGGGCGCCATCAACGCTTCCCCGATGACGCCCGCAAGCGCCGCAAAACGGGTACCGCGACCCTGTCGTTCGTCATCAAGTCGGATGGGCGCATCCGTAGCGTGCGGCTGGCAAAGTCCTCGGGCGATGCGAGCCTCGACAAGGCGGCCCTCCAGGCGCTGCACCGGCTGAACCGATTCAAGCCCATCCCCGTCGCCATCGGCCGCTCGAGCTGGACCCTGCGCGTGCCGATCCGTTTCGATCTGAGGTGACCACCCGGCCCCCGGGCGGCTGGCTTTCCCGTCGCCAGACCGTATAGTCTCCATAAGCCATCACTGATTGATAACACCGAGAGGACCCTGCCATGCGCGCGCTCGACCTGGAGCATCTCAGCCCCCTGCGGGAGACCCTCAACGACCACGCCATCTACGGCGCCATCCGTGACCGGCAGGACCTCCAGGTCTTCATGGCGCATCATGTCTTCTCCGTATGGGACTTCATGTCGCTGATCAAATATCTTCAGCAACATATTGCTCCAATTCAGATACCCTGGCGCCCCACGGGTGATCCGAGCCTGAGGTACTTCATCAACCAACTGGTTCTGGAGGAGGAATCGGACGCCGCCGAGGGCCCGGACGGCACGCCGATCCACGGTAGCCATTTCGAGCTCTACTGCCGGGCGATGGAGGAGATCGGGGCGGACGCGGGGCGTCCTCTGCGCTTTCTCGACCTGGTCGCGGCGGACGGGATCGACAGCGCGCTCTACTCCGACCTGGTCCCCCTGCCCGCCCGCTATTTCTCCGAGACCACCTTCTGCTTCATCCGCGAGGACAAACCCCATCTCGTCGCGGCGGCCCTGGCGGTGGGTCGGGAGCGGGTGATCCCCGAGATGTTTCGCCGTTTCCTCGACCGGATGGGGCTCTCCACCCAGGAGGCACCGTCCTTCAACTACTACCTGGAGCGCCACATCCATCTCGACGAGGACTTCCATGGCCCGCTCTCGCTGAAGCTGCTCACGGCCCTGTGCGGGGACGACCCGCGGCGGATCGAGGAGGCCGAGACGGCCGCGGAGGAGGCGATCTGCGCGCGGATCCGGTTCTGGGACGGGGTGCTGGAGGCCATCGAGTCGCGCCGTGGCACCTGAGGTGTCGATGCAGGCACCCATGACCAGCGACGACGACCGCTTCGAGGCCGCCCGCCAGCTCTGGGCCGGACGCTTCCAGGGGGTGATCGCCACCCAGTCACTCGCGGAGCCCGGCTACCCGTTCCCCTCGGTCGTCCCCTACTGCCTGGACCGCCAGGGCCGGCCGCTCCTGCTGCTCAGTCACCTCGCCCAGCACACCAGGAACCTGGATGCGGATCAGCGGTGCGGGTTCTCGGTGGCCGAGCCCGTCGACGGTGACGTGCAGCAGAGCCTGCGTCTCGCCTGCACCGGCGACGTCACGCCCGTGGGCGAGGACGACACGGCGAGTCACAACCGCTTCTTCCGCTACTTCCCCGCCAGCCGGCCCTACCTGGATCAACTCAACTTCCGGCTGTACCGGCTCACGCCGCGACGATTCCACGTCAATGGCGGATTCGCGACCGCCCGTTGGCTGGGCACCGAGCGCGTCCTGCGCGAATCACCCCTCGACGCATCCGAGGAATCGCGGCTACTCGCGGCACTCGCCGGCGAGCTGGACGCGGCAGCGCCGGGGACCGGACCGGTGCGACTCGCCGGGGTCGATCCCTGGGGCCTGGATGTTGCGTATGGAGAGCGCCTCGAGCGGATCGCACTCGGCGGCCCCCTGGTCACCCTCGATGATCTCTTGGCCAGGGCCATGGAGGTGCTCGGCGCGCCTGACCCGGGCGGGAGAACCGACATCTAGACCGACGGGCGGGATGACCTAGGCAGCGTCTCAAGCCCGAAATGTTCCGTTTCGGCGTTGATTCTCGCTAACCCGCCTAGACTTTCGAGAGACAATTACCCATCTTCAAACTTGGTTTTTAGGAGACGTCATCATGTCCAACGCAGCACTCAGCGTACCCGTCGACGGCGAGGGGTTCTTGGTCAACCGCGACGATTGGAGCGAGGAGGTCGCCACCGAGCTCGCGCACGGGGACGACTTCGAGATGACCGAGCAAGTCATGGACCTGATCGTCAAGGCGCGGGCCATGTACGAGGAAGACGGCGTGGTCCCGCCCATCCGGATCTTCGCCAAGAAGCAGAAGATGTCCACCAAGGAGCTCTACGACATCTTCAAGAAGGGCCCCATGAAGCTCATCTGCAAGTGGGGCGGGCTGCCCAAGCCGACCGGCTGCGTCTGATCTGACTGCCGGCACGCCTCGGGTGGCGCGCCGGCAGGGCCCGCGACCACGCCGCGGCGGTCGGTCCGGTCAGACTTCCCCGCGGTTATAGTCGGGCTGGGCGGTGATCCGGTGGATGCTCAGGTCGGCGCCCATGTATTCAGCCTCCTCGGTCATGCGCAGCCCCATGGCTGACTTGATGATCCCGTAGATCAGATAGCCGCCACCGAAGGCGACGACAACCCCGACGAGCGTCCCGGCAATCTGGGCCCCGAGGGTCACCCCCCCGACCCCACCGAGGGCCTGGAGCCCGAAGAGGCCGGCGGCCACCCCACCCCAGACGCCACATAGCCCGTGCAGCGGCCACACCCCGAGCACATCGTCGATACGCCAGCGATTCTGGGTGAGGGTGAAGGCATAGACGAAGAGGGCGCCAGCCACCGCTCCCGTGATGAGTGCCCCGATGGGGTGCATCAGGTCCGAGCCGGCGCACACCGCCACGAGTCCCGCGAGCGGGCCGTTGTGAAGAAAGCCCGGGTCGTTCTTCCCGGCGATCAAGGCCGCCAGGATACCGCCCACCATTGCCATCAGCGAATTGACGGCGACCAGACCACTGACGGCCGCGACCGTCTGGGCCGACATGACGTTGAAGCCGAACCAGCCAACGGTCAGGGTCCAGGCACCTAGAGAGAGGAAGGGGATAGAAGACGGTGGGTGAGCGGTCATGCCCCCGTCCTTGCGATAGCGCCCGTGACGTGGCCCGAGCAACAGGACCGCCGCCAGGGCGATCCACCCGCCCATGGCGTGCACCACCACGGAGCCTGCGAAGTCATGGAAAGGTGCACCGAAGGTCGACTCGATGACCCTCTGTAGACCGAAGTTGCCATTCCAGACCATCCCCTCGAAGAAGGGGTAGAGGAAGGCCACGATGAGCAGCGACGCGAGGAGCTGCGGATAGAAGCGCGCGCGCTCCGCGATCCCGCCCGAGACGATCGCCGGAATGGCAGCGGCAAACGTGAGCAGAAAGAAGAACTTGACCAGGTCGTATCCGTTGTTGACCTGAAGCGCCTGGGCGCCCGTGAAGAAGCTCACCCCGTAGGCCACCGCGTAGCCGACGAAGAAGTAGGCGACCGTGGACACCGCGAAGTCGCTCATGATCTTCGCCAGCGCGTTGACCTGATTCTTGGCGCGAACCGTGCCGACCTCGAGGAAGGCAAAACCGGCGTGCATGGCAAGCACCATCACGGCGCCGATCAGGATGAATAGTACATCTGTGCCTGAATTGAGTTGTACGATCTGCTCCATTTTCTGACCCCTTGAACGATTGCGGTGCAGCGTTGAGCAGAAACCGTGCCATCAATGCGGTTCTCTCCTGGCACGCCGGATCCCCCAAGACGACTCCTGGCCCTTGAGGGCGGCAGTGTCCGGATGTCCCCTCCCCCGGCGTTTAAACAGCAACAAGGAGGAAGCAAGGGCGGGGGGACCCGCGAGGATCCCCGCGTCATGGGAGGAGAGGGAGGAGACCGCGGATCGCCCGCACAGAGCGCGAGACGAGCCGCCGGGAGGCACCATGATGGGGCGGCCGCACCGCGTTAGCGCAGCCCATGGTCGCTTGGAAGCCCTTAGTCGATCGGCGTAGAGCTGGGCGGCGGGACGGGCTTGGGCAGGGCCCTCAGGACATTCGCGACATCCTGGCTGAAGGCCCCGAGTGCAGCGCTCATGGCCGCGACCAGGGCCTGCTCGTTGGCCGGCTGGGACAGGGGGTGACGATAGGCGTTCTCATGCACGGCCAGCGCGTGCTCCAGATAGGGATCGAGCACCGCCCAACGCACCTTGAGCACCGCATCGTCGGTCGGCGTGCGCTCGAAGGTCAGCACGTCGGCGGTCACGCGGAAATCGAGCGGATAACGTACCTCGCTCGGAAAGACGACCACCCGGCTGGTATCCAACAGGTAGGCGAGATTCTCGCTCCAGACACGCAGGAAATCGTCCTGCAGGGTCCCGCCCCAGCGGTGGAACTCGTCCACCGCCAGGCGGTTGCCCGCGTCGCGGGTGACGATCTGGGGTCGATCGAGGAATACGGGGAAGCTGACGGGCCCCAGGCCCACGCCGATCCCGCCGCCGCTCAGGCTCCCCCGCCCGTCGGCCGCCGGCAGGGGCGAGAGGGTATAGAAGCTCGACGGCGGCGAGCTGGCGCAGCCGCCCAGCCCAACCGACGCGATGATCCCGGCCAGTAGCCAGCCCATGACCGCCGCCCGATTCACCGCCCACCTCCCTTGCCCTTGAGCAGGGCCTCGGGGTGACGCTCCAGGTAGTCCGCCATCACCCGCAGGGAGCGGGCGGCGGCGCTGGCCTCCTGGAGCATTCGGGTGAGCTCGATATACATGGGTGAATTCTCGGTCACGATATTGCCCGCGCTCTTCAAGGTCTGGGTCGTTTGACGCAGGGTCTCGGACAACTCCGGCGCGATCTGCGTGTTGATCTGGTCCGCGGTGGCGCGCACCGAGGCGAGGGTCGCCTCCAGCTCGACGATCGCCGACTTCAGCTCGGGAGACCCGACCAGGTCGTTCGCCGCTGCCACCGCAGCGCCCGCGTCGACCCCGATCTGCTCCAGGGGCATGCCGTCGACCTTCGCCAGGATGTCGTTGATCCGGTCGAGGGCGTCGGTGGCCTTGGTGGTCAGCGCCTCCAGCGGGGCCGGAACCGTGGGGAGGACCTCGTAGTTTCCGTAGTGCGCGATGATCTCCGGGCGGGCGTCGGGGTGAAAGTCCAGGTCCACGTAGAGCTGCCCGGTCACCAGACTGCCCGACTTGAGCTGACCGCGTAGACCACGGGCCACCAGGCGGTCGATCGTATCGGCACTGGCGACCTCCCCGGCGTCGCCTTGGATGCCCACCCGCTCGGGCTCGATCTGGATCAGGACGGGGATATGGAACTCGAAATCGGCCACGCTGAAGTTGAGCTGGATGTCGAGCACCTCGCCGACGCGGATCCCCCGCAGTAGGACCGGCGCCCCCACCGTCAACCCCCGCACCGAGCCCTTGAAGAACATCAAATAGCGCTCCTTGCGCTCGTAGGTCTTCTCGTTGGCCTTGTCGCGATTGGGATAGAGCGGGAAGACCCGGTTCGCCGCGGCGCGCTTGCCCTCCCCCTGGATGGTGTCCGGGGTGTCGAAGGAGACGCCGCCGATCAAGACCGACAGGATCGACTGGGTATCCACCTTCACCCCATCCGCCGAGAGCGAGAGGTCGATGCCGCTCGCGTTCCAGAACCGGGTGTCCTCGCGCACCCGGGTGTCGTGGGGGGCGGAGACGAAGATCTCCACATCCACGCTGCCCGCGTCTTGGGCGAGCTGGTAGCCGATCACCTGACCCACCTGGATCTGGCGGAAGTAGACCGGCGATCCAATGTTGAGTGAGCGCAGACTCGGGGCGCGAAGGACGAAGCGGGTACCGGCCTCGGCGGTGGTGAACAAGGGCGGCTCAGCGAGGCCCTCGAAATTCCGCGTCCCCCGCCCCTCGGCGACCGGATCCATGGCGATATAGGCGCCCGAGAGCAGGGTCTCGAGCCCGGTCACCTGGCTCGCGGTGATCCGCGGGCGCGCCACCCAGAAGCGGGTGTTCTCGGTGAGAAAGGCGGCGAAGTCCTGGCGCAGCTGGGCGGAGACGCGCACCGTCTTGAGGTCCGGGTTGACGTCGATGGCGGTCACCTGACCCACATCCACGTCCTTGAACTTGACCTTGGTCTTGCCGGCCTCGATCCCCGCGGCCGTCTTGAACTGGATCGAGACCACGGGTCCCTGTTCCGAGTAGGTCTTGTAAGCGAGCCAGCCACCGATCGCGATGGCCACCAGGGGGATCAGCCAAACGATCGAGACCCGGCTGCGGCGGACCGCGATGGCCTCCGGCCCATCGTCATAGCCGCGCGACGGCGCCTGACTGGGCGGGCTCGCCTCCCTGCGATCGCCCGCCGCCTGGTTCTCTGACATCTAGCGGCTCCTGTTTGGGATCCTGATCGGGACCCAGGCGATCCCAGATCAATCTCGGATCAAACGACATGGCGGCCAGCATGGTGATGACCACCACCGCACAAAAGAAGATCGCACCCGCCTCGGCCTGGATGCTGGCCAGATTGCCCAGGCGCACAAGGGCGACCAGGATGGTCACCACGTAGACATCGACCATCGACCAGCGTCCGATCATCTCGGTGATCCGATACAGGCGCGTGCGCTCCCGCGGACGCCAGGTGGAGCGCAATTGGACCGACACCAGCAGGAAGACCAGGATCACGAGCTTCAGCAGCGGCACGAAGACACTGGCGACGAACACCACTAGGGCCAGCGGCCACATCCCGTGCGTGATCAGGAAGATGACGCCGCTCATGATGGTATCCGATTGGGTGCGCCCGAGCGACGTCACCGACATGATGGGTAGCAGATTGGCCGGCACATAGAACACCATGGCGGCGATCACCAGGGCCCAGGTCCGCTGGAGGCTGTCGGGCTTGCGGTGGTGGAGGATATCGGTGCAGCGCGGGCAGCGCAGGCGACCCTCGTCCACGAGGGCCGCCTCGCGGGGAACCAGGAGCTCGCAGACATCGCAGCCGATGCGCTGCTCACCAGGCCGCAGCGGCCGGTTGACCTCGCGCCTGACGGGTACCCGCGACCAGACCAGATCCGGGTCCAGGGCGGCCTGAGCGGCCGCCAACACGAAGATCAGCGCCACAAAGGCGAACAGCGAGGTCCCGGGGACGATGGTCGCCATCTCCGCGAGCTTGACCACCGACACCAGGATGCCCACCAGAAAGACATCCATCATCCCCCAAGGCGCCAGGGTACGAACCATACGAAAGAGGCTCGGCAACCAACGCGGCATGCGATCCTGGGTCAGCGGAACCAGGATCGTGATGAGCAGCAAGAGCTGCATCCCGGGCGCAAGCACCGCGGTGAAGGCCACGACCGCCGCGATCTCCCATTTGCCCTGGGCATAGAGGTCTTTCACCCCGGTGAATAGGGTGGTCTCGGTCGCCTGCCCCTGCATCTCGAACGACAGGAAGGGGAAACTGTTGGCGACCGCGAAGAGCACCAGCCCGGCGATGGTGAGGGCCAGGGTCCGGTTTAGGCTGTCCGGGCGGTGACGATGCAGCACACAGCCGCAGCGCACACACGCGCTCGACCCGCCCGGCGGGATCGGCGGGTTACGCTGGATGAGGCCGCACTCGTGGCACTCCGTGAGTCGATCGTGCACTGGCTGCTAGTACCTCATGTCACCCAATTGTGCGTCCTCAGAGCCCCCCAAGCGACCCAAGCCAAGGCACGGACCGCGGGGAATAGTGGGTGCTATTTCCAAGGGCCGTAACGCCGGATTGGGGCGCTTGGGGGGCTCCCTTCGGGCGAGGCGAGAAGCGGCCATCTGCCGCGTTGGGCAAGCTCGAAATGGGACCCACCATTCCCGCGCTTGCCCGCCTTGCATCTGACCGCTTCTCGCCTCGCTGAGCACGCACAATTGGGTGACATGAGGTACTGGGACGGTTGCGCGACGGATCGCGGGTGGGTCATGTTAGGCGATGCCAGGGCGCGCTGCCTCAACCCCGGCACACCTGAGCGTCACCAGGATGCCCCGAAGGGCCAGGGGCTTGGCGCGTGCCGACGCGCAGGACCAAAACGGGACGGGGCTAGCCGGGTGATGAGCGATCCGGCCATGGCGGACCGAGGCATCCCCCGCTACCCTTGCCCCCTGATCCTGACGGCTCACATCATGACTCGCATCGACTTCTATACCCTGGAGCCCGACAGCCCGGGCGACCGCCTGTTGCTCGCCTGCCGGCTCTGCGAGCGCATCCGCTCCGAGGGACTGCGGATCCTCGTGCACTGCCCCGACGCCGGAATCGCCCGCCAGCTCGATCGACTCCTCTGGACCTTCCGCGACGACGCCTTCCTCCCCCACGGGATCCTGGGGCCGGACACGGCGACCATCGATCCCGTGCTGACCCCCATCCTGATCAGCCCTGATGGGCAGCCCGAGGCCGAGGACCAAGCATTGATCAATCTCGGCACCGAGGTCCCCACCTTCTTCAGCCGATTCCAACGGGTCTGCGAGCCCATCGACCAGGACCCCGAGGGCCGCGCGGCCGGCCGCGAGCGCTTCTGCTGGTATCGGGATCGCGGCTATCCGCTGGAGCACCATGCGATCCGCTTGAACGCTGGTTGAGCCGGTGGGCGGCCGTTCCCGGATCTTGCCCCGCGCCGCGCGGAATCAACCTGGGCCTTGACCCACTCGCAAGCTTGGCTATAGTCGGTACTGCGCGCTTTCTCTTATGTGCGCATAAAAAATTATGATCTACCGACCCAGGAGCCATGGAGCCATGACCCAGACCACCCTTCAGGACCTCGCCACTGGTAACAAGCGGCAACTCCCACTCGATGAGGACGGATTCGTGATGGATCCGGCCCTCTGGAATCAGGGCATGGCCCGCGTCATCGCCAAGTTGGACGACATCGGCCCCCTGACGCCGGCGCATTGGTCGGTGATCTATTACCTGCGCGAGCACCGGCTCACCTATGGGGCCATCCCGCCCATGTCCCAGGTCTGCCGGGCCCATGGCATGGACCGTCAGGCGGTGCGCCGGCTGTTCGGGTCCTGCCGGGTGGCCTGGCGGATCGCCGGCCTGCCGAACCCTGGAGAAGAGGCCCTGAGCTATATGAGCTGAACCCTCGCGGCAGGCGCCATCGCATCGATCCCGCCGCGCGGGGCCCGGCGATCGCCTCAGGGTCCGGCCGAATCCTTCACCGACCGCTGCACCGTCTCGTGATCCTTCGAGGTGCCAGTCTCGAGCGCGGACACGGGTGGATCCGGTTCATCGTCTGGTTCGGCGTCGGGGATTCGGCGGGGATCCACGGCGTCCTCGTCCATGAGGATGCGCCGGGCGTCACCCTCGAGATCGTCGAACTGCCCGCTCCGGGCGGCCCAGAATAGGACGCCCACGGCAGCGAGGCCGAGGAGCAGCATGCCGGGTATGAGTCCGTAGATGACTTCCATCCGATTGTCCTGGGCGGCCTGGATGCACCGCCCCGTTTGGAGGGGTGAGCAGGTGCTCTCTCGAGGGCCGGTCAGCCGGCCGGATCGGGACGGCCCACCTGGACCTTGCGACCGACGCGAATGCGCGCCGAGTTGCCGATCACCGCCAGGGAGCTGATCGGCATGGCGATGGCGGCGATCAGCGGTGTGATGAGGGCGGCCATCGCCAGCGGGACCATGACCAGATTGTATGCAATGGAGATCCCGATGTTCTGGCGGATCGTCCTCAGGGTGTCCCGCGACAGCTCGATCGCCTCTTCGACCCGATCGAGGTCGTTGGACATGAGCACGATGTCGGCGCTGGCGATCGACACATCGGTCCCACTGCCCATGGCGATCCCCACGTCGGCGCGCACCAGGGCCGGCGCGTCGTTGACTCCGTCCCCCACCATCGCCACCCGATGCCCGCCGTGCTGCAGATCGGCGACCACCCGATCCTTGTCCTCGGGCAGCACCTCGGCGATGACCTCGACGCCGCCCAGGGCGGCGGCCACCTGCTCGGCGCTCTCGCGCCGATCTCCCGTGAGCAGGGTGACCCTGATCCCCTGAGCACCCAGCCGCTCGACCAGATCACGCGCCCCGGCGCGCAGCCGATCCTGGGTCGCGAGCACCAGCACCGCCCGGCCGTCGACGGCGCAATGGATCAGACCCTCTCCCCCGCCCTGGGCCAGGCCTGGCGGCATCTCCGTGGGCGCATCGGTGGCGATCCCCTGACGGACCAGCCACCCATGGCTACCGACCACGACCGGGGTCCCCTCGACCCGCCCCCTGATGCCGAACCCCGGCTCCACCTCCACGCCTGCGACGCGCGGGCGCTCGCCGGCGATGCCGGCGCGCCGACACAGGTCGAGCACGGCACCCGCCGCGGGATGCTCCGACATGCCCTCGAGGGCCCCGATCACGCGCAGGGCCTCGGCGACCCCGGTGGGGACCTCCACCGGGTCCGATTGATCGACGACCCGCCAGTCCTCCCCCGCGCCCCGCCAGGCGGTGACCACCGGGCGACCCTCGGTCAGGGTGCCCGTCTTGTCGAAAACCACATGAGCGATCCCGGAGAGACGCTCCAGAACCGCCCCGTTCTTGACCAGGATCCCCCGCGCGGCGCCCCGTCCGGAGGCCACGGCGATGGCCATGGGTGTCGCCATGCCGAAGGCGCAGGGGCAGGTGATGATCAGGACCGAGGTGGCCGCCATCAAGGCGATCTCGAAGCCGGTGCCGATCCAGATGAGGAAGGTCAGGGTGGCGAGGGTCAGGGTGATGGCGACGAACCAGGGTACCACCCGGTCCGCGAGCCGCTGAATGGGCGCCCGACTCGACTGGGCGTCCTCGACCAGGCGGATGATGCGACCCAGGGCGGTATCCCGCAGCGTCGCCGTGGCCCGTACCCGCAGGACACCGACACCGTTGATGGTCCCGGCGCTCACCAGCTCTCCGACCGAGCGGCTCACCCGGCGCGATTCGCCGGTGAGCATGGATTCGTCGAGCCGGGAGCGGCCGTCGATGATCTCGCCATCCACCGGGACCCGCTCGCCAGGACGGATCAGGACCGTCTCCCCCAAGGCTACCGAGCGCACGGGGACGACCTGCTCCCCATCGGCGTGGATGACCGTGGCGACCCGGGGTTGCAGGTCGAAGAGCCGCTGAGTTGCCGCAACCGCCTCGCGCTTGGAGAGGGATTCCAGGTAGCGCCCGACCAGGATCACGAACAGGAAGTTGACCACCGTGTCCCAGTAGACCTCCCCTACCTGGGAGCCGGTGACCGTCACGAACAGCGAATACAGATAGGTGATGCTCGCCCCGATGGCGATCGGCAGGTCCATGCCGAGCTGACCGCCCCGCAGGGCGGTCCAGGCCCCCCGAAAGAAGGGCTGGCCGGAATACAGCAGGGTCGGCGTGGCGAGCATGAAGCCCACCCAGTGGAACAGGCCGCGGAACTCACCCCGATCGGCCCCCGCGTAGAGCGCGATCGAGATCCACATCAGGTTCATCGCGGCGAAGCCGGCGAAGGCGAGCCGATAGAGCATCGCCCGGTTCTGACGCCGCAGACCGCCCTCCGCGGACTCGGGGTCAAAGGGTACCGCCGCGTAGCCGATGTCACCCAGACGCCCGAGGATCCGCGAGAGGTTCAGGCGGGAGTTGTCCCAGCGCACCTTGAGACGCCGCCCCGTGAGGTTCACGCGCGCCTCTTCCACCCCGGGCAGGGCCTTCACCCCGTTCTCGATCAGCCACACACAGGCCGCGCAGTGGATGCCCTCCACCAGGAGGTTGATCTCGCGCTCGCAACGGGTGGTATCGACGAACTCCTCCTGGACTGCGTCGAGATCGAAGAAGGCCAGGTTCTTGGGCAGCTCGGGGGGCGGCCCGAGGGGCTCACCCTCGGGGGTGCGTCGATAGAAGCCCTCGAGGCCCGCGGCATGGATGGCCTCGCAAACCGACTTGCAGCCGATACAGCAGAAGTCGCGCTCACCGCCGGCGACGGTCGCGCGCACGCGCGCCTCCCCGTCCACGGGAAGGCCGCAGTGGAAGCAAGACGTGATGGCCGCCGTCTCGGATTGGGCGGGCGGGCTCGCGCGTGGATCCGTCAGGGGTCGAGCCGAACCCCCGGCGGAGACGGACTGGCCCATGGGCTCAGGGGCGGGCCACGATGATCCGGTCGCCGGAGGTGTACTCCTCGTCGCCGCTGGTCACGGCGACCAGCCCGTCCCAGAAACCGTACAGGGGGAAGCTCACCGTCGCCGCATAGCGGCCCTTGCCCTCCTCCACCATCACCGTCGAGAAGTCCATGGACTTGTCCGAAGGCCTATAGGCGTAGAAGGTGACCGCATCAGGGGTCACGGGCTGTCCCGCCTTATCGACGAGGAAGACCCGCACGGTGGTGGGATCGTTCACCAGAATCTCACGCGGGAAATCCGGTCGCATGGTCCAGCCCGGATCCCTCGCCAACCGGGTCGCCAGGGTGTTCTCGTAGTCCTGGCCACGCTCGTAGAAGTCATCATTCACCAGGCCGGGGTTCGTCGAGATGGCGAGATAGACCATGGTGAGGTTCACCCCCAGCACGACGACCACCAGTCCGAGCCAGCCGATGACCCAAGGGCTGCGCCAGGCGCTGACGGTGGTGGTGTTGGGTGCTGATTGTGTCGGTTGGGGCATGGCTCTCTCTGTTGCATCGGCCGGCGACCAGGTCGCCTGTCAAACGGCGAGCGGGCGGCACCGGGCCGCCCGCGAACGGCTCAATCCTATCAAGATCAGCGTCGCGGCCCGATGAACACGCTGTCACGTTCGGAGGCCACGATCTCCCCATTAGGCCTCACCCCCTCCACCCGGAAGGTGATGGGGGTCTGCTGCTCGCTCAGGTTCTTCTTGGGCACCTTGACGAAGACCATGGCCGGGGTGACCCCCCCGTTCTGGATGCTCACCGGCTCATCGGCCCCGACGAGGGTGAGCCCCTCGGGCCCGCGCGCGCTGATGGTGACCTCCAGGTCATCGGGCATCTTGTTGAGCATCTTCAGGGTGTATTTGTTCTGGAGGGAGCCGTCCTTGAGGGTCACGAACAAGGGCGCCCGCTCGTGCAGGACCTTGAGGTCGATGGCGTCGAGTGACGACATGCCATAGAGGATGCCGGATAGGGCCACGCCCAGGATGGTCGTATAGACCCACACCCTCGGCCGCAGTAGGAGCGACTTCGTGTGCTTGCCCTCCAGGTCGTCGAGGGAGGCATAGCGCACCAGACCCCTGGGCCGCCCGACCTTGTCCATCACCTCGTCGCAGGCGTCGATGCAGAGCGCGCAGGTGATGCAACCCTCCTGCTGACCCTGGCGGATATCGATACCGGTTGGGCAGACCGCGACGCACTGCTTGCAGTCGATGCAGTCACCCGTGGAGCGGTCGGCCTCGGATTCGCCCTTCTTGATCCGCCCGCGTGGCTCCCCGCGGGCCACGTCATAGGTCGGCACCACGGTGGTCTTGTCGAGCATCACGCCCTGGATGCGGGCGTAGGGACACAGCCAGAAGCAGGCCTGCTCGCGCAGGAAACCCGCCAGGACATAGGTGCCGACGGTGAAGAGGGTCACCGTGGCATAGACCGCGGCGTTGGACTGACCGGTGAAGAACTCCCGCCACAGGGTCGGCGCATCGTTGAACCAGGCGACGAAGCTGAATCCGGTCGCGAACCCGATCACCACCCAAATTGCATGCTTGGAGACCTTGATGCCAAGCTTCGAGGCGCTCATCGGCGCTTTGTCCAGCTTGCGCCGCTGGGGCGGCGTGCCCTCGAGCTTCTCCTCGATCCAGGTGAAGACGTCCGTCCAGACGGTCTGGAAGCAGAAGAAACCGCACCACACCCGGCCCACCAGGGCCGTCGATACGGCCAGCAGTATGGCGAAGAACAACAGCAGCAGGGACAGCATCCAGAAGTCCTGCGGGAGGATGGTGACCCCGAAGAGGTGATACTGGCGGCTGGGGATATCGAAGAGCACCGCCTGTCTCCCGTCCCAACGCAGGTAGGGGCCCAGGAAGAAGATCAGCCAAACCGCTGCCGTAAGCCACTTGATGGTGCGCCAACGACCGCCGATCCGCTTCGCGTGGATGGTCTCGCCGCCGGTGTTGACGTGCCAATGCACGGATTCGTCGTACAGCGAGTCGACGGCGGTCTGGTTGCGAATGGGTTCGTTCATGTTCAATGGCGTCCTCCGCGGGGATGGCGCTGGGGTCGGTGGCGCAAGAGATCCCTGCCGATCCGGCAAAACGGGAAATCTACGGTCGCGCGCGCCCCCGCGGCCATGCGGATTCGCAAATTTTAGCGATTGATTTCACGGGCTTTACTGGCACAAAAAAAGGGGGATCTTCGATCCCCCTCCCCGCGTCTCGGGTCTCGGCCGCCCGTCAATGGGGCTGGTTCTTGTGCGCCTCGGCGTCCTGCTTGATCAAGGCCGAGACCTTGAAGTACAGGAACACGATGATGACCACCGCAATGACCACCATCAGGATGGACATCCAGGCCACCGGGTCCCAATTCATGAAGTTGGTGAAGACACCCTTTGCGGCCGGTACGGCTGTGGGCTCCATGAGCTCCCCCTCTCTGTCTCAAATTCTGATTCGTCCAGCCGGCAGGCCCCCGCGGGGCCTACCGACTCACCTTCCCCAGGCGGGGGCTACTGTCCGCCGCCCAGCTCGTGGACGTAGACCACCAGCTTCTTGATCTCCTGCGGATCGAGCTTGGCGTCCCCGCCGCGAGAGATGTCGGGACCGAAGACCGGCATCACCGCGTCGCGTGTCTCGGCGATCCCGGGCTGATTCACCCCATACAGGATCGTGTGCTTGGCGCTTTCGTAGCCGCCGGGCTCGAAGCGCCAGATCCCGTCCGTGAGATTGGCGGCACCGACAGTGACCACGTCACCGTTGGGCAGCTCGGCAAGGATGCCGTTGCCCTTCTCGCCATGGCACGCCGTGCAACCCTTGGCCTTGTAGAGTGCCCAACCGTCCTCGCTACCGCCGGCGCCTTGCGTCTCGGCCATCTGTACGACCCAGTTGGAGAGGGTATCGACCTCTGCTTCGGAGAGGATGTCCTTGTGGGCGGTCATGGCGCCCTTGCGTCCATTGGCGATACTCTCCATGAGCTTCGCCGTGCTTCCCCCATAGAGCCAATCGTCGTCTGCCAGCACTGGGAAGCCGGGGTTACCCTGGCCGCCGCTGCCGTGGCAGGCGGAGCAATAATCGCCGAACAAGACCTTCGCCGAGGCCAGGGTGTACTGGGTCAAGCCCGGGTCCTGGAGGATCTGATCGGGCGTCATGGCCGCGATCTGCTCCTCGAATTGGGCGCGCTTGGCCTGCACCTGCTCCAGGCCCTCCTGGTACTCCTTCATCTGGCTCCACCCCAGCACGCCCTGGGTCGGCTGCTGACCGACCGGCCACATGGGGTAGAGGATCGCGTAACCGACCCACCAGGCCACCGATGCCCAGAACGCCAGCATCCACCACCGGGGCGGCGGGATTCTTCAGCTCCCGCAGGTCGTCATCCCAGATGTGCCCGGTGTTGTTTTCACGCGGGAAGGGGTTATTTTCCGCCATCTTTGTCACCGTTGTGTTCGTTGTCGTCCTCGAACGGGATGTGCTTCATCTGTTCGAGCTTGTCCCGGTTCTTAGGACGAAAGACCTGGAAGTACGCCACCACCATGGCGAGGAAGATGACGACCGTTAGGATCGTTCCGATCCAGTCATTGGTCGTCATCGCCCCCCAATCCGTGTGGAGGTGCTCGGCGAGGCTACTCACGGTAGGCCTTGTTCTCGTCGAGCGTGGCCATGGTGCCGAGGACCTGGAGATAGGTCACGAGGGCGTCCATCTCGGTCTTGCCTTCCACCAGGGCAGGCGCGGCTTCGATATCGGCATCCGAATAGGGCACCCCGATAGTCTGCATGCCTCGCATGTGGCGCTGCATCTTGGCGCCGTCCACATAGGCGTCATCCAGCCACGGATAGTTCGGCATCACCGACTCAGGGACGACCGAACGGGGCGCACGCAGGTGCTGGCGCTGCCATTCGTCGGAGTACTTGCCGCCCAGGCGAGCCAGGTCGGGCCCGGTGCGCTTGGAGCCCCACTGGAAGGGGTGGTCGAACATGGACTCGGAGGCCAGGGAGTAGTGGCCGTAGCGCTCCTTCTCGTCGCGGAATGGCCGCACCATCTGAGAGTGGCAGGTATAACAGCCCTCGCGCTGGTAGATGTCGCGGCCCGCGAGCTCGAGGGCCGTGTAGGGGCGCACCCCGTCACCTGCCTTCCAGTTCCAGGCCTGCTTGCCCGAGTCGTCCACGGTGACGATGGGCACCGACCCAGGCTTGTCATGATTCCAGACGAGCTCGGGGTATTTGTTGTGTTCCATGGTGTTCTTCATGAAGAACAGGGGCACGATCTCCACCAGACCGCCCACCGACAGGGCGAGCGCCAGGACCGGAAGCAGGACCCAAATGTTGACTTCCATCCGCTCCTGGAAGTTCTTCGGCTTGACGTTGCGATCAGCCATTTCTAATTACCTCCAGGATCAGGCCGCGGCCGGCAGGGTGCGCGCCTTCGCCAGGCTGCCCGAGGAGACAGACTTGCGAACGGTCATCAGCACGTTGAAGAGCATCACGATGGCGCCGAAAAGGAAGATCGCCCCGCCGATGGCGCGCATGGCGTAGTACGGGTGCATGGCGTCGACGGACTCGACGAAGGTGTAGGCCAGGGTGCCGTACTCGTCATAGGCGCGCCACATCAGGCCCTGCATGATCCCGGACACCCACATCGCCACGATGTAGATCACAGTGCCGATCGTGGCGGTCCAGAAGTGGAAATTGACCAGCTTCTCCGAGAACATCTCGGTGTGATAGAGACGCGTCATCAGGTGGTAGATGGCGCCGATGGAGATTCCGGCCACCCAGCCCAGGGCCCCGGAGTGCACGTGGCCCACGGTCCAGTCGGTATAGTGGGACAGGGCGTTGACGGTCTTCAGCGACATGACCGGTCCCTCGAAGGTGGACATGGCGTAGAAGGCCAGGGCGATGATCAGGAAGCGCAGGACATAGTCGGTGCGCAGGCGGTCCCAGGCACCGGACAGGGTCATCATGCCGTTCACGGCGCCGCCCCAGGACGGGATGATCATGGCGATGGAGACGGCGGCACCGAGGGAGCCGGTCCAGTCGGGGAGCGCGGTGTACTGGAGATGATGGGCGCCGAGCCATACGTAGCCAAACATCAGGGCCCAGAAGTGGATGACCGACAGGCGATAAGAATACACGGGACGGCCCGCCTGCTTGGGCACGAAGTAGTACATGATCCCGAGGAACCCGGCGGTCAGGTAGAAGCCCACCGCGTTGTGTCCCCACCACCACTGGATCATTGCATCCTGGACGCCCGAGAAGACTGAATAGGACTTGAAAAGCCCGACCGGGATCGCCAGGCTGTTGACCACGTGCAGATAGACGATCATCACCATCATGCCGAGGAAGAACCAGTTCGACACATAGATGTGCGAGGACTTCCGGTTGGCGATGGTCATGATGAAATTGAAGGTGAAGGCGAGCCAGACGATGGCGATCAGGATGTCGACCGGCCACTCGAGCTCCGCGTACTCCTTGGCCTGGGTGAAGCCCAGGGGCAGGGTGATGACCGCCAGCACGATGATGGCGTTCCAGCCCCAGAAGACGAACCAGGCGAGTTTGTCGCTCCACAGTCGTACACCGCATGTGCGCTGGACGGTGTAGAAGGCGGCCGCCATCAGGGTACAGCCGCCGAAGGCGAAGATGACCGCATTGGTATGGACCGGACGCAGGCGACCGAACGAGAGGTACGGGCTATCGAAGTTGAGCCACGGCCAAGCCAACTCCGAGGCGATGTAGACACCGACGAAGGCCCCTACCACGAGGTAGACGACGGCCATGACGGTGAACCAGCGTACAACGTCGAAGTTGTACTTCTGTTCCAGTCCGGATTCCATAAACCCTCCCGGGAAATCAGGAAAATGACGCGGGGAAAGTGGCAAGTCCAGCCATATCGTTGTTCGCCTTCGTCCCTGGTGCGCAGCGTCCGCAATGACACTGGATCGGCCCTTGAAAGTCAATATTGACGGGGGGATGTGGCGCGATCCCCAGGGGATTTCCCTCGCTTTTCCTTGATCTGGATCAGGCGGCTGGACCCGGGTTTCCAGTGGATTTCCGGATACCACGGGCGGTCGAAAGGGACGGAGCACCGAGGGGCCCCAAAGTCGAGGGGCAGACGGACGAGGCCACCGAGGGAGGTTTGGCGTGAGGTCCGGCTGGACCCCACGAGGCATCACTTGAAGAAGGAATCCACCGAGAAGCCCTCCCGCTCGAGGATGTCGCGCAGGCGACGTAGGGCGTCCATCTGGATCTGACGCACCCGTTCCCGGGTAACCCCCAACTCCTGGGCCACGGTCTCGAGGGTGGAATGCTCGTACCCGTGTAGTCCGAAGCGGCGCTCTACCACCTCGCGCTGTTTGTCGTTGAGCTTGCCGAGCCAGTGGTCCAGGTTCGATTGGATATCGGCGTCCTGGATACGGTCGGTGGGGTCGTCGGCGGTCTCGTCCTGGAGCATGTCCACCAGCGGCTTGTCCGCGTCCTTGCTGTAGGGGGTGTCCACCGAGGCGATGCGCTCGTTGAGGCCCAGCATGCGCTTGACCTCGCCGATCGGCTTGTCCAGCACCTGGGCGATGTCCTCGCTGGTGGGCTCGTGGTCGAGGCTCTGGGCGAGCTTGCGCGCCGCCTTGAGATAGACGTTGATCTCCTTGACCACGTGGATGGGCAGGCGAACGGTGCGCGTCTGGTTCATGATCGCGCGCTCGATGGTCTGGCGGATCCACCAGGTCGCATAGGTCGAGAAGCGGAAACCGCGCTCCGGGTCGAACTTCTCCACCGCCCGGATCAACCCCAGGTTGCCCTCCTCGATCAGGTCCAGCAGGGGCAGGCCGCGGTTGAGATAGCGCCGGGCGATCTTCACCACCAGACGCAGGTTGCTCACGATCATCCGCTGGCGTGCGGCGTTGTCGCCCTTCTGCGCCAGCCTGGAGAAATGGACCTCCTCCTCCGCGGTGAGCAGGCGCGACTCCCCGATCTCGTTGAGATAGATGCGGGTCGCGTCGAAATCGCCCTCGCCGGATAGGAACCGCTCGGGGACCGCATCCGACTCCTTGCCGTCGACGGGTTGGCGGGCTTCCCCGGCGGGGTCCAGATCCTCGCCGTCATCCGTATCCGGGGCCAAGATCTCCTCGGAGTCCTCGGCGAGCAACTGCAACGACTCGCTGTCGGCGTCCACATCGACGCCGGCCCCGGGTTCGGTGGTATCGGGGTCATCTCGTGCAGACATCCACATCTCCCTCCGCATTGGATGGCGGGGTCCTAGCAGCCTGTCCGAGCGAGGATGAATCGGCTGCGTCAGCGGGAGTACGTTCCATCTCGGCCCGGATGCCCATCGCTTCCCAGACGAAACGCGCCTCGAATCCCGGCCCGACTGGCCCCGCCCTCCATCCCCTCGCGGGGATCCCCCCAAAGTCCGTCAGGCTGCTAGCGCGGGGGCAGATAGAGGATCGGATCGACCGCGACGCCGTCGCGGCGCACCTCGAAGTGCAGGAGATGGGCCCCGCCTGGACCCTGACCGCACTCGGCTACCGTCTGCCCCCGTTTGATGCCGTCACCCTCACGAGCGAACAGCCGACGGTTGAAGCCGTACGCGCTGAGATACTTGTCGTTGTGCCGCACGATGATAAGGTTGCCATAACCCTTGAGTCCACTGCCGCTGTAGACCACGCTTCCGGGCGCCGTCGTCCGCACGGCCTCGCCCGCGCGACACCCGAGACGGATCCCCTGGCGGGTTCGGTCGGCGGCCCTAAAGCCCTGTTTTAGCGGCCCATTCAGTGGCCACTCCCAGTTCACCCCGGAGGCCGCCCGGCGACTTCCCGGCACCACGGGCTCGGGCCTGGCCGGTCGGCTCGCGACCGCGGCGGGGGTCTTGGCGCGGGTCGCCGGCGCACCGCTTGGGCCCGCCTTGGAGCCCCGCGACTGGGAGCGGGACCTCGGGCGCGCGGACACCACGGCGGCTCCGTCCGGCGGCTCGACCCGCAACATACGTCCGGCGTAGATGGTGTAAGGAGGCGAGATGCCGTTCCAGCGGGCAAGGGTCCGCAGACTGACCCGGTGCTTGACCGCGATCTCGCTCAGGGTGTCACCGTCGCGGATCTTGTAGTAGCCATCCGGGACCGACGAGCAGCCGAACAAACCGATCCCGAGGATCAGGGCGACCCAAGTGACTAGGGCGGCAAGCCGCGCTGCACGTTGGAGGCACAGGGTGCGTGGAGGATGGCCGGCTGCTGACTTGCGCGGGGTGCCGTCCGGCATCGGTGTGGATGGAACGCCGGGCGTTCAGCCGCGCAGCCCATGGATCAGCACCACCGCCACCACGAGCAGCACCATGATCCAGCCGATACGATCCACATAACGTCGCAGGGTCGCCTCCATGCGCTCCCCGCCCCAGGCCATGAGGGCCGCGACCAGGAAGAAGCGCGCGCCGCGTCCCACCGCCGAGGCAACCACGAAGGGCAGCAGGGCCATGGACAGGACCCCCGCGGTGATGGTGAAGATCTTGTATGGAATGGGCGAGAAACCGGCCAGGAATACCGCCCAGATCCCCCACTGGTCGAACCAGACCTTGGACTTGAGAAAGACCTCGTGGTAACGGCCACCCTCCCCCACCAGGGGCTGGACCAGATCGAAGGCGAACACGCCGATGGCATAACCCAGGAGCCCCCCCAACACCGAGGCCACAGTGGTGAGGGCCGCCAGCGACCAGCTCCGCTTCGGGTTGGCCATGCTCATCGGTGCGAGCATCACGTCCGGCGGGATCGGGAAGAAGGACGACTCCGCGAAGCTCAGGCCAGCGAGGTAGTAAGGCGCGTGGCGATGGCGGGACCACGACATGACCCGTTCGTAGAGTGGAGAGAAGATCTGCATCAGGAGATGCCTCCAAGCAAGGGGACGAAGGTCGCCGACTCCAGCACCTCCTGGGTGAAGCCCTCCTCACCCCGGGTCACCCGGATCAGCCGCTGGCGCTCGCCCTCACCGGTGGGCAGCACCATGCAGCCGCCGGGCGCGAGCTGGGCGGCGAGTGCCCGGGGCACCCCGCGCGGCGCGGCGGTGACCAGGATCCCGTCGTAGGGGGCGTACTCGGGCCAGCCGGCATGACCGTCCGCGTGCCGATAACGTACGTTGCGCAGCTTGAGCGCCGCGAGTCTACCCCGCGCCCGCTCCTGGAGATCCGCGATCCGCTCGACCGTGTAGACCCGCCGGACCACGGAAGCAAGGACCGCGGTCTGGTAGCCCGAGCCGGTGCCGATCTCGAGGACCGCGATCCCGGGCGAGCACTCGAGCAGGGCCTGGGTCATGCGCGCCACGGTATAGGGCTGGGAGATGGTCTGCCCATGGCCGATCGGCAGGGCGGAATCCTCGTAGGCGCGGCTCGCCAGGGCCTCGTCCACGAATAGATGGCGCGGGACCTCGCGCATCGCCCGCAGGACCCCGGCGTGGGTGATCCCGGCGTCGGCCACGCGCTGCACCAGCCGGTCGCGGGTGCGCGCCGAGGTCATCCCGATGCCCCGTCGGTTCTGATCGCTCATGTGCAACATCTGGACAGCCAATCCCCGAGCCCCTCCAGTGCGGCGTGCCGGGTCAGATCCACCTGCAGCGGGGTGATGGAGACATAGCCATGCCGCAAGGCATGGAAGTCGGTGCCTGGACCGGCGTCCTGTTCGGGCCCGGCCGGGCCGACCCAGTAGATGGTCCGCCCGCGGGGATCGGTGGAGGACACCACGGGCTCCGCCTTGTGACGATGACCGAGCCGGGTGGCGCTGAATCCCTTGATCTGGTGGAGGGGCAGGTCGGGAACGTTGACGTTCAGGATGGTGCTCGACTCGAGCGGCTCGCTGACCAGCCGCTCTACCAGCCGCACCGCCACCTGGGCCGCGGTCTCAAGATGACGGGGCTCGAAGGTCGCCATGGAGATGGCGATGGCGGGCAGCCCGAGGAAGCGCCCCTCGGTGGCCGCGGCCACGGTGCCTGAATAGAGCACGTCGTCCCCCAGATTGGGGCCGTGATTGATACCGGCGACCACCAGATCGGGCTCATCGTCTAGGAGTCCGGTGATGGCCAGATGCACGCAATCGGTCGGGGTCCCGTCCACCCGGATGAAGCCGTTCTCGGCTCGCCGCGCGCGCAGGGGCACGTCCAGGGTGAGTGAGTTGCTGGCGCCGCTGCGGTCCCGTTCGGGGGCAACGACCGCCACCTCCGCGATGGTCGAGAGCGCGGAGACCAGCGCGATCAGTCCGGGGGATTGGTAACCGTCGTCGTTACTGACAAGGATCTTCATGGGTCTGACCGGGTGTGGGCACCCGGCGAACGGGGGCGCCGCGATCATACTGAAAAGCCCGGCCCCCGACACCCCGCGCTGGCTCGAGATCAGGCCCAGCGGCAAAGGGATCGCGGACGGGTATACTCCCGGCCCGAGGCTGCCGCGGTCACGCACAGAGCCACGACTATACATGAAGAAACAAATCCAACAAGCTGATTTGGTATTGTTTCGCGAGCATGTGAAGGACGCGGAGCCGATCCAGCACGACCGGGCAGAGGCCTATCGCAAACGCCCTCCACCCATCCCCCGGCCCCGCGAGCCGGAGCTGCCGGAGGACGACCAGCGGGCCCGGCTGTCCGAGGCCGAGGTCGAGACCCATGAGTTTCTCGAGTTCGCCCGCCCCGGGGTCCAGCGACGGGTGGTCTCCGAGCTCCAGCGCGGGGCCATGGAGGTCCAGCTCGAGGTCGATCTGCACGGGCTCACAGTGGAGCTGGCCCGCCGGACCCTCGATGCCTTCCTCGCCGAATGCGCCCACCGGCGCGTGCGCTGCGCCCGCATCATCCACGGCAAGGGATCCAGCACCTCGGGGCGTCCGCCCGTGCTCAAGCAGAAGGTGAATTATTGGCTGCGGCTCTACGATCAGGTGCTCGCCTTCTGCTCCGCTACCCGGCGCGACGGCGGTACGGGCGCCGTCTATGTCCTGCTACGCAACCCCAACAAGGCGCGCCGCCAGCAGTCCCCCTGAGCTGAGCCCGCGCCGCGCACGGCCGCTCAGACCGAACAAGGAGCCCAGATGCACAGACTCCCCGCCGAATGGGAGCCCCAGAGCGGCGTCATGCTCACCTGGCCCCATGACGCCACCGATTGGGCGGATCAGTTGGACGGCGTCGATCGCCTGTGGTCCGAGCTGACCGCCGCCATCACGCGCTTCGAGCCCGTGCTGATCGTCTGTCGCGACCCGAATCATCGAGGCCGCATCGAGACCCTCACCCGGGCGGCGGGGGCCGATCCCGCCCGGGTGCATCTCGCGATCGCCCCCAGCGACGACAGCTGGGCGCGCGACCACGGCCCCATCACGGTCCTGGATCCCGCCGGGCGCCCGCGCCTGCTCGACTTCCGGTTCAACGGGTGGGGCGAGAAGTTCGCGGCCGCGCGCGACGACGCACTCACCGGCGCCCTTCACCGCGCGGGCGCCTTCGGCGAGACGCCGCCCGAGTCCGTCGACCTGGTGGTGGAGGGCGGCGCCATCGAGAGCGACGGCCGGGGGACCCTGCTCGCCGTCGCGCGCACGCTGGTAGATCCGTCCCGCAACCCCGGGCTCGATCGCGCCGCCCTGGAGGCGCGCCTCGGCGACCTGCTGGGCGTGGACCGTTTCCTGTGGCTCGAGCACGGCCAGATCAGCGGGGACGACACCGACGGCCACATCGATACCCTGGCCCGATTCACCGACCCGGAGACCCTGTGCTACGCCCGCTGCGAGGACCTGGACGACCCGGACCATGGGCCCCTCGCCGCCATGGAGGCCGAGCTGCGCGCCCTGCGCACGCGCGACGGCGCGCCCTATCGGCTGGTGCCCCTGCCATCCCCAGCCCCGCAGACGGACGCGGAGGGTCGCCGGCTACCCGCGGGCTATGCCAATTTCCTGATCATCAACGGGGCGGTGCTGGTGCCGACCTACGCCGATCCGGCCGACCCGAAGGCCCTGGCCGTCATCGCCGGGCTGTTTCCGGATCGGGAGGTCCTGGGGATCGATTGCCGTAGGCTGATCCGCCAATCCGGCAGCCTGCACTGCGTCACCATGCAGCTCCCCGCCGGCGTCCTGCCGGTCTCATCCCGCAACGAAGCACCATGAGCCACACGACCCTCAAGCTCGCCCTGGTCCAGCACGCGGATCAGGGCAGCCCCGCCGCCAACCTCGACCTGATCGAGGGGCAGATCCGCGCCGCCGCGTCCCAGGGCGCACGCCTGATCCTGTTGCAGGAGCTCCACAACGGGGCCTATTTCTGCCAGACAGAGGATCCGGACCGCTTCGATCTGGCCGAGCCCGTGCCGGGCCCGAGCAGCCGGAGACTCGGGGAGCTGGCCCGGGCGCTCGGGCTGGTGATCGTCGCCTCGCTGTTCGAGCGCCGCGCGGCCGGGCTCTATCACAACACGGCGGTGGTGTTCGATGCCGACGGCTCCCTGGCCGGGACCTACCGCAAGATGCACATCCCGGACGATCCCGGCTATTACGAAAAGTACTATTTCACCCCGGGGGATCTCGGGTTCGAGCCCATCGACACCGCGGTGGGGCGGCTCGGCGTCCTGGTGTGCTGGGACCAGTGGTACCCCGAGGCGGCGCGTCTGATGACGCTGGCGGGCGCCGAGCTGCTCCTCTACCCCACCGCGATCGGCTGGGCCCCCGAGGAGCCCGCCGAGGAGCAGGCAC
Source organism: uncultured Gammaproteobacteria bacterium (assembly GCA_963714915.1). GTDB lineage: Bacteria > Pseudomonadota > Gammaproteobacteria > Chromatiales > Chromatiaceae > Thiodictyon. The sequence goes on from CAVQQM010000008.1 coordinate 80,503, forward strand.
GCCAGCTCGAGGCCTGGATCACCATCCAGCGCGGTCACGCGATCGCCAACGGGGTGCCGCTGGCCGCCTGCAACCGGGTCGGCGCCGAGGCCGACCCCAGCGGGGCCAGCCAGGGCGCGCGCTTCTGGGGCCGGTCGTTCGTGTGCGGTCCCCAGGGGGAGATCCTGGCCCAAGCGGGCGACGGCGCGGAGGTCTTGATGGCCGAGCTGGACCTGACGCGCTGCGAATGGGTGCGGCGGCGCTGGCCCTTCCTGCGCGACCGGCGCATCGACGCCTATGGGGATCTCAGCCGGCGTTTCCGGGACCGCTGACCGCGCCTATCCGGCCCAGATGGTGATCGACCTCGGCCCGGGCCGGGAATCTCGCCGTCAACGCCCGCTTGCCTCACTCGCGCAGGGATAGAGCCGGGCCAGGATCGCCGCCACCGCGTCCGCGGCGGGGCCGCTCGGGTCCACACCCGCTCGTAACCCGGCGAGCACCTTGTCGCGGGTGGCGTCGATGGACTCGGACGCGGGCACGCACCAGGGCACGGATCCGCTCCCAGGATCACGGAGCTTGCAGGCACAGGGCACCGCGTACCACTCGCAGGCCGCGCCCTCGGGTCCCTGGAACCCCGAGGCCGCCGCGCGATCGCACAGGGCCAGAAGATCGGCGACCCTGAGGTCTTCCGCCGCGACCGTGCCGCCAAGGGCCCAGAGAACGATCACCAGCATCCCGGCCCATGGCGCGGAGATGGTGCTTCGAAACGGCATGGGTCTGGTGCTCATGGGCCCCATCTTGCCCGTCCGGGCCGGGCCTCGGCAATCGGCACTCGACCAAGACCGACTCATGCCACCGCCGAGCTTGCCCCGGCCCCGTCCTCGCCGCCATGAACGGCTGTGAGACAATCGCCACCCCAGATCCGCCGCCGCTCCGCCACGATGTACCGCGACGCCTCCGACATCCCCCAGCACCCCGATCGCCACTCCCCGCTGGACCCGCCACTGCCCGCCCGCCCGGGCGAGCGGCTGCAATGGGGCCGCCTCTATGGATCGGCCACGGCCCTGGCCATCGCCAGCGCCGCGGCCCGGCACCCAGGGCTGATCTTGGCCGTGGTCGAGGATGTCCAGGCGGCGGCCGCGCTGCGCTCTGCCCTCAGCGCCTTCCTGGGCCACCCTCGGGGCGATACCTCCGAGCTGCCCCTGATCACCTTCCCCGATTGGGAGACCCTGCCCTACGACGTCTTTTCCCCGCTCACCGAGCTGGTCTCCGAGCGCCTGCTCGCACTCCACCGGCTGCCGGGCCTCAGACGCGGTGTCCTGATCGTGCCGGTGGCGACCCTGATGCAGCGTCTGCCCCCGCGCGACTACGTGGACGCCAACACCTTCGTGCTCGCGCGGGGTGACCGTCTCGACCTCGAGACCACCCGGCGCACCCTGGAGCGGGCGGGCTATTCACGCACATCCCAGGTCATGACCCACGGTGAGTTCGCGGTGCGCGGGTCGCTGCTCGACTGCTTCCCCATGGGGAGCGAGGTCCCGCTGCGGATCGATCTCTTCGACGACGAGGTGGAGAGCATCCGCACCTTCGATCCCGACACCCAGCGCACCCGCGATCAACTCGACCAGGTGCGGATGCTCCCCGCCCGCGAGTTCCCCCTCAACGACGATGCCATCTCGGGTTTCCGCAGGCGCTGGCGGGCAAGCTTCGAGGGCGACCCCACCGCGAGTCTGATCTATCGCGAGGTCTCGGAGGGCCGCACGCCGGGTGGTCTCGAGTATTACCTGCCGCTGTTTTTCGACGCCACGGCCACCCTCTTCGACTATCTCCCGGACGGGGTCATGACCCTGGAATCGGACGGCTGCCGCGAGGCGGCCGACCGCTTCATGACCCAGGACGTGGAGGGTCGCTACGAGCAGCGCAGGCACGATATCGAGCGCCCGCTGCTCGCGCCCGCGCGGCTCTATCTCTCCGCCGATGAGCTCAGGGGCCGGCTGAACGCCATGACCGGGGTGCTCTATCAGTCCGCCGAGATCGAGGGGCGCGGGAAGGGATTTGCCGGGGCCTGCAACTTCGCGACCCGCCTGCCGCCGGCCCTCGGGATCCAGGCGCGCGCCACCGAGCCCGCGCGTCTCTTGCAGGACTTCCTCGCCGAGCCCGGCCGGCGGGTCCTCTTCGCCGCCGAGAGCCTGGGCCGGCGCGAGCTCCTCGCGGATCAGCTGCGCGGCTTCGACATCCGCCCGCGTCAGCACGAGGGCTGGGCCGCCTTCCTCGACTCCGGCGAGCCGGTGGGTCTCACGGTCGCACCCCTCGAGCGGGGTCTGTGGCTGGAGCAGCCGGACCTCGCCGTCGTCACCGAGACCCAGCTCTATGGGGAGCGGGTCCGCCAGGAGCGTCGTCGGCGCGCCCGTGAGCGCGACGGCGATGCCATCGTCCGCAACCTCACCGAGCTCTCCGAGGGTGCCCCCGTGGTCCACGAGGATCATGGGGTGGGCCGCTATCTCGGGCTCCAGACCCTGGAGGTGGGCGGTCTCACCACCGAGTTCCTGGTGCTCGAGTACGCCAAGGGCGACAAGCTCTACGTCCCGGTGGCCGTCGCTGCATCTGATCTCGCGCTACACGGGGGCCTCGCCCGAGGGCGCGCCCCTGCACCGCCTCGGCGGCGACCAATGGGAGCGGATCAAGCACAAGGCCGCCGAGAAGGCCCATGACGTGGCCGCCGAGCTGCTCGACATCTACGCCCGGCGGGCGGCACGCGAGGGGGTCGCCTTCCCCGACCCGGGCGATGCCTACGCCGCCTTCGCCGCCGCCTTCGAGTTCGAGGAGACCCCGGACCAGCTGCGCGCCATCGAGGGGGTGCTCGCGGACATGGCCGACCCAAAGCCGATGGACCGGGTGGTATGCGGCGACGTGGGCTTCGGCAAGACCGAGGTGGCCATGCGCGCGGCCTTCGTGGCCGTGCACGGCGGGCGTCAGGTGGCCGTGCTGGTGCCCACCACCCTGCTCGCCCAGCAGCACTTCGAGAACTTCTCCGACCGCTTCGCCGACTGGCCGGTGCGGGTGGAGTCACTGTCGCGGTTTCGCACCGCCAAGGAGCAGAAAACGATCCTCGACGGACTTGCCAGCGGCACCATCGACATCGTGGTCGGAACCCACAAGCTCCTTCAGTCCAGCGTCAGGTTCAAGAACCTGGGGCTCGTGATCATCGACGAGGAGCACCGCTTCGGGGTCCGCCACAAGGAGCAGATGAAGGCCCTGCGCGCCGAGGTGGACATCCTGACCCTCACCGCCACACCCATCCCGCGCACCCTCAACATGGCCATGTCTGGCCTGCGCGATCTGTCCATCATCGCCACCCCGCCGGTGGAGCGGCACCCCATCAAGACCTTCGTCAGCCCCTGGAACGACGCCCTGGTCCAAGAGGCGGTGCTGCGTGAGCTCAAACGCGGCGGCCAGGTCTATTTCCTCCACAACGAGGTGGAGACCATCGAGAACCAGGCCCAGAAGCTCGAGCGGCTCATCCCCGAGGCGCGGGTGCAGGTGGCCCACGGTCAGCTGCGCGAGCGCGACCTCGAGCGGATCATGCGCGACTTCTACCACCAGCGCTTCAACCTGCTGGTGTGCACCACCATCATCGAGAGCGGGATCGACGTCCCCAGCGCCAACACCATCGTCATCAACCGGGCGGACAAGCTCGGACTCGCCCAGCTCCACCAGCTGCGCGGGCGCGTCGGGCGCTCCCACCATCGAGCCTATGCCTATCTGATCACCCCCCCGCCCAAGACCATGACCGCGGATGCCAGGAAGCGTCTGGAGGCCATCGAGTCCATGGAGGACCTGGGCGCCGGATTCACCCTCGCCACCCACGATCTCGAGATCCGCGGGGCCGGCGAGCTGCTCGGGGACGAGCAGTCCGGTCAGATCCACGAGGTGGGATTCAGCCTCTACATGGACCTGCTCGAGCGGGCCGTCCAGGCCCTCAAGGCGGGCCGCACCCCGGAGCTGGATCGCCCCCTGGATCATGGCGCCGAGATCGATCTGGGCATCCCCGCCCTGCTCCCCGCCGACTATCTGCCGGACGTGCACACCCGGCTGGTGATGTACAAGCGCATCGCGAGCGCCCCCGATCCCGAGGCCCTGAAGGAGATCCAGGTGGAGATGATCGACCGCTTCGGGCTCCTGCCCCAGCCCGCGCGCAACCTCCTCGAGATCACGGCGCTGAAGCTCCGGGTGCAGCCCTATGGGATCAACAAGATCGAGGCTGGTCCGGCGAGCGGACGCATCCTTTTCGGCCCGGAGCCCAAGGTCGACCCGACGCGACTGATCACCCTCATCCAGACCCGCCCCAAGGAGCTCAAGCTCGACGGCGGGGACAAGCTGCGCTTCTTCCGCGACATGGCCGATCCCTCGGCACGCATCGGACAGGTCCAGGCCGTTATCGGCGACCTGCTCGGTTAGCCCAGGTCATCGGCCGACTGGGTCCCGTCGGACCCCACCAGAAACAGCTCCCCAAAAACAGAGAGGCCCCGCGATGCGGGGCCTCTCTGGAGCAAAGACTCAGGGCGCGATCAGTGCTTGCGCCGACCCCGACGCACGGCGCCAGCAAGTCCGAGACCCGCGGCCAGCAACAGGGCGGTGCCGGGCGCCGGAACCGGCTCCGGCGGCTCTCCCGAGAAGGTGCCGGCCTCGATGAACACGGCGGAATCCAGGGCCGTATCCCCCGCGTCCGCGATCACCAGCTTGATGATGTGCTCACCGGCTCCCAGGCCCAGGGCGGTGCCCGTGAGGACATTAGTGAATCCGTCATACTGGATATCGAAAGGGGGGGACATCACCACGCTCGCCACCATCAGGGCGTGTTGTTGATGAATTGGTCACAGTTTTTTCCGCGGCCGGGTGGGCTGTAGAGATTGCTGCAATTGACGTTATTCACCGAGACCACGTCCGTCGTCCCCGGGATCAGCGCGATGTTCACTTCATCCAGGAAGAAGCCGAAGGGGTCGTTGACCAAGCCGATAAACTCGTTGTACTGGTCGGAGGCGAAGTCGAAGGAGAGATCCGGGGCATCGGTCTCGAACATTAACTCCAGCACGTTCGCGTCGTCAGTAATATCGGTAGGGGGCGGCGATAAGGTGTTTAGGTTCGAATCGCCCGACGTCCCCAACAGTGCGCCGGCACCGGCATTGTTGTTGGGGCCCGGGGCAACCGTCGCATCGCCGCTGGTGAGGATGATGCCGGCATCGATGCCGACCGAGGAGCCACCGGTGAAGATCTCGGCCTGGGTGGCGACGCCGATGTAATTGATGGACCCGGGCCTCACGGTCCCCCCAGCGGCGTTGAGGGTATTGACCAGGGTTGCGCCGTCCGCGGTCGGGATGACGACGAGGCTCGCCTTCGCGCCGCCCGCGATCGAAAGGCAGACCATGCATGCCGCGGCGATGAGTGTTCGCTCCATGGTTGACGATCTCCGCGACGGATCTTATTCGTTTTAGCCCGACGTAACGATAGGGGCGCCAAGGAGACCGGAAGCAATCGCCGCACCAGTCTCCGGAGCGCTCGTCAGATCAATCAGATACGGTCACTCCCGAGGGTCTTTGCCAAAACGCTGTAAAAAAAGCTGACAGGCCGCAACTGGGAACTAACGGAAATCGTGCCGGATGATCTCCGAGACCCGGCGGCAGATCTCGCGGCCGTAGTCGGTCCAGAGTCCTTGTCCCCAATAGCGGTAGCAGCTGGTCTGGGAGGCCATCAGATGAAAGAGGGCGTTGCGGTAGCGCGGATCATCGGTGGGGGTGCCGGGCTCCAGGACGCGCTCGAAGAAGAGCGCGCTCGCCTCCTCCATGGGCCCCAGCACATTGTCGTAGCCCTGAACCCATGACAGGTCGTTGGTCCAACTCCCGCCGTCCATGTGGAAGCGCCCATCCTCCTGCTTCAGCTCGGCAATCACCGCCGCGAGCCGCTCCGGTCCGTCACCCGGCTGCATGCGCTCCCAGATGCGGCCCTGGAACAGGGGCTGGACCTCGGGCAGGTCGCTCTCCTTGACCCCGGCGGCGAACAGGTGCTCGAGATACTCGCTCGCGTTCATCAGGGGTGTCTCGGACCCGCTGGCACCGCGCACCGCCTCCATGAACTTGGATGGGAACTCGTTCATCATCACCCCGCCGTTCTCGCCGTCGGCGATCTGGGTGACCAGGGGCGGGACCGACACCCCCCCGAGCTCCTGCCGGCCCAGGCCCTGGGCCTCGTACCAGGGCTGCATCTGGGCTACCAGCTTGGTGTCTGACCCCTGGGTCTTGACGATGGCGATGATGCTTGCGGTCTCGCCCGTGGAGCTGCGGCACACCAGCCGGTGAGGGAGATGCGGGCGCTCGGGATGATGTCCGTTGCTCGACTGCTGGACCGAGTGCTCCTGCACCAGCACCCACTGGAAGCCGGCGTCGACCAGGGTCTTGACGAAGGCATAAGCGACATCCGGGTGATTGGGCAGCGCCATCTCCGAGGGCGAGAATCCGCGCACCCGCTCCAGTGCCTCCCAGCCGAAGATGGCGGCGAAGTGCTGCTGGAAGGCGCGCACGTGCAGCCTGTAGTCCTGGGCCGGCGTGGAGGGTGCCACCGCATGGCCCCAGGGCATGCCGAGCCATTCCACCGCCCAGTTGTATTCCGGATTGCAGGTGATGCCCTTGAGGGCGTCGATCACATGATCCTCGCCCATCTTGCGCAGCCCGTGGAGCAGGGTCCCCGAGTATTCGAGCATGCAGCGCGGCGACTTGCCCTCGCCGACGAGTTGGGGGATGAATTCGCCCATGCGCTTGTAGCACCAGACGAACACCGAAGCGTTGTGGTTATCGCCGATCCCCTGGTGCTCCATCATGTATTGCAGATTGCTGATCAAGGCCGCGGTGCGCAGGTCGTCGCCCCCCGCCGGGATCAGGGGCTGGTGCTGATGCAACGCAATGGCACAGGCGGCGCGGATGCGCCCGAAGTCGATCCCGCCGCGCTCGGCGAGGAGCGGCTTGCCGCGGGCCGATTCGACCACCCGGGAGACCTCGGCCTCGTGGCCGCTCACATTGGGCAGTTCTCCGACGTATTCGGGGATGGGATTCACGTTGGGCTCCTGGCAGACGGTGTGGTCGTCGGTGGATGAAGTTCGCGGTCGGGAGGGGGACGCGGCGGCGCCGATGGGGTCAGGCATCGGGATCTGCGGGCGGATCGGACCCTGCCCGCTGCCCCGCGGCCCGATCCGCGGTCGCGTCCGCCGCTTCGCCAATGGGCTCTGCCGGCGAATCGGCCGAGGACTCGGCGAGCGGCTCGGCCGCCGCTCCGGCATCGGCTGGCGGCAGATCGACACCGATCCGCCCCAGGGCCTCGCTTGCAGCCTCGAGATCCGCCTCCGCCCTCGGCACCCAGGCCTCGCCCCAGTAGATGTTGCAACTGGTCTCGGCGCGCAACAGACGCCACAGGGCCTCCTCGATGGCCTCCGCCTGGGGCCCCTCGGTCACGCCGCGCTCGCCCGCGTACCAGCGGGCATCGTGCACCCCCTTGCTCAGCTCGGCATAGGCGGCGATGGTGGCGCGCTGTGCCTCGGAGCCGGTCCACTGGGTAAACTCACGGCCGTGATGCCAGCCCGTGTTCCAGGCGCCGGTGCGCACCCGCACCTCGCCATGGGCCCCGTGGAGGTTGAGATAGTCGCTGATGAAGGTCGGCGAGATGCCGGCCGTTCCGGCATCGACCCGGTCCAGTAGGGGCAGATAGAAGGCGCTCCAGAAGTTTGCGCCCTCGGTAACGTTCCTGAACCAGCCGCCGTTCTCCCCGTCCGTGCAGGTGGTCACCAGGGGTGGGAAGTCACACCACTTGGTGCGCTCGGCGACCTCGGAGACGAACCAGCCCACCTCCATGCCCGACTCCTGGGCATCGGAGAGCTCGCGGTCGCGCACGATGACGGTGATCTCGTCCTGGCCGAATCGGGCGACATGGGGACGATAACGCAGCTCCTGCCAGCTCATCTCGGTGACCGGCTCTACGTGCTCGCTGTCGACCAGGACATAGCGATAGCCGAAGGCACGCAGAAGGGGGATCAGCTCCATGGAGAACCCCATCTCGGGCGGCCAGAAGCCCTGGAACCTCGGGCGCCACAAGAGATGATGGGCGATCCCCAGCCAGCGGCTCAGATGCTCCCGGCGGTCGGCCTCGGGGATCAGGGGAAGCACGGGGTGGTAGTAGCCCGTGCCGAGCACCTCGAAGAGGTCCTGGTTCTGCAGGTGCCAGAGAAGCGAGCCGCAGTCGACGATGCCATAGACCCGCTCCTGGAAGGCGGGGCTCGCGAGGGTCTCGAGCAGGGTGCCGGAGAGGGCGAGATGGACCCGGGCCGTGGACTCGCGGCCCCAGAGGCTGCGCGGGATGCGGTCGAGGGCGAACAAGATCTCCTTGGCCTCCCAGGTCTGGTGCTCGAGCAGATGCTCGAGATTGCCCGGCGGCTGGTGAAGGTTGAGCACGAGTGCGTGGTGGGCAATCATCGCGAACCCCTGGAGTAGATTGAGGGAGTCGATTGAGTGGGCTGGATGCGCCGGTCGGGATGGCCAGTCGAGACAGATGAAACCGCGGGCCCGGGTGGGCCGGGAGCATGCGTCGGCCCCGGCATTGTAACGCCGACCTCGCCCCTGTCGTCCCCGGTCGTCCCGAGGCCAGCCCGCAGTCGCGGTCGGTGATGACCCGGGTTGTGCGGACCCCGCGGACACTCCATGTAACCCCTTGCGAAGGCTCGCGTCCGCTGGCCCACCCCCGAACCCGACCGCCATGCCCCAAGTCATTGTCGACCCGGACAGCCGCTCCCTCGCCCACCGCTTCGCGCTGGTGCGCGCCCCCAGGCATAACCGGGCCCGCTTCCCCGAGGGCTGCGTAAGCCTGGTCGCGGACGAGGCGGCCGCGCGTGACGGCGCCGACGCTGGGCGCCATCTTTACGCGGCCGAGGTCTACGGGCCCTCGGCGTCGTCCGAGGGCCAGCGGGTCTACTATCTGGTGCGCTGGCTCGACTGAGTGATGTCTGCCCCGGCCCCCAGCGATCGCCCAGGCGCAGATGCCACAGGTGCCGCCCTGCCCTTGCGACTCAGCGAGGTCCGCAAGGGCTACCACGACGGAACCATAGAGCATCCAGTGCTGCGCGGGGTCTCGCTGGAGGCGCGCGCGGGCGAGTGCATCGCACTGCTCGGCCGAAGCGGCAGCGGCAAATCGACCCTCCTCAACCTCATGGCCGGCATCGACCGTCCAGACGGGGGACAGATCGAGGTCCTCGGGCAAGACCTCGCGCGCCTAGGGGAGCCCAACCTCACCCTGCTGCGGCGCCGGCACATCGGTTTCGTCTACCAGTTCTTCAATCTCATCCCGACCCTCACGGCGGGCGAGAACCTGGGGCTCCCCCTGGAGCTGAACCGGGATCCGGGCTCCGGCGAGGCGCCCCGCGCGGCCGTCGAGCGGATGCTCGCCCGGCTGGGTCTCGGGGACCGGGCCGGGGCCTACCCGGACCAGCTCTCGGGCGGTGAGCAGCAGCGTATCGCCATCGGTCGCGCGCTGATCCACGCCCCTGCGCTGGTCCTCGCCGACGAGCCCACGGGCAACCTCGACGCCGAGACCGGGGCCTCGGTCCTGACCCTCTTGGACGGGCTCGCCCGAGAGCGGCGCCAAACCCTGATCCTGGTCACCCACAGCCTGGCGGTCGCGCGCACGGCCGATCGCATCCTCACCCTGGAGGCCGGGCGGATCGTCGAATCGGCCGCGGACCTCTCCTGGTGACCCTCCCGGGCGCCCTGCCCATCCTCTGGCGCACGGGGCTGCGCGATCTCCTGAGACATCCCTGGCAGGCGGCCTTGTCGATCCTGGGTATCGCCCTGGGGGTCGCGGTGGTCGTCGCCGTGGACATCGCCAACGACAGCGCCGAGCGCGCCTTCGAGCTCTCCATCGAGCGCATCGCCGGGCGGGCGACCCATCAGATCGTCGCCGCCAGCGGGCATCTGCCGGACCGGACCTTTGCGGAGCTTGGCGATGCGCTGGCGGGCCTGGACGCGGCCCCCGTGATCGAGGCCACCGTGCGCATCGGCTCGGCGACCTTCACCCTGCTCGGGACCGATCCACTCGCCCTGCCCCGCTTCGATCCGGCGGGCACCATGTCTCTGGATCTCTCCGTTGCCGGACTCATGACCGAGCCGGGGGCACTGCTGCTCGCGGCCTCCGATGCCGAGCGGCTCGGTCTCGCCGTCGGAGACGCCCTCGAGATCGGCATCAATGGCGAGACCCGCGCGGGTCGACTGGCCGGGACCGCGGCCCCGAATCCCGATTCCAGCGGACTGGGCCTCCAGGGCCTCGCGCTGGCGGACATCGCCGCCGCGCAGGAGATCACCGGCCGCCTGGGGTGGATCGACCGCATCGACCTCGCCATCGAACCCGAGACCGTGGCCGCCCTCGCGGCCCGCCTGCCGCCCGGCCTGCGTCTGGTCCCGGCGTCGAGTCGCAGCGACTCCATGCGGCAGATGACGCGGGCCTTCCGGGTGAACCTCATGGCCATGGGCCTGTTGGCCCTGCTTGTCGGGGCCTTCATCGTTTACAACACCATGACCTTCGCCGTGCTGAGACGCCGGCAACTGCTGGGATCCTTGCGCACCCTGGGGTGTACCCGCCAGGAGCTCTTCCGCCTGGTCCTGGTCGAGGCCCTGATCCTGTCCCTGATCGGGAGCGCCCTGGGACTCGCGCTCGGCATCCTCACGGGGTCGGGGCTGGTGCACCTGGTCACCCGCACCATCAGCGATCTCTATTTCGCCGTGACCGTCGCGAGCCTGCATCTCTCTCCCCTGACCCTCGCCAAGGGGGCCGGGCTCGGGGTGCTGGTCACCCTGCTGGCCGCCCTCGGCCCCGCCTGGGAGGCCGCCCATGCCGAGCCCCGCGACCTGCTGCGCGCGGGCAGCCTGGAGCGCCGCGGACGGCGCTGGGTGGTCGTCCTCGCGGGCGCCGGGGCCGTGCTCCTAACCTTGGGCTGGGGGCTCGCGCAGCTCCCGTCGCGCTCGATGGGGCTCGGGTTCCTGTCGCTCTTCGTCGTGATCCTCGGCTTCAGCCTGTGCGTGCCGGCGCTGCTCCAGGTCATGGCCAAGGGTGTGGCGGGGCTCGCCGCCGGGCGACCGGGCGCGGCGCTCCCGCTGCTCTTGGCCGCGCGCGGCGTGGAGACCTCCATCACCCGCACGGGCCTTGCCGCCGCCGCGCTCACCGTCGCGGTCGCCTCCAGCGTCGGGGTCGGGATCATGATCGACAGCTTCCGGGCCAGCCTGGTGACCTGGCTCGAGACCACCCTGCAGAGCGACATCTACGTCTCAGCACCCAACGAGAGCGGAGATCGCCCGGGCGGCGGGCTCCCGCCGGGGCTGGCAGACCGCATCGCCGGGCTCCCGGGGGTCGCCGAGATCAGCTCGGGGAGACACACCCAAGTCGCCGCCCGGGACGGCGAGGTCGGCCTGCTCGCGCTGGAGTCCTCGTCCCGCAGCCCGCGGGGCTTTCGTCTCGAGGGGGAGGTGCCCGAGGATCTCTGGGAAGGTTTCGACCGGGGGGATCTGCTGCTCGCATCCGAGCCCTTCGTCTATCACCGACGTCTGGCCGCGGGTGACCGAATCTCCCTCTTCACCCCCCGGGGCTGGCGCGAGTTCACCCTGGGCGCCGTGTTTCGCGACTACGGCTCCGACCGCGGCATGCTGGTGATGGCGCTCGGGACCTATCGGGAGCTATGGGACGACGCGCGGGTCACCACGCTCGGTGTGGTCGCCGACCAAGGCGCCGACGCCGGCGCGCTCGCCGCGGCGGTTCGCGAGGAGGTCGAGGCCAGCGGAGAAACCTTATTGGTCACCGCCAACCGCGAGATCCGGACCCAGTCCCTCGAGATCTTCGACCGCACCTTCGCCGTGACCCATGTGCTGCGCCTGTTGGCGATCGGGGTGGCCTTCGTAGGGGTCCTTAGCGCCCTGTTGGCCCTGCAGCTCCAACAGGGCCGGGACCATGCCATCTTGAGGGCGACCGGAATGACCGCACGGGAGCTCGCCCGGCTGGTGCTCTTCCAGACCAGCCTCATCGGGCTCGCGGCGGGCGTGCTTGCCATGCCGCTGGGCACCCTCCTCGGCGCCCTGTTGATCCGCGTGGTCAACCTGCGCTCCTTCGGCTGGAGCATGGACCTGCATCTGCCCTGGGAGGCACTCGCCATGGGTGTCCTCATCGCCTGGCTCGCGGCCCTGCTCGCCGGGGTCTATCCGGCGCTCGCCGCCGCGCGTGCCCACCCGGCTCGGGCACTGCGATCGGAATGAGCCGCACGCCCATCCAACCAGTCCCGGTCATCGGACCCAGTCGCGCAATATCGCGATTCAACCGGGACCATCGCGCTCGCACTTTTGGGCCGCGCGACTGAACCTTGGGGCACCATTGGTATATAGTTCGGCAAGGGCCGCGATTCCTATTGGCCGAGCTCGACGAATCGCGTGTATCCTACTGGCGAGTAATGGATGCCCAACTCTGTCCCCATGGTCTGGCGAACGACAGAACCCTGGGGCGGGGCCGAGCTCCCGACGGGCAATGACCTCCACTTTCCAAGAGGCGAGCGAGAGACATGGCTGACGACAAGATCGTGACCAAGAAGACGGCAGCCAAGCCGTCGGTGAGCAAGAAGGCCCCGGTGAAGGCTGCCGCCGTCACCAAGAAGGCGGCGGTGAAGCCCGCGGCCCCTGCGAAGAAGACGCCCATCAGGGCGGCGACACCGCCCCCGCCACCCCGCGCACCCGCCGCACCGCTCGCGACCCCAGCACCATCGCTGGCCGCCAAGAAGGTTGCGGTGCGCAAGACCACGGCGAAAAAGGCGGCCCCCAAACCGGCCCAGCAGCCGCCCCTGGCCGAGAAGCCGGTCAGCATCCAGCATCTCTCCCAGGTCACCCCGGAGGGGCGCCTCGACATGATCCGCGAGGCGGCCTATTTCAAGGCGGAGAAGCGCAATTTCGCCCCGGGCCATGACGAGGCGGACTGGGCCGAGGCGGAGCGGGAGATCGACGATCTACTGGCGCGGGCCAGATCCATCTTCAAACGCTGACGGTCGCAGGCCGGGCCACCCGGATCGAGCGGCGGCCCGGCGGCACGCACGGCGGGGTCGCGGTCCCCGGGATGGTCCGCGATCTCGAGCGGGTCATACCCCGGCGACGTGCACCGTTTCCTCGTAGCGCTTCTCCAGCGCGGACTCGTGGGGGATCTACTCCTTGTCGAGGTCCGCGACGAGGTTCTTGATGGGGCCGTGGCCAGTGATCTCGGCGAGTGCCTGATCGTCCTCCATCGCCACCTGCTCATGCCCCATGGCGTATGGTCGACGGCCCGCCCGTCACCTCAGCAACCCGCGAATCTGACGTTCGAAAGGGACGGAAATCCCCGGGTCCCCGTCGCGAGGTCGGTCCCTGGGGGCAATCGATCTAGCGGACCCATATCCAATCCCCTTCGATCTCGATGGACAGGGTGCCGGACGTCAAGGCAATAGTGTTCGGGAGTAGTCCCCCCGAGGCGGCATTCTCAGAGCGGCCCGGACCCGGGCGGCAAAGACACTGACCCCAGAGGTCTCGGTTGACACCACACCACCTCGCTCGCCGGACGCCCCGCACGGGGCCAGGCTCGGTAGGGGTACGGATGGACGGAGTGGTCCTGATCGGCGACCGTACAGCATACTTGTTACCCGGGAACGCCTGACCCTATGGGACCCAGATCACGGCGACTGATCGCGGATGGCCTCATCATCCTTGGGGTTTTGGCGATCCTCAGCCTGTTGGCCGCCGGCCAGGTCGCGGCTACGGTCCTGATGATGCTGCCTCTGGTCTTCGTCGTGTTCGGGCGATACCGCGACTGACGACTCGTGAATGGGCCAGCAGGGCGGGCATCACGAACCCGACCGAACATCGTCCCAAGCGCGGCCCCGATCGCCCGAGATCTGGTTAAGGCGATACCCCGACCTCATACTTTGCGCACTGAGGAGTCCCCGTATCCTCCCCGGAATCCAAGCTCCCCGGGGGCTGGCGCGCAGACCAACTCATGCTCTGACCACTTCCGGGTGAGCCTGTCGGCGGGGCAGATTCCCTGGCCATTCCACCTCCGAGATCTCGCATGAGCGGCAAATCCGGTTCCATCGTACTCTTCCTCCGACACCTGCCCTGCGATGTGTCGCGCCGTGAGCTCAAGGAGTTTGTGCACGTCCATCTCAGGCGCGCCGGGGTTCGCGGAACCCTCCTGCTCCAGCTCTGTAGCCATTGCAGCATCTTGCGCGTCACCGACCTGTCGAGGGGGTCCGAGGAATACCACGGGCTCGTCGAGATCCAGCCGGCCGGCCTGGCGCTTCAGGCCATCGACATCCTCAACGGGAAACAGTTTGCGGGAAGCCGATCGAGGTGCGCCGATACCGGCACCGGTCGCCCTGGGGGGAGCACCGTGCGCGTCGGGCCGGGGAGGAATCCGGCACCGAGGACCTGCCGCCGATGATCGAGCGGCGCCGTCAGAACCTCAAGATCGAGCTGGTGGAATCCACCCCCGTCCTTCACGGCGCCCCGGCCGAGCCCGCCCTGGGCTGACAGGCCAGCACCGAGCCCTGGCGAGGACCCGGTCCATGACGACCATGACTCCGGACCCAAGGGAAGCTGGGGCGACGACTCTCCGCTATGCCCCTCCGGAGACCACCTCCACCACCGCATCGCAGAGCGCACCGAGGTCCGCATCGGTGATGATGAAGGGCGGCATGAGATAGATCAGCCGTCCGAACGGACGCACCCAGACCCCCCGCTCGACGAACCGGGCCTGCACCGCGCGCATCGCCACCGGCTCGACCATCTCCACCACCCCGATCCCACCGAGGACGCGCACGTCCGCCACGCCCGGCAGGGTCCTGCACGGCTCGAGCCCGTGCGACATGATCCGCTCCATGTCCGACACCCGGGCGCGCCAATCCCCGCTCAGCAGCAACGCGATGCTCGCCTCGGCCACCGCGCAGGCGAGCGGGTTGCCCATGAAGGTCGGTCCGTGCATGAAGACCCCGGGGTCACCCCCCGAGATGGTCTCCGCCACCCGCGCGCTGGCAATGGCCGCCGCGAGCGTCATGTAGCCACCGGTCAGGGCCTTGCCCAGGGTCATGATGTCCGGCGAGACGTCGGCATGCTCGCAGGCGAAGAGCCTCCCGGTGCGTCCGAACCCGGTGGCGATCTCGTCGGCGATCAGCAGCACCCCATGCTGGTCGCAGAGTGCCCGAACCGCTCGCAGATAGTCGGCGGAGTAGAACCACATCCCACCCGCCCCCTGCACGATGGGCTCGAGGACCACTGCCGCGAGGCTGCCCGCGTGACTGCCCATCAGGCGCTCGATCTCGTCCGTGTCGCCGGGCTCCAGGGCCGCCCCGAACCGGGTGCGCGGTCTGGGTGCGAAGACCTGCTCGGGCAGGACCCCGCGAAACAGATGATGCATCCCGGTCACCGGGTCACAGACCGACATGGGATGGAAGGTGTCCCCATGATAACCGCCGCGGATGCTGAGGAAGCGCCGACGCCCCGGGCGACCCATGGCCTGTTGATACTGGAGCGCCATCTTCATGGCGACTTCGATGGAGACAGACCCCGAGTCGCAGAGGAAGACATGCTGGAGCGGCCCCGGCGTCAGCTCGACCAGACGCCGGATCAGTCGGGCCGCCGGCTCGTGGGTGAGTCCGCCGAACATCACATGGGCCATGCGCCCGAGCTGCTGCTCCACGGCCTGATTGAGCACCGGATGGTTATAGCCGTGGATGGCGCACCACCAGGAGGACATGCCATCGATCAGCTCGCGCCCGTCCATGAGCCGGATCCGGCAGCCGCTTGCGGACGCCACCGGATAGACCGGATCGCGATCGATGGTCGAGGTGTAGGGATGCCAGGCATGGGCCCGGTCGATGGCGAGGACGTCCTCTGGGTCCATGGTGGGTTGCCTGGTCGGGGTGACGGGATCGAGACTTGGCGCCCGACGATGGGGCCCGACTAGCCCGAAGGGCCAGTGCCGGGGCCGGGGACCCTCGCCGGATGCCCGGGCATCCTGGGCGGCGGCCCCCGGCCTGTCAATCAAGCGGCCTCGGCGCGCTCGGCGACCCCCGCCCGAGAGCGGTTGATGGCCGCCACCACGGCCTTCAGTGCCGCCCCCACCGCATCCTGGTCGATGGCAGCGCCCGCCACCCTGCGCGAGACCCCCGCGGACTCGATCCCGATCAGACAATAGGCGGCGGCCTCGGCATCCGTGCCCTCCCCCCTGGCGTGCTCCTGATAGTCGATGACACGCACCCTCTCCCCGAAGGTCCGGTGCCAGGCCTCGAGGAAGGCGGCGATCGCCCCTTGCCCGGAGCCGCGCAGGATCCGCTCACCCTCCGGCGTGGCCACCCGCGCCTCGATCTGGTCGTGGCCGTTTCGGCTCAGGCGGTATCCGAGCAGCCGCCGATCGCCCTCACCGGCGAGGAAGTTGTCTGCGAAGATCCGCATGATCTCCGCTGAATCGGCCTCGCCGCCCAGGCGCTCGGTCTCGGCCTGGACCGCCTGGGCCAGCTCCACCTGCATCCAGCGCGGCAGGCTGAGACCATGGTCGCGCTCCATGACGAAGGCCACCCCGCCCTTACCCGACTGGCTGTTGACCCGGATCACCGCCTGATAGTCGCGTCCGATATCGGCCGGATCGATGGGCAGATAGGCCACCTCCCAGGGACCCTCGGGGCGCTGCCGCTTGAGAGATTTGCGGATCGCGTCCTGATGGCTGCCCGAGAAGGCCGTATAGACCAGCTCCCCCACCCAGGGGTGACGTGGGTGGAGCGCGATCCCGGTGCACTCCCCCACCACGGCGACGATCTCGTCCGCCCGGCTGAGATCAAGCCGCGGATCGATCCCCTGGCTATAGAGGTTCATCGCCAGGGTGACGATGTCCATGTTGCCGGTGCGCTCTCCATTGCCGAGCAGGGTCCCCTCTACCCGATCGGCCCCGGCGAGCAGAGCCAGCTCGGCCGCCGCCGCGGCGCCGCCCCGATCGTTGTGGGTGTGCACCGAGAGCACCACGCAATCGCGGCGACTCAAGTGGCGCGCCATGTACTCCACCTGATCGGCGAAGACGTTGGGGCTCGCCACCTCGACCGTGGCGGGCAAGTTGATGATGCAGGGTCGCTCGGGCGTCGGGCGCCAGACATCCATCACCGCCTCGCACACCTCCAGGGCGTAATCCATCTCGGTCGCCGTGAAGCTCTCCGGCGAGTACTGGAAGGTCCACCGGGTCCCCGGGCGGCGCCGTGCCTCGTCCAGCACCCAGCTTGCACCTGCCACGGCCATGGCCTTCACCCCCTCACGGTCGGACCCGAAGACCCATTCGCGCTGGATCGGCGAGGTCGAGTTGTAGAGATGGACGATGGCCCGCTCGGCCCCCTCCAGGGCCTCGAAGGTCCGGCGGATGAGATCCTCCCGTGCCTGCACCAGCACCTGGATGGTCACGTTCTCGGGGATTCGACCCGACTCGATCAGCCAGCGGACAAAGTCGTAATCGGTCTGGCTGGCGGCGGGGAAGCCCACCTCGATCTCCTCGAGCCCCATGCCCACCAGGAGGTCCCAGAGTCGGCGCTTACGCTCCAGGCCCATGGGCTCCAGGAGGGCCTGGTTGCCGTCTCGCAGATCGACGCTGGCCCAGATCGGTGCCCGGGTGAGGACCCGGTCAGGCCAGCGGCGGTTGGACAGGGGCACGCGCGGCCCGGGGCGGTAGCGGCGGTGATCGAAGCGGGGGCGATGGCTGGGTGTCATGGCTCGGTTCCTTATCTCGGCGTTACTGCGGCGGGCGACCCATGTCGCCTGGATCACGTGGTCCCATGTGCCCCGGGTGGGGGCATGGAGTCAGGCCGTCCCTGGTTGGGGAGCGGTCTTCCTGCGGGCGGGCGGGTTGGCCCGTCCCGGTGGGCGCGGCTGGTTGGCCGACGGGGAAAGATTACGCCGATGGGCAAGCAATCCGATTGCGAGTTCGGGCTTCTCCGGGATCTTCTCGCAAGCTTCTGCTATTTTTCATAGATTAACAGCAACATCACATCGAGAGGCGGACCATGCCCATCACCCTCGACGGGTACGACCGGCGCATCCTCGAGGTCCTTCAGGATGAAGGACGCATCACCAACCAGGAGTTGGCGGACCGCATCGGGCTATCCCCGTCGCCCTGCCTGCGCCGGGTCAGGGCCTTGGAGGAGGCCGGGGTCATCGCCGGCTATCACGCGGTGCTCGACCCCAAGGCGCTGGGACTCGACCTCATGGCCCTGCTCAGCATCTCCATGGACCGCCACACCCCGGAGCGCTTCGCCGGCTTCGAGTCGGCCGTCGCCGGCATGCCCGAGGTGCTGGAATGCCTGCTGATCACGGGGCGCGAGGCCGACTATCAGCTCAAGGTGATCGTGCGGGACATGGATCACTACCAGGAGCTGCTGCTCGAGCGCATCACCCGTATCGAAGGGGTCAGCGGGGTGCATTCGAGCTTCGTGCTGCGGCGGGTGATGCAGCGCACCCGGCTGCCCGTCTCCTGACTGGAGGCGCCGAGGGGCTCGCGGCGGAAACGTTCGGCGAGGTCCTATCGGCGAGGATGGCTACGCAGGGCACCGCCCCGGTAGATGGGCTGCTCGACGCCGCCGCGCGGGACGATCACCGTGCCGCCGCGGTTGATGATCACCGTGTCCGGACCGCGGCCCCAGCCCGCACCCGGCCAAGCCCCGCCATGACCACGGGGTCCCGGGGGCGGACCGAAGCCGTAACCGCCGGTGTAGGCGGGATGATGGCAGTTGGGGCTGGTCGTATAGCCGAACTCCCGCTCGCGCCGGCAGCCATCCGACCAATAGGCCCTCACGGCCGGATCGGCCGACTCCGGACCCAGATGGCCGGGGGATGACCCCTGGATGGCGGCCCGCTCCTGCCCTGGCGGCTCGGAGACCTCCGGCTGGGCGCGGCTGGTGCTCATCTGGGGGCGGTTGCGCTCCCCGGCCTGGGCCGCGAGGACCCAGAGACTCAATGCGATCATCAGCCAGCGCATGATGAGAACCTCATGGTGTAGACGGGACAGGGGCGAGGGGCGAGGATCTTCTGGCCGGGCGGCGGGCGCGGCGAGACTCAGCGCCAGCGCGCCGGCCCCCTCACCTCGATACCGATCACCGGCCGGGCGCGGCCCTCGCGCGCCACGGCGCGGTTCCAGGGGACCAGGCCCGCCATCAGGACCTCGCGCAGACGCTCCCGGGCATAGGACTCGAGCCCGGTCTCAAGGGTAGCGCGCAGACCCGCGACCCCGAACCCCTCGTCCGGCAGGACGCGCAGCCGGTAACCCGCCCGCGGGATGAGCCCCTCGCGGACGCAGAGGGCGAGCAGCTCGTCGAGCAGGGCACGCAGCCCCTCGCACCCAAGATCCTCGCACCAACGCGACCCGCTCCAGCAGGCCGAGCGCTCGGCGAGCGCCCGCACCGGATCGCGCTGGAGTTGCACCCGGCGGGACTGGATCCATTCCCCCGCAACCAGTTGCAGCGCCACCGAGGCCCCTCGCTCGGAGGCGAAACGTCGTCCCCGCAGATCCACCACGGCTCGCGGCACGAAGGTCCCGTGCAGGCCCATGGCCCGTTCGATCCCGCCCATCGCGCCCTGGCGCCCCGCGAGCCCGTACCAGCGCCGCGCCTCCGCCATGCGGTCGGTGTCGCGGATGCGCAGGCCACCGTCCGGCATCGGCTCCCATCCGTCCGGCCACAGGGCGACCTGGTAGGGAGGCAAACCGGCGATGGTCCGCGCCGCGTCGGCCCCGCGTCTCGGCCCCGCCGGCAGGGCCGAGATCAGGGCGCGGTGGAAGGCGGGCGCCATGGCGGGCTGCCTGGTGCAGCGGCTCAGTGCAGCCGCACGGAGCCGGCCTCGAGCTCCTCGAGGATGGGCTGCATGGCGGCGATCTCCTCGCCGTTGTCCGATACCTGCACGAAACGCCGCAGGTCAGCGGCCGCCGCCGGGGCATAGCCGAGCTCACGGTAGATCAGACCGCGGTCGCGCAGATCATCGGCAGAGTCCGGGGTCAGGGTGAGGATCCCGTCCACCACGGTGAGCGCCCGCTCCATCTCACCGCGCTGGACATAGATGGCCTTGAGGTTGGCCAGCATCCGAACCAGGGTCTCGCGGCGGGTGGCGGCCCGCAGGAGGGCCGGGTTCGCCCGCAGGGTGAGGGCCCCCTCGCCATAGACCTCGGCCAACCGGCGATCCAGGTCCTCCTCGCCGAGACTCGCGCCCTGGGCGAACGGATCGAGCACCAGGGTGGTGTCACCCGCCCCGACCCGCACCAGGAAGTGCCCCGGAAAGCCGACCCCGAAGGCCGGGATGCCCACCTGGCGGGCCACCTCCACATAGACCAAGGCGAGGGTGATCGGGATACCGGTGCGTCGCTCGAGCACCTGATCGAGGAAGCTGTTCCTGGGATCGTAGTAGTCGTCGAGGTTGCCCGCGAACCCCTCCTGCAGGAAGAGAAAACGATTGAGCAATCGGATACGCTCGGTGAGCGGCGCGCCGCGATCGACGGCCGACACCGCCGCGATGGTCAGGCTCTCCAGCTTGCGCAGGTGCAGATCGGGGTCGAGGTCCGGCTGCAGCAGGGCGCTCACCAGCAGCGCCCCCCGCGGCAGGTCGATCGCGGCATCCGGGAGCCCCGCCAGCTCACGAAGGGCCTGATGTGCATCGGTCATGGGTTCCCCCGGTCGGTATGAGAACGGCCGGACATGGCTCCCGAATCTGCCCCAGCCCCGACGCACCGTCAAGGACCCGCAACCCGAGCCCACCACCTGCCCCGCTATACTGTGGGGCCGCCGATCCACCCCCACCAGAGGCCCATGCCCAGCAACCCCCTCACCGGCGCCGGCTACCTGCTCACGGGCGCCCGACTGATCGCCCGCCCTGGGCTGCGACGCTTCGTGGCGATCCCGCTGGCGGTCAACGTCCTGGTCTTCTCCGCCGGTCTCGCCGCCCTGATCCATTGGTTCGACGGGTTCGTTCAGGCCCTGCAGGCGCGGGTGCCCACCTGGCTCCAGTGGCTGGATTGGGTCCTCTGGCCCCTGTTCGCGCTCTTGGCGCTCGCGGTGGTCTTCTATGGATTTGCGCTCGTGGCCAACCTGATCGCCGCGCCCTTCAACAGCCTGCTCGCGGAGCGTGTGGAGCGGACGCTGCGAGGGCGCGGCGCGGTCCCCGAGCAGGGCTGGGCGACTCTACTCAAGGATCTGGTCCCGACTCTGATCGACGAGCTGCGCAAGATCCTCTACGCCCTGACACTCGCCATCCCCTTCCTGGTGCTCCTGTTCGTCCCGCTGATCGGCCCCGTCCTTTGGTTCGCCTACACGGCCTGGATCATGGCGGTCCAGTACGGCGATTACCCCATGGGCAACCATGGCCTGAGGCTCGCCGATCAACGCAAGCGGCTCAAGGGCCGTCGCCTCGAGGCGCTGGGTTTCGGCGCCGCGGTCGCCGGGGGGCAGATGATCCCGCTGGTCAACTTCATCATCATGCCCGCGGCCGTCGCCGGGGCGACCGCACTCTGGGTGCGGGCGCTCGACACGCGGGAAGGCGAGGGCCGCCATTTCCAATCGCGGGTCGCCACCCGCTACCTGCTCTTGACCATCGACCAGCTCTCCGGCGCCATCAGTGGCGAGGTGCTGACGGGCCCACAGCGGGGCCGGCCTCTCTCCGCGGTCTCGACGGACGACCTCTTGGAGCTATGGCACCAGGCATCCCGGGATGACGTGGCGTCCGCCGAGTCCATCGAGGTCTACCTCGAGCGCGAGCGGGGTCACCGCATCCGGCGCCCCTCGCCGCCGGGCTCCGGCTCGGGCGATCACCCGAGCACCGGCAGTCGCCCGCCCGGGACCTCGGCCCGCACGCCGATGACAGAATCCGAGGCCCGCGCCGTGCTGGGGCTGGCCGGGAGCCCCGGCCCCGAGGATGTCCGTGCGGCACACAAACGGCTCATGCAGCGGCTGCACCCGGATCGGGGCGGGACTGACTACCTGGCAGCGAAGGTCAACGAAGCGAAGGACAGGCTGATTGGCTGAGCGGATAGGGTGACAAACCGCGGAGCCAGGCCCGCCCTAGGGCCGCTTGCGCAGCAGATCGACGCGATGGGGCTTGAGAAACCGCGCACCGGTTGGGGTGAGATGGGCCTCGAAGGCCGCTCGGATCTCGGCGCGGCGCAACCCATCCAGGTTGCGCTCGCTGTGGGTGACGTCGATGAACCGGGCCTCGAACACCTCCCAGTCAGGATAGACCCCCTCGGACTCGAAGAAGACCTCGGCCTCGAGTGTGAACAGGCCTCGGTCCACCGCCCGCCGCAGGGACTCGAAGGCCGCCTCGCGCACCACCCGCTCGTCATCGATCAGTCGCATCAGATCATTGAAGGGCCCCCAATAGACGGGCTCGGAGCAGTACAGCCGCCCACCCGGACGCAGAACCCGATGGATCTCCCCCATGGCCTGATCCATGCGATCCATCGGCACATGGTGCAGTGATTTCAGCATGAGGGCCGCGTCGAAGACGCCGTCCGGCTCGGCGATGGACTCGGCACCGCCGTAGTGGAAGGTCACCCCGGGCAGGTCCAGGGCCAGATTCTTCGCGTGCTGGATGCGGTCGACCTCGAAGGCGGCGACCGCCGCCGCGCCGAGCCGCTCGCTGAGCTGGCGGGTCATCCAGGCGGCCCCGCAGCCCAGCTCGATGATCCGCAGACCCTCGGGACGCAGCAGCTCCCCGATCAGATCGACCTCCTCACACCGCCGATAGGCCGCGGGATCGTTGAGCACCATCGCCGTCGAAAGGTCTACTGTCTGTGCCTCTGTTTGCATCTGGGGTCCTCTCGGGAGGGTGATCGGATCGGGGCCGCCCGCCGCGCCCGCGTCCCGATTCTACCCGCCCAGCGCAGGGTTGGCCGTTCGGGCCGGGTCCTGCGCAAACCGGATCGGCGCCGCGACTTGCTGCGCCGCAGCAGCTAGAATGAGGCATCTCGAGGAGGGCGCTCCCGGACCGCTCCGGTCCTCGCCTCACCTGCACCGAACCGCCTCCCCCTAGGGCTCATCCCATGTTTCTGCGTTTCTTTTTGGTCCTGCTCGTCCTGGCGGGCCTCGTCGGTGGTCTGGCCTACATGAAATACGGCCAGATCCAGCGTGATATCGCCATGTTCTCCCAGCCCATGCCGGCCCCCGTGGTGGATGCGGTGGAGGTCCGGGCGGATCGCTTCGAGCCCACCCTCGAGGCCGTGGGCACGGTCGCCGCGGTACAGGGAGTGGAGGTGAGCAACGAGGTGGCCGGTGTCGTGACCGAGATCCGCTTCGAGTCCGGAGACCAGGTCAAGGCGGGCCAGGTCCTGGTGATCCTGGACGATTCCGTGGACCGGGCCGACCTCGAGGGTCTCCGGGCCGCCGAGAAGCTCGCCGAGATCAAGCTCAACCGCAACACCACCCTGCTGCGCGACCGCGCGGTCTCGCGGGGCGATGTGGACGAGGCCACGGCCCAGCTCGATCAGGCCCGCGCGCTGGTGAAGGCGAAACAGGCCACCATCGACAAGAAGACCATCCGCGCGCCCTTCGCGGGCCAGCTCGGCATCCGCCAGGCCGACCTAGGCGAGTTCCTACCCGAGGGCTCGCCCATCGTTCCATTGCAGTCACTCGACCCGGTCTATGTGGACTTCTCCCTGCCGGAGCGCCACCTTTCGGCCCTCGGCGAAGGCCAGGCGGTCAGGGTGCTGGTCGCGGCCTACCCCGAGCGGGTCTTCGAGGGCGAGATCCAGGCGATCAGTCCGGCGATCGACACCAGCACCCGCAACCTGAAGCTGCGCGCGCGCCTCGAGAACCCCGACCTCGCCCTGCGCCCCGGGATGTTCGCAAGGGTCTCCGCCCTGCTGCCGGTCGAGGAGAAGGTCCTCACCCTTCCCCGCGAGGCCATCAGCTTCAACACCTATGGGGATTCGGTCTTCTTGATCGCCGAGCAGGACGGCACAACCAAGGTACAGCGTCGGCAGGTCAAGACCGGGGCGGTGATCGGTGAGGCGGTGGTCATCGAGGACGGGCTCGCCCTGGGCGAGCGGGTGGTCCTCGCCGGGCAGGTCAAGCTCATGAACGGTCAGGAGGTCCAGATCACAGACGCCTCCACGCCTCCAACCGACGCGACGGATCAGGCCCCGACCGCCGCATCCGCTCCCGCGGCCGGTGATGACCCGGCCCCCGGCCGGTTGTGATCGGGCCAGCGACTGAGCGGGCTATCGCCCTCATCCCAGACGTCCCCAGAGACCCGCCTCCAGCGCACCTGAACCGCCAGGCGGCGACCAGCCAAACCATCACGCGGCGATCCTCATGAATCTGACCGACATCTTCGTGCGCCGTCCGGTGCTCTCGAGCGTCGTGAGCCTGCTGATCCTGCTGCTGGGTGTGCGCGCCCTGGTGGATCTGGAGGTGCGTCAGTACCCCGAGACCCAGAACACCGTGGTGACGGTCACCACCGCCTATCCCGGCGCGAGCAGCGAGCTGGTAAAGGGCTTCATCACCACCCCGCTCCAGCAGGCCATCGCCGAGGCGGACGGCATCGATTTTCTGTCTGCCACCAGCACCCCGGGGATCTCGGTCATCGAGGCGACCATGCGTCTGAACTACGACGCCAAGGACGCGGTCGCGGAGATCCAGGCCAAGGTGGCGAGCCGGCTGAACGTCCTGCCCGAGGCGGCCCAGAATCCGGTGATCGACTCGACCACCGGCGATTCCACCGCGCTCATGTATCTCGCCTTCTATGGCGAGGACATGGACCTGCCCCAGATCACGGACTATCTGCTGCGGGTGGTACAGCCCCAGCTCCAGGCCCTGGAGGGGGTCGCCAAGGCCGAGCTGATCGGCAACAAGACCTTCGCCATGCGGGTCTGGCTCGATCCCGACCGCATGGCCGCCCTCGGGGTCACCGGCGAGGACGTGAGCCAGGCCCTGCGCGCCAACAACGCCCTGGCGGGACTCGGGCGGATGCGCAGCGACGCGGTGCAGATCGACCTCGCGGCCACCACCGACGTGAGCAGCGTGGTCGACTTCGAGCGCCTGGTGGTGCGCAGCGACGGCGGGACGCCGATCCGCCTGCAGGACATCGCCCGGGTGGAGCTGGGCGCGGAGGACTACGACTCCAGCACCCTGTACAAGGGCATCCCCGCCATCTTCATCGGCGTCGAGCCGACCCCTGGCGCCAATCCACTCGAGGTCGCGGGGCGGGTCAAGGCCCTGCTGCCCGAGCTCAAGCGGGAGTTCCCCGAGGGGCTCAACGCCTTCGTGCCCTACGACGCCAGCGAGTTCATCGAGGACTCCATCCGCGAGGTCTTCAAGACCCTGGCCGAGGCGGTAGGCATCGTCCTGCTGGTGATCTTCCTGTCGCTCGGCTCCTTCCGAGCCGCGCTGGTGCCCGCGGTGGCGGTGCCCCTGTCCATCGTGGGGGCGGGGTTCCTGATGCTGCTGATGGGCTTCTCCATCAATCTGCTGACCCTGCTCGCCATGGTGCTGGCCATCGGGCTGGTGGTGGACGACGCCATCGTGGTGGTGGAGAACGTCCATCGCCATATCGAGATGGGCAAGCCGCGCATCCAGGCGGCCACCGACGCCGCCCGGGAGCTGGCGCTGCCCATCGTCGCCATGACCACCACCCTGGTGGCGGTGTATGCCCCGATCGGATTCATGGGCGGCCTGGTGGGGACCCTGTTCACCGAGTTCGCCTTCACCCTGGCGGGGGCGGTGCTGGTCTCAGGGGTGGTCGCGCTCACCCTCTCCCCCATGCTCTCCGCCCGGGTGCTTCGCGAGGCGGGTCAGCAGGGGCGCTTCGAGCAGCGGGTGGAGCACGCCTTCGACGCCCTGGCCCGGGGCTATCGGCGCCTCCTCCACGGCTGGCTACGCTACCCGAGCGCGACGGTGCTGGTGGCCCTGGTGGTGATCGGGTCCATCTATGGCATGTACACCATGACCCAGAAGGAGCTGGCGCCCACCGAGGACCAGGGCATCCTGTTCTTCATGGGAACGGCCCCCCAGACGGCGACCATCGACTACGACCTGCGCTACGTGCGCGACATGCTGCCCATCTTCGAGTCCATCCCCGAGTACGACGAGTCATTCATCCTCGCCGGGTTCGGCGGTGACCAGAGCGTGACCTTCGGCGGATTCAAGATGCCGCCCGCCTCCGAGCGCGCGCGTCCCCAGTCGGCGATTCTCCCGGAGCTCCAGGGGGCACTCTCCCAGGTCACCGGTCTGCAGACCGTGGTCTTCCCCCTGCCGAGTCTGCCCACGCCGGGCAACGGCATCCCGGTGGAGTTCGTGATCGTCTCCGACCGCGGCTATGCGGAGCTCGACGGCCTGGCGGATCAGCTCCTGGGCGCCGCCATGGGGAGCGGCAAGTTCATGTTCCTGCAGAAGGATGTGAAGATCGAGCGACCGCGGACGGTCCTCGAGATCGACCGCGACCTGGCCGGTGACCTGGGGGTGAGCATGGCCGATCTGGGGGCCAGCCTGGCCGGGATGCTCAACGAGGACTATGTGAACTGGTTTAGCCTGGAGGGACGCAGCTACAAGGTCATCCCCCAGGTTGAGCAGCGCTTCCGCAACGACCCCAGCGAGCTCGGCGACTACCACGTGCGCAATCGTGACGGCGACCTGGTGCCCCTCGATGCCCTGGTGCGGGTGAGCAACACCGTCGAGCCATCCAAGCGCACCCAGTTTCAACAGCTGAACTCCGTCACCCTGTCGGGGATGATGACCCCCGGCGTACCCCTGGGGGACGCCCTCGCCTATCTGGAGGAGCAGGCGGACGCCCTCTTCCCGCGCGGGGTGCGCTATGACTTCAAGGGCGAGTCGCGCCAGTTCAAGGGCGAGGGGACGGCGCTCGAGGTGACCTTCTTCCTCTCCATCCTGATCATCTATCTGGTGCTGGCGGCCCAGTTCGAGAGCTGGCGCGACCCCTTCGTGGTGCTGATGTCGGTGCCACTCACCATCGCCGGGGCCATGGCCTTCCTGTTTCTGGGATTCGCGAGCATCAACATCTATACGCAGGTGGGACTCATCACCCTGATCGGCCTGATCGCCAAGAACGGCATCCTGATCGTGGAGTTCGCCAATCAGCTGCGGGAGCGCGAGGGCCTCGACAAGCGCGAGGCCGTGGAGCGGGCCTCCATGATCCGGTTGCGGCCCATCCTGATGACCACGGTCTCCATGATGGTGGCCATGGTGCCCCTCCTCCTGGCCACCGGACCTGGCGCGGTGAGCCGCTTCCACATCGGGCTGGTGATCGTGACGGGGCTGGGCATCGGCACCCTGTTCACCCTGTTCATCGTGCCGGCCTTCTATCTGTTGCTCTCGCCCGAACGGCACGCGGCGAGCCACGGCGACCTGCCCGAGCCGGCATCGGCCACCAGGGGATGAGCTCGAGGGAGATGCGAATCGAGAACGGGGTTTCCGAGCCGTTCGGGAAGCGCCATAGACCAGTGTTTCCCTAGCGCCTGGAGGCCCGGAAGCCCTTGGCTCAGCCGACCTCGAGGCGCCCGCCCAGCCACTCGGGCGCGGGACCCAGGGCCTCGAGATAGGCGGCCGGCGGGGCGAGCAGCCAACCCCGATAGGGGGGGTCGAGCTCGTCGCCATTCCAGCAGGGGGGTGCGTCGCTGGTGACCTCCAGCCGAAGCAGACCGGTGTCGCCGGGTAGACCATCGCCGAACCTGACCTCGGCGGAGGCGGCCCATTCAGCCAATTGGGGGCCGATCTCGCGCAGGACGCGCGGTGAGTCGCCGCTGCCCTGGAGTCCGCCGATCAGGAAGATGCGACGCATCTCGAGTCCGGGATGGAATCGGGTGCGACCGGGTATGACCGCGCCTTCCAACTCGTCGCGTCCGTCCAGGTAGAGGAAGAGGTCGTAGATACAGCGCCAGATCCCCGCCCCCGGGGACTGGCCACAGCGCGCGGCCAGATCGACCGCGTGATGCAGACCGCGCAGGAGCTGCCGCAGGGTCCACTCACGATAGACCGCGTAGCGCCCGCTGCCCTCGAAGCGGGGCTGACCGAGGTCGATCAGGAGTCTCTGCAGATTGGTGCACCAGGAGCGCGACAGGCGCTGCAGCAGACTCGAGGGACGGCTCACGCCGGAAGGTAGACCCGACCCTTGCGGCCCTCGGGCGGGCAGGCTCGCGGACCAGGTCTGAATGGTCTCCACCTGATCGCGCAGGGCGCGCAACATGGAGAGTCGCCGCTCCGGATCCATCGCCTGGTCCCGGATCTGGTCCAGGGTGAGCAGGACCTGGGGCAGCATCAGGTGCAGGTCGCTCGGCCTGACGCGCTCGAGCCACAGGGTCACGACCACACCCCTCGCCCGCCGCGAGCCGACGCGACCTGGTCGCACGCGGGGGATTCGCTGATGCTGGGGATTGGAGCGCGTGGCGCCGAATTGGACATGGTGCGGTCGTCTGATGGCCTGTGCCGGGTTCAAGGCGCGCCGTCCGGACGTTGGCACCCCATCGAGCCGGGAGACGAGTCTCAATGATTTCCGGAGTTTGCGGCAATAACCCTGCACTCTCAAGACCAAACACGACACATCAGACACCGCTCGGCGGCTATCCGGGGGTTTTCAAGGAAGCCCCGACCCGCGAACCAGGGTCCAAGGTACCTCTGGACCCTCCCGATGACCAGGCGCCGACGCCTCGGACGACGAGGAACGCGACCTGGTGGAGCGCATGCTTACTGTGACAGTCGCGCCAGCGGCGCTCCTTGTCCCCCTCCCACCTTGTGGGGGAGGGCCGGGGTGGGGGGGACGGTCATGGCGACCGCGACAATCATTCCCCGGGGTGGCGTGGGCGCCATGACCGTTAGGCTGGCGGCAGCCTGGTCATAGATCAAAAACAATACCAAAAGTGGTGATTATTGATTTGATCAGGGGGTGCTCGGCTCGGAGACTGGGGATAATGGTCAAGGCGGCCCACCGGGCCGCGCATCCGAGTCTCGCCCATGAAGTACCTCCTGCACCGGCTGTTTCCCTTCCTGAACTGGTTCCCCATGTCTCGGGATCAGCTGCGGGGCGATCTCACCGCCGGCATCACCGTCTCATTGGTGCTGGTCCCGCAGAGCATGGCCTATGCCCAGCTCGCGGGTCTGCCCGTCGTCTACGGGCTCTACGCCTCGTTCATCCCGGTCATCGTCGCCTCCCTGTGGGGCTCCCTGAGCCAGCTCCACACCGGGCCGGTCGCCATGCTGTCCCTGATGTCGGCGGCCGCCCTGATGCCCTTCGCGACCCCCGGCACCCCGGACTTCGTCCAGCTCTCGATCATGTTGGCGCTGATGGTGGGGGTGCTGCGCCTGGCGCTCGGGGTCTTCCGACTCGGGGTGGTGGTGAACTTCCTGTCGAGCCCGGTGATCGTCGGATTCACCAACGCGGCCGCACTGATCATCGGGTTGTCCCTGCTCAGTAAGGTTATCGGGGTCCCCTTCCCGCGCTCTGACAACTATCTGGCGGATCTCTGGAACGTGGTGCTCCAGATCCCCCAGACGCACCTGCCGACGCTGCTCTTCGCCCTGGCTACCTGGGCGGTCATCCGCTACAGCGCGCGCTGGCTCCCCAAGCTCCCCGGGGTGCTGGTGGCAGTCGCCGCGACCACCCTCGCGAGTTGGGCGATCGGCTTCGAGACAAAGGTCCAGGTGCCCCTGGACCAGATCCAGGACCCCGTCTCTGCGCGCCCAGGTCGAGGAGTATCGGGAGGTCCGCGGACGCATCGACGCCCTCACCGCCAGGCTCACCGCCATCAACAGCGAGCGCCGCGCCGCGCAGTCGCTCGACTCGACGGCATCCACCGCCACCGTGGCCGCCGCGGACGCGGAGATCCATATCGTCAGTTACGAGATCGAGACCCTCAAGCAACAGCGGGACCGACTCCAGATCGACCTCTACGCCGAGCCGCTGACGGGCGTGGCGTCGGATTCCGACGGGCTCGCGCTGCATCGCCCGGGGGCGCTCCCGACGGGTGCGGAAGGGGACGGACGCAAGTGGCGGTTCGTGGGCGTCAAGGGAGACCTTGCCGCCTTCTCGGCCGGGGGCGCGGTGGTGGGTGACATCCCGCGCGGGCTCCCCCATCTCGCGGCCCCCGAGATCCGTCCGGAGCTGATGCTGGGCCTGCTGCCCGCCGCCCTGGTGATGGCCCTGATCGGATTCATGGAGGCCACCTCCATCTCCAAGGCAATCGCTACCAGCACCCGCCAGCGGGTGGATACCAACCAAGAGCTGGTCGGTCAGGGCCTGGCGAACATCGCCGGAAGCTTCTTCGGCTCCTACACGGTCAGCGGGTCCTTCTCGCGCTCGGCGGTCGCGGCACGCTCGGGGGCAAAGACCGGGCTCTTCGCCATCGTCAGCGTAGCGGGCGTGGTCTTGGTGCTCCTCTTCCTCACCCCCTATCTCTACCATCTGCCCCAGGCGACACTCGCGGTCATCGTCATGATCGCGGTCTTCGGTCTGATCCGGATCGAGCCACTCGCCCATGCCTGGACGGTCGAGCCCATGTCGGCCTCGATCGGCATCCTCACCTTCATCGCCACCCTGGTCATGGCACCGGCCCTGGCCGACGGGATCCTGCTCGGGGTGGTCCTGACCGTGCTCTGGTACCTCATCCGCACCATGCGTCCGCGCGCGGAGATCGTGGCGCGCAAGCCAGACGGCACCCTCGGCGGGATCAAGGCCCATGGGCTGACGCCCGTGAGCCGTCGTTTCGTCCCGGTCCGCTTCGACGGATCGCTCACCTTCATCAACGTGGCCTATTTCGAGGACATCATCCTCGAGGCCCAGGCCGACTACCCGGAGGCCAGCGCGATCCTGGTGGTCGGCAGCGGCATCAACGAGATCGACGCCTCGGGGGAGGAGAAGGTGCGCGAGCTCGCCATACGGCTGCGGGAGATCGGCGTCGAGCTCATGTTCAGCGGGCTCAAGCAGCAGGTGCTGCGGGTCTTCGAGCGCGCCGGACTCACGCGGCTACTGGGCGACTCGAGCTTCTTCTCCGACAAGGAGCGGGCCTTGGAGGAGCTGCGGGAGCGTTTCGGACCCGCGGCCCCGCTTGACGAGGCCAGGGGATCGTCCCGGGCGCCGGCGGCCGTCGCGAGTCGCGCGCCGGATTCGGTCCCACAGGGTTGAGCCAGGACCGCGGCGGGAGATCGCCGCGAGACCCGCCGGGTCATCCACTCAGGGCGATGCGCTTGATCGCGCCGCCCGCAGGGCCTGGACCCGAGCGGCGCGCAGGTGCTCCGGGATCTTGGTTGTGTCCGCGGCCTCGCGGGCGATCGACCCCGCGTCCACCCCCAGCACGGCATCGAGCAGCCGGCCCAGGATCGCCCCCTGGGGATAGTCGCGCTCCGCATAGCCGGTGCGACCTCGGAAATCCGCCTCGCAGGCGGTGAGCATCTGACGGAAGCGCTCGGGGCGACGCAGACCGTCGGCGCCCTCGATGAGGTCGAGGATGGTGGCGGGACGCAGCTCATCCACCTTGTGCACCAGGCCGTGGTAACGGGCGGTGATGCGGGCGAGCTCGCGGCAGCGATTGGGGATACGAAAGCGGTCGCAGACCGCCTCGAGCATGGCCACGCTGCGCTCCTCGTGGCCCCGGTGACTGGGCAGGATCTCCGCCGGCGTGGTCCCCTTGCCGAGATCGTGACAGAGCGCCGCGAAGCGGATCTCCAGCTCCGGCGCGAGCCGCGCGGCCATGTCGAGCACCAGCATGACGTGCACGCCGGTGTCGATCTCCGGGTGCCATTTGGCCGGCTGGGGCACCCCCCACAACCGGTCGAGCTCCGGCAGCAGGCGCGCCAGGGCCCCACAGTCGCGCAGCACCTCGAAGAAGACCGAGGGCCGGTCCTCCCCCAGTGCACTGGCCATCTCCTGCCACACCCGCTCGGGGACCAGGGCGTCCGCCTCCCCCGCGTCGACCATCTCGACCATGAGCGCACGCGTCTCGGGGGCCACCTCGAACCCCAGCGCGGCGAATCGGGCGGCCAGCCGCGCCACCCGCAGGATGCGCACGGGATCCTCGACGAAGGCGGGCGAGACATGTCTCAGCACCCGGGCATCCAGGTCCCGGAGCCCCCCGAAGGGATCGATGAGGGTGCCGTCCGGCGCCTGGGCGATGGCGTTCACGCTGAGGTCGCGCCGCTCCAGGTCCTGCTCCAAGGTCACGCTCGGCTCGGCATGGACCTGGAAGCCGAGATAGCCCGGGGCGGTCTTGCGCTCGGTGCGCGCCAGGGCGTACTCGTCCTTGGTGAGCGGATGGAGGAAGACCGGGAAATCGCGACCCACCTGTTGGAAGCCGCGCCTGAGCATCTCCCGCGGGGTGGCGCCCACCACCACGAAGTCCCGTTCCAGCACGGGGATCCCCAGCAGGGCATCGCGCACGGCGCCGCCGACCAGATAGACCTCGAGGCCCTCGGTCGGGTCGGGTCGCACCGACCGGGCGGCGGTGACCGGCAGGGACCGGCTCACGGGGTCCGCCGGCCCTGCTGGCCGTCGCGATGGGACGCCGCTTCCCCGGCGCGATCAGCGGGCAAGGATTCGGCCGGACGATCGCCGATGGCGCCCGGGGCCGGCGGTGGGGCCGGCAGGGCATGCACCGCGGGATCCGGCTCGAGTCGGGGCACCTGGGCGGCATCCGATCCGTTATCCGGGGCACCGCGATCGCCCCCGAACCAACGGCCGATTGTCCTGAAGAGACCCCGGATCCCACGCCAGAGCCTGGGCAACAGCCAGATCAGGAGCACGAAGAACAGGGCCAGCAGGACCAGGAACACCGCCGGGTGCTGGAGGGCGAGGAGCAGTCCGCCGAGCACCCCCAGGTCCTCCGCGACCGAGGCGGTCCAGTTGGTAAAGGGCTCGGGCGAGGTATTGATCAGGACCCGGGTCCCGGACTTGGCGGCATGAGTGACCGCAGCGACCCCGCCGCCCAGTAGCCCCACGGCCAGGTCCCAACCGGGGCCCAGGTCGCCGGCCGCGCCCATGGCCATCATGGCCCCGGCCGGGATGCGAACGAAGGTGCTGAGCCCGTCCCAGGCGGAGTCCACGCCCGGCACCTTGTCGGCGAAGAACTCCACGAGATACATCGCCCCGGCGGCCATGAGCACCAGTGGATCGGAGAGGATCTCGAGGCCGGCGGGCAGGTCGACCGCCCCCGTGGCGCCGGCAAGCCCGAGCACCAGCACGGCGGCATAGAGGTTGATGCCGCTGGCCCAGCTCGCACCCAGGGTCAGGGCCAGGGTCTGGATCAGGTCATCCATGGAGGTCTCGCGCGGCTGGCCAAGCGGGGATTATACGGGAGCGGGGTGCGGCGTCGGCCGTCGCGCCGATTCATGGTCCGCCTGGGCGATACCCTCTTGGGCGACCTGCTTTACCTGACGGTTGCGAGTCGCGAGTAGGGAGGATTCCTCGACTCACCCGCGACTTAGACCTGGAGAAAGCAGAGAACTGACGTGGTTCAGGTATAGAATGTGGGGCCATTCCGTCCCGCTACCCCTGCCCCGAGGTCGAACGATCATGCGGTTCATCGGCTATCTGCTGCTCTTCGCCCTGCTTGCCTTCGGCATCTGGCCCTATTACACGGTCTTCAGGCTCGACGACGCCCTGGGCCAGGACGACACCACCAAGCTGGCCTCCCTCACCGACCTGGATGCCATCCGCGCGAACTATCGCAGCCGGGTCGAGGCGGGCGCCGACGCCCTGCTCCCCGCCGGCGATCCCGACAGCGCCATGGGATGGATCCGCCAGAACCTGGAGCGCCTGGGCGACTCGGCCCTGCAGCAGGCCATCACCGTCCCCTGGGTGCGCGACACCCTGCGCGATGCGGCGACGCGCGCCACCGGCCAGAGCCCGCCCTATCTCATCGCGGCCATCGACTTCGCCTTCTTCGAATCCTACGACCGGTTCGTGATCCGCATCGGCGAGCTGGGGCGCGGCGCGACCCACGTCCGCCTGGGGCTGGAAGGCACCGAGTGGAAGATCACGGACATCATTCCCTGATTTGGGCCCTGACCTGAGCCTTGATCAGGGGCCCGGATCAGGAGTCCTCATCCAGGCCCTGATCGCCCGCCTGATCTGAACCTCGCCCTTCGCGGGGTCGACCGGGCCGCAGTGACGCGCCGCCTCCTATTCCACCCCCGCCCGGGCCGCGTCCAGCTCGGAGCGCAACCGCTCGACCAGGGGCGCCACCTGGGGGTCCGCAGCGGCCTGCGCCGCGAGGCGATCGACCCAACGCGAGGCGTCCTCCGCACGGCCCAGCTTGAGGTTGTACTGGACCAGGGCGGTCAGGACCTCGGCATTCCCGGACTCCCGCGACAGGGTCGCCTCGAGCACCGGCAAGGCATCCTCCGTACGCCCGACCCCATCCAGGGCGACGGCGTAGACATAGGCGTAGCGACCGTTCTCGGGGGCGCGCTCGACGGCCCGCCCCAGCTCGGTCACGGCCTCGTCGAGCCGACCCGCGCGGACCTGCGCGAGGCCCAGGGCATGGTGGAGATCGGCGCTCTCGGGAGTGAGCAAGATCCCGTCCCCCAGCTCTGACACGGCCTCGGACTCCCGCCCCTCAGCCCGATAGAGGTCCGCCAGGTTGACCCGCGCCGGGGTGAACCGGGGATCGAGTGCGAGCGCGCTGCGATAGGCCTGCTCCGCCACCCGTGGCTCGCCCGCGGCGGCCGCCACCAGGGCCAGGTTCAGATGGGCCTCCGGGCGGTCGGCGTTCGCCGTCTGGGAGACCGCGTACTCCCCCAATGCCTCGGTGAGCCGCTCGCGCAGCTTGCCGCCGATCCCCTGACGCATCACCGGAGCCAGGACCCGCGCCGCCTCGAGTCTGACCGTACGCGCCGGATCGTCGAGCAGGGGCCAGGCGTGCTCCACCCGGGCGCGCAGGTCTGTCAGCTCGAGGAAACGCACCGCCTCCGCGCGCACCAGGGCGTCGGGATCGGCGAGCAGACGCTGGACCGTCATCAGGGACTCTGGCGTCGCCTGGCCGCGCAGACGCGCGAGTGCGCTGGCCCGCGCGATACCGGGGGCCTCGGTGTCTGCGGCAAGCGCGATCAAGCGGTTCGCCGCACCCGCCTCGCGCGCGTCCGCGGCCTTCAGGGCCCCAGCGAAGTGGGCCTGGCGGTGAGGCGAATCGGGATACCAGCCCGCGACCGCCTCGGCGGCCCAGTCCGCGCCCTTGTCCTGATGACAGGCGGTGCAGGCGTCCGGGGTGCCCAGCTCGGCCGCGAGGTCGGGTCTGGGGATGCGCATGCTGTGATCCGCCCGCTCGTCCACCACCATGTACCAGCGCTGGGGCATGTGGCAGTCGATACAGGCACTGCCCGCCTGGCCCGCCGAGTGATGATGATGGGACGGGGTGTCGTAGCGCTCCGACAGATGACAGCGGGCGCACACCCCGTTGCCCTCGGCACGCAGGGCGAGACTGTGGGCGTCGTGGCAGTCGGTGCAAACCACCCCGGCATGGAACATGCGGCTCTGCAGGAAGGAGCCGAGCACATAGACCTCGTCGCGGATCTGACCGTCCGGGAAATAGAGATCGGGCTCGAGCAGTGCGAGCCGGAAACCCTGGTGCAGCGGCTCCCCAGGGGTGATCTCGTCCCAGATGCGCCCGCGCCTGGAATGGCAAGGGGCGCAGGTCTCGGTCTGGGCGTGGGAGGTCCGCTCCACGCTGCGGCGGGGCTTGCCGGTCTCCGGATCGATCAGCCAGACGCCGCCATCGCGATCCGTGAGGTCCACCAGGAGTCCCTTGGCCGGGTCCTCGGACGCCAAGCCGCCCTCCCCCGTCGGGGGCTTGCCCGCCTGGGCCGCTCTCGCCCACTCGACATGCTGCGCCCCGGGTCCGTGGCAGGCCTCGCAGGCCACATTGATCTCCGCGTAGCGCGTCTCGTAGAGATTGCGCTCGGGGTCATAGCCCTTGCGCAGATCCGTGGAGTGACAATCGGCGCACTGGTAGTTCCAGGTCTGGTCCAGACCCGTCCAGTGGAGCGGATCCCCGTGCCCCAGGGTCTGGTCGGGATAGAGGTGGAACCAGCGCTGACCGCCCTCGTCCTTAGGTCTCGAATCCCAGGCGAGGCCAAGGCTTTGGAGTCGACCGCCGGGAAAGGCGATCAGATACTGCTGAAGAGGATACCAGCCGAAGGTGTAGCGGATCGGGAAGTCCGCCATCTCGCCGTCCGGCCCGTCGGTGTGGACGTAGTAGACCCCGTTGCGGATGAAGAACCGCGAGGTGACGCCCTGGGCGGTGACCTCGGCATCGTTGAAATCGCCCAGCACGGTCTCCGGGCTGGCCTCCTTCATGGCCAGGTCGTGGTGGGACCCCCGCCAGCGGTCATATTCCCCCTGATGGCACTCGGCGCAGACCAGCGCACCCACATAGCCGCGCGTCGCCCGGTCGGACGCGAGCAGGGGGTCCTC
>CAVQQM010000009.1:0-125799 GCA_963714915.1 uncultured Gammaproteobacteria bacterium
GCGCCCTGTTGGGTTCGAACCAACGACCACCTGATTAAAAGTCAGATGCTCTACCGACTGAGCTAAGGGCGCGGGAGGCGAAAGAGTATAGGCGCTCGAACCGGGCATTTGAACCCTATACGCCCGGCCATCAGGGCGTCGTTCCACGGGACGGCGTCGCTCGGGGAGTCTGGGACGGGTGGTGCCCTGGTCGGGAGGGCGATCTGCCCCTCGCTGCCTTGGCGATCGGCAACAGGGGGTGCCGCGGCCATCGGACGTCCATTGGCGAGTCGCGGGTCACACCTTGCCGGAGCGCAGCCAGCGGCGAATCTCTGCGAGATGCCGGCGGCTCACGGGCAGTCGCTCGTCACAGCCGTGCAGACGCACCTCACTGCCACCGTCGTTGGCCCGTTCCAGGCCGAACAGTCGCGACTTCGCCACCAGGGCGTTGCGATGGATGCGCAGGAAGAGGTCGGGGAACTCGTCCTCGAGCGACTTCAGGGATTCGTCGATGAGTATCTCGCCGCCGGTGTGGCGGACGGTCACGTATTTGTTGTCCGCTTGAAGATAAACGACGTCCCCGATGGGAACGGTCTGCAGGCCGCCGCGGTAGTGGGCGCTGATGGTGCGGCGGCGACCGCCCGGTGCCGCTTGCTCACCGGCCAGCGCCGTGCGTTGGGGCCGGGTGGCGACCTGAACCCGCTCGAGCGCCGCCTGGAGGCGTTCGCGGCGCACCGGCTTGACCAGGTAGTCCTCGACCTTGTGCTCGAAGGCGGCCAGGGCGTACTCCTCGTAGGCGGTCACCAGGATCACCGCGGGCGGCGGCTTGAGCTCCCCTAGCTTCTTGGCGGCATCGAGGCCGTTCATGCCGGGCATCTGGACGTCGAGCAGGACCACGTCCACGGGCTGCGCGCCGCAGTGCTCGACCGCCTCGATGCCGTCTGCGGCCTCACCGGCCACCTCGTAGTTGCCCTCGATCTCGCTGAGTAGTCGGATGAGGCGCTGGCGCGCCGGGGCCTCGTCGTCGACGACCAGGATCTTCATTGCCGCCTCCATGGATACGGAAAGACCAATCGCACCTGATAGTCGCCCTCCACCCGCGAGACGATCACGCGTGCCTGACCGTCGAACATGGCCGTCATGCGTTGCTTGACATTGTCGAGCGCCATCTTATTGCCCTTGGTGTGTCGTTTCACCTGCTCGTCCTCTCCAGGCACGGTGTTGCGGACGCTGACGCTCACCTGGGCGCGCCGGTAGCGACCGCTGATGTGGATCAGCCCGGGGCGACGCGAGGGTGCAATTCCATGATAGACGGCGTTCTCGACTAGTGGTTGGAGGATCAACGGCGGGAGTATGGCATCGCTCGGGACGTCTTCCACGTCCCAGAGCACCTGGAGCCGCTCGCCGAGGCGTTGCTTCTCGATGTTCAGGTAGCGGTAGGCGAGCTCGAGCTCCGCGCCCAGCGTCGAGCTCGAGTTGGCCTCGGAGAGGGTGGCGCGGAAGAGATCCGCGAGATCCTGCACGACCTCTTCCGCGAGCCGCGGGTCGGATTGGGTGAGGCTGGCGATGGTGTTCATGCTGTTGAACAGAAAATGCGGTCGGATGCGAGCCTGGAGCTTCTGGAACCGCGCCTCCGCCTCTGCCTCCACCTGTCGACGCCACATATGGTGTAGATAGAGATAACGCAACAACATGGCGCCGAGGATGGCGCTGATACCGAGACTGCGGAGCATCAGCCAGCCGAGCCCTTCCTCGTGGAAGAGCCCTTCACGCAAATGCGCCGGCGCCAGGCTATGGGTTCCCCAGGTCACCAGTGCGACCACCGCCAACAGGAGCACCCAGGCGAGGACGGCGGACGCCCGGTCGTCCAGTCGGCCGAGCAGGGGACGTGCGCTGCACAGGGTGCCGGTGGCCAGCACGGCGATGATCAGGACGAAGGTGAACATGAGCGCCAGGCGCTCCGCAAGCCCCCCGTGATGGCACTGGGATGCAAGGACCAGCACGACACCGAGTAGCTCGGCGGTCAGCACCGTCCCGAGGAGCATCGGGAGGCGACAGAAATCGGGAAGGAATCCTTGCGCGCGTACCGGAGTGTCGTCGAGTAGCTGGTCCAATGCCGAGTGGCCGGGGCGTCTTGGGTGGGTCTCTGTGCTCACTGCTGCCTATCCAAGGGGCCCTCGGGGAGGGTGTAGAATCTCGCGCTTTCGCCAACGGCCGGAGCCCCGATGCCAGACCCCCGCAAGCCTGACCCACCGGCACTCGACAAACCCTGGGCGGGACGCTTCAACGCGCCTACGGATGCCTTCGTCGAGGCCTTCACCGCCTCGGTGGATTTCGACCGTAGGCTATACCGCCACGACATCGAGGGTTCCATCGCCCATGCCACCATGCTCGCCGAGCAGGGTGTGCTGAGCCGAGGAGAACACGATGCGATCGTGGCGGGGCTGAGGGCAATCCGCGCGCGCATCGAGCTCGGGGAGTTCGAGTGGTCGATCCCGCTGGAGGACGTCCACATGAACATCGAGTCAGCCCTCACGGAGGCGATCGGGGACGCCGGGAAGAAACTGCATACCGGGCGTTCGCGCAACGACCAAGTGGCCACCGATGTAAGGTTGTGGCTGCGCGATGAGATCGACGCCATCGACGGGGCGATCGTCCGACTCCAGACCGCGCTGCTCGATCTGGCCGAGCGCGAGGCGGACACCGTGATGCCCGGCTTCACCCACCTGCAGGTTGCACAGCCCGTGACCTTCGGACATCACATGATGGCCTGGTTCGAGATGCTCACGCGCGACCGGGCACGCCTCGCGGACTGTCGCGGCCGGGTCAACGTCATGCCGCTCGGGGCGGCGGCGCTGGCCGGGACGACCTACCCGATCGACCGTGCCCTGACCGCCCGGCTGCTGGGTTTCGAGCGGCCCGCCGAGAACAGCCTGGACGCGGTCTCCGACCGGGACTTCGCCATCGAATTCACGGCCTGCGCGTCCATCCTGATGATGCACCTGTCGCGCTTCTCCGAGGAGCTGATCCTCTGGTCGTCCGCCCAATTCGGCTTTGTCGAGCTCTCAGATGCCTTCTGTACGGGCTCATCCATCATGCCCCAGAAGAAGAATCCCGACGTGCCCGAGCTGGTGCGCGGCAAGACCGGTCGTATCTTCGGGCACCTCATGGGGTTGCTGACCCTGATGAAGGCCCAGCCGCTGGCCTACAACAAGGACAACCAGGAGGACAAGGAGCCCTTGTTCGACACTGTGGACAATCTCAAGGGCTGTCTCAAGGTCTACGCGGAGATGATGGGCCACCTGACCTGCCGGCGTGAGCGCATGCGCGCCGCGGCCGCCCAGGGCTTCAGCACCGCAACCGATCTCGCCGATTACCTGGTGCGCCGGGGCGTGCCCTTCCGGGATGCCCATGAGATCGTCGGCAAGGCGGTGGCCTTCGGGTTGCGCGAGGGGCGTGACCTCTCCGCGTTGACCCTCGAGGAGCTGCGCGGCTTCTCCGACCGGATCGAGGGCGACGTGTTCGGCGTGCTCACCCTCGATGGCTCGGTGGCCGCACGGGACCATCTCGGTGGGACCGCGCCGACCCAGGTGCGGGCCGCCGTCGCGCGTGCCCGCGGGGGACTCCAGGGGGCATGAGCGCCATCGTCTTCGCGGCCGGGCGTCACCCGGACCGCCTGGAGTCCGGGGGCTGATGGCCGCCAAGCTGGCATTCGCACTTCAGCAATACGCCATTCTCGCGGTCTTCGCCGTCGCGGCGTACGGACTCGGGGGTCCGCTGGCGGCCTGGACGCGTCATGCCGCCCAGCATTCGCTATTCCTGTCGATCCCCTTGCAGGTCTCCGCCGGGCTCGGGGTCATGATGGTGCTGCTGTTCGTCGCCGGGGTGCTCGATTGGCTCAACGCCCCGGTCATCGCGGTCATGCTGCTGCTTGGGCTCGGTCTCGCCGGTTGGTCGCTGTTGCGGGGGCGCGGCGCCTCGTCCGGTGTCTCGGGCCATGCATCGCTCGCCACGAGATTCGACCGCATCCCGAGACGTGCCTGGTGGTGGATGGCCTTCGCCGGGATAGCCGGTCTCCCCTTGCTGATCGCCCCGCTGTCGCCCCCTATGGCCTGGGACGAGCTTGCCTACCATCTGCCTTACGCCCGTCTCTGGGCCGAGGGGGGCGCGCTGACGGTTGACCCCTGGCTGCGCTATCCGCTGTCCGCCTACAACCTGAATCTCCTGTACGCCGCGGCCCTGGCCCTCGGCAGCGACGTGCTGACGCACCTGCTGCACGCCTTGACGGGTGCCTTGACCGCGGCACTCACCTTCGGGATCGCAAGGCGCTTCATGGATTGGCGTGTCGGTCTCGTTGCGGTGCTCCTGCTGGTGTACACGACCCAATGGGGCTGGTCCAACGCCTACGTGGACCTCGGCATCATGTTGTTCTGGAGCGCTGCGTTCGCGTCCCTCGCCCTGCGCCACGCCCACGGGGATGCGAGGTTCTCTTATCTCGCCGCCGGATTCGCGGGGATCGCGGTCGGCATCAAGTACCAAGGGCTGTTCTACCTGCCGGTGTTCCTGCTGCTGGGGCTCGTGGTGGAGCGTCGCCCCGGGGTGGTCTTCCGCGCGGCCTGCATCCTCGCGGCCATCGGGGGATATTGGTATCTGCGCAACTACTGGATCTCGGGGGATCCGGTCCATCCCATCGGGGGGAGCCTGTTCGGGTTCTGGCTCTGGGATGAGGGCGACCTGGCCGCCCAGTATGCGGATCTGGAAGGGGTGAGGGGCTGGCGGGACTGGCTGTTTCTTCCGGCCCTCGCGGCACCCCTGCTTTGGCGTGGAGCGACCGCCTTCCAGCGCGGATTGATGCTCGTCGCGGCCGCTGCCCTGGCGGTATGGGTCGCGGCATCCGGCTATTGGCGTTACGCCGTGCCCGTCTATCCCATGCTGGCGATCCTCTCCGGTTGGTCCCTGGTCGAGTTTTGGTCCCGGGCGGGGCTGGCGACGCGGTTCGAGTCGATGTCCCGACGACTCGCGCCCCGGTTTCCCCTGGTGTTCCCCGTGCTGGCACTGGCGCTCGTCGCCGTCGTGATGGTGCGCGAGACCCATCGGGCGTGGGATCGTGTGCTCCCGAGCGATGATCAACGCGCGGCCTATCTCGCGAAGCGTCTCGGCGGGTACGATCTGATGCGCTCATTGGGCGAAGCGCCGGTGCAGACGCCCTATCAGCTCGGGTTCGAGGGCGAGGTCTACTACCTGGGGCGGTCCGTGCGGGGCGATTGGTTCGGCCCTGGCCGCTACAGGGATACCCTTGCGCTGACCCAGGACGCGGGCGCGTTGTCCCTGCATCTGCGCGGGCTCGGGGCCGACGGATTGCTGGTGAACCTCGCGCGCGAGCCCTTCGCCAGCCAGACCTGGGATCCCCGGATGCCGGACTATTTCGAGCTGGTCGGCCGGTCCGACAGGGCGGTGCTGTACCGGCTGCGGGACGATGTCGAAGCCGCCGTGGACTCGGCCGGGGATAGCCCCTGAGCCGACCCGCGCGGCGGGGACCGGTTCGTGGCGATGTTGACCATCGAGTATGGGAGACGCAGTGGTGCTGCCGGAACAACCGCCCTGCCTGCGGATCGCGGTGATGATCCCTTGCTACAACGAGCAGGCGTCCATCGGCGCCGTGGTGCGTGACTTCAGGGCCGCCCTCCCGGACGCTGCCATTCACGTCTACGACAACAACTCCGCGGATCGGACGGCTGAAACGGCCAGGGCCGCCGGTGCGCTGGTGCGGCACGAGCCCATGCAGGGCAAGGGTCATGTTGTTTGCCGGATGTTCAGCGAGGTCGAGGCCGACGTCTATCTGCTCACCGACGGTGACGCGACCTATGACGCGGCCAGTGCGCCGGCACTGATCGCGCGCCTGGTTCGCGACGGGTTGGATATGGTGTGTGCGGCGCGGGAGGAGAGGGCGCCCGATGCCTACCGGCGCGGCCACCGCCTCGGGAATCGGGTGCTGACGTCCATGGTCGGATTGACCTTCGGCAACCGATTTCGGGATATGCTGACCGGGTATCGGGTGTTCTCGCGACGGTTCGTGAAGTCCTTCCCCGCCCTGTCGACGGGTTTCGAGATCGAGACCCAGCTCACCGTCCATGCGCTGGAGATGCAGATGCGGGTCGCGGAGGTCCAGACGCCTTACTACGAGCGCCCGACCGGTTCCGCAAGCAAGCTGCGTACCTTCAGGGATGGCTGGCGCATCCTGCTCACCATCGGCTATCTACTCAAGGAGGAGCGCCCCTTGGCCTTCTTCGGCACGGTATTCGCCGTGCTCGCGACCGGCTCGATCGCCCTGGCCTGGCCAGTGGTGGCGGAGTTCATGGAGACCGGGCTGGTGCCGCGTTTCCCGACCGCCATCCTCGCCACGGGGATGATGCTCCTGGCCTTCCTGTCGCTCGCAAGTGGTCTGATCCTGGATACGGTCTCCCATGGCCGGCGGGAGCTGAAACGGCTTCACTATCTCGCCGTCCCGCCCCTCCCGCCCGACTCCAGATTCAACGGCGACCTGCCCGAGGGGCGCGCTTGAGCGGCTGGGCGGACGAGGCCTGGCGCTTCGGCGCGATCGGGATCATCGGCTTCGCCGTCGACGCGGGCGTCCTCACCTGGCTGGTGAACCTGAACGGCTGGGGGCTCTACGAATCTCGGGTCGTCTCGTTCGGGCTCGCCGTTACGGTCACTTGGTACCTCAATCGGCGGTTCACCTTCGCGGCTCGGGCGGGCTCGGACCGGGGGCGGGAGTACGGTCGCTATTTCGGGGTTCAGACCGTCGGCGCGTTGATCAATCTTGGGGTCTACGTGGCCATCGTCGCGGCAGTGTCCGCCGTCGCGGCCTATCCGGTGGTTCCGCTGGCGGTGGGCTCCGGCGTCGCCATGGTCTTCAATTTCCTCGCCGCCCGGCACTTCGCCTTCGCCTCCGGCGGCCCGCCCGATGCGGCCGCCTCCAACCTCCAGGGTACCAGGAGCGATGTCGGGTCCTGACAGTCTCGAGTCGCTGAACGCCCGCCTGCTCCAATTCGCCCGCGAGCGGGACTGGGAGCAGTTCCATTCCCCGAAGAATCTGGTCATGGCCCTGGCGGGGGAGGTCGGCGAGCTCATTGAGCATTTCCAGTGGCTCTCCGAGGCCGAGAGTGCCGCGTTGGATGCGGGTAAGAAGGCGCGGGTGGCTGAGGAGATCGCCGACTGTCTGATCTATCTGATCCGACTCTGCGAGCGTCTGGGGATCGACCCCATCGATGCCGCCTACCGCAAGGTCGAGAAGAACGAGGCGCGCTATCCGGCCGAGCGGGTGCGCGGCGATGCTCGGCGCGCCGAGGAGTAC
Source organism: uncultured Gammaproteobacteria bacterium (assembly GCA_963714915.1). Lineage (GTDB taxonomy): Bacteria > Pseudomonadota > Gammaproteobacteria > Chromatiales > Chromatiaceae > Thiodictyon. Next base: position 7,334 of record CAVQQM010000009.1, read on the forward strand.
GACCCATGAGACGGGCGGCCGGCGGCCAGACCGCGGGGTTGTCCGGCCGGGATGGGATGGGATCGGATGGCATCGGGACCATCAGGGCGGGCGTTGGCCCGGTCTGGGTTCCAAGGCCATCGGCACATCCGGCATGACCCCGGTACGCATTCGCCGCGTGGATCAGGACTGGTCCGGCGCGCCGCCCCAGAGCGCCACGGAGCTGCTCGATCGGCTCTATGCCAGTCGAGGCCAGGAGGTCGGTGGTTGCGATCTGGGTCTGACGGGCCTACTGCCGTTCAAGTCCCTCGCGGGGATCGACGCCGCGGCCGAGCTCCTGGCCGAGCGCCTCACGGCCGGCCAGCGGATCCTCGTCGTCGGCGATTACGACGCCGACGGCGCCACGGGCAGCGCCTTGGCGGTGCTCGGGCTGCGGGCCCTGGGTGCGCCGGAGGCTGCCTATCTGGTGCCGAGCCGGTTCGCCTTCGGATACGGCCTGAGCCCGCCGGTGGTGGACGCCGCCGCCGAGCTGCGGCCCCGCCTGATCGTCACCGTCGACAATGGGATCGCGAGCCTGGAGGGGGTCGAGCGGGCCAATGCCCTGGGCATCCCGGTCCTGGTCACCGATCACCATCTGCCCGGCGAGACCCTGCCGGCCGCCGCGGCCATCGTCAATCCGAACCAGTCCGGGTGCGCCTTCCCGAGCAAGCATCTCGCCGGCGTGGGCGTGGTCTTCTATCTGCTGGCCGCCGTGCGCGCCCGGCTGCGGGAGCGGGGCTGGTTCCGGGGCGGGCGGCCCGAGCCGAACCTGGCGTCGCTGCTCGACCTGGTGGCCTTGGGCACGGTGGCCGACGTGGTGACCCTCGACCGCAACAACCGCATCCTGGTGGAGCAGGGGCTAGCGCGCATCCGCGCCGGGCGGGGCCGGCCCGGCATCCGGGCCCTGCTCCAGGTGGCCGGGCGCGACCCCGCACGGGTGGTGGCGAGCGACCTCGGGTTCTTCGCCGGGCCGCGGCTCAATGCCGCCGGACGCCTGGAGGAGATGTCCCTCGGGGTCGAATGCCTGCTCGCCGATGACCCTGTCCGGGCCCTGGAGCTGGCGACCCGGCTCGATGCCCTGAATCGGCAGCGCCGCGAGATCGAGGGCCAGATGCGCGACCAGGCCGAGTATCTCGTCGAGCGGCTGACCTTCGGCGGCGACGATCTGCCGCCGGCGCTCTGCCTGTTCGGCCGCGGCTGGCATCAGGGGGTGTCCGGGATCGTCGCGTCCCGGGTACGCGAGCGCTGGCACCGACCGGTGGTGGCCTTCGCCGAGGCGGGCGAGGGGCTCCTGCGCGGCTCCGCGCGCTCGGTGGAGGGCCTGAATATCCGCGATGCCATCGACGCGGTTGACCGTCGTCACCCCGGGCTCGTCCTGCGTTTTGGCGGTCACGCCATGGCCGCGGGCCTGAGCCTCAAGCCGGAATCCCTCCCGACCTTCCGCAAGGCCTTCGCCGAGGCGGTCCGCGCGGAGCTTGGCGAGCAGGAGCCGGTGCGCGAGATCCGCTCAGACGGTGAGCTCCCCGCGGCGTTGCTCGGTCTCGAGACCGCCGAGGCCTTGCGCCTGGGGGGGCCCTGGGGCAAGGGCTTCCCCGAGCCCCTGTTCGATGGGGACTTCGACGTGACCTCCGTGCGGCTGGTGGGCGATCGCCACCTCAAGCTGCGGGTGCGCCCCGGACGAGGCCCGGTCATGGACGCCATCGCTTTCAACCAGGCGGAGCGGATGCGCGCCGCGGAGTCGGGCCGGGTGCGCCTTGCCTACCGGCTCGACGTGAACGAGTATCTGGGCAAGCGCGCCCCCCAACTGATCCTGGAGCATCTCCAATCGAACCCCTAGACGACGAACTGCCCAGCGGCCGCAAGGTGATCCCGGGGGCAGACGAGATCGATGAACGGGCTGGCGACGACGGGACCGACGAAGGCCCGAGCAAGAGCCAGCTGAAGCGCGACAAGCGGGTCTTGCAGGTCCTCGCCGAGCGGCTCGCCGGCATGCCGCGCGCCGAGCTCGAGCGCCTGAATCTCAGCGAGGCCACCTGGGCGGCCATCGAGGAGACCCCGCGCATCAAGGACCCGCGCGCCCGGCCGCGTCACTGGAAGCGCATCGCCAACCTGCTCGAGCGGGAGGACATGGAGGCCGTCCATCTGCTCGTTGACGGGGCCGAGGCCCGCGAGCGGGCAGACGCCGCCCATCATCATGGGATCGAGCGCTGGCGTGCGCGGCTCATCGAGGAGGGTGACACGGCGTTGGCCGAGCTCCTCGACCGCCATCCCGCCGTCGACCGTCAGCAATTGCGCGCCCTGGTACGCGCCGCCCAGCGCGACGTGGAGCGCGGCCGCCCCGAGGCCCCGCGCAAGCTCTTCCGCTTCCTACGCGATCAGGTCGATTGGGGCTAGGTCCGCGGGGGCCCGCTGGGGCCCAGTGGAGATCAAGCCGGATCAGGCGGGATCGGCCGGCACCACCATTGGGGCGCGCTTCTTGGGGTTGTGCCGGTAGAGCACCGCGATGTTCCCGATCCGGTTGACCAGCTCGGCGGCGGTTGCGGAGGTCATCTCGGCGATCATGGCGTCGCGCAGCATGCGGTCGCCCGCCGCGATCTTCACCTTGAGCAGCTCGTGATGGGCCAGCGCGGTCTCCAGCTCCGCCAGCACGGCCTCGCTGAGACCGTGCTGACCGACAGTGACCACGGGTTTGAGCGGGTGGGCGGTGGCCTTCAGCCAGCGTCTCTGCCGCGGGGTGAGGGTCATGGCGGCGCTCAATCGGGCAGCCGCTCGAGCTCGGTGATCCCGCCGGTGTTCTTGGCATCGACCTTGGCGTAGAGGTCGTAGAGGGCGGCCTGGAGGGCCTCCTCGATCACGGGGTGATAGAAGGGCATTCGCAGCAGCTCGCCCACGGTCAGACCCTGCTCGATACACCAGCACAGCAGATGGGCCAGGTTCTCGCCCTTGGGTCCGATCATCTCGGCGCCCAGGATGCGCCCGTCGGCCTTGTCGCCGTAGACCCGCAGCACCCCTTTGTTCTTGCCCATGATCAGGGCCCGGCCCACCGGGGCGAACTTGATCTGACCGACCGCGGTGCGGTCTTGGTCGAGGTCGTCCCAGCGGGTGCCCACGGCGCAGATGTTGGGGTCGCAGAAGTTGATGAAGAGCGGGGTCTTGCGCCGGAAGCGGGCTCGCTCGCCGCGGGCCGCGTTGTAGCCGGCGATCTTCCCCTCGTCCCCGGCCTCGTGGAGGATCGGGCGGTAGGCGGTGACGTCCCCGGCCATGAATACGGGGAGATCGCCCACCTGCATGCTGTTGGGGTCCACCTCGGGCAGGCCGCGGTCGTCCAGGGGCACCCCGAGGTCCGCGAGCCCGAGACCGGCCACGTTCGGCGCCCGGCCGATGCTGCATAGCACCTTGTCGACCACCACGGCGTGCGGGCCGGCGCTGACCTCGAGCCGTCCGTCCGGGGTCTCTTTGATCTCCGCCCGCTCCCCGAGATGGATGGGAAACTCCTTGCCCATGATCTCGATGGCGCTGGCCGCCACCTCCGGGTCTTGAGCACCGGCGATGGTGGTGAGCTGGTCGAAACCGGTCACCGCTACGCCCAGACGCGACAGGCTCTGGCCCAGCTCGAGTCCGATGGTGCCGAGCCCGATCACCGCCATGCTCGGTGGCAGGTCCTCGAGCTCGAAGAGCTCATCGGTCGTCAGCACCCGATCGCCAAAGGCGCGCCAGGCCTCTGGGACCACGGGCTTGGAGCCGGTGGCGATCACCACCGCTCCGGCGCGGATGTGCTGGCCCGCCACCTCGAGCAGGGTGGGCTCGATGAAGCGGGCATAGTCCTGGATGAACAACTCCGGTGGCATGTCATCGGTGCTGTTCCCCAGCACCCGGTCGACGAAGGTGTCACGCAGCTCCTGGACGTGCTCCAGGGCCTCGGGCACGTCGAGGGTCATGGCCTCGTGACCGTCGACGCCGTACTTGCCCAGATGGGTGCGGCGGTGATAGTCCTCGGCCACCTGGATCATGGCCTTGGACGGCATGCAGCCCACCCGGGCACAGGTCGTTCCGGGTTCCCCGCCATTGATGAGCACGAATGATCTGCCCGCCCGGCGCACCTGCCCGAGGGCATTGAGGCCGGAGCTCCCGGAGCCGATGATGGCCACGTCGACGTTACGTTCTTCCACGATGGTCTCCTGCGCTGATGGGTCGTCCGGCCACGCGGCCGGCGCAGGGGCGCGATTCTAGCCTGGAACGGCTGACCAGGGCCCCATCCTCCCCCAGTCGCGGCTCGCCCGGCGGTTTACCTAGGCGGGGCAGGGGGATAGAATCCCGCGCCTTTAAACGCCCGCCCGCCGCGACACCTCGCCCGCGGACCCTGATCGAGACACCGCTTGGCCGCCCCCGACACCCTTCGCTTCCTGATCGAGCCGACCGAGGCTGCGGCCCTGCACGGGCGACTGCGCGTGCCGGGCGACAAGTCCATCTCCCATCGTTCGATCATGCTTGGCGCCCTGGCCGAGGGTGAGACGCGGATCTCCGGATTCCTGGAGGGCGCAGATGCCCTCGCCACCCTGGCCGCCTTCCGCCGCATGGGGGTCGAGATCGCGGGGCCGAGCGCCGGCGAGGTTCGCGTCAAGGGTGTCGGAATCAGGGGGCTACAGGCGCCGGATGGCCCCCTGGACATGGGCAACTCGGGTACCTCCATGCGTCTGCTCGCCGGTCTACTGGCGGGTCAGTCCTTCCCGGTCACCCTGATCGGCGACGCCTCCCTGACCCGCCGCCCCATGCGCCGCGTCACCGAGCCCTTGGGCCTGATGGGCGCCCGGATCCAGACCAGCGAGGGCGGGACCGCGCCGCTCCTGATCGAGCCCGCGGGGGCGCTGGCAGGGATCGCTTACCCGATGCCCGTGGCCAGCGCCCAGGTCAAGTCGAGCCTGCTGCTGGCCGGGCTCTACGCGGCGGGGGAGACCTGCGTCAGCCAGCCGGCCCCGACCCGCGACCACACCGAGCGCATGCTGACGGGCTTCGGCTACTCGGTGCGGCGCACTGCCAACCGGGTCTGTCTCACCGGCGGCGGACGGCTCACGGGCTGCCGGCTCCAGGTGCCGGCGGACATCTCCTCGGCGGCCTTCTTCCTGGTCGGGGCGAGTATCGCCCCGGGCTCTGACCTCGTCCTGGAGGGCGTGGGCATCAATCCGACCCGCGCCGGGGTGATCAACATCCTGCGGGCCATGGGGGCGGACATCGAGCTGCTGGACCGACGCACCGCCGGCGGCGAGCCGGTGGCCGACATCCGGGTTCGCCACGCGCCCTTGCGGGGCATCGTTATCGCGCCCGATCAGGTGCCGCTCGCCATCGACGAGTTCCCGGCCCTGTTCATCGCCGCGGCCTGCGCCGCGGGCGAGACCCTGCTCACCGGCGCCGAGGAGCTGCGGGTGAAGGAGAGCGACCGCATTCAGGTGATGGCGGACGGCCTCGCCGCCCTCGGCGTCGCGGCCGAGCCGCGTCCGGACGGCATCCGCATCACGGGTGGTCCCATCGGGTCGGGGACGGTCGATGCCCACGGCGACCACCGCATCGCCATGGCCTTCGCCATGGCCGGACTGCGCGCGGGCGGTCCCATCGAGGTGCTCGACTGCGCCAACGTGGAGACCTCCTTCCCCGGATTCGCCGCCCTTGCCGCGGGGGCCGGACTGCCCATCCGTGAGGTGAGCGCTTGATCCCGGTCATCACCATCGACGGGCCCTCAGGCACGGGCAAGGGGACCCTGGCCGCCCTGCTCGCGGAGCGGCTGGGCTGGCAGTGCCTCGATAGCGGGGCCATCTACCGGGTCCTGGGCTTGGCCGCCGAGCGGCGGGGCCTGGATCTCGATGATGGCGAGGCCCTCGCCCCGCTGGCGCGGACCCTCCCGCTGACCTTCGACGGGCGTCGCGTCCTGCTCGACGGGGAGGACGTGGGCGATGCCATCCGCACGGAGGTCGCGGGCGCCGCCGCCTCGCGGGTAGCGGTGCACGCGCAGGTGCGCTCCGCCCTGCTCGACTGGCAGCGCAGCCAGGCCCGCCCGCCCGGTCTGGTGGCGGACGGCCGCGACATGGGCACCGTGGTCTTTCCCGAGGCCCCGCTCAAGCTCTTTCTCGACGCGAGCCCGGAGGAGCGTGCCGCTCGTCGGTATAAACAGTTGAAAGGAAAGGGGTTGGGTGCTAGTCTCGCCAACCTTGTCGAGGACATACGGGCGCGGGACGAGCGCGACCGCTCGCGTGCCGTGGCTCCGCTGCGTCCCGCGGACGATGCGGTGCGGGTGGATTCCACCCGTCTGTCCATCGAAGAAGTGCAGGACCGGGTCTGGGAGGAGGTGCGGCGTGTCTTCCCCGACCTGGCAATAGGGGCCTGAGTCCGCGGCTGCGAGTCCCATCAGACCCGCGGCCGTTCCCTCGGACCCCTACCGGCCGGGGCGGCGCCGATGCGCCGTCCTTGTTTATCAATCAACAACCGCCCGACCCGGAAGGGACGGGAGCGCGCCCGCCCCAGGTTTAAACAGGTTCCCATGACCGAAAGCTTCGCAGAACTCTTCGAGCAAAGTCTCTCCAACGTCCAGCTGCAGCCCGGCACCATCGTGTCTGGCACCGTGGTCGAGATCACCAACGACAGCGTGATCGTCAACGCCGGACTCAAGTCCGAGGGCGTCATCCCCAAGAACCAGTTCATCAGCCCGGAGGGCGAGCTGGAGGTGGCCGTCGGCGATTCCGTCGACGTCGCCCTTGACGCGGTGGAGGACGGCTTCGGCGTCACCCGCCTGTCCCGTGAGAAGGCCAAGCGCTTCGCGGCGTGGGACTTCCTCGAGAAGGCCTTCGAGGCCGGCGACACGGTCAAGGGCCTGATCAACGGCAAGGTGAAGGGCGGCTTCACGGTCGAGCTCGGCACCGTGCGTGCCTTCCTGCCCGGCTCCCTGGTGGACGTGCGCCCGGTGCGTGACACGACCTACCTCGAAGGCAAGGAGCAGGAATTCAAGGTCATCAAGCTCGACCGCAAGCGCAACAACGTGGTGGTGTCCCGCCGCGCGGTGGTCGAGGAGGAATACAGCGCCGAGCGCGAGCAGCTCTTGAAGAGCCTGGAAGAGGGCATGGAGCTCAAGGGCGTGGTCAAGAACCTCACCGACTACGGTGCCTTCCTGGACCTCGGCGGGATCGACGGCCTGCTGCACATCACCGACATGGCCTGGCGCCGGGTCAAGCACCCCTCCGAGGTGGTGGAGATCGGCGACGAGGTGATGGTGAAGGTGCTCAAGTTCGACCGCGAGCGCCAGCGTGTCTCTCTCGGCCTCAAGCAGATGGGCGAGGACCCCTGGGTCAACATCTCGCGCCGCTACCCCGAGAGCACCCGGGTCTTCGGCAAGGTCACCAACATTGCCGACTACGGCTGCTTCGTGGAGATCGAGGAGGGGGTCGAAGGCCTCGTCCACGTCTCCGAGATGGACTGGACCAACAAGAACATCCACCCGAGCAAGGTCGTCAACCTGGGCGACGAGGTGGAGGTGATGGTGCTGGACATCGACGAGGAGCGCCGCCGCATCTCGCTGGGCATCAAGCAGTGCGCCATGAACCCCTGGGACGACTTCGGTACGACCCACAAGAAGGGCGATCATGTCACGGGCAAGATCAAGTCGATCACCGACTTCGGCATCTTCATCGGGCTCGACGGCGGCATCGATGGCCTGGTGCATCTCTCCGACATCTCCTGGGACGAGGCCGGGGAGCAGGCCCTGCGGCGCTACAAGAAGGGCGACGAGCTGGAGACCGTGGTGCTCTCCGTCGATCCGGAGCGCGAGCGCATCTCCCTGGGCGTCAAGCAGCTCGACCGGGATCCGTTCTCCAGCTTCGTGGCCATCCACGAGAAGGGGAGCTTCGTCAATGGCACCATCACCGAGGTGGATGCCAAGGGCGCAACCCTCGATCTAGGCGAAGGCGTCGAGGGCTACCTGCGCGCCTCCGAGATCTCCCGCGACCGGATCGAGGATGCCCGTTCGGTGCTCAAGGTGGGCGAGGCGATCGAGGCCAAGTTCATGGGTGTCGACCGCAAGAACCGCACCATCTCCCTGTCCATCAAGGCCAAGGACCAGGACGAGGAGCAGGCCGCCATCAAGGGCTATTCGCGCGACTCCTCCTCGGGTGCCGCCACCCTGGGCGACCTGCTGCGCGAGCAGATGGAAGAGGCCCAGCGCGAGTCCTGATCCCCCACCGGTAGAGATGACGCCGCGCCGTCCACAGGGGCCGGCCGCGGCGTCATCGCCGACTTCCTGATTGGCCTCCCCGCCCCGCCTTAAGGAACCCAAGACATGACGAAATCTGAGCTGATCGACCTCTTGGCCGAAGAGCAGGATCATCTGGCCTACAAGGACGTAGAGGAGGCGGTACGCAAGATCATCGACCGCATGAGCGCCGCCCTGGCGACTGGAGAGCGCATCGAGATCCGCGGTTTCGGCAGCTTCTCGCTCCACTACCGCCCGCCGCGGATCGGTCGCAATCCCAAGACCGGCGATGCCGTCGCACTCGCGGGCAAGCATGTGCCCCATTTCAAGCCCGGGAAGGAGCTTCGCGACCGGGTGAACAGCGCCTACGAATCGATCCAGGAGGAGGTCTCGAGCCCGCCGGCGCGGGCCGCGGGTGCGCGCGGTTAGCCGCGTCCCTGATCCCAGGCCTGCCGGGCTCGCTTGCGACGCCGCCTGTCGGTGTCCGTGTCCGCGGGGCGACGCCCCACCCCTCGGGGTGCAGACGCCCGGCCCATCCTCTCTTTCGGCTCCTTGAGCCCCACCCGTGTGGGTCGTCGCTCACCCCAGGTCCGCCGGGGCGGCGATCCAGGATGACCCTCGCCCGTCACTGATCCATGCGCCTTGAGAAGATCAAGCTCGCGGGCTTCAAGTCCTTCGTGGATCCCACCACCGTGCTGCTGCCGAGCAACCTGGTGGGGGTCGTGGGGCCGAACGGCTGTGGCAAGTCCAATGTGATCGATGCCGTGCGCTGGGTGATGGGCGAGAGCTCGGCGAAGATGCTGCGCGGCGAGTCCATGGCCGACGTCATCTTCAACGGCAGCACGGGCCGCAAACCGGTCGGGCTCGCCAGCATCGAGCTGGTCTTCGATAACGCCGACGGCAGTGCGGGCGCCGAGCTCGCGCGCTTCAATCAGATCTCGGTCAAGCGCCAGGTCTCGCGCGACGGCCAATCCAACTACTTCCTGAACGGCAGCCGCTGCCGGCGCCGGGACATCCAGGATCTCTTTCTCGGCACGGGGCTCGGGCCGCGCTCCTACGCCATCATCGAACAGGGGATGATCTCGCGGATCATCGAGGCGCGCGCGGAGGAGCTGAGGCTCTTTCTCGAGGAGGCGGCCGGGATCTCCAAGTACAAGGAACGGCGCAAGGAGACCGAGAGCCGCATGCGGGCCACCCGCGAGAACCTGGAGCGGCTGGAGGACCTGCGTGAGGAGGTCGGCAAGCAGCTCCTGCATCTCGAGCGTCAGGCCGATACGGCGGCCCGCTACACCGAGCTCAAGGCCGAGGAGCGGCGCCTGGAGCTGGAGCTCAAGGCCCTGCGCTGGCGCACCCTCGATGACGAGATTGCAGGCCAGGACCGGCGTATCGCGGCCCTGGAGACCGACCAGGAGGCGGGCGTGGCCCGTCAGCGGCGCCTCGAGGCCGACATCGAGGGGCTGCGTGAGCGCTACACGGCCGCCTCCGAGCACTTCAACCAGGTCCAGGGACGCTTCTACGCCGTGGGCTCGGAGATCGCCCGCGCCGAGCAGGCGATCCAGTTCGCCAACGAGTCCCGCGGCCGCAGCGAGGCCGAGCTGGTGCGCCTGGACCAGGAGCTCTCGGAGTCCAGCCACCACCTGCGGCGCGATACCACCCGACTCGACACCCTCGCCGATCAGCTCCGGCGCGACGAGCCCCTGCTGACCGAGGCCGAGGCCGCCCTGAGCGAGGCCGTCTCGGTGGTCGGCGCAGCGGAGGACCAGCAACGGGCCTGGGAGGGCGAGTGGGATCGCTTCAACCAGGAGGCGGCGGAGCCGGCCAGTCAGGCCCAGGTGGAGCGTGCCCGCATCAACCATCTGGAGCAGCGCATCGGTCGCGACCAGGAACGGATTCGGCGCATCGACGAGGAGCTGGAGCGGCTCGACGCGGGACCGGTCGCGGAGCGGATCCGGGCTCTGGAGGCCCAGGGGACGGGGATCGAGGCGCGCATGGAGGCCGCGGAGCGCGAGCGCGAGGCCGCGGCCGCGGATCTGGTGGCGCAGGAGGCTCAGTCGCGCGGCCTGGCCGGGGAGCTCGATGGGGTGCGCACGGCCCTGCAACAGGCCAAGGGCCGGCGGGCCTCGCTCCAGGCCCTACAAGAATCCGCCCTTGCCGACACCGACGCGGATCGACGGTCATGGCTCTCCGGGCGCGGCCTCGACGCGGCCGGCCGCCTGGTGGATCGGCTCGCGGTGGATCCGGGTTGGGAGACCGCGGTCGAGGCCCGGCTCGGCGACGCCCTCAGGGCGGTACCCGTGGATTCCTTTTCCGAGATGGATCTGACCGGGCTCCCGCCCGGTCTGGTCCTGCTCGATTCCGGGGTGGCGTTGGATCCCGGCTCGCTCCCCCCCGCCAGTCTGGCCGCTCGGGTGCGCTCTCCCTGGCCCCTGCATGGTCTGCTCGGCGGGGCCCTGGCGGCCGAGGGCCTCGCCGAGGCCCTGGCCCGGCGGGATGACCTGCCCCCGGGCGCGAGCCTGGTCACGCCGGACGGCACCCAGGTGGGGAGCAACTGGCTGCGCGCCCCGGCCGCGGACTCGGCGGGGGAGGGCGTCCTGGCCCGGGCCGAGTCCTTGAAGGCGCTGGACCAGGAGATCGCCGACCTGGACGAGCGGGAATCGGAGCTGACCGGCATGACCGCGACCCTGGCGGAGTCCTTGGATGCCTGTCGCGCCCGTCGCGACGCCGCCGCCCAGTCCGCCGCCGGTCAGAACCGGGAGCTGGCCCAGACCCGCGGCGAGCTGACAGCGGCCCGCTCCCGACGCGACCAGCTCGCCGAGCGGCACGAGGCCCTGACGGGCGAGCGCGACGAGCTGCTCGCCCAGGGCGAGGAGTCGATCGAGGAGATCGAGGTGGCGCGCGAGCGGCTCCACGAGCTCCTGGAGACCGTGGATCGGCTGGCGGAGCGGCGCGAGGCCCTCGAGTCCCAGCGTGAGCTGCTGCGCTCGGCGGTTGCGCGCGGACGGGAGTCCGAACGGGAGGCCCGCGCCCGCGCCCAGGACCTGCGGGTCGCGGTCGAATCCGCGCGTGCCGAGCGCGATGCCTCCCAGCGCAGCCTGGCCCGCGCGGAGGCCCAGCAACGGCTCCTGCGGGAGCGCCGCGATGGTCTGGTCGAGGCCCTCGAGGAGGCGGTCCAGCCGCTCGCCGAGCAGCGTGCCCGGCTCGACGAGCAGCTCGGTCTGCGGGTGGAGGTCGAGGAGGAGCTGGCCGCCGCGCGCGGTGCCATGGAGTCCCTCGACGCCGAGGTCCGCGAGCGGGAGCAGGAGCGCCAACGGGCGGAGCAGGAGGGTCGGGGCGCCCAGGGCGAGCTCGATGCCCTGCGTCTGGAGCGCCAGGAGCGGCTGGTGCGGCGGCGCACCCTCGAGGAGGAGCTCACGGTGGGCGGGATCAGCGCGCCGGCGTTGCTCGAGACCCTCGAGCCGGACGCGGAGGAGGGCGCCTGGGGCGAAAGACTGACGCGGCTTGGGGCACGCATCCAGCGACTCGGCGCCATCAACCTGGCGGCCATCGAGGAGTTCGAGGAGCAGAAGCGGCGCAAGACCTATCTGGACGAGCAGCACGCGGACATCTTCCGGGCCCTGGAGACCCTGGAGGCCGCCATTCGCAAGATCGATCGGGAGACCCGCGGCCGCTTCAAGGACACCTACGACCAGGTCAACCACGGCTTCCAGCAGCTCTTCCCACGTCTGTTCGGCGGCGGGCACGCCTATCTGGAGCTCACCGGCGAGGACCTGCTGGAGACCGGCGTCACCGTGATGGCGCGCCCGCCGGGCAAACGCAACTCGAGCATCCATCTGCTCTCGGGCGGGGAGAAGGCCCTGACCGCGGTCGCCCTGGTCTTCTCCATCTTCCAGCTCAACCCTGCCCCCTTCTGTATGCTCGACGAGGTGGACGCGCCCCTCGACGATGCCAACGTGGGGCGCTTTTCCGAGCTGGTGCGCTCCATGTCGGATCAGGTCCAGTTCATCTTCATCAGCCACAACAAGGTGACCATGGAGATCGCCCATCATCTGGTCGGCGTGACCATGCACGAGCCCGGGGTCTCGCGACTGGTCTCCGTGGACATGGACGAGGCGGTGCGCATGGCCGCCATCCAGTGAGCCCCGAGCCCGTTTGCTTGCCGCCGCACCCGATGGGCCGGGGTGCGGGTAGCGGGGGGCTTGACCACCGCGCGGAGATCACGCGTTATACTCGCCGCGCTTTTCTCACCCCTTGTCACGCCGATTGATCACGAATGGACCCCAATACCGTACGCCTGATCCTGCTCGTCGTCGGAGCCATCCTGATCCTCGCCCTGTACCTCTGGGAGCGCAGTCGCGATTCGCGAGACGACCCGGAGCCGGACGACTACGACGAGGACGACGCGCCCTACGGGGCGGCCCCGCCGAAGCGCGATCCCAGCCTCGGGGAGGTGGATGAGGACGAGCTCGACGAGCGGGGACCGCCCGCGCATCCCGTCCAGCGGGACCACGACCCGGCCCCGGAGCCGTCGCCCGCCCCGGTGCCGAGCGACGACGCCCCCCTGTTGATCCAGCTGAGCGTTGCCAAGCGCAAGGGTGAGTTCGATGGGACGGCACTCTTGGAGGTGTCGGAGTCCTGCGGCCTGCGGCCGGGCGACATGGACATCTTCCATTGTCTCGACGAGTTCGACGATGGCACGCGCATCTATTTCAGCATGGCCAACATGGTCAAGCCCGGCACCTTCCCCTTCGACGACATGGAGGGCTTCTCGACCCCCGGGATGATGCTGTTCGCCCAGCTGGATGGCTATCCCGAGGATCTCACCATCCTCGAGGAGATGATCGCCACCGCCCGCAAGCTCGCCAACACCCTGGGTGGCGACGTGCTGGACGACACCCGCCGACCGCTCACGGTGCGCAAGGAGGAGGAGCTGCGCAACGCGGTCCTCGCCAACGAGGCCCGCCAGTCCCGGGCGCGCCGCCGGTGACCGCGGCGGTCCCGCCGCCTGAACCGTCCCTCGAGGGGGTCCCCGTCGAGGCCCGCGAACGGGTGGAGACCCTGCGCGCGGCCATCCGACACCACAACCATCGCTACTACGTCCTCGACGATCCGGAGATCCCGGATGCCGAGTACGACGCCCTGATGCAGGCCCTCACGGCGCTGGAGGCCGAGCATCCCGAGCTGATGACCCCGGATTCGCCCAGCCAGCGTGTGGGTGCGGCCCCGCGCCCCGAGTTCGCCGAGGTGCGCCACCGCCTGCCCATGATGTCCCTGGACAACGCCATGTCCGACGGTGAGCTGGCGGAGTTCGATCGACGTCTGCGCACCGCCCTGAGGCGCGAGGGTGACCTGGGTTTCACCGCCGAGCCGAAGCTCGATGGTCTCGCCGTGAGCCTGCGTTACGAGGCGGGTCTGTTGGTACAGGCCGCCACGCGGGGTGACGGGACGACCGGCGAGGAGATCACCCTCAATGCCCGCACCATCCACAGCGTGCCCCTGCGTCTGATCGGCGACGACTGGCCCGCGGTGCTCGAGGTGCGCGGCGAGGTCTACATGACCACCGCCGGCTTCGAGCGGCTGAACGCCCAGGCCGAGCGGCGCGGGGAGAAGACCTTTGCGAACCCCCGTAACGCGGCCGCCGGGAGCCTGAGGCAGCTCGATCCGCGCATCACCGCACGGCGACCGCTCAGCTTCTGCTGCTACGGCTGGGGTGAGGTCGCCACCGATCCGGGGGAGAGTCAACTCGCCATGCTGCGGCGGATCGCCGGCTGGGGTCTGCCCATCTCCCGGGAGCTCCGCCGGGTGACGGGCCTCGCTGGCTGCCGCGACTATTTCGAGGACCTGGGTCGCCGCCGCGATACCCTGGGCTACGAGATCGATGGGGTGGTGTTCAAGCTCGACCGGCTCGCCGACCAGGCGGCCCTGGGTGTCACCGCGCGTCACCCGCGCTGGGCCATCGCGAGGAAGTTCCCGCCCCAGGAGGCCCTCACGCGGGTCGAGGCGGTGGAGTTCCAGGTCGGTCGTACGGGGGCCGTTACGCCCGTGGCCCGCCTGGCGCCTGTCCAGGTGGGCGGTGTCACCGTCTCCAATGCCACCCTGCACAACATGGACGAGGTGGAGCGCAAGGACGTGCGGGTCGGCGATACCGTCTATGTGCGCCGGGCCGGGGACGTGATCCCCGAGATCGTGCGTGTGCTGCCGGAGCGCCGCCCGCCGGATACCCGTCCCGTGGTCCTTCCGGCGCGCTGCCCGGTGTGCGATTCGGACGTGATCCGTCCACCCGGCGAGGCCGTTGCCCGCTGCACCGGCGGGCTCTACTGCGCCGCCCAGCGCAAGGAGGCGGTCCGTCACTTCGCCTCCCGCAGGGCCCTCGATATCGAGGGACTCGGAGACAAGCTGATCGACCAGTTGGTGGATCAGGGGCTGATCCACGAGCCCGCCGACATCTATCGTCTCGACGGGGAGCAGATCGTCGCTCTGGATCGCATGGGCGAGAAGTCTGCGGCGAACCTGCTGGCCGCCATCGAGCACAGCAAGGAGACGACCTTCGCGCGTTTCATCTACGCCCTCGGGATCCGCGAGGTGGGTGAGGCGACCGCCGCCGCTTTGGCGGCGCGCTTCGCGAGCATCGATGACCTGATGCGGGCCCGCGCCGAGGACTTTGTGCGGACGCGCGGCGTCAAGGGGGTCGGATCCAAGGCGGCGGAGGGCCTGACGCGCTGGCTCGCAGAGCACCCAGACGGGGCGCCGCCGGACGATCAGCCGCTCGGCGATTGGCTCGCGGGGCTCAAGGTGCCCGGGCTCCACCGCCGGGCCGCGCAGGCCCTGGCCGCGGCCTTCGGCGACCTGTCGGACCTGCGCTCGGCCGCGCCCGAGGACCTCCATGCCAACACGGCGAGCCTGGTCGAGGGGGTGGGTCCGGTGGTGGCGGCCCATATCGAAGGGTTCTTCGCCCAGGCCCATAATCGCGAGGCCATCATGCGCCTGCTGGACGCGGGTGTGCATTGGCCCGAACCGGAGTCGGGCGGGAATGACGTCGGTGAGACCCGGCCCGGCCCACTGGCCGGCAAGACCATCGTCATCACGGGCACGCTGAGCCGGCCGCGCGACGCGTTCAAGGCAGAGCTCGAGACCCTCGGGGCCAAGGTGACTGGCAGCGTGTCCAGGAGCACGGACTATCTGCTCGCGGGCGCCGATGCCGGCTCCAAGCTGACCAAGGCGAGGGCGCTGGGTGTCCAGGTCATCGACGAGTCGGAGCTCACCCGGCTGATCGGCCCCGCGGCCGGATAACCTGGATTCGGGCGGAGCCCGGTCCCATCTGGTGGGGGACGTGAATACCCAACAACCAACGCAGGATTGCGAATGAACGAGCTGACCCAAGAGCAACAGATCCTGATCGCCATGCGCAAGACCCTCGCGGCGGTCATCAAGGACATCACCCCCCCGCCCGGCATGCGTCACCCACTCTCGGAGGGGACCATGGAGGACGTGCGCCAGTGCCTGACCCTGATCGCAGCCCGGGAGAAGGAGCTGGCGGACGCCCAGGGGCGCGGCGGTGAGCGGCCCTATTACAGCGACGAGCCCCCGCAGGCCCAGGTGGTGCCGATCGCGGGGCTCTCGCGCCGCAAGGACTGATCCCATGAGCCCCCGCGCACCCGTCCGCCCGTTCTCGATACTGGCCGCGATCCTGCCCTTGCTGACAACGGCGGTGGGCATGGGACCCGTGCTTGCCGGGCCTGCCCCGGCGGATGCGGGCTGGACCTACGAGGGTGAGCGGGGCCCTGAGCACTGGGGGGCGCTCTCGCCCGCCTATGCCGCTTGCTCGGAGGGTCGGCTCCAGTCCCCGATCGACATCCGCGATGCCCAGCCGATCCCCTATGAGCCCGTGGTCTTCCGCTATCGTTCCCAGCCGCTGGAGGTCGTGCATGACGGCCGGATGATCCGGCTGTTGAGCCCCCCCGGGAGCGAGCTGCGCCTGCGCGGGCAGACCTTCGCCCTGCTCGAGGTCCACTTCCATGTGCCCGGTGAGCATCGCATCGATGGCGAGGCGGGCGCGGCGGAGATCCATTTCCTGCACCGCGGCAGCCAGGGTCGCCTGTTGGTGGTGGCGGTGCGGGCCCACGCCGGGCGGCGCGTCAACAGTGTCATGGCCCGATTGCTGGATCATCTCCCCGGCAGGGCCGGGGCGACCAGCCGATTCAGTAATGTGGGGATCAACCCCCTGTTCCTCCTGCCGGGCGACAAGTCCTATTTCGCCTACACGGGCTCCCTGTGCGCCCCGCCCTGTACCGAACCGGTCACCTGGCTGGTGATGGGTGAGCCGCTGGAGCTGGAGACCGGGCAGGTCCGCGCACTGGCCCAGGTCGCCGGGAACAATGCCAGACCCATCCAGCCCCTGAACGGACGCGGGGTGCTCGGCTTCCGGCGGCCCTGACGATCCCTGTTCTTATGGCCGGCCGAAACTTATACTCCCAAGCCTGTGACGGGGTTGACACCCCGGTCCGCACGCCTCAACTGCACCCGTATCACCCAGCCTCGTTCGGGAGACACCCATGAAGAAGGTCGAAGCCATCATCAAGCCGTTCAAGCTCGACGACGTCCGGGAGGCCCTGTCCGCGGCGGGGATCACCGGCATGACGGCGATCGAGGTCAAGGGCTTTGGCCGTCAAAAAGGTCACACCGAGCTCTATCGCGGGGCCGAATACGTGGTCGATTTCCTGCCCAAGGTGAAGGTCGAGCTGGTGGTGGCGGACGACAACCTCGACGCCTGCATCAACGCCATCACCGCCGCGGCCCGCACGGGCAAGATCGGCGACGGCAAGATCTTCGTCTCCGAGGTCAGCCGGGTCGTGCGCATCCGCACCGGTGAGGAGAACGAGGCGGCCGTCTAGCAGCCTCATCCTTCAACCTAAAAACGGCAGTTGACCGCTTCGTGCCGCATGCAAGCTGTTGTGCAGCCACCATTTCAGAGGCTCCCTGGGCCTCACCGCCTGGGTGAAGCCGCTACGCCCCCCAGAGCACGCCCCGCGCGGCGCCTGGACTGCGTTGCAACTCGTTGCAATAGAACCACTATTGCGCCTCGTTGCGCCTTGCCAGACACGACGCGGGACGCACTCTGGGGGGCGTCCAACCGCCGTTTTTAGGTTCAAAGATCGCTACGGACAATCGGGTCGAGACGGCGCGTTCAGGCGATACCCGGGCCAGATCGGTCTTGCGCTTTGGAACAGGCGAAGTAGCTGCCCGGTCCGGGAACCCTCGATACTCGCCAATCGCTGCGCGCAACTGTCGGGTGTGGTTCCGATCGGCGCTCCCCTACACCAAAAGGGCCTGACTGCGCAGGAAGCCGCGGGTCTCCCCGCGGCGCGGCCCCGAGTCCCCATCACGCGCGAGATCTCGCGCGTCATCTGAACCTTGCGATTACCGTCCCGGCTGGATCGAGCCGGTGCGCGGTCGATCTGTCATCGGGTTGGATGACCGGTCAGGCAGGCTGTAGGCATCGCACAGAGACGCCTTGGGGTCGGCACGGCAGGCCCGAGCCGCGTCGGTACACCGGACCCGCCCTGCCCACGTCAGTCGGGTCCAGGATCCCTCAGGACGGCTTCTTGCGCGGCTGTCCGGCCTTCTCCAACTCGTCGACATACTCCTTCCAGAGCCGCTCCTGGTTCTGGCCGAGGTTGTAGAGGTACTCCCAGGAGTAGATGCCCGTGTTGTGCTCGTCGTCGAAGTGCAGGCAGATGGCGTAGTTGCCCACGGGCTCGATCTTGTCGATGCCGACGTCTTCTTTGCCGATCTGCAAGACCCGTTGGCCAGGGCCATGACCCTGGACCTCGGCGGAGGGTGAATACACCCGCAGATACTCGCAGGGCAGGGTGAAGTGACTACCGTCTTCGAAGGTCACCTCGAGCACCCGGGATTGCTGGTGGAGATTGAGCTCGGTGGGGGTGGGCATGATGTCTCCTCTGGCGGGCCGACTCGGCCCGCGGATGATCGGTGATGGGGCGATGGAAACGGGGGGGCGCGCGGCGACCCTACGCGCCGAGATATTGGGCTGACGCCCAGGGGTCCAAGTGCGCGGCTTCGCGCTGCCCGTCGAGGGTGTGGCCGCGCCAGCTGGTCATCGGCGCCACCTGCCTGGCGCGATCGCCCTGGAGAGATCGCGCTTGTGAGATCGGCCGGTGAGGGCGCCCCGTGGCTCCGGGGCTTCAGCCCGCCCCAGCCTCCCAGCGTTGAGGTACCCGCTCGACCCGTGCGGGGTCGTAGCCGATGCTGCCCAGGAAATCGAGGATCTCCGCGTACTTCTCGTCGCTGATCACGGGGGTGCGGGCCATCACCCAGACATAGTCCCGCTTCTCCCGGCCGATGACCGTCAGGCTGTAGTCCGGCTCCAGCCAGACGATCCGAAAATCGCCCTTGAAGGGCCAGATGAACTGCATCCCCCAGCGGGCGTTGCCGGTGCCCGGGATCACGAACCCCTTGGGGTGGTAGACCTTCTCGGGGCCATCGAACGCGCCCTTGTTGAAGCGGAAGGTGGTGGCGATGGTCCCGTCGGGATTCAGCGCATAGGACTCCACCGCGTTGTGGGCGCCCTTCTCGACGAAGGTCGGTATGTTGGCGATCACATACCAGTCGCCCATGAAGCGGGGCAGATCGACCTCTTGGACGGTGTTCATGGGGCGATTCTGGGATGCGGAGCAGGCGGTGAGCAGGAGTGCGGCGAATGCCGCGAGCAGGCTGATTCGGGTGCGCATCAGACGCGCTCGTAACGCAGGATGCGTCCTCGGCCGGTGTCGCTCTCCAGGCCGATCCACTCGCCGGAGGGCGTGTACCACAGGGTGATATCCAGGTCGTCTGCCCGCAGGCGGTAGCGCTCGGCCTCGATCTCCTGGCCGCGGAAACTGCGTTGATCCGAGCCCTCGGGTGTAAGCCGCGCGCTCACCAGCTCGCCGGTCTGGGGGTTGAGGAGTTGCGGCCGGTCCAGGAAACGGCGATCCCAGTAGGCGAAGGTGCCCACGCAGTCGGTGATCTCGTTCCCGTCCCCATTGATCTCCAGGGCCAGGGTGCCGCCGCTTCGTATCCCCTGGACCTCGAAGTCGGTGCCGTTGTCGTCGGTGGACGAGTCGATGCGCTCCAAGCAACCATCCCGCCATAGCTCGCGGCTCTCGTGGCGGTAGCGGTAGGCGGTGAAGACCAGGAAGTCCACGTCGAACCGGGCCTGGGAGCGCACTCGTTTTTCCGTGTCGCCGGTCAGGGCGAAGTTGTGCTCACCGATGGGATCCTGGCCCAGGTAGACCTTGAAGCGCAGGGTCTCGTCGCCCGCGGTCGCGGCGGCGCCCGTACCCAGGGCTAGCAAGATGGCCGCGACCAGGGTCCGGACGAGGTGTGTGTGCATGATCATGCCTCTTGATGGTTCGGCGGGCGGGGCGGCCCGGGGATGAAGGCGTTGGTGCGTGCGACATACTCGCGGTAGCCGGGGCGGCGTTCTGCCATGTCCTTTTCGAGCAGCACGACCCCCGAGACCTTGAGCAGCAGCCAGGTCATTAGCACGGGTGCGACCAAGGTCCACCAGCCGCCCGCCGCTACCGCAAAGCCGTAGAAGGCCCACCAGATACAGGCCTCCCCGAAATAGTTGGGGTGGCGCGTATAGCGCCACAGACCGCGGTCCATCACGCGCCCACGATTGGCCGGGTCGGACTTGAAGTCGGCGAGTTGCTGATCCCCAATCGCCTCGAAGAAGAGGCCCACCAGCCAGAGCGCGATGGCGGCGAAGTCGAGCCATCCGAGGGGCGTTTGGCCGAGCATGGCGGCCAGCAGGGGCAGGGACAGGATCCAGGCGAGGATCGCCTGCAGGCCGAACACCAAATAAAGGCTCTTCCACCAGAATCCGGGCTCGTTCTCCGCCCGCATGGCGGCATAACGGCGGTCTTCGGGCTGGCCCCAGTTGCGGCGCGTGATGTGGGTGGTAAGTCGCGCGGCCCACAGGGTGACCAGGAAGAAGACCAGGTAGGCGCGCTCGCTCACCTGAGGCGCCCCGAGCAGATAGACCGCCGCGGTGGCCACAAAGAACGCCGACCAGAAGGAGTCGGCCAGACCCGCGTCACGACGGGGGATGTGCAGCAGCCAGGCGGCAACCCCGACCAGCAGCGCGACCGCCAACCCCCGCAGGTAGAGGTCGAGGTCAAACATGCCTTGTGTCTGCGGGTGGCGTCGGGGGTTCGACCGTCCCAGGGCTCGACCCCGTCTGCCGCCCTGGACGCGGGATGAGGAGCCAGGGTGCGCGGGCCCGCGCGCGCTCCGCCAGCGCCCGATCCACTGACCGATCGCCGGTCAGGCGAGCGCCCCCGCGGTTCGCGAAAGGGGATACGTTGGACATGGGCTCGTTCATGATCTTCCCGAGGGGCTGGTTCGACTCAAACGAACAGGTAATGACCAACCGGGCCGATACAACCCTCAAGCCCTGGCGAATCTACCGGGGCACCTGTCCTGCCCTGGGCTTGGCTAGGGCACCCATAAGCAGAACCTTGGCGGCGTGATCCCGTTGCCGTGGTAAGGTTTCCGGCGCAGTGGACCCCGAGGGGTACCGTCGATCGCCATGCGTCCGAGATCGGCGTCCCGTCAAGTTGCCGCTGCCCGCGCAAGCCGCATACCCCATACAGACAACGGGCTCGCCCGCTCGCCGAACACGCCGTCCCGCGTACCCGGATCGGCCCAGCCGAGCCCTCAGGAGAGGCAGAACGATGATCAAACCCGTGGGTTCCGACGAGTTGAAGCCGCTTTTCGTGTACGACCCCGACCGCCATCACGAGCTGATGCGCGAGGCGGAGACCTTGCCCTCGGTGGTCATCAGCTCCCAGTCCGCCGGCAACGCGGTGATGATGGGCGGTGGCTATTTCAGCCCCCTCGCCGGATTCATGAACGTCGCCGACGCGGTGAGCGTCGCCGAGACCATGCGCACCACCTCCGGCATGTTCTTCCCGGTGCCCGTGCTCTGCCTGCTGGAGAGCGCCGCCACCATCGGCTCCGCCCGCCGTATCGCGCTGCGCGACCCCAACATGGAAGGCAATCCGGTGTTGGCCGTCATGGACGTGGAGGCGGTGGAAGAGGTCAGCGACGCCCAGATGGCGCTGATGACCGAGAAGGTCTACCGCACCCTCGATCCCGAGCATCCGGGTGTCGCGACCTTCAACGGCCACGGCCGGGTCGCGGTCTCGGGTCCCATCCAGGTGCTGCACTTCTCCTATTTCCAGGATGACTTCCCGGACACCTTCCGCACCGCGGTGGAGATCAGGAACGAGATCGCCGAGCGCGGCTGGAAGCGCGTCGTCGCCTTCCAGACCCGGAACCCGATGCACCTCGCCCACGAGGAGCTCTGCCACATGGCCATGGACAGGCTGAACTGCGACGGCCTGGTCATCCACATGCTGCTCGGCAAGCTCAAGCCTGGCGACATCCCGGCCCCGGTGCGCGACGCCGCCATCCGCAAGATGGTCGAGCTCTACTTCCCACCCAACAGCGCCATGGTGACGGGCTACGGCTTCGACATGCTCTACGCCGGGCCGCGCGAGGCGGTCCTGCACGCCTACTTCCGTCAAAACATGGGCGCGACCCACTTCATCATCGGCCGCGACCACGCCGGCGTGGGCGACTACTACGGTGCCTTCGACGCCCAGACCATCTTCGACGAGGAGGTCCCCGAGGGCGCGCTGACCATCGAGATCTTCAAGGCGGACCACACCGCCTACTCGAAGAAGCTCAACAAGGTGGTCATGATGAGCGAGGCCCCCGACCACTCCAAGGAGGACTTCGTGCTGCTCTCCGGCACCAAGGTCCGCGAGATGCTCGGCAGTGGCATCGCGCCGCCCCCCGAGTTCTCCCGCCCGGAGGTCGCCCAGATCCTCATGGATTACTATCAGTCCTTGAAGTAGGCACCGGGCCCGTCCGATCGCGGACGGGTGGACGCCTGAGCACGATCCGCCCCACGGGGCGGTCGTTGCCTTCGCGGAAGGGGTGCCGATCGAGTGGCGCGGCCCTCGGGGCGCTCCCTTTCCTTGGGGCTCGAGGCGCTCGCGCAGGCCGGACCATCCCCGGCCGGGACGGGAGATACGATCGACCGGCGTCTCCTCGCCCCACGACGGACGGGCAGCGCGCCGGCGGTGCCTTGTCCTCGATCCAACCATCCATCCCCCTAGGAGTCTCGCCATGAAGGCCGCGCCGAGCCAGATCCGCTACGAGGCCCATCCCTCGATGTTGCGCATGCGGCCCTTCGCGACCTTCGTGGTGCTGGTGCTGATGCTCATCGGGCTGCTGACGGCGGTCTTGGGCAACACGGTGCTGCCCGCGTCCCTGGCGGGTGCCCTCGGTCAGCTCGACCCCAGGGTGCTCCAGACGGTCGGCGTGGTGGTGTTCGCACTGGCCGCGCTCCAGCTCCTGATCTGGTGGGTCTCGACCCGCACCGACCATCTCCAGATCACCGACGAGGAGATCCTCCGGACCCACGGGCTCCTGAACAAGCAATACACGGAGATCGGCATGGGCTCCGTGCGTACCATCCGGGTCAGCCAGAGTCTCTTGCAGCGCATCATGAACGCGGGCGACATCGCGGTCTTCACCGCGGGCGACGTGCCGGAGCTCCTGGTCCGGGGGCTGCCCCAGCCCGATCGTATCCGCGAGCTGGTCAAGGCCCGCGGCGGTACCGCCACCCCGGCCTGAACGGTTGACAGGTCCTCCCATGGGCGAGCAAGACCGCAGGGAGCTCAGGCTACTGATCGTGCTCCTCCTGGCCGCCGTGGTGGCCATCGCCGTCCTGGGGATCTATCTGCTTCCGGCCGCCTTGCCCTTGCTGGACTCGCTGGAGGCCGGCATGGGCCTCAAGGATGCGGCGCTCTGGGGGTTCGGGGTGACCCTGGGGGTCTTCGTGCTGCTCGCGGTGGTCGCGGGCGACGGCCTGATCGGCGAGATCCAGTTCCTGCTCGGCTCCTTCTTCGGGTTCTTCCTCATCTTGACCCTGTTGATCGCATGGATCTTCTGACATCCCATCGCCTCGCCGCGCGCTCGCTGCGGTTGATCCCCTGGCTCCTTGTCTGGCTGCTCCCGGCGGGGGCCGCCGGCGCGGTCGGCGTGCTCGATCGACTCCAGGAGACCAAGACACTCACCATCGCCTATTCGGCCAACGCCTACCCCATCTCGTTCAACGACGAGAACGGCAAGCCGGCCGGCTACTCGGTGGATCTCTGCAAGCGGGTCGCCGCGAGCATCCAGCGCGACCTGGGACTCGCGGAGATCAACATCCGTTGGGTGGAGGGCAACACCCCGAGGCGATTGGCCGCCGTCGCCAACCGCGAGGCCGACATGGAGTGCGGCACCACCACCATGGACCTGCAGCGCCAGGAGCTGGTCGACTTCTCCAACATCGTGTTCATCGAGTCCGGGGGCGTGGTGGTCATGGCGGACTCGGGGCTTGCCGCTACGGCGGACCTCGCCGGCCGGCGCATCGCCGTGGTGCCGGACACCACCACCGAGCGGCGTCTGCGCGCCGAGCTCGCCAAGCGTCTGATCAGCGCCGAGCTGGTCCCGGTGAAGGACACGAAGGATGGGGCCGGATTCCTGATGGCGGGCAAGGCCGACGCCCTGGCGGGCGACCGGCTGGTCCTGGTCGGTCAGGTCGCGGCCACGGGTACCCCGGAGCGCTTCGCCTTTCTCGACACGGCCTTCTCGGTGGATCCCTACGCCTTCGCCCTGGTCCGCAATGACGCCGACTTCCGTCTGGCGGTCAATCGCGGACTCGCGCGCATCTACCGGGGCGGGGAGATCGATCGGATCTTCGCCCGCTGGTTCGGCACCGATGCCGCGCCCACCGAGCTGCTCGAGGCGGTCTTCTTCCTGTTCGGCTTCCAGGACTGACGGGGACCACCGGATCCGGTGACCCCCCGCGCGAACCCGGCGCGGGGTTTCGAGTATCATCCCCGGGCCTTGCGCCGGGGTCCTGGACCCCCGCGGGCGCCGACCCGCAACCCCGAGGGATGCTTCGTGCTAGAGCTGATGTACGCGGGCGGGTGGCTCATGTGGCCCATACTCGCCTGCTCCGTAGTCGCGACCGCCATCGTGATCGAGCGCGCCTGGACCCTGCGGCGTGCGCGCATCATGCCCGACAACCTGGTGAGCCAGATCTGGCAGCTCCATCGCCAGGGGCAGCTCAGCGACGAGCGCGTGGAGGCGATCCGGGACGGCTCCCCCATGGGGCGCATGCTGGCCGCGGGATTGGTCAATCGCAACCATTCCCGTGAGGTTATGAAGGAGGCCATTGGCGATACGGGTCGCCACGTGGTGGCCGAGATGGAGCGCTATCTCAACAGCCTCGGTACCATCGCCGCGGTGGCGCCCCTGCTCGGGCTGCTGGGCACCGTGTTCGGCATGATCGACATCTTCGCGGTCATCATGGACGCGGGCACCGGCAACGCGGGTGTCCTCGCCGGAGGCATCTCCAAGGCCCTGATCACTACCGCCGCCGGGCTCTCGGTGGCCATCCCCAGCCTGATGCTCTACCGCTTCTTCGACAGCAAGGTCGGGAAGCTCGCCATCGACATGGAGGAGCAGGCCCTGCGCCTGGTGGAGGTCATGAAGGGCCAGCGGGAGGAGCGCGAGGTCCAAGCATGAACCTGCGCCCGCGTCGTCGTCAGTCGGTCGACATCAATCTGACACCCCTGATCGACGTCGTTTTCCTGCTGCTGATCTTCTTCATGGTCTCGACCACCTTCAAGGACGAGGCGCGCCTGCGGGTCCAGTTGCCCCAGGCCCAGGGCGAGGAGCGCCCGGCCGAGGAGCCGGAGCAGATCCGTATCCTCATCGACCCCAGTGGGACCTATTACGTGGACGACCGCCTGGTGGTCGACCGCCAGCAGATCACCCTGGTGCGTGCGCTGAACGCGGCTCTGGGGGGGCGCAAGGGACTGCCGCTGCTCATCCAGGCGGATGCCAACGCCACCCATCAGTCGGTCATGACAGCCCTTGATGCCGCCGCCGAGGTGGGGCTGGTGCGGGTGGCCTTCGCCGCGACCAGGTCGGCGGATCCAGTCACGGGGCCGGGTGGGACCGGGGGCGCGTCGGACGCGGGACCATGAGCCCGCGGCGCAGACCGGGCGCCACCGACTACCGGGCGATCTACGGGCGTCTGCTCGGATATGCCAAGCCCTATTGGCGGCTGTTCTCCGTCGCCCTGCTGGGCATGCTGGTCTTCGCCGCCACCGAGCCCCTGTTCGCCGCCATGATGCGGCCCCTGATCGACGGCAGCTTCGTCGATAAGGACCCGGACGTGGTCAGCACCATGCCCTTCCTGCTGGTGGGGCTCTTCCTGGTGCGCGGGATCGCGGGCTTCATCAACAATTACTTCCTGAGCTGGGTCGGGCGCCGGGTGGTGGCCGATCTGCGCCAGGAGATGTTCGAGCACCTGCTGCGCGCTCCCACCCGCTACTACGACAGCCACGGCTCCGGCCATCTGCTCGCCAAGCTCACCTACAACGTGGAGCACGTCGCGAGCGCGGCGACCTCCGCCATCACCACCCTGGTGCGCGACGGCTTCACGGTGCTGGGGCTCCTCGGCTACATGCTCTACATCAACGCCGGCCTGTCGCTGATCTTCCTGGTGATCGGACCCATCATGGCCGGCGCCATCAAACAGGCCAGCAAGCGCTTTCGACGCTACGGCCGACGCATCCAGGAGCGGGTCGGGGACCTTACCCAGGTCGCCCAGGAGGCCATCGAGGGCCACAAGGTGGTCAAGGCGTTCGGCGCCCAGGACCGGGCCCTGGCGCGCTTCGCCGCCCTCAACGAGAAGACCCGGACCCTGCAGATGAAGCTCATCGCCACCGAGGCGGTGAGTGTGCCCCTGGTGCAGCTGGTCTCCGCGGTGGCCATCGCGACCATCCTCTATCTCTCCACCATGCAGGGGCTCAAGGACGATGTCTCGGTGGGCACCTTCATGTCGTTCCTGGTGGCGATGGCCTTGCTGCTCCCGCCCGTGAAGCGGCTGACCAGCGTCAACGCCCAGCTCCAGCGGGGCGTCGTGGCGGCCGAGACCCTGTTCGAGCTGCTCGACGCCGAGCGTGAGTCCGACACCGGCACCCGCACCCTCGTGCGCGCCCGCGGGCGGATCCAATACCTGGACGTCAGCCATCGCTACGGGGCGGACAACGCGCCCGCCCTGCGGGGCTTCGACCTGGTCATCGAGCCCGGCGAGACGGTTGCGTTGGTGGGTCGCTCGGGGAGCGGAAAGTCCACCGTCGCCAGCCTCTTGCCGCGCTTCTACGAGCCGACCGGCGGGCAGATCCGGATCGACGACATCCCGATTGGCGAGCTCACCCTGGCCGCCCTGCGGGCCCAGATCGCCCTGGTGAGTCAGGACGTGGTGCTCTTCGACGACAGCATCGCCAACAACATCGCCTATGGTCGCCCGGAGCCGCCCAGCGAGGCGCGCCTGGTCGAGGCGGCGCGGGCGGCCCATGCACTGGACTTCATCCGCGCGCTCCCCCGGGGCTTCGAGACCCGGGTGGGCGAGCGAGGCGGGCTGCTCTCGGGTGGACAGCGTCAGCGCATCGCCATCGCCAGGGCGCTCCTCAAGGATGCGCCCATCCTGATCCTCGACGAGGCGACCTCGGCCCTCGACAGCGAGGCCGAGCGTCACATCCAGGCGGCCCTCGGCGCGCTGATGACGGGCCGCACCACCCTGGTGATCGCCCACCGGCTCTCCACCGTCGAGCATGCCGACCGCATCCTGGTGCTGGAGGCGGGGAGGGTCATCGAGCAGGGGCGCCATGCCGAGCTGATGGCACTGGACGGCCATTACGCCCGGCTGTATCGCCTGGGTCTCGCCGACGCCCGGGCGGGGCGCGTGACCGCTTGAGCGGCCCATCGCGGACGCATGACGCCAGTGGCGGAGTCGCGGACGGCCGGCGGCGCCTGGACCCGGACGCGATCTGGTACGGCGGCCACCCGATCGGGGCCCTGCTGGCGCCCCTCGGCTGGGTGTATTGCGCGGTCGCGGTGGTGCGCCGGCGGCTCTATCGCAGGGGGCTGCTCGCGAGCCACCGGGCGGGGGCGCCGGTCGTGGTGATCGGCAACCTGAGCGTGGGCGGTACGGGTAAGACGCCCCTGGTCCTGCGGCTCGCCGAGCTCGCCGTCGAGCGCGGCTGGCGTCCCGCCATCCTGACACGCGGCTATGGCGGTGCCGGTGCGCACTGGCCGGTGCGGGTCAGGGCGACGGACGACCCGCTGCGGGTCGGCGACGAGCCGGTGATGCTGGCCCGTCGGGGGGTCTGTCCGGTGGTGGCGGGGCCGGATCGGGTCGCCGACGCCCGCCACGCGGTGACCGATGAAGGTTGCAACCTCTTGCTCTGCGACGATGGGCTGCAACACTACCGGCTCGCCCGGGACCTCGAGGTGGCCGTGATCGACTCGGCGCGTGGGCTCGGCAATCGGCGCTGCCTGCCGGCGGGCCCCCTGCGCGAGCCACCCGGGCGGCTGCGCTCGGTGGACCTGGTGATCCGCAACGGCGGCGGGGGCGGGGGACATCACTTCCATCTCGTGGCTGGGGAGGCGATGAACCTCGCCGCGCCGGGGGTGAGCCGTCCGCTGGCGGGATTCCGCGGCCTGCGGGTGACGGCGGTCGCCGGCATCGGTCACCCCGAGCGGTTCTTCCGCGATCTGCGCCGTCTCGGCATCGAGGTCGAGGCGCGCCCCTATCCCGACCATCATGTCTTCACCGCGGCGGACGTGGCCGGATGGCCGCCGGGTCCGGTGCTGATGACCGAGAAAGACGCCGTGAAGTGCGTTACCTTTGCCGGCGCGGAGGCCGGTGCCGATCTGTGGGCCTGCCCGGTGCGCGCCGAGCCGGATGCGGCCTTCGTGGCCGAGCTGTTCGCCCGTCTTCCCCCGGTCCCAACCCCCAAGCCCTGAGCGATAAAGGTCTGTGCGATGGACAAGAAACTCCTGGATATCCTGGTCTGCCCCGTCTGCAAGGGAAAGCTCTATTTCGACAAGGGCGCCCAGGAGCTCATCTGCCGCGGCGATCGTCTCGCCTATCCCATCCGCGACGACATCCCCGTGATGCTCGAGGAAGAGGCCCGCACCCTGGGCGCCGACGAGGAGGTACCCAAGGGGTGAGACGATCGCGACGCGCGAAGGTCCCGGCGCCGACGCCGCCCCCGGCAGGACCGGGGTTCAAAGTGGTGATCCCGGCGCGCTACGACTCCACGCGCCTGCCCGGCAAGCCCCTGCTGGCGATCGCCGGGAAGCCCATGATCCAGCACGTGGTGGAGCGTGCCAGGGAGAGTGGCGCGGGTGAGGTGGTGGTGGCCACCGACGACCCGCGCATCGGCGACGCCTGCATCGCCCTGGGGGTCGACGTGCAGATGACCGCGCGTGAGCATCGCAGCGGCTCGGACCGCGTCGCCGAGGTGATCTCCAGCCGTGGCTGGGGCGAGGAGACCATCGTGGTCAACCTCCAGGGCGACGAGCCACTCATGCCCGCGGCCCTGATCGACCAGGTCGCGGGCAATCTCGAGACCCGCGAGGGGGTTCGAATGGCGACCCTGGCCTATCCCATCACCGACTGGGACACCCTCTTCGACCCCCATGTGGTCAAGGTGGTGACCGATCGCTCGGGGTTCGCCCTGTACTTCTCGCGCGCCCCGCTGCCCTGGCATCGCGACGAGTTCATGGCCAAGCGGCCCGCCCTGCCGGGGTCGGTGACCTTCCTGCGGCACATCGGGCTCTATGCCTATCGCGCCGGATTCCTGGGTGCCTACGTGGGTTGGGAGCCGGCGCCCGTGGAGCTGGCCGAGTCCCTGGAGCAGCTCCGGGTCCTGTGGCACGGGGAGCGCATCCATGTGGGGCTGGCAGCCGAGCCCCCCGGCCCGGGCGTCGACACGGCCAAGGACGTGGCGCGGGTGGAGTCCCTGTTGGCCGGCGGATCAGGCGGCGTCGAGGCCCTCGAGTAGGGCGGTGAGGTCCTCGGAGGGCCCGCTGCCATCCTGCCCAAGGATCGGGATCTGGCCGAGGATCGGGCCTCGGTGGGACGCGTGACCGAACTGGTCGAGCTGGATCCCGGGCGGGCTGTCGGTGACCTCGAGGATGAGCAGGCCTTCGGCCGTCAGGAGATCGAGCACCCGGCAGGCCTGGCCCTCGTGGGTGACGGGTTGGCCGATCAGGGCCTTAAGACGCGCGATCAGCTGGGGGTCGATGGCCATCACGTCTCGGCAACCGGGTGATCCAAGGGGTTGGCATGAGCTGGCGTCTCTTTGGAGGCATACAAGTCCGGCGCCGCCGCCGTGTACCCAGGGATGTTTGGGGGTACCATGACGCGGCCATCGGCCGGGTTCGATGGGTGCCGGCGTGCCTGGCGCCATCGCGCCTTCCCGGGGAGGGGCAGGGAGGGGTCGAGCGGCGCAACGCCGATGGGGAATGCGCCCATAAGCGGCCGGGGCGTCCTCGAAGCGACACCCTTGCCCCCTCGCGGGTGCTCGACCTGCGCGAGGATCCCATGAGCGGCCAAGGTCTTCGCGCCGACGGAGTCGGGGACGGTCTCGCCGCCCCACGACAGAGCCGCATGCCACCAACGAGAGGCAGAGGAAATATGTACAGACAATCACTCACCGCCGGCGTCCTGCTGACCCTGTTCGCCGTGGGGCCAGCGGCTGCCCAGGGTGCCGGTTACGGCGCTGGGCCCGGAGGCTATCAGGTTCCGGGATACGGTGGTCCCGCCTATGGTCAGCCCCAGCCAGGCGGCCAGCCTTACGGACAGGGCTACCAGGTGCCCGGCTACCAGGGCCCGGCCTATGGCGCTGGGCCCGGCCTACCCCAGTCGTCGGGATACTCCGTCCCCGGTGGAGGCTACCCGCAGCCGGTCCCGGGCTACGGCGCCGACCAGGGCGGTTACGGTTATGCCCCGGGCGGCCCCCAGGGGGGCTACGGCGCCCCCGGGGTCTATGGTCCGGGTTACGGAACCCAGGGTTACCAGGGCGCCCAGGGTTATGGTCCGGTGCCCTATGGGGACTACCCTGAGGAGCGGGGCGGACGCGATCGCGACGGTGAGGGCAGCGGATTCAATCCCATGAAGATGATGCCGAACCCCATGAAGATGTTCGGCGGCGACCGCGACTGATTGGTGGCGGAGCGGGCGGTGGACCCGGTGGCATAGACCCCGGGCCGCCGCGAGATCCGCTCCAAATCCCGTCCGCCAGGTCGAGCGCCCCAGAGGTCGAATCCCCCAAGCCTCGCCCCGAAACCCAAACGGGGGCCCAACCCAAGGTGTTGTCTATGGGCATGGTCGAGCATATCGAGATCCAGTTTCCGGGCGGTCAGCGGGTCGATGCGCGCATGCGCGACCTAGTCATACAGACCGATCAGACCGTCGAGCATGGCGGCGCCGGGTCTGCGCCCCAGCCCTTCGATCTCTTTCTCGCCTCCATCGCGACCTGCGCGGGGATCTTCGCCCTCAAGTTCTGCCAGTCCCGCGATCTGCCGACGGAGGGGTTGTCGCTCTCCATGGACTGGCAGGGCCACAAGACCGACCCGTCGGCCGCTCAGGCGGTCCTCAGGCTCAGGGTGCCCGAGGGCTTCCCCGAGAAGTATCGCGACGGGATCCTTCGGGCCATGGATCTGTGCGCGGTCAAACGCACCATCCAGAATCCGCCCCGGTTCACCACCGAGCTAGAGGTCGGCGCCGTGCCACGGGACGCCGGGACCTGAGCCCCCTTCGCCGGGGGCGACGCGCCGCGTCCGCGCCCGTATCATCGCTGCACTGAACCCTCGGGATGGGACCGCGCCATGGCCGCAGGCAGTCTGCTCGCCCTACTGGACGACATCGCCACCGTCCTCGATGACGTCTCGGTGATGACCAAGGTGGCCGCCCGCAAGACCGCGGGCGTGCTCGGGGACGACCTCGCCCTCAATGCCCAACAGGTCTCCGGGGTGCGCGCCGAGCGCGAGATCCCCGTGGTCTGGGCGGTGGCCAAGGGGTCGCTGCGCAACAAGGCGATCCTGGTCCCCGCAGCCCTGCTCATCAGCCTGGTCGCGCCCTGGGCCATCACGCCCATGTTGATGCTGGGCGGGGCCTATCTGTGCTACGAGGGGGTCGAGAAGATCGCCCACAAGCTGCTGCACCCGAGGTCGGAGGACGCCGAAGGCCACGGGCGTCTGGTCCAGGCGCTCAAGGACCCGAGCGTGGACCTGGTGGCGGTGGAGCGCGACAAGATCAAAGGGGCGATCCGCACCGACTTCATCCTCTCCGCGGAGATCATCGTCATCACGCTCGGGACGGTGGCGGGCGCGGCCTTGCCGACCCAGGTCGCCGTGCTGATCGGGATCGCCCTGCTGATGACGGTCGGTGTCTATGGCCTGGTCGCCGGGATCGTGAAGCTCGACGACGGGGGCCTTTGGCTCAGTCGGCGCGAGGGGGAAGGGATGGCCGCCGTGCAGCGCAGGCTCGGCGGCATGATCCTCACCGCCGCGCCCTGGCTGATGAAGGCCCTCACGGTGGTGGGGACCGCGGCCATGTTCCTGGTCGGTGGGGGTATCCTCGTCCACGGGCTGCCCGTGCTGCACGAGCTCATCCATGGCGTGGCGCACGACGCCGAGGCCATCCCGGGCGTGGGGGCGGTGATCGCGGGTATCACGCCCATGCTCCTCAATGCCCTGGTCGGGATGGTCGCGGGCGCCCTGATCCTGACCGTCGTGACCCTTGGTCAGCGCTGGCTCGGGCGGTCCGAGACCCACTGACACGGGCCACGAGGCCGCCGGGAGATCAACCTAGAAACGGCAGTCGACCGCTCTATGCCATAAGCAAGGAGTTGTGCCGCATCGACTTCCTTTGCTCTGGCAAGCTCACCACGTGGGTGACGCCGCTACGCCCCCCAGAGCACGCCCCGCACGGCGATAAGGACTGCGTTGCAACTCGTTGCAATAGAACCTCTGTTGCGCCTCGTTGCGCCTTGCCTGTTTGCAATCAGGCCACCATGCGGGACGCACTCTGAGGGGCGTCCAACTGCCGTTTCTAGGATCAACGGAACAGGTGGCCCACCACGTCCTCGAAGCGGGAGACGAAATGGATGGTCAGCCCGTGCCTCACATGCTCGGGCACCTCGTCGTACTCCCCCCGATTGTCCGCGGGTAGCAGGATCTCCTTGATCCCGGCCCGACGGGCGGCGATGAGCTTCTCGCGCACGCCGCCGATGGGGAAGACCTCGCCGGTCAAGGTGATCTCACCGGTCATGGCGATACGGCGCACGGGTTGATTGCGCGCCAGCGAGAGCAGGGCCGAGGCCATGGTGATGCCCGCAGAGGGGCCGTCCTTGGGGGTCGCCCCCGCGGGGACGTGGAGGTGGATGAAGGCCTTGTCGAAATAGGTCGGGTCGGCGCCGAACCTGGCGGCGTGCGCGGCGATGTAGCTGTAGGCGATCTCGGCGGATTCCTTCATCACCTCTCCGAGCTGCCCCGTGAGCTTCATGCCCCGCGTGTGCTCGTGGGCCCGCACCGCCTCGATGGACAGGGTCGCGCCGCCCATGGCGGTCCAGGCCAATCCGGTCACCACGCCCGGGCCCGAGAGCTTGCGCTCGTCCCTGAAGACCGGGCTGCCGAGATAGGCCTTGAGGTCCTCCGCCAGGACGGTGACCGGCGGCGCCTCCCCCTCGAGCAGGCGCACCGCCACCTTGCGCACGATCTTGGCCAATTGCTTCTCGAGCCGGCGCACCCCGGCATCCCGGGCATAGCCGTCGATCAGGGTGCGCAGCGTCTTCGCATCGATCTTCACTGTGCCCTTCGGGAGTCCGGCGCGATCGATCTGGCGCGGCAGCAGATAGCGCTTGGCGATCTGGAGCTTCTCCTCCGCGATATAGCCCGAGAGCTGGATCACCTCCATGCGGTCGAGCAGGGGCCCCGGGATGCTGTCGGTCTGATTGGCGGTGCAGACGAAGAGGACCTTGGAGAGGTCGAAGCGCAGGTCCAGGTAATGGTCCAGGAAGTCGTTGTTCTGCTCGGGGTCCAGCACCTCGAGCAGGGCCGAGGCCGGGTCGCCGTGGTAGCTGGCCCCGACCTTGTCGATCTCGTCGAGCATGATCACCGGGTTGGCGGTGCCCGCATCCTTCATGGCCTGGATGAACTTGCCTGGCATGGCGCCGATGTAGGTCCGTCTGTGACCCTTGATCTCGGCCTCGTCGCGGATGCCGCCCACCGAGAAGCGGTAGAAGCGCCGGCCCAGGGCGTCGGCGATGGAGCGACCGATGGAGGTCTTGCCCACGCCTGGGGGGCCCACCAGCAGGATGATGGAGCCCGCGATCTCGCCCTTGTGGATGCCGACGGCCAGGAACTCGAGGATGCGTTGCTTCACGTCGTCGAGCCCGTAATGGTCCCGGTCGAGGACGCGGCGGGCGCGCTTGAGGTCGAGCTTGTCCTTGGAGTGCCGGCCCCAGGGCAGTAGGGTGATCCAGTCCAGATAGTTGCGGGTCACCGAGTATTCGGGTGAGCCGGTCTCGAGGATCCCGAGCTTCTCCATCTCTTCGTTCACCCGCTTCTCGGCGGGCGCGGGCAGGCTGAGCTTGGCCAGGCGCTCCTTGAACCGATCGAGCTCGGCGGTGCGGTCGTCCTTGGCGAGACCCAGCTCCTTCTGGATCACCTTGAGCTGCTCCTTCAAGAAGAACTCGCGCTGCTGCTTCTGCATGCGCTCTTCCACCGAGCGCTTGATCCGCTGCTGGGCCTTGGCCAGCTCACGCTCGTTGTTGAGCAGCACCAGCACCTTCTCCATGCGCGGCAGCAGGGGCACCGCCTCCAGGACCTCCTGGAGCTGCTCCTTGCTGGAGGAGGTCAGGCTGGCGGCGAAATCGGCCAGGTGGGAGGGATCGTCGGGGCCGAAGCGGTCGAGGAACATGCGCAGCTCCTCGACATAGAGTGGATTGAGCGGCAGCAGCTCCTTGATGGTGTTGATCACCGCCATGGCATAGGCGCGCACCTGCTCGTCCGGCGGGCCGGCCGGCTCGGGCAGATAGGCGACCCGGGCGAAGAAGGGCACCTTTGGGTTGACCCAGCCCTCGATGCGGAAACGCTGCAGGCACTCCACCAGGACCTGGAGGTGACCGTCCTGGGAGTGGACCCGATGGACCCTGCAGGCGGTCCCGACGGGATAGAAGTCTGACGTCCCGGCCTCTTCCGAGGACTCATTCCCAACCAGGACGACCCCGATGATCTTGTGCTCGGTCTTGCCCACCGCCTTGACGGTCGCGGACCAGTGCTTGGCGTCCATCATCAGCGGGACCGCCTGCCCTGGGAAGAAGGGCCGTGAGGCCACGGGCAGGACGTGGATCTGGCCTGGCAGGACCTCGGAGGCGCGGGCCAGGTTGGCCTGGGACTCGCCCTCCATCTGATCCTCGGACACCTCGGGGGATGGCTGCCCCTCGTGCTCTAGATAATCTGCCTCGGCCATGACCTACTCCTGCGGCGAATTCACATATCGATCGCGGGGCGATCTCTGGGCAAACCGGCCCCTTTGCAAGCGCCGCCGGGGCGCGGTCAGGCCGCCGCGTCGGCGATGCGGGCGAATGCGGAGACGTCCAGGGCCTCCGCGCGCAGGCCCGGATCGACCCCAACCTCCTCCAGCAGATCGGTGCAGACCAGGCCCGAGAGGCTGTTCCTGAGGGTCTTGCGGCGCTGGGCGAAGGCGGCGGCGACGATGCGGCCATGCAGGCCTGGATCGCGGATCGGATGGGGCAGGGGACGATGGGGTCGCAGTCGCAGGAAGGCGGAGTCGACCTTGGGTGGGGGGTTGAACGCGCCTGGGCCGATGCGAAACAGGAGGGTCGCCGCGCAATAGGTCTGGACCATCACCGAGAGCCTGCCGTAGACCTTGCCCCCGGGCGCCGCGACGATCCGCTCGACCACCTCCCGTTGCAGCATCAGATGCATGTCCCGAATGCACCGGGCCTGGTCGAGGAATCGGAACACCAGTGGCGTGGAGATGTTGTAGGGCAGGTTGCCTACGATCCGCAGGGACGCCGGGGCGGGGCTCAGGGCGCAGAGGTCGAAGGCGAGGGCGTCGGCCTGGTGGACCCGCAGCGTCCCGAGTCCATCGAGACGCCGGTGTAGGGGCTCGATCAGGTCGCGGTCCAGCTCGATCACATCCAGGGCCCCGGCCGATCTCAACAGGCCCTCGGTGATGGCGGCCTGACCAGGACCGATCTCCACCAGCGACTCGCCGGGGCGGGCAGCGACCGCCTGGTGGATTCGGGCGATGGTGCCCGGGTCATGAAGGAAGTTCTGGCCGAAGCGTTTGCGGGGGACGTGCATCCCGAGAGTGTCACCCATCGCGAGTCAGCGGGCGAGCGCCGGGCGCCGGCCCCGAACGAAAAAGGCCCCGCGATGCGGGGCCTCGGATGACCGGCAGACCCGGGGCTGCCCCGGGGCCCGGTTCAGGAGACGGTAGCGGTCTCCGTCTCGCTCTCACCCTTGTTGTCGGTCCAGGAGATCTCCAGGGGGTCGCCGGCGGCGGCGCCCTTGAACTTGAACGACAGATAGGGGTTCTTGGAGATGCCGCCGCTCCACGCAGCGTTCATCACCACCTGGTCCTTCCACTTGCAGACCACGTCTTGGATGAAGTGGGCGGGGACCATCTCGCCGGTCTTGCTGTCCTTGCGCAGGCCAGTCTCCATGGGATGGTTCATCAGGCACTTGACGGTGGTCTCGTCGCCGCTCAGCTTGGCGCGCACTTTGATGCTGGACATGCTCGGTATACCTCGTATTCGGTGTGGGATCGGTGGTTGAGGGGGCGATCAGCCGCCGCAGCCGCCGATGGTGACCTTGACGTTCTTGGCGTTGCTGAGCAGCTTGTCACCGCTCTGGACCACCGCGACCACGTCCGCGGTCTTACCCATCTTGATCCGGGTGGAGACGAAAGGCACCGCGCCCTCGCCCAGATCGAAAGAGGCGACCAGCGGGGTGGCGTTGCCGGACGCGATCAGGGCGATGGAGCTGACGCCCTCGAGGCTGGTCTCGACGGTCACGGGCACCACGGCGCCGTTCTCGGCGATATCGGGGGCCTTGATCTGGATCTGATCGCTGGTCTCGGCGGCGTCACCGCCCATCAGGTTGGTGAGGGCGCCGGCGACGTCCTTGGCCTCGAACGCCGCGGAGTTCCAATCCGCGAGCACCAGGCGCGGGGCGAGCAGACCAGCGCCGACGGCAACACCGACCGTACCGGCGGCGAGCGAGCCCTTGAGCAGGATTCTGCGTTTTGCATCGATCATGGGATAACTCCTCATCGAGGATTAGTGGGTGGGGGTTGGGTGTCGGCGTGGTCTGCGACCAGCGCCTTCGGCGTCGCCCGACGCGCGCAGGCAGGGTTCAACCGGAGACATCAGGGTCCTACGGGGCCTGTCACTCGCACGGTCTCTGCTCCGAGCCACGGGTGGGCGGCTGTTCTTGATGACAACGGATAGAGGCTGCGGGTTTCAAGCTTGACGGCGCCGCCTGGCCCCAGGGCAGGGGAAAGGGATCCGGACGGCAAACTCCTGATGGTTAGCACGAACGTTTTTGCTTGATCTCACCCTCTTCGGGGCGATGGTTTCGGATCCTTCCTCGATCCCAAAGAACACTCTGGAGCGGACGCTCACCCTGTCCAAGGGCCGGTAGCTTACAGCAGTCCCGGCCGGGTGGAAACCTTGTTGGAAGGTCTGGTTTCGGCGGAGATCGGGATCCCGCGGGGCCTGGTCCGACCGGCTCGGCCGCGCTGATACTGAATCGTCTCAGCGCTTGCCGAGCAGGCCATCGCGCTCCTTCTCCTCCGCGTATTCCTCCTTCATGCCTTCCAGCAGCACCTGAAGCTGGGCCGCGTCGTGGTAGGGCAGACCGCGTTGGCGCAGGGCGAACTCGAGCTGGCGGATCGCCGGCTCCAGATCACCTTCCGCATAGAGCAGCTCGGCGCGATAGCGGTGCGTGGCCCCGGCGTCGCCGGACTTGATGCCCGCTCGGGTGAGCATCTCGTAGACCATGGCATTGCCGGGACGCAGGCGCGCCACCTGGTCGAGCTCGGACATCGCCCGCTTGGGCTGGTTGGTCTCCATCAGCATCTCGGCGTAGGCGACCCGCAACGCCCAGTTCCCAGGTGAGAGGTCCACCGCCTGGCGCAGGTGCTCGACGGCCTGGGCACCCTTGCCCTGTCGCTGATCGATCCGTGCGTCGAGCACGATCAGCTCGGCCATGCTGGGGTGCTCGGCGAGGAGTTGTCGTGACTCCGACTTGGCCTCGTCCAACAGACCGGAGCGCAGGAGGGAGAGGGCGTAGCCGTAATGCTCCGCGGTCTCGTTGCGATAACGCCCCTGCTTGATGGATGCGCGGAACGCGGCCAGGGACTTCTCCGGGCGATTGAAGGACTGCTCGCGCAGCTTCGCCTGGGCCAGATAGAAGCGCAGGTGGCCCGGGCGCTGGCGGGCCCCGAAGTCGTCCGCCCGGCCCAGGGCATCCGCGATACGGCTGGTCGTCACCGGGTGGGTGCGCAGATACCCGGGCAGGCTGCTCTCGTTGGCTCGGTTGGCCTTGGAGAGCCGCCCGAAGAATCCGGCCATGGCGTAGGGATCCCGCCCGGAGCCCGCCAGGGTGGCGATGCCGATGCGATCGGCCTCCTTCTCGTTCTCCCGGGTGAAGTTGATCTGACGCTGGATGGAGGCCGCCTGCACCCCCGCCAGGGCGGCGAGCCCCGCGTCCGACGAGACCTGGGCGCCGAGGATGGCCGCGGCGATCATCAGTGCCGTGGTGGGCAGGCTCATCCGGCCCTGCTCCTCGAAGCTGCGCATGAGATGGCGCTGGCTCACGTGCGCGATCTCATGGGCGACCACGGCGGCGAGCTCGTCCTCGCTGTCGCAGGCCAGGATCAGCCCGGCGAAGATGCCGATATAGCCGCCGGGTCCGGCGAAGGCATTGATCACCGGCTCGTCGATCAGGAAGAAGGTGTAGCGGCCACCGGCCCCGCTGTCGGCCGCGAGCAGCTCGTTGCCCAGATCCTCGAGATAGTCGGTGATGAGTGGGTCGTCCGCGACGGGCAGGGCCTGGCGGACGCTGCGCATGAAGGCCTTGCCGAGGCGGGCCTCGGCCACGGTCGTCATGACCGCGTCGGCGGAGCTGCCCATGTCCGGCAGGTTGAGGTTCTGGCCCGGCGCCGGGGCTGACGCGGCCAGGGTCAGGGCCGCCGCGAGCGCGAGCGATCGGGATCTGGATGGGGACATCGCCTTCATGGGAGCTTGGGGCGCCGGGGCCCGGGAAAGTTCAGACCGCCCGTGGCCACACGCCAACGGGGTGGATGCCGGGCCTGGGAACGCGGCGAGGAGTCGAGACAGCGACCCCTTCCGGGGTCCCCAGCAGCCTGTCGGACTTGCGATGAACCGGCTGCGAAACCGGAAGGGCGGTCCATTTCGGCCCGGATCCTCGTTGCATAGCACCTACTATGCGCCTTGAATCTTGACCAAGCTGACCTCGCCCTCCCACTCCCTCGCTTCGATCCCCCCAAGTCCGACAGGCTGCTAGTTCAGCTGGATGCGCTGACCCCAGGGGATCTGTCCGCGTCCTTTCACCAGCCAGATCACGGGGTAGTGGGGCTCGGTCTTGGGGAACTCGCCGTCCGCGTCGGTGAAGTATACGAGCAGGTCCGGCTGTACGCCCTCGGACTCCACCCATTTGAACACCGGGAGGAAGCTGGTCCCGCCGCCACCCTTGAGGTCCCGCGGCCGGCAGAACTGCTCCCAGGGCTCGAAGCGGAAGGGCGCGCCCGGGCACAGGGCCGCGTCGCAGGGGAGCAGGGTCACCCGCGCACGCACCTGACCCTTGAGGGCGTCGATCTCCTGGATGAACTCCTCCACCTCCGTGTCCTTGATGGAGCCCGAGGTGTCGAGGGCCACCACCAGGTCCATCTGCCGGCTCCTCAGGCTCGGGAGTATGTGCTCGCCCTCCCGGCGTGACGGGCGCGACCAGGAGTAGTCCTCGCGGGTGATGGCGTTCATGTAGCGGGCGAGCAGCATGCGCCAGGGGAGCTGCGGTTGCAGCAGATGGTCGATCAGTCGCTTCAACTCGCCGCCGAGCTTTCCCGCCTGCATGGCCTGCTGTGCCGCGCCCGCCATGCGCTGCTGCCACTGGACCGAGAGGGTCTCCTGCTCGTCGGGGGTGAGCGGCTGGGGCTCTCCCGCCGTGCCCCCCTCGTCGCGACTCGCATCCCGCTGGCCGCCCTGGTCCTCGGGACGGTCATTGTCCCCCTTGCCTTCCTCTCCCTCTTGGGGTTCGTGCGGCTCCTGCTTGGATTGGTCGAGGTCCTTCTCGGTCTTGCCGGTGTTGCTGCCCCGGCCCTGGTTGTCCCGGTCGTAGGCGTGCTTGTCGAGGGTCTCGGAGTCGTCGTTGTCGTCGATCAGGGGGTAGATCTCTTCGGCCGTCATCCCCTTGTAGGCGGGCATCACCAGGGCGTTGGGCGGTGGTTTCAGCCCATCGTCGATCAGCAGGGGGTTGATGGCGTAGTCGCAGGCGAGATCCCACTTATGGATGACCCGGTGCTGACGCCTCGCGAAGTGGGATAGGGCGCAGTGCAGGGCCTCATGGGCCAGCATGAATTGGGTCTGATCCAGGGTCAGGCCCTCGATATAGCCCGGGTTGTAGTAGAAGGCGCGGGCGTCCGTGGCGGTGGTGGGACACCAATCGGGCCGTGCCGCGTGCATGGGCAGGCGCAGGACCAGGGCCCCGAGAAAGGGCTTGTCGAGAATCAGTCGGGTGCGGGCCGCCGCGAGCTTGGTCTCGATGGCGGTTAGATCCGTGTCCATGGGCATCCCGGGTCACTCGAACAACATGACATCGGCCACCGCCTGGGCCCAGTCCTCGAAGGCCGGGACCTCGAAGAGCGCGTTGCCGATGGCGCGGTGGAGGTCGGAGACCAGCATCACGCCCATCTCGCGCTGGGGGAAGAGGCTCGCGTAACGCAGGATGTTCCCGATCACCCGTTGGGCATCCGGGTCGCCCTGGGCGCGGATCGCCTTGCCCACCAGTGCCGCGGCCACCGCGTATTGGAGGTCGATCTCGCGGGGCACGGGCACGGTCTCGCCGGCGACGATGGCATCGAGGTCGGGCATCTGGTCGAGACTGTTGACGAAGGCCGTGAGCTCGATCCCGGCCGCGGGCCCGACACAGGCCTGGAGGGTCCCCTGCAGCAGCTCCGGATGGTCCTCGAACTTCTTCAGTCCGCGGTGGGCGAACTCCCAGGAGCGCGGCGACGGGAAGGCCACCGGATTGTGGGCCGGGTCGAAGTCGAACAAGAGCTCGGGTCGGAAGCGCAGGAAGGCGATCAGCCGCTCGTCGATCCCGTTCTGGTAGGCCCAGGCGACCCAGTCGTCCAGGTGAGTGTCCACCTCGAAGTGGG
The DNA here is from genome assembly GCA_963714915.1 of uncultured Gammaproteobacteria bacterium. Lineage (GTDB taxonomy): Bacteria > Pseudomonadota > Gammaproteobacteria > Chromatiales > Chromatiaceae > Thiodictyon. The sequence goes on from CAVQQM010000009.1 coordinate 47,998, forward strand.
AGAAGCGGTTGGCCAGCGGGGCGGGCATGCTGTAGGTCACGCCCCGGTCCCCCTGGCGGTTGCCGGCCGCGAAGATGGCCCAGTGATCGGGCACCTGGTATTCCCCGAGTCGCCGGTCGAGGATCAACTGATAGGCGGCCGCCGAGACCGCCGGCGGTGCCGAGGTGATCTCATCGAGGAACAGGATCCCCGCGGGGCCATGGCGGTTGGCGTCCGGGAGGATGGCCGGGATGGCCCACTCGACATGCTCGCCGACGCGAAACGGGATGCCCCGCAGGTCACTCGGCTCCATCTGGGAGAGCCGGATGTCGATCACGGGCACCGCGTGCCGGGTGCCGATCTGCCCCACCATCTGCGACTTACCGACGCCGGGCGGACCCCACAGCATGACGGGTGTGTGATGGCCTTCGGCGGCGCTGGAGAACTCGCGCTCGAGGACGCGAAGCAGGAGGGCGGGTCGCATGACTGCGGGGATACCTCTGGAAGCGATGATCAGGGATGCGCTGGGCGCGCCATTTTCGGCCTTGCCCGAGGGGAGAATGGGAGTCCCACCCCCGCATCGCAAGCATCGGGGCGCGGCGGCGGGGCGATTGGGCCGCGCTGCCGACCTCGGGATTGGCTGGTTGCCTCGACTCGGGGGAGGCCGCGGCTGTGGGCAACCGCCTCCCATGGGTTGTCACCCATAAGAAAAACGCTGTATTCTTATGCCCCTTCCGGCCCCCGGGGTCGCACGGGTGACCGTCGGGGCAGACACCGCGCCAGACTTGAGATCTGAACGAGAGGACCGGGAGAGCCGCGGACGTCGCGTCGCGGACCCGCCCGCTTGAACCGCCCGTTTGGCGGACATTCCCTAACAATACGCTCGGAGATTCGGATGATGAACCAGTTCTACTACGACGCCGTCACCAAGATGGAGCAGTTGGGTGTCGACGACGAGTACATTCAGGGTTGGCAATGCGGTTTCCTGCAGAACCCCAAGCGCGAGGAGCAGCGCCTGACCGAGGCCTACGAGGCCGGTTTCTCCGACGGCGAGGAGAAGAACACCGAGAACTTCGGGGAGTGGGTCAAGGGCTGACAGGTCCTCGACTTCCGCCCGATGGGTCCCGCGCCTGCGGCGCGTGCGAACCTCGGGCGAGCGACACGAAGGGCGGGTCTACCCGCCCTTTTTCATGTCTGTCCGTTTTGTCCTGCGACCGTCGGGGTGCCAAGGGAGTCCCCTTGGCGCCCGGGCAAGCGCTTTTCAGGGGAGCCCGAGCGGTCGGGGCGCTCGGCGGGTGGGTCTCCCGCGGCGATCTCGCCCAGACAGTCCGCGCACAGACAGTCGCGGTAATGCTCCGCGATGGCGAGCAGTCGATCCTCGTCGATCTCCACGGCCGCGCAGCCGCAGTGGACCGGGTTGTTCAACTTGCATTCGAAGGTCGCCAGGCAGCGGGGGCAGTGTTTGATTTCGTGCTTGGTCATAGATTTGAGAGTGGCGAGTGGCGAGTGGCGAGGATTCGCTGAATGGGTCGCTGCCTGGCTGGCTCCAGCACTGAAGACTTGAACCGCCTCGGGTCTATCGGTTACCGATCAGCGGGCTCGTAGCCAGATTCGCAAACTGGAGTCGACGCGCCTGGCATGGGCATTCGGATCACGAGGGCGTGCGCGAGGACACGCTTTGACCCGCTGGGCTCGGACTATCCTCTGGATCAAACATCCAAGGGTCCGGGACGACAGGGACGTCGGCCAACGGGACCCGGCCAAAGCATCCGATCTGCGCCCATGCCCGATCCGCGTACAGCTCGCTTCGATCCCGCACTCGATCGGATCCTCGATCGAGTCTATGGGCTGGAGTTTGCCACCGCCAAGGGCCGCGGCGGCAATCTGATCCTCCCCGATGCCATCAAGAACCGCGCTCGAGAGGACGTTGCGGCCCTCGAGTTTGCGCTCGACGGTCTGCGGCAACTCCGCGAGCGTTCCCAGGGCCTGACCTCCATGCGAGACGAGATCAGCTATCTCCAGGATCAGATCCTCGTTCTCCGTCAGCTCTGCGAGGAGATCGCCCGGCTACGTGCCGAGCTCGCCATGCCGCCCCCCTGAGGTGAGAGCCCGTCCAGCCCGCGCGGCCCGCCAACTGCCCCGATTCGCCCCCCGGTTCTTCCCGAGTTCCTCGGGGACCCCCTAGCCTTCCAGGCTTCAGCCCCCGCGGAGATCCTGTGGGTCAGACCAATCGATCGCCGATCGATTGGGGGACCCAGCCCGCGCCGCCCCTTGCGGACCCCCTGTGAAGACGTTATAAGGTAACGGCTTCGCGCCCTCGCCAGGCTCTCGTCGATCCCAGTCCGAGGATCCGCGATCCGAACCCCATCGATGGCCTCATCCCCCTCGAGTACCGCGTGCGACTTGCAACGCCCCATCACCTGTTGACGTTGATCCTGGCAGCCCCCCTGGCCCTCGCCGCGGAGCCGCTGGGGGTCGTGGTGAGCGTGCTGCCGGTCGCGACCATCGTCGAGCGGGTCGGCGGCGATCAGGTCTCGGTCCACACCATGGTGCGTCCGGGTCAGAGCCCACATAGCTACGAGCCCACGCCCAGGCAGGTTGCGGCCCTGGATCAAGCCGAGCTCTATGTGCGGGTCGGTCTGGCCTTCGAGGACGTCTGGATGGGGCGATTCGCCGCCGCCAACCCGCGGATGCGTATCCTCGATGCCCGGGACGGTCTCGATCTGCTTCCCATGACCCCCCACGATCACGAGGGTGATGCCCCCGGGCCGGGTCACGGGGGGACCCACGACCACGGCCCTGACGCCGGTGATGCCCTGGATCCTCACGTCTGGACCAGCCCGCCCCTGGTCAAGCAGATGAGTCTCCGCATCCGCGATGCCCTGAGCGAGATCGACCCCGCGCATCGCGAGGCGTACGCGCGCAACCAGGCAGCGCTGGCGGCCGAGCTGGATGCCCTGGACCGCGAGATTCGGGCCCGTCTCGAGGGTCAGTCGAACCGTCGGTTCCTCGTCTTCCACCCCGCCTGGGGCTATTTCGCGGCCACCTATGGTCTCACCCAGGTCCCCATCGAGCGGGAGGGTAAGGCGCCGGGGACCCGTGCGCTCGCCGCCCTGATCGAGCAGGCGACGCGGGAGGAGGTCTCGGTGGTCTTCGTTCAGCCTCAGTTCGATCGCAGACTCGCCGCCCAGGTGGCGGAGGCCATCGGTGGCAGGGTGGTCGCCATCGATCCCCTGGCTCCAGATTATTTCGCCAACCTGCGGCGGGTGGCGGATGCCCTGGCGGGTGCGCTCGGCCCATGAGGTCCCCTGGCTTGGCCATCGAGGTCCGCGACCTGACCTTCTCCTACGGGGGCCCGACCGTGCTCGAGGGCGTCAACCTTGAGGTCCCAGCGGGTGAGTTCCTCGGGCTGGTTGGCCCCAACGCGGGGGGCAAGAGCACCCTGCTCAAGCTCGTCCTCGGGCTGTTGAGGCCCCAGGCGGGTTGGATCCGGGTGCTCGGCCATGAGCCGGGGGAGGTCGGGCAGCGCATCGGCTATGTCCCCCAGTATCCGAGCTTCCCGCGCGATTTCCCCATCACCGTCGAGCAGGTGGTGCTACTCGGCCGGCTCGGCGCGGGCCGTGCCCGCGGCTGGCTCGCGTCGCTGCTGCCCGGCGCCTACCGACACACCGACCGGATCGCGGCCAGCCGTGCACTCGGGGAGGTCGAGGCCCTGGATCTGGCCCAGCGCCAGATCGGCAGCCTCTCGGGCGGGCAGCTCCAGCGGGTGCTGCTGGCCCGCGCGCTGGCCGGCGACCCGGAGCTGTTGATCCTGGACGAGCCGACCGCCAATATCGATCAGCGTCTGGAGGGCGAGGTGTTCGACCTGCTCAAGCGCCTTAACGAGCGCATGACCATCCTGGTGGTCTCCCACGACGTCGCCTTCGTCTCGGGCTATGTGAGCCGGGTCGCGTGCCTCAACCGCACCCTGGTGTGCCATCGCACCGACGCCGTCGACGGTGAGGTCATCCATGCCCTCTATGGCGACAACGTGCGCATGGTTGCCCATCGTCACTGAGCCATGGGCGACTTCCTCTCTGCACTCGCCGCGCATGGCTTCCTCCAGTCCGCCCTGATCGCGGGACTTTTGGCGAGCCTCGGCTGCGGGGTGATCGGGACCTATGTGGTGGTCAAACGGATCTCCTTCCTCGCCGGCGGCATCGCCCATTCGGTGCTCGGCGGGATGGGGGCGGCCCAGTACTACGGTCTCGATCCGCTCGCCGGGGCCCTGATGGCCGCCGTGGCATCGGCCTTGCTGCTGGGCTGGGTCCGGCTCGCCTGGAAGGCCCAGGAGGACACCATGATCGGGGCCTTGTGGGCCATCGGCATGGCGGTGGGGGTCGTCTTCATCGCCAAGACCCCGGGGTATCAGTCGGACCTCATGGGCTATCTGTTCGGCAACATCCTGCTGGTGCCCAAGGAGAGCCTCTGGTTCATGGCGGCCCTGGATGCCTTGCTGCTCTCCTTGGTATGGGCCTATCACCGGCAACTGCTCGCGGTGGTCTTCGACGAGGAGCTGGCCAGGCTGCGCGGACTGCCGGTCGCCTTCTTCTATCTGCTCCTGCTGGTGATGGTGGCCGTGACCGTGGTGCTGCTGGTGCAGGTCGTGGGATTGATCCTGGTGCTGGCGCTCCTGACCCTGCCCGCGGCGGTGGCCGGGCACTACGTCCACACCCTGACGCGCATGATGGTGCTCGCGACCCTGCTCGGGGCCCTTATCAGCACCGCCGGGCTCGCCCTGTCCTATGGTCCCGACCTGCCGGCCGGTCCGACCATCGTGCTGCTCGCCGGTGCGGTCTATCTGACCTCGGCCTTGCTGACCCAGGGGCTGTTGGCCCGACGGGCCCGCCGGGCGGCGGCAGCCTCTGTGCGTGGGGTCGCGGGGGCATGAGTCAGGCGGCGCTCGATCGGGTCCTGAAGCGCGCCGAGCAGCTGTGCGCCCAACGCGGGGCGCGGCTCACGGATCAGCGGCGCAGGGTGCTGGAGCTGGTGTGCGCCTCGGAGCGGCCCCTGAGCGCCTACGAGATCCTCGACCGATTGCGGGAGACGGTGCGCAACCCGGCGCCCCCGACCGTCTACCGCGCCCTGGATTTCCTGCTCGAGCAGGGCCTGATCCACAAGCTCGAGAGCCTGCATGCCTTCGTCGGTTGCTCGCACCCGGAGCATCCCCACGCGAGCCAGTTCCTGATCTGCGCCGAGTGCGGGGAGGTGAACGAGCTGGAGGACCCGTCGGTGATCCGGAGCCTCCAGTCCGCCGCGCGCGGCACCGGTTTCCAGACCAGCAAGCCGGTCGTGGAGCTGCTCGGAACCTGCGCCGAGTGCGCCCGCAAACCGGACAACGGCTAGCCCTTTGGTCGGGGCGCCAGTCCGGATCTGATCCATCCTCCACCCCAGAGGTCCAACGCCATCCATGACCCCGTATCTGACCAGCGCCGCGATCTCCGCCCTGCTCGTCGTCCAGCCGCTCGCGGCGGCACAGGACCCCGGGCAGCGCCAGCACGGGACCCACGAGCACGGGGTGGCGAGCCTCACCCTCGCCATCGAAGGGACGGTGATGCAGGTCGAGCTGGAGTCACCCGCCATGAACCTGGTGGGCTTCGAGCACGCCCCCACGAGCGATGCGGAGCGCAAGGCCCTGGACGACGCCCTGGCAGTCCTCGCGGACTGGGGGCGGCTCTTCCGGGTGCCCGAGGAGGCCGGTTGCGACCTTGCACAGTCTGAGGTGGTCGCGCCGCCGGGGCATCTGGGCGAGGACGGCGCCGGCGGGAACGATCGAGAGCCCGCGAAGGTCTCGGGGCATGGGCATGGGCATGGGCATGAGCATGAGCATGGGCACGAGCACGCGGACGACCACGCCGGCGCTGCCCATGCCGACATCCGGGCCGCGTATCGCCTCGACTGCCGGGACCCGGGCGCGTTGACCCGGCTCGATCTCGGGCTCTTCGATGCCTTTCCAGGTACCGAACGGGTGCGGGTGCAATTCGTCACCCCGGGCGGTCAGGGTGCGGTGGAGCTGACGCCGGCCGATTCGGTGCTGCGGTTCTGAATGGAGCCGGCTCCCCAAGGGCCCAGGGGCGTGGTTGATCCCGCCGTCGAGATCCGTGACCTGCGGTTTCGATGGGCCGCGGGCACGCCCATGGTGCTGGACCTGCCCGAGCTCGTCATCGAGCGCGGCGAGCGGGTCTTCATCGAGGGACCGAGCGGCAGCGGCAAGAGCACCTTGCTCGGGCTCCTGGCGGGGGTGGCGGTGGCGAGCGGCGGGACACTCCGGGTGCTGGGACGCGAGCTGGGCCGGCTCGGGGGCGCGGAGCGGGATCACTTTCGCGCCGACCACATCGGTTACATCTTCCAGATGTTCAATCTCATCCCGTATCTGTCCACGACCGGGAACGTCATGCTGCCGGCGCGTTTCTCCCGCCGGCGCCGGTCCGAGGCCCTGCGCCGTTCGCCCAGCGTGCGGGCGGAGGCCCTGCGGCTGCTCGGCGATCTCGACCTCGGGGATGCGGGGCTCCAGGGGCGGGCGGTGACCTCACTGAGCGTGGGACAGCAACAGCGGGTCGCCGCGGCGCGGGCCTTGCTCGGGGCGCCCGAGCTCCTGATCGCCGACGAGCCGACTTCCTCCCTCGACTCCGACCGCCGCGAGGCCTTCATCCGGCTGCTGTTCAAGGAATGCGCCGAGGCCGGCGCGACGCTGGTGTTCGTCAGTCACGATGCCACCCTCGAGCCCCTGTTCGACCGGGTGATCCGGCTCGCCCAGGTCAACCGGGTCGGCCCCCAGGCGGGCCCCGGTTGCTCGGCCGAATCGGAGTCCAGGGACTGATGGCGGTCTTCGGCCTTGCCTGGAAGAGCCTCGCCAACCGGCGTTTCACGGCGGCGCTGACGGTGCTGTCCATCGCGCTCTCGGTGACCCTCCTGATCGGCGTCGAGCGGGTTCGCCAGGAGGCGCGTGCGAGCTTTGCCAACACCATCTCCGGGACCGACCTGATCGTCGGGGCCCGCGGCGGAACCGTGCAGCTCCTACTCTACTCGGTGTTTCGGATCGGCAACGCCACCAACAACATCTCCTGGCGCAGCTACCAGGATCTCGCGGCCCATCCCAAGGTGGCCTGGACCGTGCCCCTGTCACTGGGCGACTCACATCGCGGGTTCCGGGTGCTCGGGACCACACCCGCCTATTTCGAGCATTACCGCTACGCCCGCGACCGGGGTCTCATCCTCGCCTCCGGTCGCGTCTTCGAGGACACCTACGATGCCGTGCTGGGGAGCGAGGTGGCCGAGGCCCTGGGGTATGAGCTGGGGTCGTCCATCGTCATCGCCCACGGTGCCGGAGATGTCAGCTTCGCCCAGCACGACGACCACCCGTTTCGCGTAGTCGGGATCCTCGAGCCCACCGGGACCCCGGTGGACCGCACCGTTCACGTGGACCTCGCAGGCATCGAGGCGATCCACGCGGACTGGCCGGGGGGTGCGGGGCGGGTGGCGGAGGGGGGTGGGCTGGATCTAACGCCCCGGGCGATCACCGCCGCCTTGGTGGGGCTCAAGTCGCGCATCGCCACCTTCGAGGTGCAGCGCCACGTGAACGAGTACGCCGCCGAGCCCCTGCTCGCCATCCTGCCCGGGGTCGCGCTGAGCGAGCTCTGGGGCCTGATGGGGGTCGCCGAGAACGCCTTGCTGGTGGTCTCAGCGTTCGTGGTGGTGGTGGGCCTGGTGGGGATGCTCACGGCCCTGCTCACCAGCCTCGAGGGGCGGCGGCGCGAGATGGCGATCCTGCGCTCGGTCGGGGCGCGTCCCGCCCACGTGTTCGTCCTGATCCTCGGCGAGGCCGCCTTCCTCAGCCTGATCGGCGTGGCCCTCGGCGTCGGTTTGCTCTACGGCCTGCTGTTCTTGACCCAGCCGTTGGTCGAGTCGCGCCTCGGGCTGCACCTCGCCCTGTCAGGGCCGGGGGGCTACGAGCTCGGTCTCTTGGGCGGGGTGCTCGGCGCGGCGCTCCTGGCCGGCGCCATCCCGGCCTACCGGGCCTATCGTCTGTCTCTCTCCGATGGCCTGACGATCCGGGTTTGAACCGATCGGCGCGGCCCGATTCGCTCGGCCTTGGCCGCCGGTCAGGCCGAGGAATCCGGCCCGGGCTGGTCCGCGCCGGGCTCCGCGTCCAGATAGGCAGCGGGGACGAATCTCGGGGTGCACAGGGCGTAGAAGACCAGATCCGACGGGCCGGGGTTGCGGATGCGCTGGGCCCGTCCCGGCGGGATGTAGACGAGATCCCCTGGTCCCACGCGCGCCGACGCCATCCCCTCGACCTCGGCGACCCCCTGTCCGGAGACGATCAGGTAGCGTTCCGCGATCCCTCGCAGCCGGTGCCAGCGGGTGGTGACCCCCGCCTCGACCCGCGCCCGGGCGACCGACAGTCGCTCATCCGCCGGCAGGTTCCAGGTCTCGATGATGTGGCAGCCCTCGGCGATCAGTACCTCGGTTGCTGGATCGGGCCTGCGGCAGGTCGCGGTCAGGTGGGCGGGATCCTGGGTCACAGTCGGCCGGTCGCGCGACGGTAGGCCTCGGAGCGTCGGTCGCCGCCGCGCGGGCGCGGGCTGGTGCGGCGGTTCAACTGGCGCTCGATCTGGGCGCAGAAGTCGCCGTCGCCGAGCACCCACGCCTTGTTGGTGGCGTCGCGAATGCGGTTAAGGAGCGCGTCGTCATAGGGGGTCTCGAATCCGCGCGCGTACGCGCCCTGGCGAGACTTGGGTCCGCGTCCGAGGCGCTCGTAGACGGGGTGAGGGGTGACCAAAGGGTCGTCAGTCCCCATGGCATTGGCCCCATAGCTGGACCAGGCGTAGTCCTGGGGTCCTTCCACCAGACCGAGGCGAACCGCGTTGAGCTCCACATAGCGGCTCACCGGGAGCAGGAAGCGCTCGGGATCGAGCAGGGTGGCGCGATAACGGCCTTCCCAGAGGGTGCCCGTGCGGTCGTAACGGGCGTTGAAGTACTGCACGTAATAGCGCCCGACATATTGCATGAGCTTGCCGATGCCGTCCTCCTGGTCCGGGGTGAGGAGCAGGTGGAAATGGTTCGGCATCAGGGTGTAGGCGTGGATGCGGCAGTGAAACTTCTGCGCCGCGGCGGCGATCTTCTCCCACATGAACCAGAAGTCCTGCTCGTCGAAGAGGATCTGCTGGCGGTTGTTGCCGCGCTGCAGGACATGCTGCGGGTGACCGGGGAGGACGAACCGAGGTAGTCGTGCCATGTGCGGGGTCGGATACGGTTGATTGGATCGGGCCAGAGTATAGACGACATGAGCGCCCTTTCGATGTTGGTGGTACGAGCGGCAGGGCTCGCGGGAGTGGTGTATGAGGCACCCGGACCGGTATACTTCCCAGTTTGCTCGCCCGGTGTGACCCATGCTGGACATCAACCCGATCGCCCACCAAATCAACGACCTCAAGGGACGCCTCGGCTCCCTTAGGGGGTATCTTTGACTACGCCGAACGCAAAGACCGCCTGACCGAGGTCCTGCGGGAGCTGGAGGATCCGGGGGTCTGGAGCGACCCGGAGCGTGCCCAGGCCCTGGGCCGGGAACGCGCGGCCCTCGAGGCCGTGGTGGTGAGCATGGATGAGCTGGGGGCGGGGCTCACGCGATGCCGGCGACCTGCTCGCGATGGCCGCCGAGGAGGCGGACGAGGCGACCCTGGGCGACCTCGAGCGCGATCTCGCCCGCTTCGAGTCGCGGGTCGCGGAGCTCGAGTTCCGGCGCATGTTCTCGGGTGAGATGGACCCGCGCAACGCCTTCCTCGACATCCAGGCCGGGTCCGGCGGGACCGAGGCCCAGGACTGGGCGGAGATGCTCCTGCGGATGTATCTGCGCTGGGCCGAGCGCCACGACTTCAAGGCGGAGCTGATGGAGGCCTCCCCCGGCGAGGTGGCAGGGATCAAGTCGGCCACCCTGCGCCTGGAGGGCGATTACGCCTTCGGCTGGCTGCGCACGGAGACCGGCGTGCATCGTCTGGTCCGCAAGTCACCCTTCGACTCGGGCAACCGGCGGCACACCTCCTTCGCCGCGGTCTTCGTTTCGCCCGAGATCGATGACAGCGTCGAGGTCGAGATCAATCCCGCCGACCTGCGCATCGATGTCTATCGGGCCAGCGGCGCGGGCGGCCAGCACGTGAACCGAACCGAGTCGGCGGTGCGTATCACCCACAATCCGACCGGGATCGTGACCCAGTGTCAGAACGACCGCTCTCAGCACAAGAACAAGGATCAGGCGATGAAGCAGCTCAAGGCCAAGCTCTACGAGCTCGAGATGCAGAAGCGCCGGGCCACCCAGCAGGCGGTGGAGGACAGCAAGTCGGACATCGGCTGGGGCAGTCAGATCCGCTCCTACGTGCTCGACCAGTCGCGCATCAAGGACCTGCGCACCCAGGTGGAGATCGCCAACACCCAGTCGGTGCTCGACGGGAATCTCGACCCCTTCATCGAGGCCAGCCTGAAGAGCGGTCTGTAAAGGCCCGACCGAGGAGCCAGAGTCCCATGAGCGAGCGACGCGCCGACCCACCATTCCCGCCAGCCTCCCAGCAGGCCGCGCACCCGGAGCCCGCGGGCGAGCAGCCGGACGAGAACCAGCTCATTGCCCAACGCCGGCAGAAGCTCGCGCAACTGCGTGAGCGAGGGGTCGCCTTCCCGAACGACTTCCGGCGCGACGCGCTCGCCGAGGACCTGCTCGCGACCCATGCCCACAAGGCCCCCGAGATCCTGGAGGCCGAGTCCATCCCGGTGCGGGTCGCGGGTCGGCTGATGAGCCGACGGGTCATGGGCAAGGCGAGCTTCTCGCATCTGCAGGACATGTCCGGGCGCATCCAGCTCTTCGTCCAGCGTGACGCGGTGGGCGAGGAGGCCTACGCCGCCTACAAGCGCGAGCTGGACCTGGGCGACATCCTCGGCGCGGAGGGGACGCTGTTCAAGACCAAGACCGGCGAGCTGTCGGTGCGCTGCACCGCGCTGCGTCTGCTGACCAAGGCCCTGCGTCCGCTGCCGGAGAAATGGCACGGGCTCTCGGACATGGAGACCCGCTATCGGCAGCGCTACGTCGACCTGATCGTCAACGCGGCTGCCCGGCAGACCTTCCGCATCCGCTCGAGCATCATCCAGTTCCTGCGCGAGTATCTGAATCGGCGCGGTTTCCTCGAGGTGGAGACCCCGATGATGCAGGTGATCCCCGGCGGCGCCGTGGCCCGGCCCTTCGTCACCCACCACAACGCGCTGGATATGGATCTCTATCTGCGCATCGCCCCGGAGCTCTTCCTCAAGCGCCTGGTGGTCGGAGGCTTCGAGAAGGTCTACGAGATCAATCGAAACTTCCGCAACGAAGGGCTCTCCACCCGACACAACCCCGAGTTCACCATGGTGGAGTTCTATCAGGCCTACGCGGACTACCGCGACCTCATGGACCTCACCGAGGACATGATGCGGCGTCTCACCGAGACCGTCCTCGGGACCACCCGCATCAACTACCAGGGCACAGAGCTGGATTTTGGCGGCCGCTTTGAGCGCGTATCGGTCCGTGACGCGGTGGTGCGCCACAACCCGGGCCTGGCCGATGGCGGAATCGACGACCTGGCGGCCGCCCGCGCGTTCGCGAAGGGCCTTGGGCTCGAGAGCGAGGCGGATTGGGGTCTGGGCCGGGTCCAGGTGGCGATCTTCGAGGAGACGGTCGAGGCGCGCCTCGTCCAGCCCACCTTTGTCACCGGTTATCCCACCGAGGTCTCGCCACTGGCGCGGCGCAGCGACTCCGATGACGCGGTGACCGAGCGCTTCGAGCTCTTCATCGGCGGGCGGGAGATCGCCAATGGGTTCTCCGAGCTGAACGACCCGGAGGACCAGGCAGAGCGTTTCCTGCGCCAGGTGGCTGAGAAGGACGCGGGGAACGAGGAGGCGATGTACTACGACGCCGATTACATCCGCGCCCTGGAGCACGGGATGCCGCCGACGGCGGGGGAGGGCATCGGCATCGATCGGCTGGTGATGCTGCTCACCGACTCACCCTCGATCCGCGATGTCCTGTTGTTTCCGCACATGCGCCCGGAGGACTGATCCCGGCGTGCGCCCACCAGCGGGCCGCTGCTCCTGAGCCATTCGGACGGGGCGCGACCGGGAAAACCGTCTCGAGGCAGGATCTTCCAGGCTCAAGCGCCATCGCCCGGGGGCCGTGATCAGGGGCTGTTGGATTCCTGATCGGCAGCGAATCCGTAGGGCGGCGGCTCGAGCCGCAGGGCCGGGCCCTCTTCGCCGAGTCGGACCTCGCCCCCCTCGGCCGAGGCGATCTCAACGACCGCGAGGAGTGCGTAGCGACCGTCACCCATGGGGCGTGCATCGACGACGCGCCCTGGTGCCTGCTCCGAGCTACTGCCGGGCGAGGTCAGGAGGTCCCCAGGTCGCGGAGGCGAGGCTGCATCGACCTCGGCGATATACATGCGGCGCTTGAGCTTGCCCAGGTACTGCATCCGCGCCACGATCTCCTGGCCCGTATAGCAGCCCTTGTGGAAGCTGACCCCGTCGATCAGCTGTAGGTTGACCATCTGGGGCACGAAGGCATCGGCGGTCGCGTCGAAGACGCTGGGGATGCCGGCTCGGATATCATGCAGGGCCCAGGTGTCCGCCGAGCCCGGGGATGCGGACTCCGTGAGGCTCGGCCAAATCGCCCGGATGGCGTCGGGGGGTCCGAGCAGCTCGAAACGCGGGACCGGGGCGGGGAGGCGCAGGACACTGATCTCGCCAGCGGCCGCTACCGCGCCGTCTGTATCGGGCGCCGGCAGACCTAGAGATTGGAGTAGGCTCGGTGCACCGCTCCCCGCAAGACCTATCTGCACCAGGGTGTCGCTCGCGTCTTGCACGCTGACCTGGGCCCTGAGCACGAACAGCCGCAGCCTTTGCAGCAGGCTCGCCACCCGTTCGCGGGGTAATTGGAGGAGGATGGTCCCGTCCCGGAGCAACAACCGGAAGCTCGCGATCATGCGCCCCTTGGGGCTGCAATGGCTGCTGAGCTGACTGTGGGTCGGCGAGAGCTCCCGGATATCGTTGGTGAGCTGGCCTTGGAGGAAGCTCAGGGCGTCGGGGCCGCTCACCGCGATGAGTCCGAGATGGGAGAGATCGAAGAGGTCGCAGGACGCGTCGTGACCGCCTTCATCCGGCAGGCGCACGGGCTGCCCGTCCTCGATCACGGCCCCCTGGGCGACGAGAAAGGCCCGCCATTGCGGTTCCATAGGATGACCTCGTGATGGTGAGCGCGAAATCGGGTGGGTGAGCCCGGCGCGGCCCAGGGTTCGATGGATAGTCTGAATTGAGCGTGCGTGGTTGCGATGGAAGACCGTCGCGCCGGCGAGGAGTTTAAGGTCCTTTGACAGCTTATCAAGTCAGTCCGCCGGCCGACAGCCTGGTGCTGTACAAGACCCGCCCGGCACGCGTGGTCACGATCGGCGAGAAGATCGAGATCGCACTCGATGGCGGCAGCACGAAACGGGTGCGCCCGAAGGATGTCCTGTTGCTCCATCCCGGTCCGATCCGGGACCTCCGTGAGCTCGCGAGCCCTCAGGGCGATCCGGAAGAGGCCCACGCCCTGCTCGAGGGCAGCGAGACCAATCTGGCCGAGCTCGCCGAGCTCGCCTTCGGCGAATTCTCGCCCGCCACGGCCTGGGCGGCCTGGCAACTGGTCGCGGACGGACTGGGTTTTTCCGGGGAGCCGGACGCGATCCAGGTCAGCTCGCGCGCGGACATGGAGCGGGAGCGCGAGGCGCGCAGCGCCAAGGCGGCGGCGGAGGCCGACTGGAAGGCATTCCTCGGCCGGCTCGAGGCGGGCGCACTAGAGCCCGCCGACCGTCAGCGGATGGTCGAGGTGGAGCGTCTGGCTCTCGGTCAGGCCGAGCAGAGCCGAATCCTCGCCGCCCTGAAGCTGGACCAGACACCCGAGGCGGCCCATCGCGCCTTGCTCGCCTGCGGCTACTGGGAGGCGCGCCACAACCCCCATCCGGCGCGCTGCGGCCTGTCCCTCGAAGACCCCTTGATCCCGGTCGAGGGGCTCCCGACGGAGACGCGTCTGGACCTCACCGCGTTGCCGGCCTATGCCGTGGATGACGAGGGGAACGAGGATCCAGACGATGCGCTTAGCATCGAGGGCGACGTCCTCTGGGTGCACGTCGCCGATGTGGCGGCCCTGGTGCCGGCGCACGGGGAGATCGAGCGGGAGGCGCGCAGTCGTGGCTCCAACCTCTACGCCCCCGAGGGCGTGGTCAATATGCTGCCCCCATCGGTCACCGAGCTTCTCGGGCTGGGGCTGCACGAGGTCTCTCCCGCCTTGTCGATCCGAGTGCGTTTCGATCAGCAGGCGGAGCCCGTCGAGATCGAGGTCCACAAGAGCTGGATCCGCGCGCGCCGGATGACCTACACCCAGGTGGAGGGCCTGCTCCATGAGGAGCCCTTCCGTGCCCTCGGCGAGCTTGCGGAGCGATCCCGCGCCCGCCGCGAGGCAGGGGGGGCGACCCGCCTGGATCTACCCGAGGTGAGCGTGCGTGTGGTGGACGGGGAGGTGCGTATCCGGCCCTTGCCGCGATTGGCGAGCCGCGCCCTGGTCGCCGAGGCCATGCTCATGGCGGGAGAGGGGGTCGCTCGGCTGTGCCACGCATGCGAGATCCCGATCCCCTTCGCGACCCAGGCCCCGCCCGATGGGGCGCGCGACGGGGGCGGGTTGGCCGCGGACTATGCAAGACGCCGAAGTTTCAAACCGACCCGGATGGTCGCGGCACCCGATGTGCACGCCGGGCTCGGTCTGCCCATGTACACCCGGGTCACCAGTCCCTTGCGTCGTTATCCGGATCTCCTGGTCCACCAGCAGCTGCGTGCCTGGCTCGATGGCACGACCCTGCTCACGCCCGAGCAGGTCGTCGAACGGGTCGCCGAGGCAGAGCTTGGTGGAGCCGCGGTCCGCCGCGCCGAGCGGCTTTCGAACCTGCACTGGAAGCTCGTCTTCCTAAGAGAGCATCCCGCTTGGCGCGGCGAGGCGGTGATCGTCGCCAAGGAGGAACGGCGAGTCGTGGCCCTGATCCCGGCCCTGGCGCTCGAGACCCGCTTACGGCTCAAGGACGACCCGGATCTGGACGCCCAACGGACGGTCTCGGTCGGGGAGGTCGATGTCCCCGCTCAGTCGGTGAGCTTCCGGCCGGCGAATTGACTGGTTGGACCGACCACCGAGACCGCGGGGCCCCGGACTCGGAGCCCCGCGGCCTCGGTGCTGGATCCGCTCGGTACGCGGGCCGGGTCAGGCGCCCCAGCGGCGAACGCGGCCGGTATCGACGTGCACGAAGTCGGACTTCGGATAGTAGCCGACCCCGCCGCGGCTCAGGCGCAATGCCGCGTCGCGGATACGACGGGTCGGATGGTCGGGGAAGCGTATGTCGAGGGCCTGACCGGAGAGGTGCAGGCTGTTGCGCGCCACCCCGCTGCTGGCGCGGCGCAGCATCGCGTTGGTGCGGGGTGAGCGATAGGCGCTCAGGACCTCGTAGCGGGCGTCCGGATCGCCGAGTGACGTCTTCACGTCGTAGAGCAGATCGAAGAGCTGCGGATCGATGGCGACCGAATCGCCGGTGCGAAAGTCCCTCAGGAAGTCATTGAGCTTCGCGAGCGCGGAGCGCTGATAGCTGTCGCCGACCCGATAGGTCACGCTGATGCGCTCGTCGGTGTGCAGGTGGTGCAGCGACAGGACTCGGCGCTTCTCGCTCGAGACTCGGGCGAAGGCGGGCGCCGTTGCGGCACACAGGGCCGCGCCTAGGAAGTGACGTCTGTTCATGTTCCCCCCGGACATTGAACAAGGTTGAAGGCGGTTGGGAGTATAACCGCCGATCGCGAGAAAGCAAACCGTTGTGGCGTCTGGATCTGCAATCATGCGGTGGTTCAATCAACGCAGAAGAAAACAATGAGAAACGACTGATATAAAAACAGAATTAATGAGATCTTCAGAGTTTACATCATTGATGGATGGGGCGGTTTTGCAGCTTCCCCGGGCGAGTCGGGTAGATGCCTCGGGGTGGGTTCGCGGGCCGCGGTGCGGCCTGGTGCGCGTAATACGAATGATTGACGGCGCGATTTCCATCACGGACCGGGTGAGCGGTCTTGATCCAAGGCGGCAAGGCGTGGTAATCAGTGATGTCGCGCATCGATGACCCTTGGTATCTCCAACCAATCGCCTATGAAATGAGTTGATGGGGCGGGGATGATTGGCTCTATCCGTGACGGCCTTCACGCTTCCGGTGCCACTTTGGTCCAAGGCGTGACTTGGGTCAGGGGACGGGTGGGGGTCAGGGTCTAAGATCCCACTCGCTGCTCGGGTGGATCTTGCCGGGCAAGGTGCTTGGCCACGTCAAGCGATTCGCCCCGAGGACGGCCGCCGGGTGCGGCAGTGGCTCTGGCGATGGCATTCGTCGGTTTAGGGGAAAGAGACGATACGGCAAGGGAGCGCCGACTGATGGGGGAGGCTGGTCGGCATGCGCACATCGGTCCTGACGCTCGTGGTCGCGATCCTCGCTCTCGGTGGCGCCGATGCGGGGGCCGACGTCTACAAATATGTCGACGCCAAGGGCAACACCTACTTCACCGATTCGCCCCTGCGTGGAAGCAAGTACAAGCTCGAGTGGAAGCGCGAGTCGCGCAAGCTGGTCGACGAGAACCGCGAGCGCTTGGCCCGCGCAACCCAACCGGCCATCAGCAAGCCTGCACGTGCGTCCAAGCCGAGTAAGAAGCTCGGCGAGCGGCGCGCCCGCGTCACCCACGTGGTGGACCAGAACGCCCAGCGCTACGGACTACTGCCCGAGCTCTTGCACGCCGTCATCCGCACCGAGTCCGCCTACAATCCGCAGGCCGTCTCCCACGCCGGGGCCCAAGGCTTGATGCAGTTGATGCCCGGCACCGCCGCTCGCTACGGGGTGAGGGACAGTTTCGACCCCGCCCAGAACGTGCGTGGCGGCGCCGCTTATTTGAGGGACCTGCTCGACATGTTCGATCAGGACCTGCGCCTCGCGCTGGCGGGCTATAACGCCGGTGAGAACGCGGTCATCAAGTACGGCCGACAGATCCCGCCTTACTCCGAGACCCAGGACTATGTCCGCAAGGTGCTGCGTCACCTGTGGGCGGAGCTGGGTAGTCCGGTCTCCGCACGCTGACCCATTCGGCCGGGCCCACCGGCCGGGCCTCTCTCCGAACCCCGCCGCTGGCCGCTAGGCCAACCTGACCGCTGACCCTGCTAGGGAGTAGGTCCGACGGCCACGTCCGACGGGGGCGTGTCGCCCTGGAGCATCTTGCGGATCGAGACCAAGGCGCGGTCGATAAAGGGATGCTTGGGGCGCGGGATCACCCGTGCCCGTCCGGCAAGGATCTCCTGGGCGAGCTCTGGGAGGCTCTTGATCTCGGCCTGTCGCCCGGAGCGATCCACAAACATACAGGTGGATGTGAGCGGGCTCATCCACGACAGCTTGATGCGGCGCGGTGGCTCCCCCGGCTCGCCCTTGAACTCGAACCAGGTGCCGAAGCGCATCTTGCGCAGGCGGCCCACCATCTGGCGTTCCGGCTCCGAGAGATCATCGTCGTCCGGCACCGCAGCCGAGAGGATGGGGGCGGGGGTGCCCGAGGCCGGTGCGGGGGTCCCGGGCATCTCGATCTCGGGACGTTCCAGGGCATGGGATTGCCAGGTCTGCGGGTTGTCGAGGAGCGCGAGCAAGGCAGCGACACTGCCGCCGCTCACGCTTCCCATGCGCTGTGCGGCGGCGGCGATCTGCTCGCGGAGCGCCGGGATGGCGGCCAGTCTGTCGCGCTGGGTCTGGGGGCTCGCCTGGGGATCGAACAATCCCACCAGCTGCTCGCCGATGCTGACTGAGCTCTTCCAGGTGATGCCGCGCTCCTGCTCCTCGTCGCGCAGCAGGATGAAGGCAAGATGGTCGAGCCAGGTCCGGGACAGGAAGTTGGCGACCGGCTTGGGGACAGGGTGGGCGCCGACCAGTGCGCGGATCTCCCGGGCCGCGCGCTGCTTTGCGAGGGTGAGCTTCTCGCGCCCGCGCGCGGCCTCCTGGGTCCTCTGCTCCATGGTGTCGCTGCGCCTTTGCTGCTCGCGCATCTTCTGGTCGAAGGACTCCAGGAGCTCGTCGAACAGCCGCACGTCGTCGCTGAACTCTTGCAGCACCCGGTCGACGATCTCCTGCATGGCCGGGAACATACCCTTGGCGGGGTTTCCCTCCTCGACCCAGAGGCTGCCGGCCTCCACCATGTGGTCGAGTAGCCGTCGGGCAGGATGCCGGCTGTCCACCAGCAGCCGACGATCGATGAGGGCCACCTTCAGGTAGGGCGTGTGCAGATGGCTGAGCAGTGCCTTGGCAACGTTGGGCAGGACCGGGTCGTTGAGCATGTACTCGAAGAGCATGCCGATCAGGTCGATGAGATCGGCATCCATGGACGACAACTTGTCCTTGTCGATCCGGCTCAGCACCTGCTCGCGCTCGAGGCTCAAGGCATCCTTCACCCGCGAGACGAAGTCGGCGTCCACCTCGATGGTGGGGAACTGGATGGCCTCGGCGACCGAGGTCGAGACCGTCTCCGGGGTGCGCTGGGACTGTAGGCTCGAGATGGCCGAGAGCAGCTCGCGGGTTTGCGCCGCCGCCTCGGACGCGCTCGCCGCGGGCCGATCTGTCCGCGGCGCGGCGCCGCGTCCGGGTCGGCGCGTGGACATGAGCTCGAGGATGGAGTCGAAGAGCTCGGCCCCGAGCGAGCGCGGCTCCGCGGCCTCGCTCGATGGCTCCCTGGATAGATCCGAGGACGAATCCCGGGATGGATCCCTGGACGGCTCCTTGGAAGGATCTGGGCGTCGCCGGTGTGGCCCATCGCGGGACTTGTCTTGGCGCAGCTGGACCGGCTTGAGGTTGGGGATCACCCCGGCCTCGATCAGCAGGGCGTTGTAGCCCTCGTAGGTGGGTCTCGCGGCCTTGAGCACGAACTTATCGAACAGGGCGTAGAGGATGACCTTGACCTTGACGTCGACGTCGAGATCCTCGAGCGCCCGCCGGTAGGCGCTCACCAGGTGGTGCGGGCCGCCGGGGATCTCATGGTCCTTGAGCTTGATCCCGGTGTAGATGGCACCCAGACGCTGGCTCAGGGCATAGAGCTCGGGGAAGTAGTTGGCGTTCGCCGCGAGCACGAGGTTCTCCGCCGCGACCCGCTCTTCCATCTCGTCGGGCTCCACCAGGGAGAGCTCGACACCGTCCAGGGCCGAGCTGTCCGCAAGCGGCCCCGACGGCGGACGCACATTCTCCAACTCGTCGAACCCCTGATTGATCTCGAGGCGGAACAGGTGCTCGATGGCCGCGCGGCGGCGGCTGAGCTGGCCCATGGCGTCGAAGAATCGGCTCTGGACGGCGTTGCTCTCGGCACGTTCCGCGAACTCGAGCAGGGCGCCGCCGGTCTTCTCGAACATGACCCTGAGCTGACCGTCGCAGAAGCCGACCACCAGATCGCGACACTGCTCCATGACCCCGGCGAAGCGCTGCCGGTTGCTGATGCGATGAGTGGGTCTCTCCGCCATGGTTGGGCTGCTGGTGATCCCGGTTTCCGTAGGCACGAGTCTGCGGACTAGTCCTCGCCAATGACCCGTTCATCCCTCGGCGTCGCCAGCAGACGCTCCGCCTCGCCCATCTGGCCTGCGAAGATCATGCGGAACTCCTCATCGGGCGCGGCGCCTTGGCGCAGTGCGCGGATCTTCCCGCGTGCCTCCTGGTACTGGGTGATGGTCGCGATGTGGGTCAGCTCGCGGGGCGGGGTGATCTTGTACACGAAATAGGGCATGGATTCGGCCGTGTTCGTTGCGAGGCGGCCCCGGGGACGAGGCCCGAGCGGGGCAGGGGTCCCGGTCGCCTGCCGGGACCACCGGGTGCTTGGGATGTCGGATCGTCGGACGGCCGACATCGGGGGTCAAGCATTGGGCCGCGTCATCGTTACGGGAACCGATGGGGCGCCCGGGCGGCGCTCGATCGGCGGTTTCCAAAGGGGCCTGCAGGCGGTGCCCCGGTCGGACGGAGTGTATCCCAACCCCGACGGCAGGTTAACACCCGGGCGGACGATGCAGGCCGATGGGTTCAGGCGCCGAGGCGTCGGAGCGCCCAGTGGACGTGCTCGCGCACCAGCGGGCTCGGGTCCGCCGAGCGTGCACGCAGGGCACCGATCGCGGCGGGACCCCCTGGGCCGTTGCCGATCGCCACCGCGAGGTTGCGCATCCAACACGGGTAACCGATCCGGCGAATCGCCGTGCCTTGGGTGCGCGTCTGGAAGCTGGCCTCGTCCCAGGCGAAGAGCTCGACCAGGGTGGCCGTGTCCAGGCCCCCCCGGGGGAGGAAGTCGGTCTCGGCGGTGAGCCGGGCGAATCGGTTCCAGGGACAGACGAGCTGACAGTCGTCGCAACCATAGACCCGGTTTCCCATCAGGGGCCGCAGGGGCTCTGGGATGCTGCCCCGATGCTCGATGGTGAGATAGGAGATGCACAGACGCGCATCGAGCTGGTAGGGGGCGACGATGGCACGGGTCGGGCAGATATCGAGACAGGCGCGACAGTCACCGCAGTGGTCGCGGGCGGGCTGATCGTGGGGCAGATCGAGGTCGGTGTAGAGCTCACCGAGGAAGAACCAGGAGCCGGATGAGCGGTGGATCAGATTGGTGTGCTTACCCGTCCATCCGAGTCCGGCGCGCTCGGCGAGCGGCTTCTCCATCACCGGCGCGGAGTCGACGAAGGCGCGATGGCCGAAGGGGCCGATGGCGGCCGTGATGCGATCGGCCAGGCGTTGGAGCCTGCGCCGCAGGGTCTTGTGATAGTCCCGGCCGAGGGCGTAGCGGGAGACGAACGCGGCCGCCGAATCTTCGAGGACCTCCGCCATCCGTGGCTGACGCTCGGGGAGATAGTCCATGCGCACGCAGACCACGCTGCGGGTGCCGGGGATGAGCACCGCCGGGCGACTGCGCCGGGTGCCGTGGCGTGCCATGTAGTCCATCTCGCCGTGGCGTCCGGCATCCAGCCAGGCGAGGAGTCGCGACTCGGCGTCGCCCAGGTCGGTGCCAGTGATCCCCACCTGCTGGAATCCCAGGTCCCTGCCCCAGGCCTTGATGGAGCGGGCCAAGGCCTCGGGGTCGAGCCTGCCCCGCGCCTCGGCCTTAGGACCTGGGGCCCCTGGCGGGGGATCGGCGGCGGTCACCTGAGGACCCTGCGGTGCGGGCCGACGCGTGTTTGGGCCGCCCGACGTCGGAGTGGTTGATGTCCGGCCGCGGCGGCCCTGGTCGCCATGATGGGACGCAGGCCTGAGGGGCCCGATCTGGCCGCCCCCTTCGAGCCGGTATAGGATGCGACGGCCTGGCCAACAGCGCGAGTAGAGGACCGGATGGGACGAGACGACTCGGACAGCAGCGCATTCGTCGAGCGCAGCATCGAGGCGGCGATCCGCATCGCGCTCATCGCCTTGCTCGCGGCCTGGTGCTTCCAGATCGTGCGTCCCTTCATCGTGCCGATCCTGTGGGGGATGATCATCGCCATCGCGGTCTATCCGGGCTACACGCGACTGGTCGATGCCCTGAGCGGGCATCGGGTGATGGCGGCGGTGATCGTGGCGCTCGTCCTGCTCGTGTTGCTGCTGGTGCCGGCGAGCCTGCTGGGCGCGTCCGTGGTGGAGATGGCCCACGGTCTGGTGCGCGGCGTGGAGGACGGGACCCTGGAGATCCCGCCGCCACCTGCATGGGCCGCCGGGTTGCCCTTCTTCGGGGCCGTCCTCGCCGATTTCTGGTCGGAGGCCGCGACCGACCTCGAGTCCGCCCTGGTCCCCTTCGCGCCCCAGGTCAAGGCCTTCTTGCGCTGGGTCTTGGAGCTGGCGGGCGGGGCTGGGCTGGGACTGGTCCAGTTCATCTTCGCGGTGGGCATCGCCGCCGTTCTACTGGCCCAATCCGATGGGTCGGCGCGGGCCGCCTACGCGGTGGCGGAACGGCTGGCCGGGGCGCGCGGGCTCGAATTCGCGCAGCTCGCCGAGGCGACCATTCGCAGCGTCACGCGCGGCATACTGGGTGTGGCCCTGATCCAGTCGCTGCTCGCCGGCCTCGGTTGGCTCGCGGTGGGCATTCCCGGCGCGGGGCTGTGGGCCTTGCTGGCACTGGTGCTCGCCACGGTCCAGGTGGGGATCTTCCCGCTCACCATCCCGACGGTGATCTATGTCTTCTACCACGCGGACACCCTGACCTTCGTCCTCTTCCTGGTGTGGATGCTGTTCGTGAGCAGCGTCGATAACATCCTCAAGCCGCTCTTCCTGGGGCGAGGCGTGGAGGTGCCCATGGCGGTGGTCTTCATCGGGGCCATCGGTGGGCTGATCAGCTCGGGGATCATCGGCCTCTTCGTCGGGGCGGTGGTCCTGGTCCTCGGGTACAAGCTACTCCTCGCCTGGCTCGGCGGGGTGCGCCGGGCCAGCCCGCCGGACGAGACCGGGGTCAATGCCCCGAGCGAGGCTGATAGCCGTCGGGGATGAGCACGGTCGGCGCGCGCTGGGAGCGGTCCTTGCGCGGGAAGTCCGTGGTGTAGTGCAGGCCGCGGCTCTCGCGCCTGCGCAGGGCCGACTGGATGATGAGGTCCGAGACCTCGAGCAGGTTGCGCAGCTCGATCAGATCGTTACCGACGCGGAAATTGCCGTAGTACTCGATCACCTCCTGGGTCAGGAGGTCCGCGCGGCGCTTGGCCCGGCGCAGGCGCTTGGTGGTGCGCACGATGCCCACGTAGTCCCACATGAAGCGCCGCAGCTCCTCCCAGTTGTGGGTGACCACCACCTCCTCGTCCGGTTCGGTAACCCGGCTCTCGTCCCAGCCCGGCACCTCTGGGGGGCGGGGGGTTTGGCCCGCCAGCTCGCCGATGTCCCGGGCGGCCAGCTCGGAATAGACCAGGCACTCCAGGAGTGAGTTGCTGGCCATGCGGTTGGCCCCGTGCAGCCCCGTGTAGGCGGTCTCGCCGCTGGCATAGAGCCCGGGCAGGTCGGTACGGGCATGGGCGTCGACCATCACCCCCCCGCAGGTGTAATGGGCGGCGGGGACCACCGGGACCGGCTCGCGGGTGATGTCGATCCCCAGTTCGAGACAGCGTGCGTGGATGGTCGGGAAGTGCTCGATCACGAACTCGGGCGGTCGGTGGGAGATGTCGAGGAAGACGCAGGGCGCGCCCAGGCGCTTCATCTCGTGGTCGATGGCCCGGGCGACGATATCGCGAGGGGCGAGCTCGGCGCGCTCGTCGAAACGCGGCATGAAGCGTTCGCCGTCGGGCAGGAGGAGCCGTGCCCCCTCTCCGCGCAGGGCCTCCGTGACCAGAAAGGTCTTGGCGTCAGGATGATAGAGACATGTTGGGTGAAACTGCATGAACTCCATGTTGGCCACCCGGCAGCCGGCCCGCCAGGCCATGGCGATACCGTCGCCGGTGGAGACATCGGGGTTGCTGGTGTAGAGGTAGACCTTGTTGGCCCCGCCCGTGGCCAGCACCACGAAGGGCGCGAGGAAGGTCTCGACGCGGCCGCTGCCGAGATCGAGCACATAGGCGCCGAGGCAGCGATGGGTTGGGTCATCACCCTGGCCGCGCAGCAGCCGCGTCGTGATCAGGTCGACGGCGATGTGTTGCTCGTAGAGCGTCACGTTGGGGCATTCGCGTACCCGGCTCTCGAGGGTGGTCGCCACGGCATGGCCGGTGGCGTCTGCCGCGTGCACGACCCTACGATGGCTGTGACCGCCCTCTCGGGTCAGGTGATAGCCGCCCGCGGATTCATAGCTCTCGTTGCGGGTGAAGGCGACACCCTGATCGAGCAGCCAGCGGATGTTGTCGGGGCCGCGCTCCACCACGTGTCGCACCACCTGCGGATCGCACAACCCCGCGCCCGCCTTGAGGGTGTCCTTGACGTGGGAGTCCACCGAGTCCTTGGCGTCGAGGACCGCCGAGATGCCGCCCTGGGCGTACAGGGTGCTGCCCTCCTTGAGCTCGCGCTTGGAGAGCACGGCGACCGACAACTGGCCGCGCAAGCGCAGGGCGAGGCTGAGTCCGGCCGCGCCGCTGCCGAGGATCAGGACATCGTGGTGGTGAACGGTCGCGGACATGGGACGGCGGGCCTCGATAGGGTGCGCGAGAAGGGTCGCGAGGGTCTTCCCGAAAGGTGACCGCGCGGCTCGGGTGAAGGCGCCCGGCGCGAGGCCTTACACTCACCCATTCGGTGCCCTGGATCAAGCTTTCCCGCTTTATTTGGAGGGGCCCGGCCGCATTTCGCAGGGGTCTCGAACTTCCTACCCGGGGAACTGTCCATGCCATCGGTATCGAGGGTGCGCCGCCGCGACCTCAGGCCCCATGTCTGATCGTCAGAGCGATCAGCAACTAGTGCAGCGTGCCCAGGCCGGGGATCGGCGGGCCTTCGACCTCTTGGTGCTCAAGTATCAACAGAAGGTCGCGAGCCTGATCGGTCGCTACATCCGGGAGCCGAGCGAGGTCCTGGACGTCACCCAGGACGCCTTCCTCAAGGCTTATCGGGCCTTGAAGGGCTTCCGGGGCGAGAGTGCCTTCTATACCTGGCTGTATCGGATCGCCGTGAACACGGTGAAGAATCACCTGGTCGCCCAGGGGCGGCGTCCGCCCGGCGGCGATGTGGACGCGGAGCTTGCGGAGCAGCTCGATCTCGGGGAGCGGCTGCGCGAGACGGGTACCCCAGAGCGACATGCCCTGACGGATGAGATCGCCCGCACAGTCCAAGACGCGCTCGACGCCCTGCCCGATGACCTGCGCACCGCCATCGTGCTGCGCGAGCTGGAGGGGATGAGCTACGAGGAGATCGCCAACGCCATGGAGTGTCCGATCGGCACCGTCCGCTCGCGGATCTTCCGGGCGCGCGAGGCGATCGACAAGCGGCTGAGGCCGCTGCTCGAGCCCTGAGATGGGCACCCAAAGCGGTCGGCCCGCACCGGCCGGCCCCAAACGATTCGAGTCCGCGATGAGACAACCGCATGTCTGATGAACGTTTGATACAGCTCTCGGCGCTCGCCGACGGCGCCCTCGACGACCAGGGCGTCGATGCGCTCCGCGGCGCACTCGCCGAGGATCCGGGTCTGCGCGAACGCTGGGAACGCTACCACCTGATTCGACAATCGATCCGCCGCGAGCCGATCAGCCCGGGGGCCCGGGTTATCGCCGATCGCGTCGCCGCGGCACTGGCCACCGAGCCCGACAACCTCATCCGATTGACCCCGCGACGGCGGGCTCGCTCCGGGGTAGCGGCCTTCGCCGGGGCGGCCCTGGCCGCGGCGGCGGCCTTCCTCGCGGTCTTTGCCATTCCGGGTCTATTCCACTGGGTGGACGAGGGCGGGGTGGTCGCCGAGTCAAGGGTCGCTGCCCAAGGCGTGCCGCGCGCGGTGCTTGCGGGGGTCGTCCCGGCGAGCGGACCCGCGATCTGGAAGGAGCACCCCGAGCTCGCGACCAAGCTCAACCTCTACCTGCTCAATCACCAGGAGAGCGCCCCCGCCGCGGGTGTCAGGGGGGTGCTGCCCTATGTGAGCTTCGTCGCGCACGATGCGCCCTGAGCACTCGGTGCGGGGGCTGCTCGGTCTCCTCCTGGCCGGTCTGCTGGTTGGACCGCCCCAGGTCCGGGCCACCGAGCAGGGCACCGATCCCCAGGAGCAGCTCGCCCGGATGGAATCCGCTCTGCGCACCCTCGACTACGAGGGCACCCTGGTGCGTCTGGCGGACAACCGACTCGAGACCCTCCATCTGGTTCATCGCATCCTTGGCGGCCGGGTGCACGAGCGTCTGGTCTCCCTGAGCGGTCCGGTCCGCGCGGTGACCCGGGGGGGCGGCGAGCTCACCTGCGTCATGCCCGATGGCCACCCCATGTCGGTGAAGAGCCGGGCCGGTGGCCACCTGCTGCGACCCCACGCGGTCGATGTGTCCGCCCTCGCCCCGCACTACCGGGTCGAGGCGGACGGGATGGGGCGGGTCGCCGGCCGTGACACTCATGTGATCCGGCTCGAGCCCCGGGATGATCTGCGCTACGGTTTTCGCTTCCATATCGACCGGGACACCGGATTACCCCTCAAGTCCGATCTGCTCGACGGCGATGGCGAGCCCCTCGAGCAGCTGATGTTCACCGCGCTCACCCTGGGGCCGGCGCAAGACGATCGGGCCCAGGGCGAGGGCCCGGCGCCCGAGGCCTCCGAGCCCTCGCCGGCCGCTGAGCTCGAGCTGCTCGGCGTGCGCTGGAGCTTCCGTGAGCGCCCGGCGGGCTTCCGGCTCGACATGCACGATCAGCTCACGGCCCCGGACGGGGCGGCCGTCGTGACATGTCGTCTTCTCCGACCAGCTCTCCGCCTACTCGTTGTTCATCGAATCGGGGGCCGGTCAGGGGCTGGAAGGCGTGACCCGAGTCGGGGCGGTACATGCCGCTGGGCGCAGGCTCGGGGACTATCAGATCACCGCGGTTGGCGAGGTGCCCGAGCAGACCGTGGTGACGGCGGTGATGGGGGTGCGAGTCGCCGATACCGGGAGTGAACGGTGATCGAGGAAGAGGGACTGGTCGTCGCCCTTTCGGGCGGGCGGGCCGAGGTCGAGACCCGGCGGGCCTCGGGCTGCGGCGGTTGCGCCGCCGACGGGGCCTGCTCGACCTCCCTGCTCGATCGTCTGCTCGGGCGGCGCCCGGTTCGACTCCTGGCCCTGAATCGAGCGGGTGCCGAGGTCGGCGACCGGGTCGTGGTCGGGGTCGATGAGGGTGCACTTCTGCGCGCGGCCTTCGCCGCCTATCTGGTCCCCATCCTCGCGCTCCTGGCGGGCGCCTTGCTCGGCCGCTTCCTGACCGACGGCGCGGAGTCGGGGTCCCTCCTGGGCGGCTCCGTCGGCCTGCTGTTGGCGTTCGCCTGGCTGCGCCGTTACAGTGGTCGTTTGGGAGGCAACCCCGCCGCAGAGCCAGTGGTGCTCCGCCGCAAGGGCGGATCCGTCCCGATCTCGGTCGCGTTGCCCGGTCGGCCGTCGGGCGTCTGACCCCGGTCGGGGCCGCTCGCCTGGTCCGCGGCCAGGCCTTCCCCCCGCATCCGGCGATGCGCCCACGACATCGGAGCATTCATGCGTCACTTCCTTGGTTCCCGCGTGCTCCTGGCCTGCGCCATGGGGGCCTCGCTCGCGGTCGCCTCCGGACCCTCGGCGGGCGCCACCCGGGCGCTTCCGGAGTTCATCGACCTGGTGGCCGAGAACGGCCCGACGGTGGTCAACATCAGCACCAAGCAGATCGAGACCCTACCCAATGGGTTTCGCGGCTTCTCGGTCCCGGACATCCCCGAGGACAGCCCGCTCCAGGATTTCTTCCGCCATTTCTTCGGTGAGCAGGGGGAGCCCGGCGAGCTTCCCGAGGACGATCAGCAGGCCCGCTCGCTCGGCAGCGGGTTCATCATCTCGGCGGATGGCTACGTGCTCACCAACGCCCATGTGGTCGAGAGCGCCGACGAGATCGTGGTGCGCACCAACGACCGCCGCGAGTTCGTCGCGACCCTGGTGGGTGCCGACAAGCGCAGTGACATCGCCTTGTTGAAGGTGGAGGCGGAGGGGCTGCCCGCGGTGCGCATGGGGACGGCGAAGGACCTCAAGGTTGGCGAGTGGGTCCTCGCCATCGGCTCGCCCTTCGGGTTCGAGCATTCGGCGACCGCTGGGATCGTCAGCGCCGTGGGCCGCAGCCTGCCGAGCGAGAACTATGTCCCCTTCATTCAGACGGATGTCGCCATCAATCCAGGGAACTCGGGCGGCCCGCTCTTCAACCTCGACGGTGAGGTGATCGGGGTCAACAGCCAGATCTACAGCCGCACCGGCGGCTTCATGGGACTCTCTTTCGCGATCCCCATCGACATGGCGGTCGATGTGACCGAGCAGCTCAAGACCAAGGGGCGGGTCAGCCGAGGCTGGCTGGGGGTGCTGATCCAGGACGTCACCCGCGAGCTCGCCCCGACCTTCGGGATGAAGAACCCCGAGGGAGCACTGGTCGCCCAGGTCCTGCCCAACAGCCCGGCGAGCGAGGCCGGACTGTTCCCGGGTGACGTCATCCTGAGGTTCAACGGCAAGGATGTGCCCATGTCGAGTGATCTGCCGCCCCTGGTCGGCACCACGCCGGTCGGCGAGGCCGCGACCCTGGAGCTGATGCGCGGCGGCGAGCGGCTCACGATCCAGGTGCAGATCGCCGAGCTGCCGGAAGAAGAGCAGGTGGCGGTGGTCCCACGCGAGAGCGCGCCGGCCGCGAGCAACCGGCTCGGCCTGGTGGTGGGCGAGCTGACGGAGGATCAGCGCGTCCAGCTCGGCATCGATCAAGGTGGCGTCCTGGTAGAGCAGGTCGGCGAGGGTCCCGCCGCCCAGGCCGGGGTGGGCGAGGGCGACGTCATCCTAATGCTCGATGGCCGCAACGTCGGGAATCTGGAGGATTTCAACCGCACCCTGGAGGCGATCGAGCCCGGTCGGGCGGTCGCCATGCTCATCCAGCGTGGCGACGGACGCATGTTCTACGCGATCCGCATCCCCAAGCCTTGAGGGCTACCTGGGGCTTCCCGCCATCGCCTTTCCCAAGCCGCCCGTTTCGGGCCACTGACAGGCCGCGGCGCTCTGCTATGATGCAGCGCTTTGCTCGCCTGCCTCGCCCCAGCGCCGGGGCGATTCCTCCGGCCCGTGCCGGCAGCCAATCTCTCAAGGGAGGCGCGACGTCGCCCCGATGGCCGATCTAGACCGCATCCGAAACTTCTCGATCATTGCCCATATCGACCACGGCAAGTCGACCATCGCCGACCGATTCATTCAGTTGTGCGGTGCCCTGACCGAGCGTGAGATGTCGAGCCAGGTGCTCGATTCCATGGACCTAGAGCGTGAGCGCGGCATCACCATCAAGGCCCAGAGCGTGACCCTGGACTTCAAGTCCCGCGACGGCCAGATCTACCATCTGAACTTCATCGACACCCCGGGTCACGTGGATTTCTCCTACGAGGTGTCGCGCTCGCTGGCCGCCTGTGAGGGCGCGCTCCTGGTGGTGGACGCCGCCCAGGGCGTGGAGGCCCAGAGCGTCGCCAACTGCTACACCGCCATCGAGCAGGGGCTCGAGGTCCTGCCGGTGCTGAACAAGATCGACCTGCCCTCCGCGGAGCCCGAGCGGGTGATCCGCGAGATCGAGGAGATCATCGGTCTCGAGGCCCACGACGCCCTGCGGGTCAGTGCCAAGACCGGGGAGGGCATCCCGGAGCTGCTCGAGACCCTGGTCCAGCGCATCCCACCGCCCCAGGGGGACCCCGAGGGACCCCTCCAGGCCCTGATCATCGACTCCTGGTTCGACCCCTACGTGGGCGTGGTCTCCCTGATCCGGGTCATGAACGGGGAGGTGCGCAAGCGCGACAAGGTCATCATGCTGTCCACCGGGCGCACCCACCAGGTGGATGGCGTGGGCGTCTTCACCCCCAAGAAGACCGAGCGCGGGATCCTGCGGGCGGGCGAGGTGGGTTATCTGATCGCCTCCATCAAGGAGATCGACGGGGCACCGGTCGGCGACACCATCATCCGGCCCGAGAATCCGGCGAAGAAGCTGCCCGGGTTCAAGGAGATGCGTCCACGGGTCTTCGCCGGTCTGTATCCGGTGGACTCCGACGCCTACGAGGACCTGCGCGATGCCCTGGCCAAGCTGCGGCTGAACGATGCCGCCCTGTTCTACGAGCCCGAGGTCTCCCAGGCCCTGGGCTTCGGCTTCCGCTGCGGATTCCTCGGCATGCTCCACATGGAGATCATCCAGGAGCGCCTGGAGCGGGAGTATGACCTCGACCTGATCACGACGGCCCCCACCGTGGTCTACGAGGTGGCCCGCAATGACGGCGAGATCATTCGCATCGACAACCCCGCGGACCTGCCGGAGCCGAACAAGGTCAGTGAGGTGCGCGAGCCCATCATCGAGGCCCATATCCTTACACCTCAGGACTATCTCGGGGCGGTGATCAATCTGTGCATCGAGAAACGGGGTGTACAGAAACAGATCCAGTACTTGGGTGGCCAAGTTCAAGTCACCTATGAGCTTCCGCTCGCCGAGGTGGTGCTCGATTTCTTCGATCGCCTGAAGTCGGCGAGCCGCGGGTTCGCCTCCTTCGAGTACGAGCTCAAGCGCTTCCAGGCCTCGGACCTGGTCAAGCTCGACGTGCTGATCAACGGTGACAAGGTGGATTCACTCTCGGTGATCGTGCACCGATCCGTCTCCCAGACCCGGGGCCACGAGATCACCGTGCGCATGAAGGACTTGATCCCGCGCCAGATGTTCGAGGTGGCCATCCAGGCCGCCATCGGCAGCAAGATCATCGCCCGCACCACGGTGAAGCCGCTGCGCAAGAATGTGACCGCGAAGTGCTATGGCGGGGACGTGACCCGCAAGCGCAAGCTGCTCGAGAAGCAGAAGGCGGGCAAGCGGCGTATGAAGCAGGTGGGCCGGGTGGAGATTCCGCAGGAGGCCTTTCTTGCCGTACTCCAGGTGGGCAAGGATAATTGAGCGCCTTTTCAGAGGGGTTTGTCGCGGCGGCGATTGACCTGGGGCCGGCTCGATCTCCGTCCAGGCCGGCGTCCCGTCGCGGGCCCAGGGATGAGATGCCCCGGGCCGCCGGGTCTGCCCGGCCGCCAGGGGCCTGTCCTCCCGCGCCGGATGGGCGACTGCGAGCCGTGGTTGCCCGCCCATACCCCGTCTTTCAACTCAGCCCTCTCGCCGCCTGTCGGTGCCGCGAGCGCGCGATGACCCCGATGGCGAGAGCGACCCCCGCATGAACTTCGACTTTCCAGCCTTTCTGGTCCTGGCCTCCCTGCTCACGGGCGGCATCTGGCTCGCGGACGCGCTCCTGTTCGCGCCGCGCCGTCGCCGGCTTGCGGCCGCCGAGCCCGCGGGGACCTACCGCGAGCCGGTCTGGGTGGAATACGCCAAGTCGTTCTTCCCCGTCATCTTCGCCGTGCTCCTGCTGCGCTCCTTCCTGGTGGAGCCCTTCCGCATCCCGTCCAACTCCATGATGCCGACCCTGTTGACGGGGGACTTCATCCTGGTGAACAAGTTCGCCTACGGGCTGCGCTGGCCGGTGCTGAACACCAAGTTCCTCGAGATCGGGGAGCCGCAGAACGGCGACGTGGTCGTGTTCAAGTATCCGCTGGACGGCCGGACCGATTACATCAAGCGGGTGATCGGTATCCCCGGGGACGAGGTCTGGTATCGCGACAAGACCATCTATCTCAACGGCGAGCCTCAGCCGCAACTGCCCATCGGGACCTTCACGGGTGTCGGGTCCGGCGCGGTCATGACGGGTGCCATGGAGGCACTGGAGAAGCTGGCCGGTGGCGAGCACCTGATCCTCACCCGGATGGATGCCCCGAACCTTCCCATGGGTTGCCATGTGCTGGCGGCCGGGCCCGTTCGGGTGCCTGAGGGCCAGTATTTCGTCATGGGCGACAATCGGGACAACAGCAACGACAGCCGCTGCTGGGGGTTCGTCCCCGAGGAGAACCTGGTGGGCAAGGCGTTCGCGATCTGGATGCACTGGGACGGCGAGCGCGATGAGACGCCGCCGATCGCCTGGGGGCGTCTCGGCGACGTGATCCGATAAGGCCGATGATCCTAGAAACGGCAGTTGACCGCTTCGTGCCATATGCAAGGTCTTGTGCAGCGGCGACTTCCTGTGTTCTGGCAGGCTCAGCACATGGGTGAGGCCGCTACGCTGCCCAGAGCACGCCCCGCGCGGCGATAAGGACTGCGTTGCAACTCGTTGCAATAGAACCACTATTACGCCTCGTTGCGCCTTGCCTGATTGCGATCAGGCCACCACGCGGGACGCACTCTGAGCGGCGTCCAACTACCGTTTCTAGGATGATGACTGGAGCCAAGTTGATGAGACGTCCGCGCGCGAATCAACGCGGGATCGGCATGGCCGGCCTGCTGCTGGTGGTGGTCCTGGTGACCTTCTTCCTAACCCTGATCGTCAAGCTGGGTCCCATCTACGCGAGCGATTGGACCCTGAGATCCATCTTGAAGGGCGTGGCCGAATCCCCCGAGCCGATCACCGGCGGGCGTAAAGGCATTCTCGACACCATCGTCCGGCGCATGGACGTCAACCAGGTCCGGGATCTGGAGCCGGGAGCCCTGAAGGTGACGCGCGGGGACGATGGCGCCTACGAGATCACGGTTGCCTACGAGCGCCGGGAGCATCTCTTCTTCAACGTCGATGCCGTCGTGGCCTTCGACCATCAGGTGCGGGTCCGCGCGGAATGAACACGGACCCGGCCCGCCTTGCCCGGGCGATCGGACATGATTTCCGCGGTGCCGGTCTACTGATGCAGGCCTTGACCCATCGCAGCGTGGGCTCGGTCAACAACGAGCGGCTGGAGTTCCTCGGTGACGCACTGATCGGCTTCGTGGTGGCGGAGGTCTTAGTGGAGCGCTTTCCCGAGGCCGACGAGGGGACCCTGAGCCGGATGCGCGCTGCCCTGGTCAAGCGTGAGTCGCTTGCGGAGCTGGCGCGGGGTCTGGACCTGGGGCGCTATCTGCGCCTGGGCGCGGGGGAGGTGCGCACCGGCGGACACACCCGGGACTCGATCCTCGCGGACGCCCTGGAGGCGGTCCTGGGGGCCGTCTATCTGGATACCGGCTTCGATCGCGCCCGGCAGGTGGTGCTCGATCTGCTCGAGCCGCCCCTGGGCAGGATCAGCAGCGAACGCATCGGCAAGGATCCCAAGACGCGCCTCCAGGAGTGGCTCCAGTCCAGGCGCCGACCCATCCCGGAGTATGCGGTGGTCTCGGTCGGTGGCAGCCAGCACGCGCAACATTTCACGGTTGCCTGCACCCTGGGCGATGACGGAGCCACCAGTCGTGGCGAGGGCAGCAGCCGCCGGCGCGCCGAGCAGGCCGCTGCAGAGGCCATGCTGACGCTTCTCGCGGATGGGACGGGTGAGACCCTCGGCGAGGGTCGGGGCCACGACCGACAGCTCGGGCGGTGAGGGGGCGATGAGCACGCCTGAACCACGCCGTTGCGGGACCGTGTGTATCCTGGGCCGGCCCAACGTGGGCAAATCCACCTTGCTCAACCGCATCCTCGGCCAGAAGCTGGTCATCACCTCCCACAAGGCCCAGACCACCCGTCACGCGATCCTGGGGATCAAGACCCGGCCCGAGGGCCAGATCCTGTTCCTCGACACGCCGGGCATCCATCGAAGGGGCGACAGCGCACTGAACCGCTACCTCAACCGCGCCGCCCGCGGCGCCGTCGCGGATGCCGACCTGGCGGTGCTCGTAGTCGAGGCCCTGCGATTCGGTCCCGAGGATGAGCTCGCACTCAACGCGGTGCGCGACGCCGGGATCCCGGTGGTCGCGGCGGTCAACAAGGTCGATACGGTGTCGGACAAGACCGCCCTGCTGCCCTACCTCCAGGCCCTGGGGGCGCGGCAGGGTTTCGTTGCGCTGGTGCCCGTCTCGGCGAGCCGCGGCACGGGCGTCGAAGACCTGGAGCGCGAGATCGTCGCCGCCCTGCCCGAGGGCGATCCCCTGTTCCCCGAGGACCAGATCACCGACCGCTCCGAGCGCTTCTTCGCCGCTGAGCTGTTGCGCGAGCAGTTGGTTCAGCGCTACGGGGAGGAGCTGCCCTATCGCACGACGGTCGAGATCGAGCGTTTCGAGGACGAGGGCGGACGCTACCGGATCCACGCCCTGATCTGGGTCGAGCGTCCGGGCCAGAAGGCCATCGTCATCGGCAAGGGGGGCGAGGCACTCAAGGCCGCGGCGACCCAGGCCCGCCTGGAGATGGAGAAGCTCTTCGGGTGCCCGGTCCGACTCGAGGTCTGGGTCAAGGTCAAGCGCAGCTGGTCGAGCGACGAGGGTGCCCTGGCGAGCCTCGGCTATGGCGACCGCTGACGGATCGATCGCGCCCGGCGGTCCCCCGCGCGACCCGATCTCGCCCCGACCCCGACCCGGACCCCGCCTGTCCCTTGGCCTTGGTCTCCGCGCGGATAGCACCCCATCCCAGCCTCTTAGGGGATGACAGCCGATGGCGCATGACCCCGCTGGGCCCGGGGGGCTCTATCAGGCCTTCGTGCTCCATCGTCGCGACTACGGCGACACCAGTCTGCTGGTGGAGGTCTTCGCCCTCGGCCAGGGCCGCTTCCCCGCGATCGCGCGCGGCGCGCGCCGTTCGCGCCGCTCCTCGAGCGCCTTGCTCCAGCCCTTCCAGCCACTCTGGGTCGGGCTTGCAGGGCGCGGAGAGGTGCGCACCCTCACCCGGGTGGAGTCGGCGGGCAGGCCGCTCGGCCTCGCCGGTGTCGCCCTGCCGTGCGGCTTCTATCTCAACGAGCTGCTGATGCGGCTGCTCGGGCGCGGAGACCCGCACGATCCCCTGTTCGGACTCTATCAGGCGGCGCTGGTGGGGCTCGAGGTCGGCGAGGGTCTGCACGGGGCATTGCGCCGGTTCGAGCTGCGGCTGCTCGAGGAGCTGGGTTACGGGCCGGCCCTCGATGTCACCGCCGACGGCGAGCCGGTCCGCCCCGATGGGCGCTATCGCCTCGAGCCGGGCCAGGCCCCGGTGCCGGCCGACGGGGTCCACCGCGACGGGACCCTGGGCGGGGACACCCTGCTCGCGCTCGCGACTGATGCGCCCTTGCAGGGCGATCAGCAACGCGAGGCACGGTCCTTGTTGCGCGCACTGTTAGCACCCCATCTTGGTACCAAGCCGCTTCAGAGCCGCGAGCTGCTGCGCCAGTGGCGCGGCCTGCGCGGGGCCCGGGCGGGCGACCCATTCGACGCGCCAGGCTAGAGGAGTGCCATGAGCGATTCGCAATCCAACGACGTCCTGCTGGGCGTCAACATCGACCACATCGCGACCATCCGACAGGCCCGCGGCACCCGCTACCCTGACCCCATCCAGGCGGCCCTGGTGGCCGAGCAGGCTGGGGCGGATCTCATCACCCTGCACCTGCGGGAGGATCGCCGTCACATCCAGCCCCGCGACGTGGAGCTCCTGTGCGGCATCCTCACCACCCGCATGAATCTGGAGATGGCGGCGACGCCGGACATGGGCGAGATCGCCGCTCGCATCCGACCGGCCGATTGCTGCCTGGTCCCCGAGCGGCGCGCCGAGCTGACCACCGAGGGGGGGCTCGACGTGGCCGGCCAGCGGGGTTATCTGCGTGAGTTCTGCCAGATGCTGGCCGAGGCCGGGGTGCGGGTCTCCCTGTTCATCGACGCCGAGCCTGCCCAGTTGGAGGCGGCGCACGAGATCGGCGCGCCCGTGGTGGAGATCCACACCGGGCGCTACGCCGACGCTCGGGCACCCGAGGCCCGCGCGCGCGAGCTCGAGCGTATCCGCCGCGGCGTGGAGCTGGGTCTGGCCCTCGGTTTGCAAGTGAATGCGGGTCACGGTCTCGACTATCACAACGTGAAATCGGTGGCCGCCATCCCCGGGGTACG
Source organism: uncultured Gammaproteobacteria bacterium (assembly GCA_963714915.1). GTDB lineage: Bacteria > Pseudomonadota > Gammaproteobacteria > Chromatiales > Chromatiaceae > Thiodictyon. The sequence goes on from CAVQQM010000009.1 coordinate 83,544, forward strand.
CGAGCTCAACATCGGACACTCCATCGTGGCGCGGGCCCTGTTCTCCGGCCTTGACCGTGCGGTTCGGGATATGAAGGAGGCGATCCGCGAGGCGCCCCGGGGCGTCGACTGAGGAGCGATGCTGGGCCAATCGGGGGCTGGACGCGCCATCGGCGCACCGGCCTGGTGCGGGTCGATCTCGACGTACGCCCCTATCGCATCCACCGAGCCATCCCATCGAAACCCTGTCTCCTTGGAGCCATCGGACCCGCCATGAACACCCAAGCCAACGTGCCCCGCCGTCCGGTCGTCCTGGTGATCCTGGACGGCTTCGGGATCAACCCCAGCAAGATCAACAACGCCGTTGCCGAGGCGGCGACGCCCCGGCTGGACGAGTATTTCTTCCGCTACTCCTTCTCGGTCCTGAACGCCTCTGGACCGGGTGTGGGGCTGCCCGTCGGCCAGATGGGCAACTCCGAGGTCGGACACATCACCCTGGGTAGCGGCAGCCTGGTGCGCCAGGATCTGGTCCTGATCGACGATGCCATCGCCGACGGGGGCTTCTACACCAACCCCGAGCTGCTGCGGGCCCTGGCCGCTGCCAAGTCACGCGGGCGCCCGCTGCACCTGCTGGGCCTGGTGTCCGACGGCGGGGTCCACAGCCATCTGAACCATTTGCTGGCCCTGATCGAGCTGTGCGGGCGCCACGGGGTGGAGCCCGTGGTGCACATGATCACCGACGGTCGCGACACCCCGCCGCGCTCAGCGCTCCAATACCTGCCCCCGCTCGAGCAGGCCCTGGCGGCGGCGGGTGGTCGAATCGCGACCCTGTCGGGGCGCTTCTACACCATGGATCGCGACCGCCGCTGGGAGCGGGTCGAGCGCGGCTGGAGGGCCCTGGTGTTGGGCAAGGGTCGCGGGGCGCCCAGCGCCCGCGATGCGATCAACGCCGCCTATGCCGCCGGTGAGACGGATGAGTTCATCCAGCCGAGCGTGGTCGGCGGATTCGCCGGCCTCCAGGAGGATGATGTCCTGGTCTCGTTCAACTTCCGCAAGGACCGTCCGCGCGAGATCGTGGCGGCCCTGGCAAGCCCGGACTTCGATGGCTTCGATCGAGGCGCCTGGCCGCGCCTGGACCTCACCTGCATGATGGAGTACGACCCCGCCCTCGGTCTGCCCTTCGCCTTCTCCCCGGAGGCGCCGTCGGTCACCCTCGGTGGCTATCTCGGCGGGCTTGGCATCCATCAGCTCCATTGCGCCGAGACAGAGAAGTACGCCCATGTGACCTTCTTCTTCAACGGCGGCAGCCACACCAAGGCGCCGGGGGAGGTGCACCGGCTGATCCCCTCGCCGAAGGTCGCCACCTATGATCTGAAGCCGGAGATGAGCGCCGCCCAGGTCGCTCACACGGTGGTCGAGGCGATCCGCGGCGGGCAATTCGGCTTCATCGTGGTGAACTTCGCCAATGGCGACATGGTGGGTCATACGGGCGATCGTCTCGCCGCCATCCGCGCGGTGGAGACCCTCGACCGGGAGGCGGGGCGGGTGCTCGACGCCGCCACCGCCCACGGCTGGTCCGCGATCCTCACCGCCGATCACGGCAACTGCGACCTGATGGTGGATCCGGAGACCGATGAGCCCCACACCCAGCACACCACCCATCCGGTCCCCTTCCTGGTGGTGGACGAGAACCGCTGGACCCTGGCCCCGGCCGGCAGCCTGGCGGACGTCGCGCCCTCCGTGCTAACCCTCATGGGTCTGCCCGTCCCCGAGGCCATGACCGGGCGATCGATGCTGATCGAGGCCCAGCCCCCCCAGCCGGTGCCAGCGCTGGAACGGCTGGATGCGGCCTGAAGGGGAGGGGGTGCGGCTCGTCCCCTCGGTGCCGGATCGGGCGGGTCAGAGGGCCTTCATGAAGACCAGTGAGTTGCGCCGCCAGTTGTAGAGCGCCTTCTTCTCCATGGGCAGGGCGTCGAGGCTCGCGGCCTCGAATCCGCGCTCCTGGAACCAGTGCGAGGTCTGGGTGGTGAGCACGAACAACCGGTTCAGGCCCTGGGCCCGCGCCAGCGATTCCATGTGCCGGAGCAGGGTGTCGCCACGCCGCCCGTTGCGATATTCGGGATGGACGGCGACGCACGCGACCTCGCCCATGGCCTCGCCCGGGTAGGGATAGAGTGCCGCGCAGCCGATGACCAGCCCGTCGCGCTCCATTAACCGGAAGCGCTCGATCTCGGTCTCCAGTCGCTCGCGCGGGCGGTGCACCAGGACGCCGGACTCCTCCAGTGGTCGCAGCAGCTCGCGGATGCCGGGGACGTCCTCGATACGCGCCTGACGCAGCTCCTCGTAGGGCTGGGCGGTGATCAAGGTCCCGCTGCCGTCGCGGGTGTAGAGCTCGCGCAGCAGGGCGCCGTCGCGACGCCGTTCGATCAGATGGGCGCGGGCGACCCCGTGGATGCAGGCGTCCGCGCCGGCGCGCAGTGACTGGGCGAGCTCCTCCGGCAGGTCGCTCCGGGCCTTGACCAGGGTCTCCACGTCGTTGCTCAGGACGTTGGTGATCAGCGCACCGTCCGGCGTGCGCAGCCCCCCGTGCTCGCACAGGAAGATCAGCTTGCTCGCCTTGAGCGCGATGGCCGCCGCGCGCGCCACGTCGGCGGCGCTCAGGTTGAAGACCTCGCCCGTGGGCGAGTAGCCGATGGGTGGCATGAGTGCGACCGCACCCTCGTCCAGACGCCGTACCAGGGCATCGCGGTCGATCCGCCGAACCACTCCGGTGTGGGCGAAGTCCACCCCGTCGAGGACCCCGATGGGCTTGGAGGTGACGTAATTGCCTGAAGCGACTGGGATCCGCACTCCCGCCATGGGGGAGTTCGCGAGTCCCATGGAGAGCAGGGCCTCGATCTCCACCCGCGCGACCCCGGCCGCCTCTTTCACACAGGCGAGCGCGGCCTCGTCCGTGACCCGCAGGCCGTTCACATAGCGCAGCTCGATCCGGCGCTCGGCGAGCCGCGCCTCGATCTGCGGGCGTGCGCCATGGACCAGGACCAGACGCACCCCGAGCCCATGGAGCAGGGCGATATCGTGGACCAGGTCGGCGAAGCTCGGGTCGAGGATGGCCTCGCCCCCGAAGGCGATCACGAAGGTCCGGCCGCGATGGGCATGGATGTAGGGCGTCGCCTGGCGCATCCAGTCGACGAAGACATCGCGCGGCGGGACGCTGGCGATAGGTCCGGGCGGATCGCCGCCCGGATCTCCCCCTGGATCGCTTGGGGGATCTCCCACGGGATCTCTCTCGGGATGGTTGGGTGGCGCTGAGTGGGCGTCCTGCATGGGCGGACCTACTCGATCCCGAGCTTGGCCAGGCGGTAGCGCAGGGAGCGCAGGGTCATGCCGAGCTTCCGCGCCGCCGCGGTGCGGTTCCAACGGGTCTCGTCCAGCGCCTTGAGGATGGCCTGCTTCTCGATCTCGCCGAGATAGTCCTCCAGGGCGACGCCGCCCGCCTGGCGGGGCTCGCTCGGCGCCTGCTGTCCGCCGCCGTCCGGAAGATAGAGATCGCTGGCCTTGATGAGCGCGCCGTCGCAGAGCGCCACGGCCCGCTCCAGCACATTCTCCAGCTCGCGGACATTGCCCGGGAAGGGGTGACGCTTGAGGGCCTCGATGGCCTCGGGCGACAGGCTCAGGGGGCCGCGCTCCGCATGCCGACGCCCGATCCGCTCGAGGATCCGCTCGGCGAGCGGCGCGATGTCCTGCGGGCGCGAGCGCAGGGCCGGCATCCGCAGCTCGATCACGTTGATGCGATAGAAGAGGTCCTGACGGAAGCGGCCCTCGTCCACCTCGGCATTGAGGTCGCGATGACTGGCGCTGATGATGCGCACGTCGACCGGGACCTCCTGCTGGCCGCCGACCGGGCGCACGCTCTTCTCCTGGATGGCCCGCAGCAGCTTGACCTGGGCCGCCAGCGGCAGGTCGGCGACCTCGTCGAGGAACAGGGTCCCGCCCTCGGCCGCCTGGAACAGCCCGACCTTGTCGCTGACCGCACCCGTGAAGCTGCCCTTCTTGTGGCCGAACAGCTCGCTCTCGACCAGCTCTTGGGGGATGGCGCCGCAGTTGACGGCCACGAACTCGCCCTCGGCCCGCGGCCCCTCGGCGTGGATCAGCCGGGCCGCCAGCTCTTTGCCGGTACCGCTCTCGCCGGTGATGAAGATCGGGGCCTGGTTGCGCGCCAGCTTGGCGATCAGTCGGCGGATCTCCTGCATCTTCGGCGAGTCGCCGAGCAGTTGGGTCGACGCGGCGCCGCGGTCTTCTTCGCCTGGGGTCTGACCCCGCAGTTTCAGGGCCGAGCCGACCAGCCTGCGCAGGAGCTGTAGGTCGACGGGCTTGGAGACGAAATCGAAGGCGCCGGCCTTCATGGCGGCGACCGCGGAGCCCATGTTGCCGTGGGCGGTGATCATGGCCACCGGGAGCTCAGGATGACACTCGTTGATGTGCCGCACCAGATCGATACCGCTGCCGTCGGGGAGGTTCATGTCGGTGAGGCAGAGGTCGAAGGCCTGGGTCTCCAACCGGGCGCGGGCGTCGGTGAGGTTCGCGGCGGTGGTCGCCTGGATCCCCATCCGTGCGAGGGTGATCTTGAGCAGATCGAGGATGTCGGCCTCGTCGTCGACCACGAGCGCGTGGGCCTTATTCATGCCGCCTCACTGGTGTCCATTGGGTGGTGACGTCCGCGGGGATCCCGGAGCATAGGCCGGGTGTCTTGACCCGAGAGCATACCCCGGCCGTCGCCGCGGCCGGAAGGGTGCCGGCCGCGAGGGGCGCGCCGGCCCGCCGGGTCAGGGGAACTCGAGCCGGAAGCAGCTGCCATGGGGGACCGCCGGGTGATAGGAGAGTTGGACGCCGTTGGTCTCCGCCAGCTCGCGGGCGATATAGAGCCCGAGCCCGGTCCCCGTGGCACGGGTGGTATAGAAGGGTGCGAACATCTCGCGGGCCGTCTCCTCGTCGATCCCGGGCCCGTCGTCGCACACCTCGAGCAGGGCGCGGTGGCGGTCACCGTCGCGGTGTGCCCGCAGCCGGATGTGGACCGGCCGATCCGGCGTCCCGCCATGGACGATGGCGTTCTCGCACAGGTTGGCGACGATCTGGTGCAGGTGTCGGGGATCCGCCTCCACCACGATGGGCGGCTCGCCGGTCTCGACCTGGAGATAGTCCTCCGCGAGGCCGTGCCCCTCGCGCAGCTCGGCCCCGAGCTCCTCGGTCCAGGCCACCAGATCGAGCATGCGCGGCTCCACCTGGTTGCGCCGCGAGAGCTGGAGCACGCTGCTCACGATCTCGTCGATGCGGCCGCTGTTGCGGCGGACGATGTCGAGCAGGTGGCGATCGTCGTCGCAGAGACCCTGGGACTCGGCCAGGAGCTGGCCGGCGTGGGAGATGGCGCTCAAGGGGTTGCGGATGTTGTGGGCGATGCTCGCCGTGAGGGTGCCCAGGGAGGCGAGCTTGATCTGCTGGGCCTCGCGGGCCAGCTCCTGGTTGTCGCGCAGGTACAGGAGCACCCCGGCCGCCCGATAGTCGCCGAGCAGCTGGCGGGTAGGCTTCACCACCCGGTCGCCGGCCATCACCACGCCGCCCTGGGGGGCATTCGGCCGCACGTGCTCCTCGAGCCAGTCGGCGAGCTGGGGGGACATCCTGCGCAGCTCGGTCCCGGGGGGTGCCTCCGGGATCTCCAGGAGCTCGCGGGCCGACTGGTTCATCAGTCTCAGTTGGCGCTCCCCGTCGACCACCAACACCCCGGTGCCCATGTTCTGGATGATGAACTCGTTGAGCTTGGAGAGGTCGTCGATGTCCACCTTGCGGCGTGCGGCCAGCTCCTCCACGTCCCGCACGCGGCGGTAGAGGACATGGGCGAGCAGGGCGACGGCGAAGAACATCACCCCGAGCAGGCCGGCCTGGGTGTAGGCCGCGGTGGGCATGACCCCCATGAGCTGCCCGTAGGTGTGCTCGCTGATGACCGCCAGGGTCGCCAGGGCCGCGTAGAGGAGCGAGATGCGCCCCTCCATCAGCAGTGCCCCGGCGGCGACCGAGACCGCGAGCAGGACACCCAGCCCGCTGCCGACACCGCCCGCCGCGTGCATGACCAGGGTCAGGGCCACGATGTCGATCAACACCGCCAGATGGACCTGGTTCTCGCGTCGGGGCCAGCGCAGGGACAGGGCGAGCCCCGAGAGGAGCACCAGGGAGGCGTAGCCGAGCAGGACCCACCAGGCCAGCGAGGTATCCGCCCGCGGGACCAGGGGATCGCCGGAGGAGGGCGCGAACACCAGCATCAGGACCGCCACCACCAGCACCCGGAAGAGGAACAACCAGCGCAGCGCGGCCCAACTGGGGTGTCCCGAGCGCCCCCAGGGTTGGTCACGGGGGGCGACGGCGAATGCGGGCGGGAACCCCGGGTGCAGTACCTGCGATGGGTTCTGGATATCCATCGATTGACTCCTGGTCGACGTCTGGGCCACCTCGCGGCAGGCACACCGGTGGGTCGCGGCGCCCGGGGCGCGGCGACTGGGTCCGGCTACTGCCTAGAACCGGCTATTGATATCGGGCCGGGCTTTGAATAGGCACGGTCTTTGGCGCCCGGGCGCGTAATGGACCAGAATAGGGTCCACCCCGGTCAGGCCCGCCACGGCCACCCGCCCCAACAGAAGAGCCTCGAATGAATCTCCACGAATACCAATCCAAGGCGCTGTTCGAGAGATACCACATCCCTATCCCGAAAGGTGTGACCGTCGACGCGCCTCAGGCGGTGACCGCGGCCTGTGCGACGCTCGGAGGGTCACGCTGGGCGGTCAAGGCCCAGGTGCACGCGGGCGGGCGGGGTAAGGCCGGCGGGGTGGTGCTGGTGGACAGCGTCGAGCGAGCCCAGGCCGAGGCCGAGCGGCTCATCGGCAGCCGGCTCGTCACCCACCAGAGCGGGGCCGAGGGGCTGCCAATCGGCGCCCTGTTGATCGAGGCACCGACCGAGATCGCTCGCGAGCTCTACATGAGCGTGTTGGTGGACCGCGAGACGCGCCAGATCCTGTTCATGGCCTCCGCCGCCGGCGGTATGGACATCGAGCAGGTGGCGGCCGAGACGCCCGAGCGCATCCTGCTCGCGCGGGTGCACCCGGCGGCGGGGCTGATGCCCTACCACGTGCGCCGTCTGGGCTACGGCCTCGGTCTCGACAAGGCCCAGATCAAGGCCCTGGGCGTGCTGATGGACGGGGTCTACCGGCTGTTCCGGGAGTCGGATGCCAGCCTGGTGGAGATCAATCCTCTGGTGGTGACCCGCTCTGGCGAGCTCATCGCCCTCGACGCCAAGATCAACCTGGACGACAACGCGCTCTACCGACACCCGGATCTCGAGGCCCTGCGCGACGCCAGCCAGGAGGACCCCCGCGAGGCGGCGGCCAAGGCCCACGAGCTGAACTACATCAGCCTCGACGGCGACATCGGCTGCATGGTCAACGGGGCCGGCCTGGCCATGGCGACCATGGACCTGGTGCAGCTCCACGGCGGCACCCCGGCGAACTTCCTCGACGTCGGCGGCGGTGCGACCGCCGAGCGGGTGGCCGAGGCCTTCAAGCTGATCCTCTCCGATCCCAAGGTGCGCGCGGTGCTGGTCAACATCTTCGGAGGCATCGTGCGCTGCGACCTGATCGCCGAGGGGATCATCCAGGCGGTGAAGCAGGTCGGGGTGAGCGTGCCCGTGGTGGTGCGGCTCGAGGGTACCAACGCCGCCCAGGGTCTGGAGATGCTGGCCCAGAGTGGTCTGGCGCTCGAGACGGCCGGGAGTCTCGCCGAGGCGGCGGACAAGGTGGTCGCCGCGGCGGCCGACGGCAACTGAGGGCCCAGCGATGAGCGTACTGATCGACACCAACACCCGGGTCATCTGCCAGGGCTTCACCGGCAAGCAAGGCACCTTCCACAGTGAGCAGGCCATCGCCTATGGCACCAACCTGGTCGGCGGGGTGACGCCGGGCAAGGGCGGCCAGACCCATCTCGATCGCCCGGTCTTCGACACCGTTCACGACGCGGTGCGCGACACCGGCGCCGATGCGACCATGATCTATGTCCCGGCCGCCTACGCGGCCGATGCCATCCTCGAGGCCGCGGACGCCGGCATCCGGGTGATCGTGTGCATCACCGAGGGGATCCCGGTGCTGGACATGATGGGGGTGAAGGCGGCACTCGCCGGCACCAAGGCGATCCTGATCGGGCCCAACTGCCCCGGGGTGATCACCCCGGGGGCGTGCAAGATCGGCATCATGCCGGGCAACATCCATACGCCTGGACGGGTCGGCATCGTCTCCCGCTCGGGCACCCTGACCTACGAGGCGGTGTTCCAAACCACCAACGCGGGCCTGGGTCAGAGCACCTGCATCGGGATCGGGGGTGATCCTATCCAGGGGCTGGACTTCGTCGCCTGTCTGGAGCTCTTCGAGTCCGATCCAGGCACGGACGGGGTGATCCTGGTGGGCGAGATCGGGGGCTCGGCGGAGGAGGCGGCGGCAGCCTTTATCGAGGCCCGCATGAGCAAGCCCGTGGTGGCCTATATCGCGGGTGTGACCGCGCCGCCCGGCAAGCGCATGGGCCATGCCGGGGCCATCGTCACTGGCGGCAAGGGGACCGCCGAGGGCAAGTTCGCCGCCCTGGACGCGGCGGGTGTCGCCATCGTGCGCTCGCCGGCGCAGATGGGGACGCGTATGGCCGAGCTGCTCGGCGTGGGTTGATCGGGAGAAGAGCAAGTGGCGACGAGAGGGTTGCGGGGTGCGAGTGGAAGGTCGCTCGGGTATGGCTGCCGGGTCCTGCAATCCCCGGACGCCCCGCGCGGGCCCCCGATCCTGAGATGTCCCTGATCCTGGCGAGGCCGCCATGTCCTGTCGAATCCAGATCGCCCAACTGAACCTGCTGGTCGGGGACGTCATGGGCAACGCGGATCGGGTGATCGCCGCCGCCAGGTCCGCCCACGCCCAGGGTGTCGATCTGCTGGTGTTCCCCGAGCTTGCGCTGACCGGCTATCCGCCCGAGGACCTCCTGCTGCGCCCCGAGCTCCACGCCCGGGTCGAGTCCGAGCTGACGCGCATCTCGGGCGAGACGGCCCGAGATGCCCCGGGGCTGGCCCTGGTGCTGGGATACCCGCGCGGCGAGGTGGGCGGGCGCTTCAACCTCGCCGGGGTGATCCGCGACGGTCGCATCGTCGCCGAGTACGCCAAGCAGCTCCTGCCCAACTACAGCGTCTTCGACGAGAAGCGCTATTTCCAGTCGGGCGCGGTGGCCGTGGTCTTCGAGCACCGCGGCCTCTCCTTCGGGCTGAGTGTCTGCGAGGACATCTGGCAGGAGGGCCCGACCGCGCAGGCGGCTGCGGCGGGGGCGCGGGTCCTGTTGAACCTCAACGCCTCGCCCTTCCACGCGGGCAAGGGGGCGGAGCGCGAGGCCGTGGTCGCCCGGCGGGTCCGCGACCACGGCATCACCGTGGTCTACGCGAACCTGGTCGGGGGGCAGGATGAGCTCGTCTTCGACGGCGGCTCCTTCGTTATGGACCCGAATGCCACGGTCGCGGCCCACGCCCCCTATTTCGAGGAGTCGGCCCTGACGGTGGACCTCGACCATACCGGCGTCCCGGTGCCGGTGCCGGCATCGACTCCGGCGCTGGACACCGGCAGCGACGCGGCGATCTATGGCGCCCTGGTCCTCGGGGTTCGCGACTATGTGCGCAAGAACGGTTTCACGGGCGCGGTCCTGGGCCTGTCCGGCGGGGTGGACTCGGCCCTGACGCTGGCCATCGCCGCGGATGCCCTCGGGCCGGACCGGATCGAGGCGGTGTTGATGCCCTCCCGCTACACCGCGGACATGAGCAACGAGGACGCCCTCGAGCAGGCCCGACGGATGGGTGTCACCACTCATGTCATCCCCATCGAGCCCGCCTTCCGCGCTTTCCTCGGGATGCTCGAGCCGGTGTTCGCGGGTCAGGCCCCGGATGTCACGGAAGAAAATATCCAGGCCCGCTGTCGGGGCATCGTCCTCATGGCGCTCAGCAACAAACAGGGCCGCATCCTGCTCACCACGGGCAACAAGAGCGAGATGTCCGTCGGCTACGCCACCCTCTACGGTGACATGGCCGGCGGATTCGCCCCCATCAAGGACTGTCCGAAACTCTTGGTCTACCGGCTCTGCCGCTATCGCAACGGTATCGCAGCCGTGATCCCCGAGCGGGTGCTGACCCGCCCGCCATCCGCCGAGCTGCGGCCGGATCAGACCGACCAGGACAGCCTGCCGCCCTATGAGGTGCTCGATCCCATCCTGCGTCTATATATCGAGGAGGACCACGGGATCGACGCCATCGTCGCCGAGGGCTTCGACGAGGCGGTCGTGCGGCGGGTGGTGCGTCTGGTGGACAGGAACGAGTACAAGCGCCGCCAGGCCCCGCCGGGTGTGCGTATCTCGCGGCGCGCCTTCGGCCGCGATCGCCGGTATCCCATCACCAGCGGGTTCTGACGCCACCCCGGGGGACCTCGGGGGCGCTCGTCACCACACCGCATGTCGCAATGACCGGCGCCCACCGTGTCGCTGGCGGCGCCCGGGTTTCGCACCCATCGAACGCGCCGCCGCAGCTGGCGGGAATCCTTTGCCCGGCACCTGCGCCCACAGGTATCATCAGGGCGTGGACGGCGGCGGCGACCTCGCGCCCGGTCGTTCGATCCGACGGCGCCCCCCGACTCGCACCCGATCCCTATCTCCCAGGTCGCGCCCTCCAACCGGACGGTAGGTCCACGCCATCACGCGCATGCGGTATCCGCCCTTCTCCAACGGCTGGGTCTACGGGGCCTTTCTCTTCTATGCCCTGGTCGTGGCCCTGGGTGCGGCGATCCTCTATCACAACGATAAACTCACCCTCATGGAGGTCATCGATCAGGAGTTGATGATCGGCGCCTCCAGCGTCCGATACATCCTGCCCGACGACTTCCACGACCGCGCCCTGACCGCCGACTCCATCGATCAGAAGAGGATTGGCGGAACATCGATGCCTTGACCCGCTACGTGCGGCGACTGGGGTTCGCCTTCGTCTACACCATGATCGAGTCGGAGGGCGAGATCTATATCACCTCGAGCAGTGCCTCCGAGGAGGAGCTGAACAACGGGGTCCAGGTCCATTATTTCTCCGCCTACTCCGAGGCCCGCCCCTACTTCCGGGACGGGGAGATCCTCTTCACGACCTATACGGATCGATGGGGGACCTTTCGAGCGGCCCTGATCCCCGAGACCAGCCCTGGCGGGCGTCCCTATATCGCCGCGGCGGAGTTCGAGATCGGTCATGTGCAGGCACGCTTGAGGCGCAAGCTGCTCGGTGTGCTGATGTTCTCGGTGGTGCTGCTGCTGGCGGCCGTTCCGCTCTTCGTGGCACTGGACCGGGAGCTGGTGATCGCCAACGTCAGGCTGGAGCGGCGCATCGAGGAGCGCACGCGCGAGCTCCAGCGCATGGCGACCATCGACGACCTGACGGGCCAGTTGACCCGCAAGGAGTTCTATCGGCTGCTCGGGGTCGCAGTGGAGCGGCATAGACACAGGGGGACCGACTTCAGTCTCGCCGTGCTCGACCTGGACCACTTCAAGACCATCAATGACACCTGTGGGCACCCCATCGGGGATCTGGTGCTGGCCCAGACGGCCCGGACCGTCGCCTCCATGCTGCGCGGCACGGATATCCTGGGTCGGATCGGCGGTGAGGAGTTTGCGGCCATCCTGACCGAGACCAGCCGGGGGGACGCCCTGACCACCACCGAGCGCATCCGCAGACGCGTCGAGCATTCCCGGGTGACCCTGAGCAGCGGCGAGTCGCTCGCGGTCACGGTCAGCATCGGGGTCGCCTCCATCGAGGAGGCCGAGGGGCGTCTCGAGACCCTGGTCAAGTTGGCCGACCAGCGTCTGTATCAGGCCAAGGAGCGAGGTCGCAACCGCGTCGTCTGATCCGCGTCCTCTCCCGCCTGGGGTCGCGGACGCTTGCGGTGGAGACCGTGTGAGCGGGGTCATTGGCTGCCGTCGAGCCCCATCGACCCCATGGAGCGACGAGCCCACCCCAGCGAAAAAAGAAACGCCGCGGAGGGCCGCGGCGCAGGATCGTACTTGTCGTTGTGGTTATCCGGTGTCGCGGCGGTCCGGGCCGCCGCCGATACACTCCTCCAGAGGGCTTACTGGGTGGCAATCTCCCGCTCGGAGGCGGCGATCATCACCGGGGCCTTCACCTCTTCCGGCAGGTGGGAGAACTTCTCCACCAGGGACGGCCACATGAGGTTGTAGTAGAGCTCGCCTCGCACCAGCACCACGCCCTCCGCGGGGATCTCGTAGACCAGCTCGCGGGTCTCGTGGGGCTTGAGCCGGGTGTCGTCGCCGGGCTGGGTCGCCGTGGGCGGCGGCGCGGGCATTCCCTTGTCGTCTTTCATGCCGTAGGAGAAGTAGGCCTGCGGGTCCGCCTTGGCGGGATGTCCGTCGGCGTTCTGCCACACCACCTCGCCGCTGGCGTCATAGGCCATGAGCTTCATGTACATGTTGCGGAAGGGGGCGCCCGTGGGCATGGCGTGGGGCTGGAGGTTCTGCATCATGACCTTGGCGGTGACCTTGCCGCCAGCCGCCTCGGTGGTCAGGTCGAAGATCACCCCACGCTTGAGCATCGCGTGGTTGTGTCCGCCGCCCATGGTGTGGTCGGCGCTGCCGTCGGAGATGCCCATGTGGCAGCTCTGGCAGTTCACCTGCGACCCGCCGGCCATGTACTCGTTGCCGGTCTGGCACAGCGGCACGCCGTGGGGGTTGTCGCGCTGGTCGTGGCAGCCCATGCAGGCGTCGGAGGACTTCAGCTGGGTCGGGTTGCCTTGCAGGGGCAGGGCCGGGATCGGCTTGCCCTGGAAGTCGACCGGCTCGCCGAGGTGCGGATTGGGCTTCTTGTCGTCGCTGCCGTCGACGGCCCCGCCGAACAGGTCGTCGCCGGCGGCGGCGAGCTTCTGGGCCGCGTTCGGGAATCCGGCCGGACCCTGAAGGGTATCGCTCAGCTCGTAGGCGGCGATGCCCAGGCGCAGCTTGCCTTCTTCACCCTTGACGCCCTTGTAGTCGCCGAGGGTGTGGCAGGCGACGCAGTTGACGCCCTCGCTGTAGGCGGCCATGGCGTCGAGCTTGGTTGTCTTGTCGCGCGCCGCGTTCGGGGCGTGACAATTGAGACATACGGGGAACTTGCCAGACTTCTTGTGGATCTGCCCCTCCGCCGTGGGGTCGCCCACTTCCTGCTTGTAGAAGGTCCCGTGGATCGGGTCCTTGAGCGCCGTGCTCTTGGCGTGCATGGAGCCCTGCCACTGACGATAGATCTCCTGATGGCAGTTCTTGCAGGTCTCGGACGGCACCTGATGGATGGGCCCGGCCTCCTCGGCGTTCGCGGGCGCCGCGAACAGCCCTCCGGCCGTCGTCAGGGCAACTGCCGCGAGTCCTAGGACCGCCAGGCGGGTTCTGCCTTTGCTCAGCATGGATACACGCTCCTCTCTCTCTACTTGGGTGGTCCCGGATTTCCAGAGAATTTCCATTGGTTTACCGGGGATAACGGGTGAACCATCCGCGTTCCTGTTGTGGCGCCTATTGTTTTCCGATCTGCCGCCGTGCTGGAAGTGAGCAGGATCAACGAAACGGTGCGTTTGTCTAGACGGCGCCCCGCTTCAACGCAATCCTATCGGCGCCTTGAAGGCATCCGGGAATTTCAAGTAATTCAGTACTTACTGAATCTCTAAACAATAAGCAGAGATTCCGATGGTGATTCGGGGCACCCCCCCGCCGTGCGTCGTGATGCCTGGCGCTCTCGCGCCGTCGCCAGCGTTTTGTGTACGCTTGCGGATGGGTGGTCCGGCGTCGTCCCATCGGCGAGTCTGTTCAGTCATCAGGAGATCGAGGGTCATGGCCAGTCGTTCGTCGCCACCTTGGATTCGAGAGATCGGGCGGTCAATCCTGACGCTCGGGGTCGTGTGTGGTTTGCTGCTACAGGCTCCGGTGGCCCGTGCCGCCAAGGTGACCCTGGACCCGGCCAACTGGGGGCACCCGGCGGGTGAGGAGTGCGTGAGCTGCCACACCAAGGCCTCCGCCGGACTCACCCAGCAATGGCACGAGAGCGCCCATCAGACGGCCGGTGTCAACTGCATGGACTGCCACCAGGCCGATGCCGCGGAGCCCGATGCCCGCGAGCACGAGGGCCAGATCATCGCGACCATCGTGTCACCCAAGGACTGCGGCCGCTGCCACACCAAGGAATACGAGGAGCAGAAGGGCTCGGTGCACGCCGAGGCCCACGCCATCATCGCTGATCGGGTCCCCGCCCTGGCCCACAACTTCACCGGCGGTGCCATGCAGGCCGCCGGTTGTGACCAATGCCACGGGTCACTCGTGAAGGTGCGTGGCGACGGCACCCTGGATCCCGCGACCTGGCCCAACTCCGGGATCGGGCGCATCAATCCCGATGGCTCCAAGGGCTCGTGCTCCGCCTGCCACGGCCGCCACCGGTTCTCCAAGGCCCAGGCACGTGAGCCGGAGGCCTGCGTGCGCTGTCATTCGGGGCCCGACTCCCCGGACAAGGAGGTCTTCGAGGCGTCCAAGCACGGCATGATCTACGCCTCCGAGCGGGCGCACATGAACCTCGACGCGGACGAGTGGATCGCCGGGCGCGACTACACCGCCGCCCCCACCTGCGTCACCTGTCACATGGGCGCGGCTGGCAAGCTCCCCTCGACCCACGACGTGGGGCTGCGCAACGCCTGGAGCCTCAACAGTCCGGTCTCCGAGCGCCAGCTCCTGGTGATCCTGGAGGACGGCGGCAAGCTGGAGCTGCCGGCCAGCGAGCCCGCCCCCAAGCGGGGCAGCGAGATCGCCAAGGCGGACGGCAGCCTCGGCAAGGTGAAGGCGGTGGCGACCCCGGATCGGCGTCGGCAGGCCATGTCCCTGGTGTGCCAGGAGTGCCACGGCAAGGCCTTCACGGAGTCCTTCATGGATCAGTTCGACTCGGTGGTGGAGCTCTTCAACGACAAGTTCGCCATCCCGGCCCGCGCCATCATGGGGGAGCTCTACGACCGGGGGCTCCTCACCCGCACCCCCTTCGACGAGCCTATCGAGCTGACCTATTGGGAGCTCTGGCACGACGAGGGCGCACGGGCCCGGCACGGGGCATCCATGGCGAGCCCCAACCACGCCTGGTGGGAGGGGATGTATCTGGTCGGACGGAACTTCTATGGCCGCTTCCTGCCCGAGGCGCGCGCCTTGGCGGGTGATCAGGCCGCCGCGGTGGTCGATGCCCACCTCTCGGGCGATGGCCATCGCTGGCTTGCCGACGGCAGTCAAAGCAGCACCATTCTGGGCTTCCCAGCTCCCGATCCGGTGCCCGATCCGTCGCCGGAGACCGAGGCGGCCGAGCCGGATACTGCCGCGGGGTCCCAGTGATGGCCCGCCTGCGCCTACCCGCCTTCATCACCCGGCATGTCCTCTTCGCCCTGGTGGCGGGGGGGATCGGGGGCGTGCTGTTCATGGCCTTCCTGATCGAGTTCGATCATTTCACCAGCAGCAACGCCTTCTGCACCACCTGCCACTCCATGACCTATGCGGATGACGTCTACCAGCAATCCGCCCATTACAACTCCGCATCCGGGGTGCGTGCCTCCTGCGGTGACTGTCATGTCTCGCGAGGGGATCTTCGCCGCCACCTGGGATCACGCGGTGGGTGGAAAGGATCTGATCAAGCAGGTGTTCGGGGCCGACTACGACGATCCCGTGGTGAACGCGCTGCATCTACCGGAATCCGCGTTCGCCGCCCGGGCCTGGTTCCGGGACCGGGATTCGGCGACCTGCAAGCGCTGCCACACCTTGGAGGCCATCCAGGGCAAGCGCGGCGGCACCGCCGCCATCCATGCCGAGGAGACCGAGGGCAAGACCTGTATCGACTGTCACTACAACCTGGTGCACCGACCGGTGCCGGATGAGAGCACCTTCAAGCGCGACGCCTGGAACCGGATGGTCGAGGAGGAGTTCGGGCTGTCGCCAGGTCAGGCGGAGCAGATCCTGGCAGAGGAGTGATCGCGT
Organism: uncultured Gammaproteobacteria bacterium; assembly: GCA_963714915.1. Classification (GTDB taxonomy): domain Bacteria; phylum Pseudomonadota; class Gammaproteobacteria; order Chromatiales; family Chromatiaceae; genus Thiodictyon. The sequence goes on from CAVQQM010000009.1 coordinate 99,639, forward strand.
GCCGGCCCGGTGGTTGCGTGTGGCGGTATGACAGTTGCGAGTGGGGAGTTGCGAGGGGCCAGGGGTGAGGGGCGAGGATGCCGCGCCCGGTGTCTGGCCCAATTCGCCCGACTCAGGAGGTTCCTGGCGACGGGGTAGGGACGATCAGCCGGGCGGATGGGGCCACAGAAAGTAGAACCCCACCGCCGCGACCAGGACGCCTCCCGCGCGGATCAGGGTCTCTCCACCGGGCCATCGGCGGGTGGTACCGATGAGGATGCCGCCGAGATGCAGCAGCCCGGTGGCGATCACGAATCCACTGGCGAACAGGATGGGGACCCCGAAGGCGGGTAACGCGGTCCCGTGGGTGTAGCCGTGGAAGATGGCGAAGATGGCCACCAGGGATCAGGGCGGCCGACAGGGGCAGACGTACCGCGAAGGCCACCAGGGTGCCCAGCATCACGCCCGAGAGTGCGACGCCCAACTCGACCTGGGGGAGCGGTATCCCGATGACCCCCATGACCCCGCCGAGCGCCATCACCAGCGGAAAGGCCACCGGGAGGACCCAGATAGCCGGTGCGCCGAGCTGGGCCCCCCAGAGCCCCACCGCGACCATGGCCGCCACATGGTCCAGACCCGAGACCGGGTGGCGGAGCCCGGCGACGAACCCGCCGTCTCCACCCCCTCCGGCCTCGATGTGCGCGGCCGCGAGCAGGGGCCAGAGCGCGAGCAAAAAGGTGATCGCCGTGGCGCCCGCCGATGGCCGGGTGGCCGATGCCGGTTCGTGGGATGGGATCGACACGGCGGCGATGCTCAGAACAGGGCGGAGAGGGTGAGGATCAGCCGGTAACGCTCGGTGCCCTCACCGCCCTGCTGTTCCTCCTCTTCGTTGAGGTCCGTCCAGATCACGGTCTTGTAGCCGAGGCCGAGGCTGACGCGGTCCCAGTACAGACGCACGCCCGGCAACGCGTAGATCATGTCGCCGCCGGTGGCACGCTCATCGACCCCATTGGTACGGTCACGGCCCAGATGCAGATAGTGGCCCTCCAGCGCGAGGTCGACGCGGAGCTTGCGCTCCAGATTGGTGAAGAGGCGGTAGATGAGTGCCGTATTGGCGCGGATCTCCTGGCCGAAGCGGACCCGGTTGCCGTCGTCGTAGGTGTTCTCGGTGAACCCGATGTAGGAGAGCTCCTGGTTGAAGGTGAGGCGCGGGCTGAACTGCCGGGTGGCCGTGAGGCCGACAGAATAGGCCGGGCTGCCGAATCCGGTCGACTTGCCGGGGTCGATCTCGCCGTTGCGGTCGCGAAGATCCGGGTTGCCGGTCGGCAGGGTGAAGCCCCCGAAGAGGGTGAAATGCCAGTCCTCCATGTCATCGAGGCTCTCGTTCTCCGGGATCAGCCGAAGGCCCTCGTCGTACATCAATCCGAGCTGGCCGAATAGACTCAGGTCGGCGAATCCATGGGTGTCGAAGCCGCCCGGCTCATCCACCTTCGAGTGGTAGGGGAGAAAGGCGTAGCCCGAGAACCAGGATCGGAAGCCGTAGCCGATGCCCGTCATCCAATAGTTCGCGTATCGGCTCTCCGGGTTGTTCGGGTCGGGGTCGAAGGTCTTGTAGCGGGCATGGTCGAGCTTGGCATAGGCGAGGAAGGTCCCCGCCGGGAGGGTCGCAGAGGTGGCGGCCTCGATGGGTGCACCCGGACCCAGCAGGCCGGCTGCCCCGAGTCCAGCGACCCCATGGTGGGCGAGGGCAGGGCCAACGACCGCGGCGAGGGAGAGGGCGATGGTCGTGCGGACGACCACCAGGGGGCTGGATCGGCGCATGGGCGGGCGCTCCTCAGGGCAGGTCGAACAACAGGGCGGTGGAGCGCACCAGCTTGTCCGCCCCGGGTTCTGAGCTGGGCTCGTCGATGCTGGCGGTGATCACCTGGGTGCCGGTGTGGCGGATGCGGATGTTCACCCGGCCGTCTCGGCCGCTGACCCCACGGGCCTCGCCGTCATAGGCGACGGTGACCCCCTCGCGGGGCTCGCCCCTCCAGGTGACCAGTAGGCGGAGCTTCTCACCCGGGCGCAGCCCCAGGGGATCCTCGCTGGCGACCAGCTCGAGCCCTTGAGACAGGGGTTGGGCGAGGGTCGGGGCCCAGGCGTCGATACGCTTGACCCCCTCGATCGCCCGCCAACTGCGCAAGGCGCCCATGGAGCGATCGCGTGGCTGGTTCTTGGTCCCGGTGAGGGTCTGGGTCCAATATCCCGAGTCGGCCTGTACCATCACGGCGATGCAGGGACCGGGGATGCGGACCGGGTAATCGGTCGATGGGGAGACCCGGCGGGCGCCACCGGACGACGAGAGGCAGATCGCCTCCTCGACGATGTTCGGGGCGTAGGGGACGACCGCCTCGCCCTGGTGCTGGGAGTGTCGGTGGCCGCGATAGAGCAGATAATCCTCGCCGGCGGCCTCAAGCCAGTAGTCATGGGCGGCGGCTGTCGCGGTGGCCAGCAGCAAGGCCAAGATCAGCAGGATGCGGCGCCTGTGCATGGCGGCCCCGGAAAGTAAGACGAATTAGAAATTCGTCATACTATGCCCCCAGGCGGCGCCTTTGTGCAACCCGGCGGCCGATCCCTCGGTCGGGTTTCAGATCACAATGGGCCAGACAACAGTGGGTCAGATCACAGCGGGTCAGGCGCATGCAACGAATCACCATCACACTCGACGATGACCTGGTCGCGGAGCTCGAGGCCTTCCTCGGCGCGCGGGGCTACGGCAACCGCTCCGAGGCGATCCGCGACCTGATCCGCGAACGGCTCGATGCCGAGCGCCTGGGCGAGGACCCGAGCGGGGATTGTCTCGCCAGCCTCACCTATGTCTACAACCACCACGAGCGGGAGCTGGCCGCCCGCCTGACCAACGCGCACCACGCGCACCATGATCTGACCGTCTCCACGCTCCATGTGCACCTGGATCACGACAACTGCATGGAGACGGTGGTGCTTCGGGGCGCCGCGGATCGGGTCGCCGCCTTCGCCGACGCGGTGATCGCCCAACCCGGGGTGCGCCACGGGCGTCTGCATCGGTTCGCGGTGCGGGCGACCGAGGCCGAGCACACCCACGGCGATGCCGATCATGGCCACCGCCATCTGCACCTCGAGCCGATCTCCTGAGCTTGCGGCTCCGCGGAGGTCTCGGCCTCAGGCGCTGCGCAGTCGGGTGAGCTTGACCAGGGCGATGGCGGCGAAGGGAAGCACCAGGCCCAGTGCCGTGACGGTCAGCAGCAGCCATCCCAGCTCCGAGTAATCCGCCGGTACGGTGACGATGCCGGTGGCGCGGTCCTCGACCTCGCGGGTGACGCTGAAGACCTGATTGAGATACTTGGTGCCGAGCTGGCCGAGCGACAGGGCCAGATTGGTGAACGACGCCATGACGGCGAAGAAGGTGGCCTTGAGGTGGGCGGGCGCCGAGTTGGCGATCCAGGCGAGCATGGGGATCATGGCGACCTGGCCGAGGGGGGACTCGACCGCCGTGTCCACCAGGGCAATGAAGCGGGCATCGACCACGCCGCCCGTATGGGCTGCGGTCCACAGGTGGAGCCCGTAGAACATGCCGATGATCGGCAGGGCGAGCAAGGTCCCGAGCAGGGTGAGGAAGCCCACGATGTAGGCGATGGAATGGTCGGCCATGAAGCGGCGGAAGATGAACATGCCGAACAGGGCCATGGCGCTGCCGATCAGGGACAGCACCGAGATGAACTGCTGATCGAACCCCAGCTCGTCGATCATCCACCAGGTCTGACCCGCCCCGGCGTTGGGGATGGCCCGAAACACGAAGATCACGATGGCGGTGCCGAGCAGGACGCGCTGGGCCTCGGGGGCGAGCTCGCGCATCAGCCGCGAGATGAGGAAGGCGACGATGGACAGGGAGCCGAGGAAGACGATCTCCTCGTTGTAGGGCACGTCCCCAAGTCCCATGGTCAGGGTGAAGACGACGAAGACCAGGCTGCCGCCGAGGATCCACCAATTGGGGGCGGTCTGCTCGGTACGCCCATCCACCAGCCGTTCGGCGCCCACCGCATCGTGGCCCAGGCCGCGGAGCCTTCGGATCTCCCGGCGTTTGAGCACCCCACCCAGGATCACACCCGTGATCGAGGCCACCGGGATCAGCAAGGCCAGCTCGTAGATGTGGATGTAGGTGGCGAGCTTCTGCGCCTCGTCCATGCCCTCCACGCCCCGGAACAGGAAGACGTTCAGGAGCGCCACGAAGACGCCGCCGCCGATGATGGCCACCCGTCCCAGGGTCTGCATGGTGGTGTGCATGAGCCGCCGGGTCTCGGGCGGGAAGGGCTGCCCGGCCTCGTTGAGCGTCGGGACCGCCTCCACCGTCATGGCGTCCGCCACTACGTCCTGCACCACATAGCCCAGGGGCGCGAGCAGGACGCTCAAGACATACCAGGCCTCCACCGGCATCACGGCCGCCATCGCGTCCGGCTGCGCCAGCAGGCCCAGCATGATGAGCAGGCTCGCCGCAATCAGGCTGGCGCCGGCATAGACCAGCGCCGCCTTGCGCCGCCAGATCAGGTCGACGAGATGGCCGAGGGGCATCTTCAGGGACCAGGGGATCATGGCCCAGAAGCCCAGCGCGGCGAGGAGCTCCGCGGACAGGCCCAGATAGTCCTTGACGAAGAAGGTGCCGACGATGGCCGTGAGCCCCGACACCCCCGCCGCCACATAGACCATCAAGGGCGGCAGATAGGACAGCCGGAGCTCCCGTCCGAGCTCCAGGATGTTGCGATCGATCCAGCCGTAGGCGCGCTTCAACATGATGCGGCGGCGCGGACCTTGGTCACGCGTGCGGGGGGGCTGGCGGATGGGGTGCTGGCGGGTCCAGGGCGCCGTCGCCCCGCGCGCCCGAGTTGCGCTGCTCGGCCTCATCGACCATTGGCGGGACCTCCGCCAGGGAGCGCACGTGAAGATGCAGGGCTGCCTTGGAGAGCAGGTGGGCGCTCACCGGCGCGGTGATGAACAGAAACAGGGTCACCAGGATCTCGTGCAGGCTCATCCCATCGCCGCGGCTGCTGAAATGGATCGCCGAGGCGATCAACAGGCTGCCGACCCCCAGGGTGGTGGCCTTGGTCGGTCCGTGGAGTCGGGTGTAGAAGTCTTGCAGGCGGGCGAGCCCGAGGGACCCGATGAAGACGAACAGGGCACCGATCACGATCAGCAGGGACAGGGCGGTTTCCAGCATCCTGGGGTCACTCGATGATGTCGCCGCGCAGCAGATACTTGCACAGCGCGACCGTGCCCACGAAGCCCATCATGGCGATCAGGAGCGCGGCCTCGAAATAGAGCGCCGAATCGAGATGGATCCCGAGCAGCACCAGAAGGGCGATGGCGTTCACGTAGAGGGTGTCGAGGGCGAGGATGCGGTCTGGCTTGTCCGGCCCGCGAAAGAGCCGCCACAGGGTCAGGGCAAAGGCCCCCGAGACGAGTGCGAAGGCGATGGAGGTGGCGGTGCTCAGCATGATTCGAAGATCTCCAGCAGGGGCTCCTCGTAGCGGCGCTTGATGTCCTTCACCAGCGCGGCGGGGTCGCGGACATCGAGCCCATGGACCACCAGCGTCGAGCGGTCCGGGCTGAGCCAGGAGGATACGGTCCCGGGGGTCAGGGAGATGGTGTTGGCGAGCAGGCTGGTACCCAGATCCGATCTCAGATCCAGTGGCACCTCGACGAAACCCGGGTGCGCATGCCGGGGTCCGCGCAGGATCAGCCAGGCGACGGCGAAGTTGGCAACCAGGATGTCGTAGAGCACGACGATCAGGAAACGGGCCAGGGTCAGTGGCCTGCGCATGGAGACCTCTTCCGGCCAGAAGCGCAGGGTGAACACCGGGATGCTCCAGCCGAGCAGCAGACCCAGCAGGATATGGCCAGGCGCGAGGCTGTTCGCCAGCAAGAGCCAGACGACGGTCAGGATCGGGGTCAACAGCGGGTGGGGCAGGAGTCGGTATCTCATGGTGTCTCCCCCCCGCCGTCGGGGCCGAGCACGGCACGGACATAGGTCTGGGGCTCGAGCACCTGGTCCGCCGTCGCCTGAGCGAAGTTCAATACGGGTTGGGCCCAGATCGTCAGGGCCACACAGATTGCGAGTAGACCGGTCACGGGAAGCAGCCTCGAGACCAGTCCGGGTGACGGCTCGGGCTCGACCCGATCCTGGGTGCTGAAGAATAAGACGCTGCCGGAGCGGGCCAGGGCAATCACGCCCAACAGGCTCGTCGTCAAGACCAGGCCGAGCACCCAGAATCCGGCCGGCTCGATGAGGGCGGCCTGCAAGACCATGACCTTGCCGAGAAAGCCCGACAGCGGGGGCAGCCCGGCGACCAGGATGGCGGTGAAGAAGAACAGTCCGCCGACCAGCCCCGCCCGGGCGATCTCCGGGCCGGGATTGAGGCGGTCCGAACGATCGCCCCGACCCCGGGCGATCACGTCGGCGAGCAGGAAGAGGGCGGCGATGGCAAAGGTGCTGTGGGCCAGATAGTAGAGACCCGCCGCGATCCCGGCCTCGCCCCAGGATCCGAATGCGGTGAGCAAGAGGCCCACGGAGACCACCACCAGATAGGCCACCTGACGCCGGAGCCCAGAGGCGACCAGCGCACCCAGTGCTCCCAGGGTCAGGGTCAACAGGGCCAATGGCAGGAGCCAATCGGCGTAGAGGTCGGCGAGGGGGCCCGCCTCCGGGCCGAAGATCAGGACCCCCACCCGCAAGAGGCAATAGGCGCCGACCTTGGTCATGATCGCGAACAGTGCGGCGACCGGGGCCGAGGTCGACGAGTAGGCGGCCGGCAGCCACAGATGCAGCGGCACCAGGGCGGCCTTGAGGGCGAAGACCCCGAAGAGCAGCAAGCCCGCGGTGCGCACCAGACCCAAGTCCTCGCTCGGGGTCTGCGCGACCTTCTCGGCCAGGTCCGCCATGTTCAGGGTGCCGAGGCTTCCGTACAGGGTCCCAGCCGCGAACAGGAAGAGGGTGGAGCCCGCCAGGTTCACGACGACGAAGTGCAGCCCGGCGCGAGTCCGCCAGGGTCCGCCCCCATGCAGCAGCAGCCCGTAGGAGGCGAGCAGCAGGATCTCGAAGAAGACGAACAGATTGAAGATGTCGCCGGTCAGGAAGGCCCCGTTGAGCCCGAAGAGCTGCAACTGGAACAGGGGATGGAAATGCCGGCTGCCGCGATCGGTCCCCCGGATGGCGTAGAGCAACGCGAACAGGGCGAGCGACGCGGTGATCACCAGCATCCAGGCCGCCAGACGATCGGCGACCAGCACGATGCCGTAGGGCGCGGGCCAGTTGCCGAGTGCATAGACCAGGATCTCGCCGCCGCTGACGGCCACCAGGATCGAGACGGCGAGGGCGAACTGGCCCGCCACTGCCGTCACATTGATCCAGCGCCGCACCACCAGTGGCAGGGCGCGCCGCAGCAACAAGAGCAGGGTGCCGGCCAGCAGTGGCAGCAGCACCGGGTAGAGGATCAGATGGCTCAAGACGCTTCGCCCTGGTTCGAGCGACCGTCCACATGGTCGTTGCCGAGCTCGGCGCGGGCCTTGAGGGCGAGCATGATGACGAAGGCGGTCATCGCGAATCCGATCACGATGGCGGTGAGCACCAGGGCCTGGGGGAGCGGGTCGGCATAGCCCGTTGCCTGGTCGGAGATCACCGCGGGCATCCCCACCGTCAATCGCCCGGTCGAGAACAGGAAGACGTTGACCCCGTATGACAGCAGGGTGAGGCCGAGCACGACCGGGAAGGTGCGGGCGCGCAGCACCAGATAGACACCGCAGGCGGTGAGCACACCGATGATCGCGCTGATGAGGATCTCCATTGGGATACGACTCCGCGTCAGGCGTCCGGGCCCGGATGGCTCTCGATGTGCATCCGACCCATGTGGATCAGGATCAACAGGGTGGCTCCGACCACCACCAGATAGACGCCCAGGTCGAAGGCGATCGCCGAGGCCAGCTCGAAGTCGCCGACGATGGGCCAATGGACATGGGTGAAGGTGGAGGTCAGGAAGGGGTAGCCGAGCACCAGGCTCGCCGCCCCGGTCAGGGTGCCGATGAGCAGTCCGGCCCCGATCAGCGGGTGCATGTTGCTGCTCAGGCGCTGCTGGGTCCACTGCACCCCATTGGTGAGATATTGCAGGATCAGCGCGATGGCCGTGATCAGGCCGGCGATGAATCCGCCGCCAGGCTGGTTGTGTCCGCGCAGGAAGATGAACACCGAGACCAGCAGCGCCAAGGGCAGCAGGACCCGGGTCAAGGCGGCCATGATGGTCGGATGGGTATCCCAGCTCCAGGGGCGTCCGTCGGCGTCGTGGGAAAGTCCGGGCAGGTGCAGGTCCTTCAGCATGGCGAAGATACCGAGTCCGGCCAGTGCCAGGACCGAGATCTCCCCCAATGTGTCATAGCCCCTGAAGTCCACCAGGATCACGTTGACCACGTTGGCCCCGCCGCCGCCCGGGACGCTATTGGCCAGGAAATACCCGGAGATGGGCTCGAAGGAACGCGACTGGATCGCCCAGGTGAGCATCCCGGCGCCACCGCCGGCCGCTGCTGCAACCCCAAGATCTCGCAGTCGTCTTGCCCAGCTCGATTCGGCGGGACTGCGCTGGGGGAGGAAATAGAGCGCGAGTAGCAACAGAACGATGGTGACGACCTCGACCGAGAGCTGGGTCAGTGCCAGGTCGGGGGCGGAGAACTTCACGAAGATCAACGAGACCAAGAGTCCGACCCCGCCCACCACGATCAGGGCGGTGAGCCGGCGCCGATGCAGGAGCAGGGTGGCGATGGTGACCGCGACCAGACCCAGGGCGACCAACAGGCTGACCCCGTCGATCGGCAAGGGCGCGACGCGCCCAGACAGCGGGGATCCGCTGAGCATGAAGCCAGCGCCGCCCAGGACCAGGGCGGAGCAGACGAAGAGCAGCACCATCCGTTGCAGCGAGCCGTTGTCCAGCCGGTCGGTCAGGCCGCCCGCAAGACGCAGCAATCGGCCGAACAACCAGTCATACACGCCCTTGGCATCGAGCCGCCCCGCGAAGCGGTCGGACATGTGGAAGAGCGGGCGTCGTCCCGCGTAGATCAGCACCCCGCCGAGGAGTGCGGCGATGCTCATCACCAAGGCCATGTTGAATCCATGCCAGATCGCCAGGCTGTGGTCAGGCGTGGGGGTCTGGAGCATCCCCGCGGAGGCGACATCCAACAGAGACTCCACGGTCAGCGCGGGCAAGACGCCGACCAGCAGACAGAGCGCCACCAGGACCTCCACCGGGACCCGCATCCAGAAGGGCGGCTCATGCGGCGTTCGCGGCAGATCCACCGGCTCGCCGTTGAAGAAGACGTCGTGGATGAAGCGCAGTGAATAGGCCACCGCGAGCATGCCCGCGATCACCACGACCCCTGGAAGTCCCCAGCCCAGCTGATGATCGTCCAGGAAACTGGCCGTCTCGGCGAAGAACATCTCCTTGGACAGGAAGCCGTTGAACAGGGGGACGCCGGCCATCGAGGCCGCGGCGACCATCGCCAGGGTGCCGGTGTAGGGCATGTAGCGCCACAGACCGTTGATGCGGCGCATGTCGCGGGTCCCGCACTCGTGGTCGATGATCCCCGCCGCCATGAACAAGGACGCCTTGAAGGTCGCATGGTTGATGATGTGGAACACCCCGGCGACCGCCGCTAGCGGCGTGGCAATCCCGAACAGCAGGGTGATCAGGCCAAGGTGACTGATGGTCGAATAGGCCAAGAGACCCTTCAGGTCGTGTTTGAACAGGGCGAACCAGGCGCCCATCAGCAGGGTGCTGAGCCCGGCGCCGATGACCAGCCAGGACCATTCAGGGGTCCCCGACAGGGCCGGGAACAGCCGGGCCAGCAGGAAGACCCCGGCCTTGACCAGGGTTGCCGAGTGCAGATAGGCGGAAACCGGGGTCGGGGCCGCCATCGCGTGGGGCAGCCAGAAGTGGAAGGGGAACTGGGCCGACTTGGTGAAGGCCCCCAGCAGGATCAGCACCAGGGTGAGGGTGTAGAGGGGGTGGGCGCGGATCTGGTCGCCCGCCGCCAAGACCTTGGACAGGTCATAGCTGCCGACGATCTCCCCCAACAGCAGGAAGCCACCGAGCAGGGCGAGGCCCCCGAGACCGGTCACGGTCAGGGCCATGCGCGCCCCGCGTCGGGCGTCCTCGCGCTCCCGCCAGTAGCTGATCAGCAGGAACGACGACAGGCTCGTCATCTCCCAGAAGATCAACAGCAGGATCAGGTTCTCCGAGAGGACCACGCCCAGCATCGAGCCCATGAAGAGCATGAGATAGGCGTAGAAGCGTCCCAGGCAGTCGCGCTCGGCCAGGTAGTACCGCGCGTAGAGGATCACCAGTAGCCCGATGCACAGCACCATCAGGGCGAACAGCATCGACAGCCCGTCCAAGCGCAGGGAGATCCCCAGACCGGCCTGGGGCAGCCACGTCCAGTGGGCAACGATGATCTCGCCGTGGAAGGGCGCGGAGATCGAAGGCAGCAGGCACAGCAGGGCGAGGAGGGTCAGGGCACCCGCCGTCCAGGCGCTGAGCATGCGCCCGAACCGGGACACCCAGCCGGTCAGGGCGGCGCCCAGGAGCGGGATCAAGACGACGAACAACAGATTCATGGACTGCGACAGGGTGCCCGCGGCGATGCCTTCCAAACAGCGGCGAAGGATATCACCGAACGCCCCGCAGACTGATCGTCACGCACCTGAGCGCCCTCCGCGGATGCACCGCGAGCCCGGTGCGGTCGCCGCGCGCGGATGGACGTTGTGAATGCGACGACGTGCGGACGAAAGCGCCCCGCCGAGTTGTGACGCGGGCATGTTTTTCCGTGATAACAGACGCTTATGATCCCTATCGGAGTCTGCCCGCGGAGGCTGTTCGGGCCGCTCAGGGTGACATCGTCCGTCAGCTAAGGAGAACAAATCATGACCACGTCCGCCAGCCATCTGCCGCGCCGAAGCGTGGTGGCCCGATTCAACTTTGCCCTACTCGCCCTCTATCTGCTGTGCGTGGCCGCAGCCGCCCCACTGATCTATCTGGTGACCGATCGCCAGGTCCACGCCCAGGCGGATCGGGAGTTGAAGGTCCTCGTGGACATGGTGCGCTCGATCCAGGGCTATGTGGCCGAGCATATGCGCCCCTTCCTGATGGAAAAGGGACTCTTCTATTCACCCGGGTTCTCAGGGATCGTCGCGACCTCGTTGATCGCGGAGAAGTTCGAGGCCCTGCAGCCCGCCTACTACATCAAGAACGCCTCCGACAACCCACTCAACCCTGCCAACAACCCCCAGCCCTTCGAGCAGCGGCTCCTGACCCGTTTTCGTGCCGACCCCGAGCTCGGGGAGTTGACCGAGACCGGACTCATCGACGGCCAGGCCATGCTCGTCTCGGCCGCCCCGAAGCAAAGCGCCAAGGGCTGCATGCGCTGCCACGGTGAGCCGAGCAAGGCCCCCGAGGAGATCCGCTCCCGTTACGGGGAGACGGACGGATATCGCTATCGCGACGGTGAGGTGGTGGGTGTCAGCCTGGTCGGCGTGCCGCTGGAAGACGTGCGCGCGATGGCCATCGAGCGCAGCCTCATCGCCATCGGCTTCCTGACCGTGCTCTTCGCCTTGATCTTCATCAGCGTCAACCTGCTGGTTCGCCGCACCCTGGTGACGCCCATGCTCGAGATCGCCGAGGCCGCGAAGGACATCAGTCAGGGCCGCATGGACCGCCCGGTTGACTTCCCGCGCAACGACGAGGTGGGCGACCTCGCCCACGCCATCGAGCTCCTGCGCCGCAGCTTCGTGCAGGCCCTCAAGCGCCTCTGACCGGCGGCGGACCCCGCAGGTCCGGCCCGGGGCATCGTGCCCCCGGGCGGACCCGGACCCGCGACGACTCAGGCGCACCTGGCCCGGTCGTCATGGCCAAGGACGGCCACGGGTCGATCCCTTCCTCTCGGCAGCATCCGCCCGGGGCGGCGGATGATCCAACCCCTCCAGATCGGTCCTGAACGAGCGCGGCGCCGAGGCCACCTACCACGGCCCTTGCACCTCGGTGGTGCCGATTCCCGGCCTCGTCACAGAATCCGCGCGACTCGCGACTCGCGACTCGCCACTCGCAACTCACAACTGTCCCAATGACAACGCCCGGCTCGAGGGCCGGGCGCAGACCGCGTCGCACAAAGGTTTAGGGATGACGCCCGGGGTCGGCGTCGGTGGGAGCGGGCGGGGAGTGCCCGAGGGTCAGCCGATCACGCCGTCCAGCTCGCGTCGGGCATCCCGGCGGAAGCGCTCGGCCTCCTGGGGGTTGTCGATCTCGAGGGCCAGCGCCTCCACCACCTGACGCACCCGCTCGGCGGAGGTCAATCCACCAGCGGCCTCCACCGTCTGACGGCATACCAGCGGTGCGATGGGTCCCATGTAACGGGTGAGGACGGCGCACAGACGCTCCTCGGTCCCGCTGCTGTCGCTGACCGGGGCCTCGCTCCCCGTGGCGAGGAGTGACAAGAGGGTCTCCCGCGTCGGCATCCGGACGCCCGGACGGCTGCGCGTGGAGGCGGAGTCGTCCAGGCGGTAGGTCCCGCTCTGCATCTTCTGGATCTCGGGCAGGGCCCGTTCTCCCTGCCTCGGTCCGCAGATGAGATAGACCAGCTCGCCGTGGTCGAGTCCGACGGCGATCAGGTGGTTGTCATCCGTGTGTACGTATACGGTGGTGGTGCGGCGCTGGTCCATCAGTGACTTGAGCAGGTCGCCGAGCCCGCTGCGGGTGATTTGCCCGTTCATTTCTTTTCCGTCGCGCGTCCTTTGGTGTTCGCCGCCCGTCACGCCCCGAGTGCGACGGTCTGCCGTCGATCTTTTCCGGGGTCTCTCGCGGGGGTGCGGTTGTGTCCGAATCATAGCGCCGATCCGATGGCTGCGGACCCCTCGAGGCGCGATCAGCGTCACAGAGCGGACGGAATGAGGCTTGACAGGCCGATACCTGAGCCCAGATAGGAGCCGATCGCGGGTTTGGGCGACGCGCTCTGGGCTCCACTCGCCTCCGCTCCTCGCCAGCCATTAAGGCCGGAGGCACCTTAGGCTGAGCGCGCGGGGCTGCTCGCCCTATTCGCGTCTGGGCCGCCTCCCGGCCCGCGGCCGCTGCCAGCTTGACGCGTCTGGCGTTCCCAGTGGGCCCGGGTGCATGGCGCGAGACCAGTTGCCGATCATCCAACCAGATCCTGCCGTTCACCCTAGGAACCCGTCGCCCCCTCATGCCTCTACCCGAGCCACGTCAGTCTGCTGCTTCGACCTGGGCCAAATCGCGGGCTGGTCAAGGAATCCTCGCGACTCGCCACTGGCTATTCGCAACAGTCAGGCGCGACGAGGCCCCAGCGCGCCGACGCGCGCACCCCCTGGTCATGGCCTGCTCCCTCGCCCTCTTCACCCTGCTCTCGGCGTGCGGCGTGGAGCCGCCGGCGGTGACCTCGAGCTTCAAGGCCCTCGGGGAGTCGGTGGATATGAAGCTGATCGGGGTCGACCCCGCACGGGCCGAACAGGCCGCCGAGCTGATTCGACAGGACTTCGCGGCCCTCGACCACGACCTCAACACCTGGTCGGACGGGTCGATGGCGACCGTCAACCGGATGCTCCCCACGGGCGAGACCTTTGCCGCACCCGCCTCGGTGCTGCCCCTGGTGCATCTGAGTCAGCGCTACGCGGAGCTCAGCGGGGGTCTGTTCAACCCGGCCCTGGGCAAGCTCGTCGCCCTGTGGGGGTTCAATGTGGAGGTCCCGGAGGGCATGCGACCGCCTCCGGACCACGCCATTGGGCAACTGCTGAAGGCCAACCCCAGGATGTCGGATATCCACGTCGACGGCGCGCAGATGCAGGGACGCAACAGCTCCCTGCGGCTCGACTTCTCCCCACTGATCCGGGCCTACGCCATCGACGTGGCGATCGTCGGCTGCGTCAACTCGATGTCCACGATGCCCAGGTACAGAGCGGCACCGATCTGCGGGTGATCGGCACCCGCAGGACCCATCCCTGGCGCGTGAGCATCCCACGGGGGAGCGGAGCGGGTGTCTTCGCCACCCTCAACATCAGGGACGACGAGAGCCTGGTCACCCGCGCCGCCCATGATCGCGACTGGATCTACCAAGGGGAGAGCTATCACCACATCCTCGACCCGCGCACCGGCCGACCTGCCCGGGGCGCCCAGTCCGTGACGGTCCTGGATCGCGACGCCACCGTCGGGGCGGCCGCCGCCATCGCCCTGTTCGTGGCAGGCCCCGAGGATTGGCACCGCGTCGCTCAGGGTTTGGGCATCCGCTATGCCGTGCTCGTGGACGGCGACGGGAGGGTCCACCTCAATCCCGAGCTGTACGAGCGTATCCAGATCGTCGACCGGGACGTCCCCATCGAGATGAGTCCGCCCCTGGGCGTCCCGGCCCAATCCGCAGCCACCGCGTCGCTCGGGTCCCGCCCCTGAGACGGATCGACCAGCCGGATCGGCCGGGCGCCGTCAGCCTGGAAGGCCAAGAGAAGCTGGATCGATGGGACGGTCACGCCCCTCGGATTGCGCGCTGATCAATCGCGAGGCTGGCTGGGGATCCGCGTCGATCCCGCCGCGAGGGACTGCGGTCTGATTCTCATCCCTGGTGCCCAGGGCCCTGTACTGTCGGGAATGAATTGCGCTCGGAGGCGGCGCAAGCTTGCCGTCGGCGCGATCCGTGACGGTCTGATCCAGGATCGCCCATACGGCGTTCTTGATCCGGAATGGAGGGCGGGATGAATCACGTCGTCGACCGTGCCGATGCATTGGCGATCGGACTTCCCGAGCTCGCGCGGTTCCGGTTCGGGCTACGGGCCCTGGAGCCCATTCGGCTGCCCGAATATCCCGGGTCGGCATGGCGCGGCTTACTGGGGCATGGGCTGCGGCGAACCGTCTGCGTGACCCGTCAACCCAACTGTCAGGGTTGCCTGCTCATCCAGGGTTGCGCCTACTCCCAGCTATTCGAGACACCCCCGCCGCCCGGTCTGGATGTCAGTGGCTTCACGGCCATGCCGCATCCCTACGTCCTCGACATCGACCCGAGCGCGCCAAGTGAACATACCCTCGGGGATGCCATGCCCCTCGGCATCACCCTCCTCGGTGGCGCCATCGCCCAGCTCCCTTACCTCATCCACGCGCTCACCATGGCGGGTCACCGGGGACTCGGGCGCGACCACGGCCAGTTCGCCGTCGAGTATGTCGAGCGCGAGTCGCTCCCCGGTGCGGATCGCTGGGATCGCGTCTACGAGGCCCGAACCGGTGAATACCGCCAACGTCAGGCCGACCCACTGCGTGCCCCCGATCCGCCTGGAGCGGTCAGGCTGCGCTTGATCACCCCATTGCGCATCAAGCGCGACAGCCATTTCGTCGTCCCTCGTCAGTTCGAGCTGACCGACCTGCTGCGCCATCTCTACATCCGATTGCAGCGGCTGGCCCTGCTGTACGGCGGGCGTCCGAAGGCCTTCGACTGGCACGGCGACCGCGCAGCCATCGAGCAGCTGTCCGTCCTCGAGCCGAGGCTCGGCTGGCATGACTGGACCCGTTACTCCTCTCGCCAGCGCACCGAGATGCAGATGGGCGGACTACTCGGGGAGATGGTGATCTCGGGCCCAGGGCTCCCCGTCATCTGGCCTGCACTCTGGGCCGGACAGTGGACCCATGTCGGCAAGGGCACCTCGTTCGGGCTGGGGCGCTATGGGCTCGACCCGATCGAGGGGATGGGCTGAGGGGGCGACCTGAGGGGATTCTGGGGGAGGGCTCTGAATCCGTGCCGTGCCGCCCCTGCCGCAAGCTTGCCGATCCGGGTGCCCCGATGCGACTCGTCCAGAATGGTCCCCGCGCCCATGGCCGACCCCGATGATTGAGGGAGGAGCGGGCCAGGGAGGCAGGGATGCCGCGGGCGCACTCAACCCAGTCCATCTCAGCCCCGACCAACCGGGGATCCAGCCGAGACGCTCACCACCGTGAACACCGACCCCGGCTCCTTCCCCCACCGAGTCCTGCTCCTGGCAACCGGATTGTCACCCCAGGTCGTCACCGAGACCCTCTACGCCCTGGCGGTCCAACGCGATCCGCCCTGGGTGCCGACCGAGCTCCTGGTCCTGACCACCGCCGAGGGCGCCGAGCGGGCGCGGCTCAGCCTGCTCTCCAGCGACCCCGGTTGGTTCGAGCGCCTGCGGCGCGACTACGACCTCCCACCCATCGCCTTCGGACCAGAGGGCATCCAGGTGCTGCAAGACGGGGAGGGCAGGCCGCTGGCCGACATCCGCCGGCTGGACGACAACGAATTCGCGGCGGATCTCATCACCGAGCGAGTGCGCGAGATCACCGCGGATCCTCACAGCGCCTTGCATGTCTCCATCGCCGGCGGGCGCAAGACCATGGGCTACTACCTCGGCTACGCCCTCTCGCTGTTCGGCCGGCCCCAGGACCGCCTCTCCCACGTGCTGGTGTCGGAGCCCTTCGAATCGAGCTGGGAGTTCTTCTACCCGACGCCCTACAGCCGCGTCATCACTACCCGGGACAACAAGCTGGCCGACACCGCCGAGGCCGAGGTCACCCTCGCCGAGATCCCCTTCGTGAGCCTGCGCGACGGGCTGCCCGAGCGCCTGCTCAAAGGCAAGGCGAGCTTCGGCCAGACGGTTGGCGCGGCGCGGCGCGCCCTGGAGCCGCCGAGCCTGGTCATCGATCTCGCCGGTCAGTGCGTCCAGGCGGCGGGCGAGCGCGTCGAGATGCCGCCGACTTCGCTGGCCTTCTACAGCATGATGGCGCGCCGCCGCCTCAACGGCATGCACGCGGCCCGCTCGGACACCGACGGGATCGACCGCCAGTACCTGAGCGAATACCGGCGCATCGTCGGCGAGATGTCAGGGGACTTCGAGCGTGTCGAAGAGGCCCTGGCAGACGGGATGACCAAGGAGTACTTCGAACAGCGCAAGTCGCGCACGAACGCCGCTCTGGAGCAAGCCCTGGGCCGCCAGCTCGCCGCCGCCTACCTGATCCAGGCCGACGGGGCCAGACCTAGGACACGCTTCGGTCTGCGCCTGGAGCCCGGTGCGATCCGCTTCGCGACAGCCGCCGATGTCGTGCCAGCGGGCCAGTCGAATGGTCGCCAGGCGATGCCTGCGCAGCCGCCATCCCGTGCGGCCAGAGTCACGGGGGCGTGACGGCTTGATCGCTTTCAGGACGAAACGGATCAACCCCGCGTCCGACCATCGCGGCTTCTCGCAAGTTCTTGCGAGCGGCCCGCGGCGTCGTCGAGCGCGAAGACCAGTCGATGGCTATTACGAGACCGCGCCAATTGGCAAGGCGACGGGACATCCGACGCTGGCGCGATTCAGCCTTGCCAGTGGATCAGCCGCGGCTCGAACTTTGCGATGTGGGCGAAGTCCCGGTCGTCGTGGAGCAGGGGAACCCGGTGCTCGATCGCGAGCTGCGCGATCAGGCAGTCATGCGGACTGCGCGGCGTGTATCCGCCCCAGCGGCAACGGGCGTACAGACCACCGGCATCGGCGTACGTGGCGGTCCCAGGGCGCGGCATGAGCATGGGTAGAATCTCGAATCGCTCACGCAGGGTACGCAGGGCGCTTTCGGAGGCCGCACCCTGTAAGAGCTCCTGCAGGATGACCGGCGCCAGGGCTGCATCACCGTCACCGAGCAGCGCGGTCAACCGGGCGGTGGCGGAGGTTGGTTTCGCCCGTAACCAGTCGATCCAAACGGCCGTGTCAACCAGGACCACGGTCCATGTCCCGGCGAACCTGACCGATGTCGTAGTCCGCGTCGATCAATCCCTGACCGACGAGATCGCCGAGCTTCCGCTGCTCATACCGCGCCACCAGCTCACGCAGCGCAAGGTCGACCACCTCGCGCTTCGTCTTGGCCCGCGAAAGGCGCATGGCTGTGCTGACAAGCGCGTCGTCGAGCACGATGTTGGTACGCATGTTCTACACCTCCGAGTGTGTATTCTTTCGTCCGAGCGGGGAATGGCAAGCGCCGTTTTGTGCCGCCCTTCAGGAGCAATGCTCGCGGCCTGCGTTGGCGAGGTCTGGCCCTCCGCCGTCGCGAACGATTGGAGGATTCTCTCGGTCAGCACCGCAAGCTTGCGGTATGAGACCCACCGCATGATCCGGGCGATCATCGTGTCCGCACAAGGGACGTACAAGTCATGAAGATGAGGAAACTCGAATATCAGGTGAGCTTTACCACCCCGGCCTTCCTCGGCGACGCCGAGCAGAACGGCCGCTGGCGCACGCCGCCGTTCAAGGCGCTGCTGCGGCATTGGTGGCGAGTGGCCTACGCGGCGGACCACGGGTTCCAGGTCAATGTCCCGGAGATGCGCCGAGTGGAGGGCTTGCTCTTCGGCCATGCCTGGCTCGAGGACGACCGGAACACACAAGGGCGGCCTGTTTCTGCGCGGAAGAGCGCGATGCGGATTCGGTTGGACCGGTGGGGTACAGGCAAACTGACGACGTGGCCCGTTCCTGACCCGACCGTTGCCCATCCAGAGGTCGGGAAACCGGTCGGCTCGCAGCTTTACCTCGGATATGGGCCGTTAGGTTTCAACAAGGGCACCGCACTCAAGGCCAACGCAGCCATCCAAGCGGGCGAAAACGCGACGCTGAGTTTCGCCGTTCCGGACGAGCACGCCGCGCTGATTGAGAAGGCGCTCTGGCTGATCGACCGCTTCGGCACGGTTGGCGGCCGCAGCCGCAACGGCTGGGGCTCATGCTCACTCAAGCCCCTGAACGACACCCCGGTGCTTCAAGGAAAATCGCCCGAGCGCCCCTGGCGCGACGCCCTTGGCCTCGACTGGCCGCATGCCATCGGCGCCGATGAGGTGCCCTTGATCTGGCAGACCCGCGCCTTCGACGATTGGAAGCCGCTCATGCGGGAACTGGCGATTATCAAGATCGGGCTGCGCACTCAGTTCGTGTTTCCGAACGCAAGGCCACCGCATCAAAACGTCGAGCCCAGGCACTGGTTGTCTTACCCGATTACCAAGCACCCCACCTACGCTTGGGACCGCGGGGCACGCCTTCCGAACAGCCTGCGCTTCAAGGTGCGGCCGGACGCAAAGGATGCGAGGAAGCTTGTTGGGGTCGTTGTCCATGTTCCATGCCAACCGCCCGCAGCCTTCAGGAGCAACAGCGCGGCAATCGCACAGACTTGGCAGACGGTACACGCCCTGCTCGACGAGCTGACCCGGCAGCCGCCATCGCGCACATACCCCTCGATCTCGGACGCTGGCAGGCGCGCGCAGCTCAAGCCCCAACTGGACAACGTGTTCCTGCGTCGCATACCGGAGTGAGACATGAGCAAGGACCTCATCTGGCAGACCAAGCTCGCCGCGCGTGTCCACGACCCGGCTGAGAAGGCGCTCGTCCTGCTGCGCGACCCGGCCGGGCACGAGGGCGGCACCAGCCGCGCCCTGACCCGGCTCCTGGGCTTGGCCGAGATCACCGGCGACACCATCGAGCCAGACAGCGACGAGGTCCTGTCGCGGATCGTCTTCAACAAGGGCCTGCCGCTCGCCATCTATCGGCAGGTGCAGCGCGCCGACTGGTGGGCCGCCGCCGCCGACCGGCCGCAGTGGCCGATGCAGGAGAAGTCCCTGCCGAACGGCAGGACCGTCGCGGTGGCCGACTGGGCTCAGGTTCGCTGGTCTAAGGACCCGGTGCTGATCCATCCGCTCTCCGGCGCCCAGTACAAGCTCCCCGGCGGTCTCTCCGAGACCGAGATCGCCGACATCAAGCAGCGCAGCCTCGACCATTTCTCGCGCCTCTTGGTCGCCCTCGACGCCCAGGACGAGCCCGACCGCGATTGGCGCAAGACCCTGCTCGCGTACTGGCGCTTCGGTCCGGACCTCGTCGAGGAGGAGGACTTCGGCAAGCTGGGCGAGCTGTGGCGTCTGCTGCCCGCGGATACCCGCGTCCCAGACCATTCCATCTGGGATCACCTGGACCTCGCCTCCGCTTTCGCGGGCGCCTTCGGCGCGGATCTGCAGAACGGGGGTGACTCAGGGCCGGCGCTGCTGGCGCTCTCCATCGGCCCCGTGCAGGGTTTCATCGCAGCGGCGCGAAAGACCGAGGACCTCTGGGCTGGCTCGCACCTGCTCTCACGCCTCGCCTGGGAGGCCATGAAGCCGGTGGCCGAATCCCTCGGCCCCGACGCGATCCTGTTCCCCCGCCTGCGCGGCATCCCGCAGGTCGATCTCTGGCTGCGCGACGAGATGGGACTGCCCGCCGAACTGTTCGCGGACTGCGACTGGATGCAGGGCGGGACCGACGCCAACCCCCTGTTCTCCGCCGCGCTGCCCAACCGCTTCGTCGCCGTCGTGCCCGCCGATCGCGCACGGGCGCTGGCAGAGGAGGTCACGCGCCGGGTGCGCGAGTGGCTGCTGGGGCTCGGTGAGAAGGTCGTCGACCGCCTGCTGGAGGCGGCCGGACTCGAGTCCAAGGGCGCCCCCCGCGATGAGTCCATTCACGCCTACGGACAGGTGCGCGGGCAGCTGGCGGGCTTCCCGGAGGTCCACTGGGCGGCGGTGCCCTTCTCGCTGATCCGCCCGCGCGACGCCGCAAGGCAGACCGACCTCGACGTCACGGCGATGTCCGAGGCCATGGCCCCGCACTTCGGCGTCGCGCCCGGCGAGCCCTGCGGTTTCCTCGACACCTCGGCCTGGCGGGTCCTGCAGAAGGACATCGAGTGGGGCGATGGCACGACCTTCTTCGCCCCCAACCCCGGTGTGCTCTACCCCGCGGTCATCGAGCTGGCCGAACGGGTGATGGCGGCGGCCAAGGCCGTGCGGCCGTTCGAGCAGTCGCCGCAGCAAGGCTGGCGCTGCTCGCTGACTGGAGAGACCGAATGGCTCACCACCGACCCTGAGCAGTTGCAGCGCTCCTATCGCCAGCAGACCGACACCCTGTGGGCCAAGGTCGCCGCACGCCGGCCCGCCTGGGCCAAGAAGGGCGAGCACCTCGGCGCCCTGCCGGCCATCAAGCGGCTGTGGCCGACCCTGTTCGCCGAGGAGGTCGGGGAGGCCCTCGGCCTCGGGGATGTCGGGCGCTTCGTCGTCTCCACCCACACCATGGCGCTCGCGCATCAGCTCGACCGGTGGCTGGAACGCGGCGGGTTGACCGGCGAGCGCCTCGCCGCTGAACTGAAGCGCGCCGACAGGGTCTCCCTGCCGCGCCGGCTGATGCAGCGCCACGGCAAGAACCCGGCCGCGCTCGACGACGCCAAACGCATCCCGGGTCTGCTCGAATCGGCCTGGGACGCGGACGACGAGGGCGCCTACGAGCAGGCGCGGAAGCTCGTGCGCCAAACGCTGGCCAAGGGTGCCGGAAACACCGAAGAAATCCACCTGGAGACCTATTTCTCACTGCTGCTCATGGACGGCGACCACATGGGCCGCATTCTCGCGGGCGCGGACAAGACGGCCATCCCCTATCGCGAGAGCTTCCATCCCCAGGTCCGAGAGGGTTTCGACCAGCATGCCGCCGGGCAGAAACTCATCGAGGCCTACGGGAAGCAGAGGCGCCCCATCTCGCCCAACCGGCACCTCGCCATCTCCGGCGCGCTCAACGACTTCTCCCAGACCGTAGTGCGCCACGTGGTCGAGACGGAGCACCTCGGCCGGGTCATCTACGCCGGCGGCGACGACGTCCTCGCCATGTTGCCGGTCAAGGACTTGCTGCCGACGATGCAGCGGTTGCGCCGCGCCTACTCCGGGCACGACCCGGAGCACGAGGGCGGTGTTCATCAGGGGCTGACGCTCCGCGACGGCTTCGCCGCGCTCAAGACCCGGCGCGGCGGTAAGGAGCGGCTGCACGTGATGCGCATGATGGGCACCACGGCGACCGCCAGCTGCGGCGCCGTCATCGCCCACCATCAGGCCCCGCTCGGCGCGGTGATGCGCGAGCTGCGCGCCGCCGAGTCCCGGGCGAAGAACGAGGGCGGGCGCGACGCCTTCTCGATCACGGTGATCAAGCGCTCCGGCGGAGCACTCTATCTCACCGCCCAGTGGGGAGAGCCGGTTGCCCTGCTTGGGGACCTGAGGGACTTCCTGGCGGGTCCAGAGGTCTCGCGGCGTGCCGTCTACAACAGCCTGGAGTGGCTCAAGGACCTGCCCGAACCGACCGCCGATGGCGCGATGCTCGAGACCCTGCTCGCCTACCAGCTCGCCCGCCAGGCGGAGAAGGGGCCGAAGGAGCGGGCGCCTGGCCTGGCCCGCCGAATCGCGGCCCTCACCGTCGCCGAGCCCCGAGACCGGCTTGGCTGGCTGCGCAATTTTCTCACCGTGGCCGAGTTCCTGGCCCGCGAGACTCGCACCGGGGGTGACGCGTGAGCGCCGTCGAATACCGCTTCCTTGAGCCCTTGGACGTGCTCTTCCTGCGCGGCAACAGGCTCTTCGGCGACCCGGGCAGCTACGGCGAGTCGCTGGTGCCGCCTTGGCCCTCGGTGGCGGCGGGCGCGCTCCGCTCGCGTCTGCTCGCCGAAGATCGCGTGGACCTTGCCGACTTCGCCGCTGGCCGCGCGCCCCATGCGACCCTGGGAACGCCTGCACAGCCGGGGAGCTTCGCGGTCACCGCCTTCCAACTCGCCAGGCGCCACGCCGATGGCCGCGTGGAGGCCCTGATCGCCCCGCCGGCGGACCTGGTCATCACGCGCGCTGACGGCGGCGAGCTCGAAGTCCGCCCCCTGACCCCGACCCCACTCCCGAGTGGCGACGGGCAGTCAGAGCAAGGCGCGATCCAATCCTCGGCGCCATTGACGCTTCTGCCGGTGCTGGCGGAGACGACCCGAGGCAAGTCCGCCGGGGGCTACTGGCTCGGTGAGGCGGGTTGGCGTAGGTATCTGGCCGGCGAGGTGCCGGCGCCGGCGGATCTGGTCGGGTCGAGCGCGCTCTGGCGGATCGATGCCCGCGTCGGCGTCGGGCTCGACGCCGAGACCCGGCGCGCCTCGGACGGCCGGTTGTTCTCGGTGCAGGCCGTGGCGATGGTCGAGCGCGGCCACCCCATCGGGCCGGATCGGGGAGCGGGGCAGGGCATCATGTCGGATTACGACGTCGGCTTCCTCGCAGGAGTGCAGGGTGCGCCTTTGCCGCAAGACGGCACCCTGCGCCTCGGGGGAGACGGGCGTGCCGCCGCCATCCAGCCCGCCGAGTTCTCACCAACCGAGGCGGACTGCGAGGCCATAGCGGGCGCCCGCCGCTGCCGTCTCGTGCTCACCACCCCCGGCATCTTCGGGGAAGGTTGGCGGCTGCCCGGCATGGCAGCGGACGGGGCGTTCGAGCTCGGCGGCGTCCGGGGCCGTGTGGTCTGTGCGGCGGTGCCCCGCGCCGAGGTCGTCTCCGGCTGGGATCTGGCGCGCGGGCAGCCCAAGGTCGCCCAGCGCGCCGCGCCGGCGGGCAGCGTCTATTGGCTAGACGAGCTGGACGCGACCCCCGAGGGGCTCCGCAAGCTTGCCGAGCGCGGCCTGTGGACGGATGCCGAGTACGCTACGGACACCCGCCGCACCGAGGGCTTCAATCGCCTGGCCCTGGCGTCCTGGTGCGGAGGCTGACGCGATGCGCTCAATCGTCCCAGATCGTCTTCACCGGGTAGCGGCGGATCGCCACGTCGGGGGTGACGATGCCCATGCCCCCCTCGATGGCCTGACAGATCAACAAGCGGTCGAAGGGGTCGCCATGGATCGCGGGCAGCCGTTCCAGTGGGCGCAACGCCGCGACGTGCAGCGGCAGGACCTCGAGGCGGTGGGCCTCACACTGCCACAACAGGAACTCCAGCGCGCTTCTCTCCCCCGTCTTCAGGGCCAGGCGCCCCTTGGCGTGCTTGATCAGGCACTCCCAGAGGGTCACCAGACTGACAAGCGCCTCGCAAGCGGGGTCCCGGACCCGCTGGCGTACGGATCCCGGAAGGTACTCCGGCATGCCGATCAACCAGAGGAAGGTGCAGGTGTCGAGCAGCAGCCTCACGGGTCTTTGGCCCCTTCGGACTTGGGCTCAGCCACCCCTGCGGGCATCTCGCCGCGCCGGGCGTCCCCCAGGTACTTGAAATACTCGGGGTGCAGTGGGTCGCTGGGCTTGATGTCGGACCACTCGGCCAGCTCCTCCTCGGTCATGGGGTCGAAGCAGGTGGGATCGATCTCGACCAACCCCTTGGCCAGCCCGATGGGCCGCAACGCCTGCTCGGACGCCTCCGGCCCGATCGGCACCAGTTTGGCGATCGGCTTGTTGCGCCGGGCGATCACCACCGTCTCGCCGCGTTCGACCGCTGCCAGATACTCCGAGAGATGCGCCTTGATCTCGTGCACGTTGACCGGGTTCATGACCCACTCCAGCCAAACTTGACCAACTTCAGGGATTCTAGACCATGTTCGAAAAACATGCGGCGCTCTTCCTCTACGCCGTCAGCCCCGTCCACATGGGTGCCGGTCAGGCCGTCGGCGTGATCGACAACCCCATCCAGCGCGAGCGCCACACGGGGCACCCGTGCTTCGCGGGCTCCGGCATCAAGGGGGCGATTCGCCATAGCTTCGAGGCGCTTTCCAAGCAGGCGCAGCTCGACGGCCCCTTCAAGGCCCTGATCGATGCCCTGTTCGGCCCCGATGCCGGCAGTAACGAGCTGCACGCGGGTGCCGTGAGCTTCGGCGATGCCCAGCTCGTTGCCCTGCCGGTGCGCAGCCTCCGCGGCGGCTACGTCTACGCCACTTGTCCCCAGGCCATCTCCCGGGCCCAGCGGCTGCTAGGGCTGATCGGGGTGACGGCCCCCTGGCCGGCCCTGTCGGTCGGGGAGGGCGATTGTCTGCTCGCCAACCCCGGCCTGCTCTCGGGCGACAAGCTGCACCTCGAGGCCTTCGAGTACACCGCGAGCGACAAGGAGTGCGCGGCGGTCAAGTCGATCGCAGCCAATCTTGCCGCCCGGGCGCTGCCGGGCGGCGACGCCTACGCCTTCTTCCGTGAAAAGCTGGCGCGCGACCTAGTGGTGCTCTCCGACACCGACTTCGCCTACTTCGCCGAGAACGCGATGCTTGTGGAGCCGCATGTCCGCATCGACCCCGACACCGGCACCGCGTCCGACGGTGGACTCTTCTACACCGAGAACCTGCCCCCTGAGTCGCTGCTGGTCGCGCCAATGCTCGCGAGTCAGACACGCACCGGAAAGCGGGAAGACTGGGAGGACGCCGCCGGCGTGATGCTCAAGATCCGCAACGTCATCGACGGTCGGCTGCTGCAGATCGGCGGCGACGTCACCACCGGCCGCGGCCTGGTGGTCGCGAAAGTGGTGGGGGACTGACCATGGCCACGCTGGAGCAACGACGCGCCCAGGATGCTTGGGAGAAGTGCGCGGCCTACACCAAGGAGCACGTGAACATCGCCAAGGGACTGCCCGCGCTGATCATGAACTCGGGTCTGATGCAGGTGCTTGCCTTTTGTCACGAGAAGGGCGGTGCCAACGAGAAGGTCGCACAGCACCTGCGCATCTGGCTGAATTCACGGTTCAACGGCGCCAACCACGACCCCGGCTTCGAGACCTTCATGCAGGCGCTCATGGGGACCCGCCCGAGCGACTACCAGGCCATCACAGCCGAGGCCTTCGCCTGGCTGCGCTGGATGCGCCAGATGGCGGCGGCCCGCCACGGAGGAGACTGAGATGCCGATCGCTGCCGTCCCCGCGTACTTGGGCACCGATTTTCGGCATGCCTCCCCGGGCATGCGTTTCGGCATGTACCTGAAGCTGTGGGGAGTCAATCGCCGAACTCACGAATTGCTGTGGGAAACCTTCGATGTCGGCTTCGAGATCCGCGGTCGAGACCACCAAGAGCGCGAAGTCAAATACGAGAACAAGGTGGCGGCCTTGTCGGACGCGAAACGCATCACGGACAACGACCGTCAGGTCATGAGTGCGCTGTTCGAGCGCCAGCGTCAGATTTTCGGCACCGGAGCGACATCCGAGGTTTCACTCCGCCTCGACGCCCTCTCCACCGCCCCCTTCACCACCGGCTTGGGCAACGAGCACCCGCTGGAGAACGGCTTCGCCTTCCTCAATCCCTACGGTCTGCCCTACCTGCCCGGCAGCGGGATCAAGGGCGTGCTGCGTCAGGCCGCGCGGGAGCTCGCC
>CAVQQM010000010.1:0-68611 GCA_963714915.1 uncultured Gammaproteobacteria bacterium
GTGCCTGCGATGTCGGCATTGAAAGTGACGCCGGTCATGGTCGCCGGCAGTTTGTGTGCCCCCACGATACGGCCATCCGCGTCGCAGAACACGATCGGCACATCAGAAAACAGCTCCACTCCGTATTTCAACAGAAACAGGAATGCCGGCGTGTAGGTCGCGATGACCAGCTCAGGCCGGTAGTCGCGATACTTAAGGGCATAACTGCGGCGCAACTCAGCGACGTAGTCTGCATCGTCGACGCGCGTCAGGTCAGGCGCTTCGACATCGATTTGGACTTGCATATCAGGCGCCGAGGCAAATCCCCGCACGATCCCGTTATACCAGTCCGTGTTCGCAGGCAGGCTGCTTCTGTGCGAATGCAACACGAGCACCCGGTAGGACTCGCCGCGATCTTGGGCCGGCAGCGCGGGGCAAAGGAACAGCAGAACGCAGAGTGCAGCGATCCGCATCGGGCTCACCTGGCCTAAGCCGAACAAAGAGCCGAACAACGTGTTGCGCCAGCGCTGGGGGGTGCAGGTCGGCTCAACATCGGGGCCCCGCCGTGCTGGACTGTATGGGATTGGTCTCATGCGTCTGAGGATACCCTCAACCTTCGTTGCTGCCACAACAAAGACCCAAGATGAGCAAAGCGTGGCTCACAAACCACGACAACAGCCGTGGTGGACACCGGCAGTTCTAGCGGGACTACTCCGAGAAAAACTCGCGGATGACCGTGAGCGACAACAGGCGGCGATGAGCCCGGCGGCTTCGCGCGAGGAAAACTGGTGGCCGACACCGTCCTCGAAGTAGCCCGGCGTAAACACAACGGTGTCCTTGCCCAATGCACGCAGCCGTTGCAACAGCGCATCGGTCGGCAGGCCGGCGAGAAACTCGGCGGTGACCCGATCCTGGAATCGCGGCACCGCAGAGCGCAATTCGGCTTCCCAGGCGCGATCCCACGCGGAGGCGCCCGTCACCACCAGCAGCCGTCGGGCGCGCGGATGCCAGCGCAGCGCAAGCTCGATGGAGCCCGAAAAATCGTATTCGATCGGAACACCGACCACGTCGGCCGGCAGCGGCGGGCGCGATTGCAGGTACGACCGGCGAACGGCCGCATGGATGACCGGGACTTGCGGAAACAGCTCGGCGCGATGGCGGAGCACGTAGTCAAGCGCCCCTTCGGCCGCGACGACCAGTACGGCCGGCGGTCGCAACGCGTACTTCTCGCGCAGGAACCGGGTCAGGGCGCGCCTGTAGGACTCGCCTTCAAAACGGGGGTAGTCGAGAAACTCGGCGTTCAGCTCCGTCGATTCACGGAGCGTCTCGCGCAGGGCGGCTTCGAACTCGAGATTCGCCGGCAGCAGGCGATGGTTGGAATACAGCACGAGGACGGACTGGTCCTCCGCGGCCGGGGCGGCCGGCGCAAACAAGAGCCAGCACGCGACCCAGAGTCTTAAAATCGATGCGTGCTTTGCTCGACACATCATGCGAAGGGAGCTCCAAACCGCGACAAGCGCGACAGGACTTGGGGGAATTCGCCGTGCTTGTTCAGAACATTGACCGGCGGGGTATCGGCTCCAGCCGGGGCTCGGAGCCGCCGAGCCGTGCCACGCGGCGCGCGCTCTCGCGTTCGATCAGGGCCTTGAGCCCTTCGCGCACCAGGGCTGCCTTTTCCTTGACGCCGCAGAGGGCTTGCGCGCTTCGCAGCAGGTCATCATCGATCTTCAATGTGGTTCGCATGGCTAGACTCATGCAGATGAAACGAACGTAGTGGACAAGATTCGGCGCCGAAGGCCTTGCCGTGGGCATCATGCCCGTCGTCGATGCTTCAGGCCAGACCGCAGCGGTAGTCGCGAGGTGTCATGCCGGTCAGCCGCTTGAACGCCCTGGAGAAATGCGGCGCGTTCTCGTAGCCGGCGGCAAACGCGATGTCGGCGATGTTCAGGTCGGAATCAGCTAGCAGGTCAGACGCGATCGAGAAACGCGCCTCCTGGACAATTTCGGAATAGGTCGAGCCGCTCTGCGCCAGCCTGCGCTGCAAGGTGCGCTCGCTCATACCGACGATCTCGGCCACCAGCGACAGGTGTGGATGACCCTGCGAGAGATAGGGACGGATGAGCGCGCGCAGGGCGGTCACGAAGTCCCAGGCGTCACCCGGGCCAGATGTTGTTTGCGGGGGCATCAGCGGATCGTTGACGTCATCGGAGCTTGACCGGCGGTCGATGCAGGTCCGCGCGATATCTGCCGCCGCGACGAGTATCGAACAGTACCGCTGACCGGTCAGGATGCGGGTGTTGCCGTAGGCCTCCAGCGCGGCGTCCGAGGGCCGCCCGCGCGAGACGAAGGTGATCTCGCCCGGGCACCACTCGGGTCCGGCGGCACTGCGCACAATGTCGATGATCCCCCCGATCACCTTCCACTCGGCGAGCCCGACACAAGGACTGTTCTGAAAGCCCAGTACTTGGCAAACCACGCGAAGTTCGGCGCCTTCACGGCGGATGTCGATCTTGACGGCGCTGTTTTCCTGGTGCACGTGGTTGGACAGGGCCTCGATGCGGGCAAATCCGGTGGGAGCCCCGATCACTGCGCGTTGTAACTCGGGATGGAGCGTACTGAGCGAAGCCGCGCGCCCCGCGAGGAAGCCGAGCTCCATGATCCCGACCTGGCGGCTAGCGCGCCATACCAAGTCGATGGCGCGTGGCAAGCTGACGTAAGCGGCTGGCGTTTGTTCAATAAAAACAGGGAGTCGCGAGCGCTCCAGCGCTCGCTCGACCGGCACGCCAGTGTCTCGGAGGACTCCGACATAGTCGATCAGATGCTGCGCCCGTACAACTGGGATATTCAGGTCGCTGTCTCCGTGGTGGGCTCGGACGGGGACGCACCCCTGGAAGTTGGCGTCACATGGTCAGACCGAGGCGATGAAATCTGGCAGCATCTTTGTCCGACGTATGGCTTTCACAGCCATGATTCCAAGTTTCCATCCCAGCCCTGAGCGACAACGCCTGCACAGCGCAACACCTGGCGCTCGGCGGCGGTTTCATTGATCCACGCGATTACGGAAAGAAGTCATGCCCGTACCTGTACCCCTCCATCGGACGCTCGCGGCCCTCGCGGTCCTCGGCCTGTCGGCGTCTCCGGTCATCGCCCTCGCGGCGGAGAAGGTCGATCCCTACGACGGTGGCTGGCACTTCACGCTGACGCCCTACGTCTGGCTGCCAAACGTCAACGGCACGATCGACGGGCGGGTTCTGGGGTCCGACCTCGGCGATTTCAGCGTCAGCACCGAGATCGGTCCGAACGACTACTTGCAGAATCTCCAGTTCGGCGCCATGGCCACCGGCGAGGTACGCAAGGGCGACTGGTCGGTGTTCACCGACATCATCTATATCGACTTCGGCGATCAGCGCTCGCGCGTGCGCGACATCACCGGTCCCGAGGGCCGCCTCCTGAGCAGCATCGACCGCAATGCCACCACCAGCCTCTCGGCAACCGTCTGGACATTGGCCGGTGCCCGTACGATGGTGCACAACCCCAAAGTCAACCTCGATCTGTTGGCCGGGTTTCGCTACGTGGACGTCGCATCCGAGCTCAAGCTGAACATCATCGGGTCCGACGGCGTTGTCGACACCAGCTCACGAAGCTCCCGCGACCTGACCGAGTGGGACGGCATCCTCGGGGTCAAGGGCCAGATCCGGCTCGGTGACGGGCGCTGGTACATGCCGTACTACCTGGACGTCGGCACCGGATCGTCGAACTGGACCTGGCAGGCGCTGCTGGGCGTGGGTTACGCCTTCGACTGGGGTGATGTCAACCTCTCCATCCGCAGCCTCTCGTACGATTTCAATGAGAAGAATGACGCGGATCTGCGCATGACCGGGCCGACGTTGGGAGCCACTTTCCGCTGGTAAGCAACCCGTTCGTCGATCGGGTGAGCACCGCAAGCCGCAACGCCAAGAACACACGCCGCAACCTCACAACCTCACCAAACCCACCCGGAGAAGGAGAACACCATGACCAGCCGACGCGACCTACTCGCTGCCGCAGCCTTGCTCGCACCAATCGCGTTGGTGACGCGATCCGCCCAGGCGTCCGAGAAGGAGCATCACGAGTCCAAGGCGAAGCACAATAAGGCCGATTTCCTGTTCGTGCAGAACGCCACCGGCGTGACCTACGCCGATGGCAAGCTGACGCTGATGGGCGTGAACCCGGCGACCGTGATGTTCTCCGACCGGCCGGAACGCATCGCCGGGCACATGACCACGGCCCGCTTCGTGCCCTTCTGGAGCGAGGGCAGCGACAGCTTCCTGAAGGACCCGCCGAACGCGACCCTGTCGTTTCTCGACGACAAGACGCTCGACGACGCGGTGGTCGAACTGCGCGATCCGGTCCTGGCCGGCAACGATCTCAGCTATCAGGTCAAGCTCTTGGAGGGCACCATCCCGGCCAATGCCGGTGCCGCATCCTTGTTCATCGACATCATCGGCATGCCGCTGACACCGCTCTCCTACGCCGGCGTCCGTCGACGTGCCTGGCGGCGCGCGGTCATCTATTGATACCGCGTCCGTGTCGGGCCAGCGATCGTCAATCTGATCGGTCGTGGATTGCGCCCGAGACGGCGGTCGCCGCACCAAGAGGTGGCCGTCGAGTCAGATCGATGGCTCACAGCTCAATTCAACAACCAGGAAATCGAACATGAAGATTACCCCGAGGGAAAGATCGACTCGAAGCGATGCGCTGAGCAGAGGTGCGCTGACATGACAACGTCACGCCTGCTCGTGAACCAGACTGGGCGCAGCTTGTCCGCCATCGCGCTGTCCTTGGTAATGTTCGGGACATCCATGGCGGCGAATGCCGATGAGGCGGACGCCAAGCGGTTGCTCAAGGCCATGTCCGATTACTTGGCGGCGCAACAGGCGATCTCATTCGACTATGACGCCGTCCTCGAGGTCGTCACCAAAGACGAACAGATCCTCGCGCTGGCGAGCTCGGGTAACGTCACCCTCGATCGGCCCGACAAGATCCTCGCCACGCGCTCCAGCGGGTTCGCGGATGTCGAGATGTCCTTTGACGGCAAGACGCTGACCTTGCTGGGCAAGAACCTGAACATCTATGCGCAGGAGGACGTACCTGGCACGGTCGACCAGCTGGTCGATGAGTTGCGCAAGCACAACCGGCCGCTGCCTGCCGCGGACTTGCTGTTGACGGACCCCTACGAGGTCCTGATGCAGGATGTCGTCGACATCAAGGATCTTGGCAGCGGCGTGATCGGTGGCGTCGAATGCGATTACCTCGCGTTTCGAGCGAAAGAAGTCGACTGGCAGATCTGGATTGCTCAAGGGGAGCGTCCCTATCCGTGCCGATATGTCATCAGCTCGAAGCTCATGGACGGTCAACCGCAGTACAGCATTCAGGTCAGGGACTGGAAGGCCGATGACGAGGTCGCAGCGACTGATTTCAGCTTCAAGAATCCGTCCGATGCCAAGAAGGTCGACCTGAAGAAGCTTGAGGGTGCGGATGAATTACCTGAACACTTCCAGATAGGAGAAGGACAATGAAGCCATCGAAACGATTTGGCATCATGCTGTTCGCGGCGATTGCCGCCATTGGCGGGTCGGAATTTGGTGAGCGGCTCTCAGTCCCCGGTGTTCAGAGCCTGTTCCCGACTGCCGAAGCCCGAGTCGGGCGTCCTCTCACGCCGGTGAGCATTGCCGGCGTGGGGCGTCGCACGGTGCGGCGTTGCGCGGTAGGCGTTTACAACTGTTAGGCGGGACGTCCATCGCCGGGGTAAGACGACCTGCGCCAGAGCGGCGACCAGCGCATTGCGAATCGGGTCCGGAGCCATGCGACGAGCAATGAACCGAGAAGCGGCATGCGTCCGGGCTTGATCGCCGCGCTGCTGGTCGGGCTGCTGGTGTTCCCGGCGATCTTGCCGGCAGGCGATGTGCCGGTGATGCGCGCGGAGAACCTCGGCGACACCACGCCGTTCACGCAGCCGCAACTGCTGGCCGTCGCCAACCTCGACCAGCGGATTGCCGCCACCACCGATGCCGTCAGTAAGGCGCGGCTCACCCATGAGCGCGAAGCCCTGCTGGAGCAACTCACCCGGACAATCCTTTCCCGAGGCGGCAATGGCCTAGCGCCGAGCGTGACCGCGGCCGAATTGGAGCGTCTGCACGACGCCGTGTCGCGTGCCCGGGCCGGCGGGGACAAGACCGCCGAGATGACCGCGATTCTCCGCCTCAACAGCGCGATCCTGAGCCAGAGCTTTACGGATCTGCTGACGACGGTGGCGCATGACTGGATCAGGTTCGCCCCGGCCGCGGACTTCAACCGCGCGTTCAACAGCTTCGAACAACGAACCGCTTTCAATCAGGCACCGTTCGGGCGCGCCGTGCAGCGTTTGGAAGCAGGCAAGGCGACCACGCTCAGCGACGCCGAGCAAGCACTGATCGACGCCTACCATGACTACAGACAGCGCGCCGAGGTCTATGGCACCGTGGGGCAGTCTCTGTTCGGCTTCGTCAAGGGCGCAGTAACGGGCAACCAGCTGTTGCGTTGGCTCGGCATCAGCGCCCTGATCGGCGCCATCGACGCGCAACCCTGGGCTATCGACATCAACGCCCGGATGCTGCCGGGCAGCGACGACAGCATTGGCCGACTCATCAGCATTGGCCAAGTCTTCGCTGCCGTTTTATTGTTCTTGGCGTTGACCGGCGTCGGCCTGATCCTGCTTCCGACGCTGCTGCGCCTTCTGCGACGGGCATTGCCGCAACGGGCGCAGCGCGCACAGCAGGGCCCGACCGACTCGGAGCGCTTTTTCCGTCTGCTTAAGCAATCGTTTCTCGGTCCGCTGCGCGTCCTGCTGGTGCTGATCGCTATCGCCCAGGCGACGCACATCCTGCTCTTGCGCGAATCCGACGAGCGCATGCTGGACATGATCGACACTCTTTACGTGGTGCTCATCGTGTGGGCCCTACTACGCCTGATCGACAACTTCGTGATGCTGTATTCGAGCGAGTTGCTGCGCCGTCATCCGACCCTGCGCGGGGAGTTGGTCAACTTCTTGTCCAGCGTGACCCGCTTAGTGGTGATTGTGATCGCCGTGCTCTACCTGCTGCAGCGCTTCGGCTTCGACATCCGCGCCCTGCTGGCCTCGCTCGGCATCGGCGGTCTGGCCGTCGCGTTCGCGGCCAAGGAGACCATCGCCAACATCTTCGGCTGCATTTCCATCATCGCCGACGACATGTTCCGACAGGGCGATTGGATCGTGACCCCGGACGGCGAGGGTACGGTGATCGATGTTGGCCTGCGCAGCACCAAGATCCGCACCTTCGACAACGCGGTGATCTTTCTACCCAACGCCTATGTCGCCGGCATCGACGTGCGCAACTGGAGCCGGCGCAAACTGGGTCGACGCATCAAGTTCACGCTCGGGCTCGAATACGGCAGCAATATGCAGCAGGTGAAGAAGACCGTCGACGACATCCGGGCCATGCTGGTCGCCCATGAGGACATCGCCGACAGCAGAACCGACACCTCCAACTACACCAAGCAGCAACTGGCCAAGATCTCAGACGCGATGGATGGACACGGCATAAAGCGCACGCTGCTGGTCTATCTCGACGCCCTCGGCGACAGCTCGATCGATATCCTGATCTACTGTTTCTCCAAGACCGTCGACTGGGAAGGCTGGCTCCAGGTCAAGCAGGATGTGATCTTTCGCTGTTGCGCCATCGTCGAGGCCAACGGTCTTAGCATCGCGTTCCCGAGTCAGACGCTGTATCTGCGTCAGGACGCTGGGCACGCGGAGGGCACCGTTGCGTCAAATCCTTGAGCTGATTCATAGGCACGCTGGAAGTAACAGAGCGAAAAGCATGCGAACCGTTGTTCCTGTCGTCTTGGCCTGCCTGCTGTGGGCTACCTGGCTGTCATGCGCCTCTGCGCAAGAGGCCGACGGCGCCCTGCCCGGATGGTTGGTCACCTCGCAGGCGCTGGAGTCGAAGATCGCCGAAGCGGAGGCAGCGACCGACCGGACCGAGGAGGCCAAGACCGAGCTGATCGAGCTGTACCGCAAGGCCTTGAGCAATCTACAGACGGCCAAGGACAACGCGGCATCGGCGGCCACGTTTCGGCGCACGGCCGAAGGCGCGCCGGCCGAGATCCAGGGCATCCGCGCGGCGCTGGCGCCGGACGCCCAGGACGAGCCGACGGCCAGCCCTGATGCGACCCCGGACACCCCGCTGCCCGTCCTCGAGCAACTGTTGCAGAAGGAACAAGCAGACCTGACCGCCGCCGATGCGCGACGCGCTGATTTCGAGTCCCAGCTGGCCACCCTGGAGCAGCGCCCTGAAGCCATCAGCCAGCGCCTCGCGGAGGCGACGCAACAACGCGAAGATGCCTCGGCGCAGCTTCAGACAGCGGCCGCGGATGATGCAAGCCCCACATTTGCGCAGGCCCAGAAGTGGGTGCTGGAGACGCGCTACGTGGCGCTGAGCACCGAGACCACGATGCTCGAGCAGGAACTTTCGACCCTGCCGCTGCGCACCCAGTTGCTGGAGGCAAAACTCGATCAGGAAAAGGCCAACGTCGACTCGATCGGCGAGCGCATACGGGTACTCGATGAGCTGATCGATCGCAAACGCCGTCAGGCGGCGGAGCAAGCAACGACGGCAGCCGAGCAGACCCAGCGTGAGCTCAAGGACATGCACCCGGTTTTGGTCGCGTTGTCCGCGGAAAACGCCGCGCTGTCGCGTGACATCAACGACATCACCCAACGGCTTCAGGCGCAGGATCTGGTGCGGCAGAACCTCGAGCAGATCGCGGAGCAGCTCAGCGCCGATTACCAGGATGCCCGGGCAACGTTGGAGTCTGGCGAGGTCAACGACGATCTCGGCCGAATCCTGTTGCAGCAGTTCGACGCCCTGCCCGATCTGCGGCCCTTGACTCGAAACGACAAGCTGCGCAAGACGGACCTCGCCGACCTCAACGTGAGCCGCTTGGAGCATCGCGCCGAGGCGCGGCGCATCGCGGATACGGATGCCACCGTCGAACGGCTCATGCTGGAGCTGCAGGCCGATGCGTCGGCGCGCTCCGAGGGCGAGGCTCAAGCCGATGCGGAGACCGAGGCGCAGCTGCGAGAGCTGGTGCAGCAACGCCAGACACTGCTCGACAAGGCCCTGGATGTGAACAGCCTCTACCTCGGCAAGCTGCGCGAGCTCGATCGGGCCGAGCAGGCGTTGCTCGAGACCGCCGCCGAGTACGACGCCTACTTGGACGAGCAGCTACCCTGGTTGCGTAACGCCAAACCGATCCGCCTTGAGGACATCAGCGCGATGCCGAGCGAGCTCGGCGCTCGGCTCGCGGCAGCGGACCTGCCGGGCTTGCCGCGCCTGATTGGCCAGCAGCTCGCGCGCAGTCCCGCCTTCTGGCTGGCCGTGATCGGCGCTGGCGTCCTGCTCTGGCGACGCCGAGCGATCATCGCCGCCATCGAATCGGTCGCGCCCCGGATCGGCAAACCCACCACCGACCGCATGGGCCACACCGGGCGCGTGTTGGGTCTGACCCTGTTGCTCGCGGCACCGCTGCCCCTCGTATTGGCGGCCGCTGGCTGGCAGCTCCAGGTCGACGGCGGCGCAACAGAGCTGTCCCATGCCCTGGGCAGGGCACTGACACGGGCCGCCTTGCATCTGTCCATTCTGTTCAGCCTGGGCGCCATCTGCCTGCCGCACGGGTTGGCGGCGGTCCATTTCCGCTGGCCGCAGCGCAACCTGACGCTGCTGCGAACTCAGCTCAATCTGTTCATTTTGCCGTTCGTGGTCGCGGTCTTGATCGTCAATGTCGCGATAGGCATCGACCAGGCCGAGACCGGCGGCACCTTGGCCAAGCTCGGCCTGCTGCTTGCCTACCTGCCGCTGTCCTGGTTCCTGTACCGGGTGTTCCATCCCCGGCGTGGCGTGCTCGCGCACCTGCGATCCGGCGGCGACTACCCGATGGTCTTCCGCACCTACCTCATCTGGTACCCGCTGATCGTCGGATCTCCCCTGGCCTTGATCGCCCTCGCGTGGACCGGCTACGTCTACACGGCCACGGCCTTTTCCTATCTGTTCTTGCTGACGCTCTGGTTCCTGTTTGCGCTGGTCTTGAGCAACGCGCTCGCCCTGCGTTGGCTGCAGGTCACCAGACGGCGCCTCGCCTACGATGCCGCCATGGAACGCCGACGCGCCGAGCATGCGGAAGCCGAAGAGCAGGAGGCCCACGGCGAGCTGGGCGAGCTGCAGTTCGAGGAGGAGGAGGTGGACATTGCGGCCCTGAGCGACGAGACGCGCGGGCTGATCCGGATACTGATGCTCACCGCGGCCATCGTCGGACTTTACCTGATCTGGTTCAGCGCCCTGCCCGCGCTGCGCATCTTGGACGATGTGATTTTATGGCACGGCACCGTGATCGTCGATGGCGCGGAGCAGCCGCTGCCTATCACGCTCGGGAGCCTCGGCCAGGCGTTGCTCTATGCCATCGGCACCTGGGTACTGGCGGATCGCCTTCCGGCTCTGTTGGAGATCCTGCTGCTTCAGCGCTTTAAGATGACTGCTGCCAGCCGTTATACGGTGACCACGTTGACGACCTATGTCGTGATCGCGGTGGGTCTGTTACTGGTGCTCAGCACGCTGGGCGCGCGTTGGTCGCAAGTGCAATGGTTGGCGGCGGCGCTCAGCGTGGGCATCGGCTTCGGCCTGCAGGAGATCGTTGCCAACTTCATCAGCGGGTTGATCATCCTGTTCGAGCGACCCATTCGCGTCGGCGATGCCGTCACCGTTGGCGACACCGACGGCGTGGTGACCAAGATCAAGATCCGCGCCACCACGATCCGCAACTGGGACGGCAAGGAACTGCTGGTACCGAACAAGGAGTTCATCACCGGGCGTCTGCTCAATTGGTCGCTGTCGGACCAGACCACGCGGCTCGTCCTCGCCATCGGCATCGCTTACGGCTCACCGGTACGCCAGGCCATGGACCTCTGGAGGAGGCGGCAAGGGAGAATCCCAACGTGCTCGATGAGCCGGCCCCAACGGTGATCTTCGAGACCTTCGGCGACAACGCACTCGGCCTCTTGCTGCGCTGCTTCGTCGACTCCATCGATCTGCGCGTCAGCACTATCAGCGCGTTGAACGAGGCCATCAACGACAAGTTCAATGCCGCTGGCATCAGCCATCGCCTTCCCGCAGCGCGACCTGCATCTGGACAGCATCAAACCGCTGCGGGTTCAGATCGAACATACGGCACCTGCTAACGAATAGAACCGTTCTTGTTTCGCCGATGATGAAGCATTCGCAAACTCCGTCATCAGCATACTTTTGTTCCAACCGTGTCCATCAATAAGGTAGAGCAATATGTAGCACCATAGATCAGCCAGCCACTGGGGCCGGCCGAGCCGATTCTCGGGGCAGGGTGGTGTACGCACACGGGCATGAACGAGGCGACCGACCAGGAACGGGAGGTCGAAGCGGCGGAAAAACGGGGCTCAACAAGGGCACATAGGGAATTCACAGACGGCGAGTGTTGAGGCACCGGTGCGACGGATCACGCCGCCGCACCGACAGACCCACGGCTGCGTCAGCAATCCTCTTTGCACAGGCGGAGATTCTCCGCGCAGGCCTCCAGGCAGGCATCCACGGGAAGGTCGGGGGTCTCCCCCGCCCGCTCATGGGCCCGGGCGCTCGTGTTGCGGCACTGCGTCTCGCAGTCCGCGTACACCGCCTCACAGGCGGCCCGACAGCCCGGTCCGGTCACGATGGCGGAAGGATCCGGCGAGAGGCCGGACTCCTGGGCGAACACTGCTGGCGTGCCCAGGACCGTGAGCAGGCAGCAGATCGCGTTCAGTTTCATCGGGTCCTCCTCAGTGTTGACGGCATCTTTTCAGGGTGGAGATGGTCCAGCGGCCGGGGCGCCGTGCCCGGGACGGCCGGGGGATCGGATAGGCATCCGACCGACTGGCCAATCTCACAAACGCTTGTCACCTACTCTCCGGGGCCTTCGCCACAGCAGCAAGGCGAGCAGCGCCAGCCCAGCCACAGAGGCCGCCGCGATCCAGGGGTTGAGCCGGTGGGTTCGTCGAAGAACCGGGCGAACAAGTTCACCCAGCCGCCAAGTTGTTCGAAGCCCTTCTCGACCCTGTTCAGATGGCGCTCACTGATATGCAGGCGCTCGAGCAGCGGCCGAGCTCCGGCCCGTTCGATCAGATTCCCCGCGGAAGTTGTACCGCCTGAAGTCGTTGGCGTCGACTCGCCCGCGCAGCAGGGGGCGATGCCCAAGAGCTCGCTCTCCAGCGCCCTCTTTGGCAGATGGTTGCTCACTCGGTTCGGCCCGCCTTGGGATGGGAGTTGGATCTTTAGGCCGTCGCCGCGAAACCGACGCGTCCGCATAGGGCGCCAATAACCCGCGCGAGAAATTCCGTTCCGACGGCTCCGAACCCTTTCACCACCAGTGACTGGTTCAAGGTCACCAGTCGATCGATCCGCACCCAACTCTCGACGGGGAGCTCACCGTTTGCCAGGTCCTCGGGGCGGATGGCAACACTGTTCTCATGATGCGCCTTGGACGTAACCGCAACTCCAAGGAAATCGCCGAAGGCGTCAGGCTCGGTGAGGCAAAGCACTGGACGCCGCTTGCGAGCAGACAGGTTGGTGAACGGAAACGGAACCAATACCAGGTCTGCGCGCTTACAGGCCATTCCAGACCTCGTCCTCGTCGCTGTCCCAGACATCCGCCATTGCGGTTTCCTGGGCCCGCATCAGGTCGTTCCACTCCGCTCGTTCTGTCCTCTGCTTGAGGTAGCCGATGAAATCCAGCACCTCGCGCACTGCCTCGTCGGGTAGGGTGTCGATTTGTTCCCGTGCCAACTCTTTGGCGGTCATGGGTTATCTCCGGGCCGATATCGGCCTGGTTGGAACTTTGTCCCCAAGCGGGACGCAAGAACCAGGAGGAATCTCAACAAGGTCGCCTGAGCCGCATTCGGTTCGGTCAGGAGAGGCTCCTCCCCTCGCCGATATTCCGGTCCGGGCTCATTTCCCAAAGGCAACGAAGCAGGACCGCGTAGAGGCCGTCGCCGAGCCTCGCGCTCGTTTCAACATCATAGATGCGATGCAGCCGATTGAAAGTAATCTTCCCGGTCAGTTGAAAGGTTCGCCGTCGGCCGTTTGAAAGTGCCGCCACAGGTGGAACTGGCCTGACGACCTTGCTTGTCAGGTGATCCCGGGGTCACCGACGGCACTCGATCACCCGGCATCGTTCGGGTCGATCTCAAGACCCTTGGTCACCACCCCGCCGGGGCCTTCGCCACAGCAGGACGGCGAGCAGCGCCAGCCCAGCCACAGAGGCCGCCGCGACCCAGGGGTTGGCCCGGCGGATCAGGGCGACGAGTTGATCCAGATGTAGATCGAGATAATAGACGGCGAGACCCCAGAAGCACGCCCACAAGGCGGCGCCCGCCAGGTTGAAGGGCATGAACCTCGCCCAGGGCATACCCAGGATGCCGGCCGCGATCCCGTTCAATTGACGGGGACCGTCGAAGAACCGGGCGAACAGGATGAGCCAGCCGCCATAGCGGTCGAAGCCCTTCTCGACCCCTTCCAGGTGGCGCTCGCTGATGTGCAGGCGTTCGAGCAGCGGCCGACCGCCGGCACGTCCGATCAGATACCCCAGGGTGTTGCCGAGGGAGGCGGCGACAAAGGCCACCAGCAGGAGCCACTCGATGCGCAGCCGGGAATCGGCCGTCGTCGACGCCACCGCGCCGGCCTCTAGGATGGTCTGGCCGGGCGCGGGGATGCCGATCCCCTCGATGCCAACCAGGGCAAAGACGGCGCCGTAGCCGTAGCGTTCCAGCCAGGGCTCGACCCGTTCGACGGCCCCCTCGACGTCCTTCAGCAGGCGATGCTCGAGCCGGTGGGTCTCGGATTGGCCGATCCCGGGGGCGGCGGATCGAGGCGGGACATCCGCGGCCCAGAGTGGCGTGACCAGCGCGACGAGCAATCCGAGCAGAAGGGCCAGCCGAAGGGCCCTTGGAGGCGCGGCGCCGAGGCCCTTGGCGGCAAAGCGCCACGTGCTGCGGGACCGAGCGCGATTTGCCGCCAAGGCGTGACACCGCGTGACCACGCGCCCCGTTCCGGCTTGGGCCGGGCGCGCCTGGCCCGGGGCATGTCTCGGAATCGGCAACATGATCCCGGACGCCAGTTCCTGTCGGAGGACGAAGTTTCCCGTCGAGACGATGTGGAATCCTCCGTTCTCAGACGCCCCGGTACCGGAGAGCGGAATGACCCGCGGCAAGTGCAACCAAGCCGCGGGTCGTTTCGAGTGCCGGGATGACAGTTATTGAGTATTGCCCTCAGGTCCACCGATGATACGGGACTCGTCCTTCAGCATGGCATCGGTCTTCTTGTTATCGGCCTTCTGCAGGTCCCTGGCCTTCAGGCTCTCCTCGAAAGCGGCATTGCCCTCAATGCCCTCCGCGTTCATCGCCGCCTTGGCCGCGGCTTCGTCGGCCTCCGCCGCCGCGGCTTTATTGGCGGCGGTCGGGTCGGCCTCGGCCTTGGCCCTGGCCTCGGCGGCCGCCTTCTTCTTAGCGTCCAAATCCTTCTCGGCGGCGGCCGCCTCTTTCTCCAAGATGGCGGCGTTCTTGGAGACGGCTGCCTCCTGAGCCGCAGCTGCGGCGGCCTCCTTGTCGGCTGCGGTCTCCGCGCTCAGGGCGCCAGCCAGGGACATCGCCACGACGGCGGCCGACAGCGTAACCAGTCGATTCAGGGACATTGGGGTTCTCTCCTCGGGATGGTGTCAAAGGAAGCCAAACCGGATGCTCCGGGTCGGCGGGGACTGCGGCGATGGCTACGAGCACCCGCGGCACCGAGCCCCTGACGCGCCGGCGCCAGTTCTGGATCAGGGCACCGCTCGGCCTCTAGCCTCGCAGGGGGCGAAAATTACTCCGAGTCCTCCAATCACGATTGACATTACGCGACAAAATGCTCGGATGCTGCACCCTGACAGGACCGTCACTGCGGGTCCTGCCCCGGGGCATGAGTCTACCTCAACCGTCCAGTTCGCGGATGCCGGATATCCCTTGTCGATCGCCCGTCGGGCATCCGGCGCCTTGGACTAGGAGTCGCCGGAGGATAATCTGTCGCGACATGTCAAGTAAAACGACGGGAAACCCCCCAAACTTGCCACTGAGCCGCGGCTTCGTTTTGCTCGCCGATTCTTTGCCAGGACCGCCGGCAAGTCTGCATCTCCCTGGCGCAAACCGTCACAAGCGCGATGGAGGGTCCGCTCGATGAACGCCCCGTCCATGCATGGTAGTCATGGCGCCTCGGATCGATAAAAACCCAAGTGTTCTGAGAGGCATACCCCCACCCCGGCCCTCCCCCATCATAGGGGGAGGCGGACAAGGAGCGCCCTCGGCGCATCTCCAATGTGACGCTTGACGAGGACAAGACTCATCGCGAATCCCATCCCCCTGCTGCTCGCCGCCCTCGCAGCCCTCCTGATGGTCGGATGCGCGAGCCGGCCCATCAACGAGCCGATCGCCAAGGTCGATCCGCGCGCGGGCTATCGCCCCTATCTCCTGATCCCCAAGCGCCAGAACAACGACCCGCACACCCTGTTCGTGCTGTCGTTCTCAGGGGGTGGGACCCGGGCCGCCGCCTTCTCCTACGGCCTGCTGGAGGAGCTCAAGCGCACGGAGATGGTTATCGACGGCCAGCGCCGCCGGCTGATCGACGAGGTGGATCTGATCACCGGTGTCTCCGGCGGGAGCTTCACGGCCCTCTCCTATGCCCTCTACGGGGACCAGCTCTTCTCGGAGTACGAGCAGCGTTTCCTCAAGCGCGACGTGCAGGGTGCCCTGCTCGCGCGCGCCATCAATCCACTCAACTGGCGTAAATTCATCGGCGGCAGCGCCGGGCGCTCGGAGCTCGCCGCCGAGTATTACGACGAGATCCTCTTCCAGGGCGCGACCTACGGCGACCTGATGCTCAAGCCGGGTCCAGTCGCCATCGCCACGGGTACCGATCTGTCGACCGGGTCGCGGCTCGGCTTCTTCCAGAACGACTTCGACCTCCTCTGCTCGGACCTCAACAGCTTCCCCCTATCCCGGGCGGCCGCCAGCTCCTCGGCGGTTCCACTCGCCCTCTCGCCGGTGACCCTCAACAACTACGGCGGGACCTGCGGCTATCGCTACCCGGCGTGGGTCGAGAGCATCACCGACCCCGCACACCCCGTTCGACCGTCGGGTCGGGCCCTACAGCGCTACCACGAGATGGAGCGATTCCAGAACAGTGCGGATCGCCCGTTCATCCATCTGGTGGACGGCGGCGTGGCGGACAACATCGGGGTGCGCGGGGTGCTCGAGGCGATCCAGGAGCTGGCGGCGAGCGCCGCGTTCCGCGGCGAGGTGGGCTTCGGCGATATCCGCCGGGTGGTGGTGATCATCGTCAACTCCCATTCCTCCCCCAGCACCGATTGGGATCGCCACGAGTCACCCCCCGGGTTCGCCGCCCAGCTCCTGCAAGCCTCGGGAGTACCCATCGACCACTTTTCGTTCGAGACCGTGGAGACCATGAAGGACCTGGTTCAGATCGAGAAATGGCGGCGTGAGCTGCTGATCGCCGACGCGCGCCTTGCCGGCGCGACCAAGGCCCAAGCCGAGGCCCGTTTGC
This sequence comes from uncultured Gammaproteobacteria bacterium, assembly GCA_963714915.1. Taxonomy (GTDB): domain Bacteria; phylum Pseudomonadota; class Gammaproteobacteria; order Chromatiales; family Chromatiaceae; genus Thiodictyon. Next base: position 16,683 of record CAVQQM010000010.1, read on the forward strand.
CCCCGATGGATCTGACCGTGGTGGACGTGAGCTTCGATGCCATCCCGGATCCGGAGCAGCGCGACTACTTCATGAACCTGCCCACGTCCTTCGTGCTCCCCGACGAGGCCGTCGACCGGCTCCGTGACATGGCGGGACGCCTGCTGCGCCGCTCCCCTGACTACCAGCATGTGCTCCGTGAGCTGGGCGTTCAGCCGCCCATGTAGCCGCGGACCGTCGGCAAAAAAGCGTGGATGCGCCGTCACGCGGGCGTAATATCGTGCCGCGGTCAGGTTCTCCGGACGCATCGGCTGACCACTGACGCAGCCGCGGGGAACCGGCCAAACGCCAGGGTGGCTGGCGATCGGATCGTTTTTCAACGATCGAGACGTGGCGGGCCAGCCGCTGCTCGCCCCGGCAACACCAATAGTCGGCGGCACCTGGTGCCGCCCGTCATTCACCATAAGGAGGCACCCATGAGGATGCCCGACGACATGCCCCCGGAGCTTGGCACGGATACCGGCCCGACGGAGGCGATCGAATCCATCAGCGACTTCGATTTCGGCGAAGCCACCGCGGCCGTATTCGACGACATGCTCGACCGGAGCATCCCCGAGTACCGGGAGCTGCAACGCATGATCGGCGAGCTGGCCGCGACCTTTGCAGAGCCTGGCTCCCGGGTCTACGACCTGGGCTGCTCGACCGGGATAACCCTCGAGACCCTGGCCCGCGCGATCAAGGCGCCAGTCGAGCTGGTTGGGCTCGATTATTCGGAGCCCATGCTCGCGCGTGCGCGCGAGCGGCTGTCCGGGCTGACCAAGGCAGGCCGCCTGCAACTGCTCGAGGCCGACCTCAATCGGGGCGTCGAGATCGAGAACGCCTCCGTCGTGGTCCTGAACCTCACCTTGCAGTTCGTGAGGCCCCTGCGCCGGGATCTGCTCATCCGCAGTATCGACCAGGGTATGAACCCCAACGGGGCCCTGATCCTGGTGGAGAAGGTGCTCGGCAACGACTCCTTGTTCAATCGTACCTTCATCCGCCTCTATTACGAGATGAAGAGGCGCAACGGCTATACGGAAACGGATATCTCTCGCAAACGGGAGGCGCTGGAGAACGTCTTGATCCCCTATCGTGTGGACGAGAACTTCGAGCTGCTCGAGCGCAATGGGTTCAACCAGGTGGACGTCTTCTTCAAGTGGTACAACTTCTGCGGGATCATTGGAGTGAAGGGCCCATGATCGCCATCGGTCAGTTCTTCTTCCGCTTCCGCAACGCCATCTTCCCCTTGGTCATGGTCTTGGCGGTGTTGCTGTCCCGGCCCCTGTACAGCTATGGCAGCAACGGCGCCGACCTGCTGGTCGATCTGCTCGGGATCGCGGTCATCCTCGCCGGACAGGCCCTGCGGGTGGCCACCATCGGCTACGAGTACATCCGCCGGGGCGGCCGCGATGGCCGTGTCTACGCCGAATCCCTGGTCCAGGGCGGCCTGTTCGCCCATTGCCGCAACCCCCTCTATGTCGGCAACATCCTGATGGCGATCGGCTTCCTGATCGTGATCGGACAAGGGTGGCTGATCGCAGCGGGAACGGCCGTCGTGGTCTTCGTCTACTCGGCGATCGTCGCCGCGGAGGAGGACTTCCTCTCCCGGGAATTCGGCGCGGAATACGACCGCTATCGCGAACGGGTGAACCGTTGGATACCCGATCCGCGGGGCTTACGTGAATCCCTCGCCCCCATGCGGTTCAATTGGCAACGCGTCCTGGTCAAGGAATACAACACCTTCTTCGCCGTGTTGGGGGCCCTGTTGTTGATCCAGGCCTGGACCCACGTCGGCGAGGACGCCATGTCCGACGCGCGTTGGGCCTGGCTGATCATCGGCAGCGGCCTGCTCATCGCCGCCTACCTGCTGGTCCGTGGGCTCAAGAAGCGACGGGTGCTGCACGCCTGACCGGGCCGCGCCCATCGCCCCTTCAGCCAGCAGTGCGATCGCGGCCGAGCGGTGCGACTCATCCCTGAACCGCGGCCAGCTCCCCAAGGGCGAGGGTGCGGTGACTCACCGCGAAACGGTCGAGATAGCCCACGGGTCCGATGGGTCGAAGGTGAGTCCGTCGAAGAAGCGGTCCGGGCCCATGGCGAGAGGCGTGGTGGCCTGCTCCAGGGTCCAGCCGCGATCGTGGGTCCCCTCGAGCTTGGTATCCACCTCGGGCACCGAGAGCCCGAGGGCGGACGCCGCCTCCCGGTAGAGGTCCGGCCGATAGACCTGGGCGGCGATCGCCTGGAGGTCGAAGGGGGTCTCGATCTGGCCCCATCGGATCATCTGGGTCAGGAACCAGGTGGCGTGGGAGCGCCAGGGAAAGCTGGCCGCGAAGCGGTAGAAGCAGTTGAAGTCCGGCATGGACACCGGGGCCTGGTCGTGTCCGTAGCGGAAGGTCCCGGTCATGGACATGCGGACGATCTCGGCCGGGGCGTTGACATAGCCGCTCTGGGCGATGAGCTCGGCGACCGCCGGGCGATTTTCGAAGGCGTCGGTCCAACGCGCCGCCTCGAGCAGGGCCATGAGCAGCGCCCGATGGGTGTTGGGGTTCTGCTCCGCCCACTCCTGGTTCACCCCGAAGACCTTCTCCGGTCCGTTGTTCCAGAGCTCGTAGCTGGTGATCAGGACCCGCCCGATCCCCTCCGCCACGGCGACCGAGGACCAGGGCTCGCCCACGCAGTAGCCGTCGATGTGACCCGCGCGCAGTTGGGCGACCATCTGGGGCGGCGGCACCACCAGCAGACGGATGTCCTGGTCGGGGTCGATGCCGGCAGAGGCCATCCAGTAGCGCAGCTGATAGGCATGGGTGGATGTCGGGAAGACCACGGCGAAGGTCAGCGGCTGTCCGCCCTGGGCGCGGCGCTCTTCGATCACCTGCTTGAGCGCGCCGGCACCGATGGGGCGATGGGCGAGCGACGCGAAATCGAGCTCAGCCATGCGCTCCCAGAGGGCCTGAGACACGGTGATCGCGTTGCCGTTGAGGTCGAGCGAGAGGGCGGTCACGGTCGGCTTCTCGATCGGACCCAGCCCGAGGGTGCTCGCAAGCGGCAGGGGCGCAAGCAGGTGCGCCCCGTCGAGGATGCCGATCGCGAGCTTGTCGCGCACGTTCGCCCAGGAGGTCTCCTTGGAGAGCTCCACCTGTAGCCCCTGGCGCTCGAAGAAGCCGCGCTCCTTGGCCACCACCAGGGGCGCGCAGTCGGTGAGCGGGATGAATCCGAGGGTGAGACGGGTCTTCTCGAGCCCGTCGCCGCCACCAGAGTGGGCGGAGCGCCTGAGCCAGCCGGGGATGATGGACATTCGATGTGCTCCTGATCTTGAACCTCGATAACCCGACCCGCTCAGCCGTTCGCCGCCAGACGCAGGCGCGGGCGCTCGGGCTCGGCGCCCGCGGGCTCGGCCGCTTGCGGGCGCTGGTGGCGTTCATGCAGGAATTTGACCACCTCGGCCCGATAGCGGTTGTAGGTGGGGTCCTCCGCCAGGGCGAGTCGGTCGCGCGGGCGCAGCATGTCCACCTCCAGGATGCGACCGATGGTGGCCGAGGGCCCGTTGGTCATCATCACGATGCGGTCCGAGAGCAGCACGGCCTCGTCCACGTCGTGGGTGATCATGATCACCGTGTTGTTGAGCCGCGCCTGGATCTCCATCAGCGAGTCCTGCATGTGGGTGCGGGTGAGTGAGTCGAGGGCGCCGAACGGCTCGTCCATGAGCAGCACCTTGGGCTCCATCGCCAGGGCACGGGCGATGCCGACCCGTTGCTTCATGCCCCCCGAGATCTCCCCCGGGCGGCGCTCCAGGGCATGGCTCATGTGGACCAGCTCCAGGTTGTGCAGGGTCCAGGCATGGCGCTCCTTCTTGGTCTTGGTCCGGCCGAAGACCTGATCCACCGCGAGTCGGACGTTGTCGTAGACCGTGAGCCAGGGCAGGAGCGAATGGTTCTGGAAGACCACGGCGCGGTCCGGTCCCGGATCGCGCACCTCGCGCTCCTCCAGCAGGACCCCGCCCTCGGTGGCGTTGAGCAGGCCGGCGACGATGTTCAGCACCGTGGACTTGCCGCAGCCCGAGTGCCCGATCAGCGAGACGAACTCGCCCTCGGCGATCTCCAGGGTCACGTCGTTGAGCACTGGCACCTTGCCTTGGGCGCTGTCGAAGGTGATGCCGACATGGTCGATCTTGAGAAAGGCAGGCATGGGATTGGGTCTCGCTTGGGTCGGCGCGTGCCGATGGTCTTGTTTCGGGGTCCGCGGCTGGTTGGGCGGGGTCGCACGACCCACCCCGTGTCAGCGCAGGATCGCGTTCTTGTCCCAGGAGACACGCCGCTGGAGCATCAGCATCCCGCGGTCGAGCAGGAAGCCGATGAACCCGATCACCAGCACCGCCACCATGATCCGTGCGAGCGAGTTGGAGCTGCCGTTCTGGAACTCGTCCCAGACGAATTTGCCGAGGCCCGGGTTCTGGGCCAGCATCTCGGCGGCGATCAGCACCATCCAGCCGATCCCCAGCGACAGCCGCAGCCCGGTGAAGATCATCGGCATGGCCGAGGGCAGGATGATCTTGAGGGTCTGCTTGAGCCAGGACAGGCGCAGCACCCGGCTCACGTTCATCAGGTCCCTGTCCACGGTGGCGACGCCGACGGTGGTGTTGATGATCGTCGGCCACAGGCAGCACAGGGTCACCGTGATGGCCGAGATCAGGAACGACTTGGAGACCATCGGATCGTCGGTCACGTACAGGGCGCTGACGATGATGGTCACCAGCGGCAGCCAGGCGAGCGGTGAGACGGGCTTGAAGATCTGGATCAAGGGGTTCATGCCCGCGTAGAAGCCCGCGCTCATCCCGCACAGGATGCCGATGGGCACCGCGATCAGGGAGGCCAGGATGAAGCCGGTGGCCACGGTCGCGATGCTGGTCCAGACCTGATCGATGAAGGTCGGGGCGCCGGTGTAGGCGCGCTCGCGCATCTTCGCGATCTGCTCCGGGGCCTTGCCGTCCGCCTCGGCCTTGGCGACCCGCTCCTCCATGCGCACGTAGAAGGCCCCTTCGCGCTCGCGCTCCGCCTGGTGCTCGCCCCAGAGCACCTGCGCCTGCTCGAAGACCTGGACCGGGCCGGGCAGTTGGCCCAGGGAGGTCTCGATGCGCGAGGCGCTCGCGCCCCACAGGAGCAGAAAGATGCCGACGCCGAGCAGGGGCAGGATCAGGTTTCGGGTCAGGCCGTCGGCCATGCGATTGATGCCATCCCCGGCGAGGAAACCCAGGGCGCGCTCGAGCCAGGGCAGCTCGAAGGTGGATGCGGTGAGGGACTTGCTTATCATCTCGCCAGACTCCAGGAGGTGGGATCGCCGCGCCGCCCCGGCGCGGGGGGGCGGCGGCTGGTGCGCCGATGCGCTGGTGGTCAGCGGCTCAAGGCTGCTCGTCGCCCTTGAGCCCGATGGCGAACTGTTCCAGATAGGCGTTGGGCTTGGAGCCGTCGTAGTCGACCCCGTCGATGAAGCCGGTCTGCTCGCCCTTGAAGCCGGTCTCGGTGGCGAAGTCCGGGAACTCCGAGGCCTCCATGGTGCCCTCGGCGATCAGCGCCTCGGCGGCCTTCTGGTAGAGGTCCGGGCGGTAGACCTTCTTCGCGGTCTCCATGTACCAGTCGTCGGGCTTGGCATCGGCGATCTGGCCCCAACGGCGCATCTGGGTCAGGTACCAGATGGCATCGGAGTAGTAGGGATAGGTGGCGTTGTAGCGGAAGAAAACGTTGAAGTCGGGCACCTCACGCTTGTCGCCCTTCTCGTACTCGAAGGTGCCGGTCATGGAGTTGGCGATGACCTCGGCGTCGGCGCCCACGTAATTGGGCCGGGCCAGGATCTCGACCGCCTCGCGGCGATTGGCGTTGTCGTTCTCGTCCAGCCACTTGGCCGCCCGGATCATGGCCTTGACCATGCGCACGGTGGTGTTCGGGTTCTCCTCGGCGAACTGAGCGGTGATCCCGAAGACCTTCTCCGGGTTGTTGGGCCAGATCTCGTAGTCGGTGATCACCGGCACGCCGATGCCCTTGAAGACCGCCTGCTGGTTCCAGGGCTCTCCCACGCAGTAGCCGTAGATGGTGCCGGCCTCCAGGGTCGCGGGCATCTGGGGCGGCGGGGTCACCGAGAGCAGCACGTCGGCCTTGATCTGGCCGTCGATGTCGCCCTTCTTCGGGGCGTAGAAGCCCGGGTGCAGTCCACCGGCGGCGAGCCAGTAGCGCAGCTCGTAGTTGTGGGTCGAGACCGGGAAGACCATGCCCATCTTGAACGGCCTGCCCTCGGCCTTGTAGGCCTCGACCACGGGCTTGAGGGCGTCGGCCTTGATGGGATGTTCCGGGCGGCCGTCGTCCATCTTCGGGACGTTCGGCTTCATCGCCTCCCATACCGCGTTCGAGACCGTGATGCCGTTGCCGTTCAGATCCATGCTGAAGGGCGTGATGATGTGGGCCTCGGTGCCGAAGCCGATGGTCGCGGCCAGTGGCTGGCCGGCCAGCATGTGGGCACCGTCGAGCTGGCCGTCGATGACCCGGTCGAGCAGCACCTTCCAGTTCGCCTGGGCCTCCAGGGTCACATAGAGGCCCTCGTCCTCGAAGTAGCCCTTCTCGTAGGCGATGGCCAAGGGGGCCATGTCAGTGAGCTTGATGAAGCCGAACTTGAGATCGGCCTTCTCCGGCTCGCCGATCTCGGCGCGGACGGCGGTCCCTGGGATGCCGAGCCCGAGGCCCAGGGCGATGGCCAGCGCGCCCGAGATCAGGGCGCGGCGGCGGGGGTCGTGGGGTCGATACGGCTGACGCATGGCGTGGGGCTCCCGATCAGGGTTGTGACAAGAGGGACGAAACGAAAAAAGGCGTCGCATCGAAGCGTGCCTGAGCACTCGACGATGGACGCCTTTGTCCGCTGGTGTGCGGCCGCCTTGGCCGCACCGGTTCGATAGTGGGCGATCGCACACCCAGCTTTGGGGTGGATCGCGGTCTCGGCAGGAGGACAGTCAAACGCCGTGCCAACCTTCCCGTGCCCTGTCGCCCCGACCAGGATCCCCGACCGGAGGCCCTTTCCCATCAGTGGGTTGGGTACGATTCGGCGCCCGCCGACCAGGGGCTGGGGGTGGCGCGCAGACCGGGGGCCCGGCGGGCCGCCCTCGCCCGCTCTTGGTGCGCCGGGCCGCGGTCTGCACCAAAGGAAACCTCGCGACGACCAGGCAAACCCGCCCCGCGGACCGGGACCATCGGCGGGCCCCGGCGGGGCCTATCGCTGCATGAGCTCCGCCGCGGCGATCACGCTCTCCGCGATGTCCTTCAAGCGCTTGTTCTTACGCATGGCGAGCTTGCGCATGGCCTGGTAGGCCTCCGCTTCGCTGATGCCCTGCTGCTCCATGACGATGCCCTTGGCACGCTCGATGAGCTTGCGCTCCTCGAGCTGGCCCTTGGTGCGTGCGAGCTCGTCCTCGAGGGCGCGAAACTGGTTGAAGCGGGCCATGGCGGCCTCGACGATGGGCCGCACCCGCCGGCGCTCGATCCCGTCGACCACATAGGCCGTCACCCCCGCCTGGATCGCGTCGCGGATGCTCTCGCCCGTGTCGTCCTGGGTGAACAGCACCATGGGCCGGGGCTGCCGCGCCTGGACGCTGCGTAGACTCTCGAGGGTGTCCCGGCTGGGGGAGTCGATGTCGATGAGCACCAGGTCCGGGGCGTGGCGGGCGACCGCCAGCAGCAGATCGTCCTCCGCCGCGACGCAGGCGGCGAGCTCGAAGCCCTCCGAGGCCAGGGCCGGAGCGAGTACCTCCCGTCGCTCGGGGCGGGTATCGACGAGCATGATGCGCAGGGTCATTGCCGGGGTGGGGGTGAGGTGCCCAGGGAACAGGGTGGATCGACCGCCGAGATGCAGCAAGGAGCGTGCCCGGTGAGCACGTCCCGGGGGCAGTGGCGGCGGGCGATCAGAAACGCTGGCCCTTGGCGATGACCACGATGCCCGCGTCGGATACCTCGAAGCGTTCCCGGTCGGCGGCGCGGTCGAGCCCGATCTGGGTCTTGGCGGGGATCGACACGTCCTTCTCCACGATGCAGTTGTGCAACTGCGCACCCTCCCCCACGGAGACCCCGTCGAACAGGATGGAGGCATCCACGATGGCCCCGTCGCCGACCCGCACCCGCGGATAGAGGATGGAATGATTCGCCTGGCCCCCGGTGATCACGGTCCCCGCCGCGAGCATCGAGTTGATGAAGATGCCCTCGGTGCCGGTGGTCGCCCCAGGCACCGTGCGGGCGGGCGGGAATTGCCCCTGGTAGGTGCGGATATTCCAGTCGGCCTGATAGAGGTCGATGGGCGGCTCGGCCTTCAACAGGGCCATGTTGGCCTGGTAGTAGGTGTCGATGGAGTCGAGGTTGCACCAGTAGCGGTCGGGCGTGACCCGCCCGCGCTGCTCCCCGAAGCGGTAGCCACATACCCGGGTGGGGCCGCCGAGCAAGGGGGCGATGCGCTCGAGTGCGATCTCCGTGTCGGTCTCCTGCTCACCCGCGGCCTCGTCCAGGGCACCGAGCAGCCAGGCCTTATCGAAGCAGTACACCCCCATGCTGGAGAGGGCCTCCTCGGGCACCTCGGCCGGTGCGTCCGGGTCGCCGTCCCGCGGCGCGGGCGGGAGCGGCTCCGGGGGGCCGATAGCGACGATCGCGCCGGTCGGGCCCAACACCACCCGCGGCTGGCTGCCGCATCCAGGATCCGATACCCCGCGCACGGCCAGGGTCACCTGGGCGCCGGACTCCTGATGGGCACGCACCAGCTCGGCGTAATCCATCCGGTAGATGGCCCCGCTGTCGAGCACAAGGACCTCGGAGGCCGCGCTGCGCTCGATCAGGTAGCGGTTCTGGCGGATGGCGTCGAAGGGGCCGCGGTACCAATGGGCGCCTTCGCGCTGCTGGGGCGGCACCGCCGTGATGAACTCCCCCAGCTCCGGGTTGAAGATGAACCAGCCATCGCGCAGGTGCTTGTGCAGGGAGTGGCTCTTGTACTGGGTCAGTACCAGCACCTGGCGCAGCCCGGAATGCAGACAGTTGGCCAGGGTGAAATCGATGACCCGGTACTTGCCGCCGAAGGGCACCGCCGCCTTCGGACGGTCGCGGGTCAGGGGCTCGGGCCCGGCGCCACGGTCGGTGGCCAGGACCAGGGTGAGGGTATCGGCGGGCATGATGTGGATTGGCTCCTCGGATGACGCCCAGCTCGTCGCGCCATGGGGGCGGCGGGCGGGACCGCGCCGCGTAGGGGTTGGTCCGGATCAGATCGGCTCGGGCAGGTCTCGCGGGTCTGGGGACGGGTCCTCTGACTCGGGGTCCCGCCGCGACTCGCGCACGACCGGGGCGGGATCATGCAGCGACTGGGCGAGGTCCTTCAAGCTCAGGTCGCCCAACGCCTGTGCCATCGCCTGCTCGACCCGTGTCTCGATGGCCGCTATGCCGGCGTCCGGGGCCGTCCCGCGGCATCCGCTGTAGCGCTCCTCGTAGCAGCGCACGCCGTCCAGCAGCTCCTTCAAGGGGACGGCCTCCGGCGCCCGTGCCGGCAGGTAACGGGGCGGATCATCGCTCGTGCGCACCACGAACGACTCCTTCTCCAGCACCTCGAGCACCCGCTTCGCACTCGCCCCCGGGACCCCCAGGGCGGAGGAGAGACCTTCGGCGGTCCAGGGCGCCTCGCCCGTGAGATAGCGTCTGGTGACATGCCCGGCGACCATCAGCGTCAGCCGCTCCCGCAGCCGATTGCTGAGATGCAGCTCCCGGGAACGGCTCCCCAGATACTCCGGGTTCTGGTAGTAGAAGGCGACACTCGCCCCGACCAGCACGATGAGCCAGGCGATGTACACCCAGATCATGAGCAGGATCACGATGGCGAGGCTCGAATACACGGCCGTGTACTGGGTCGAGGTCGCGATGAAATGGGCAAAGATCCAGCCCACACCCTGCCACAGCAGGGTCGCCACCAGGGCGCCCACCAAGGCCGAGCTCAACCGCACCCGCACGTTGGGGACGAACACATAGACGAAGGCGAAGGCCAGGGTCAGCAGCAGATAGGGGCCGAGCCTGCTCAAGATGCTGATCAGGGTGCCGAAGGGCTCGATCTCCAGCACCGAGTTGACGAAGGCGCTGCTGCTGACCGACGCGGATAGCCCCACCGCCGAGAAGAACAGCACCGGGCCGATGAGCAGCACGCTGAGATACTGACTGAAGCGCTGGGCGAACGGACGCCCGACCTCGGCGTGCCAGGTGTAGTTGAAGACCTGCTCGACCTTCTGGATCAGGGACACCACGGTGAAGATCAGGAAGGCGAGACCCACCGAGCCGAGGACGCCCACCTTCATGTTGTCCACGAAGCCCAGGACCGCGCGGGTCACCTCGACGCCCTTCTCCCCCAGGGGCTCGAGCGCCTGGAGCAGCAGGGGCTCGAGCTGATTGTGGACGCCGAAGTGGGCGAGCACCGAGAAGCTCACCGCGAGCAGCGGCACCAGGGACAACAGGGTGGTGTAGACCAGGCTCATGGCCTGGAGCGAGAGATAGCCCTGGGTTAGGTCCCGCACCAGGGCATAGCCGAGCCGCGCGAGCCATATCAGGCGGGCCTTCCAGCGTGGGATCTGATCGAGCCGGCTGCCCCACAGCAGATCGTCGAGACGTTCGGTCAGGGGCTTCGGAGGAGACATGGATCTGGGCTCCTGGGACGGCGGGACCGGGATGGGGCGGACCAGTATACGCAGGGTGCGGGCCCGACTCTCGGCTTCGCGAGCCCCGGTCTGTTGGGTCTCGCCCCGGGATGCTAATGTTCCGCCTCCCGATCGCGCCCCCATCTGCAGTGCCATGATCCTAGAAACGGCAGTTGGACGCCCCTCAGAGTGCGTCCCGCGTGGTGTCTGGCAAGGCGCAACGAGGCGCAATAGTGGTTCTATTGCAACGAGTTGCAACGCAGTCCAGGCGCCGCGCGGGGCGTGCTCTGGGGGGCGTAGCGGCCTAACCCACGTGGTGAGCTTGCCAGTGCAAAAGGAAGTCGAGGCGGCACAACACCTTGCATATGGCACGAAGCGGTCAACTGCCGTTTCTAGGATGATCCAATCCTCGCCCCTCCCCCGTCCACCACGCCCTCATTGGGGCCCGACGACGCGTCTGGGGGCGGTCACCGCCCCGCTGCTGCTGGCCCTGACCCTGGGCTGGAGCGCCCCAACGGTCCCGCAGACGCCCCCCGGCGGGGTCGTGACCCAGGGGATCGACCCCGAGGCCAACCTGCCGTTCTGGGCCTATGAGGACGACGCGGTGGAGATCCGGCTCATCCAACGGCTGCCGGACCAGACCCGGGCCTTCTTCATCGGTCGCGGCTTCACCAGCGCCATGGCCGACGAGATCGCCCGCAGCTGCGTCTTCCAGTCGATCCTGCGCAATCGCGGTCCAGGGGTCGAGTCCCCCGAGATGGGCATCGACCTCGGCACCTGGCGGCTCGACCCCGGAGACGGATCCAGGCCCATCGCCCTCAAGGAGCCCTGGGACGAGCGCTTCGCCGCCGCCGGCGAGAGCAATGCCGCGCGCATCGCCTTCCGCTGGTCGACCTTCCCGACCGAGCAGACCTTTCGCGGCGGCGACTACAACTGGGGCATGATCAGCCTCGGCGTCGAGCCCGGCACGCAGTTCGATCTAAGCCTCGCCTGGACCCTGGACGGCGCCCCCCGCACGGCCACCATCGAGGGCGTGACCTGCGCCCCCGAGGAGACCCAAGACGGCGCGCCTGACGACGCACCCGCTGCCGTCGATTGACATCCACGAACCGGAGACCGACCCCCATGCCTTGCCAAACCGCCGGCCGATCCGTCTGGCCGCACCTTGTCGCAGCCGCGCTGCTCATCGGCCTCGCTGCCCCGACATCCTCGGGCGAGACCGACCAGACCCTCACGCCGATCGCGGATCAACCGATGGCGCCGGACTTCGACCTCGAGGACCCGGACGGCAACCCCCAGCGACTGGCCGACTACCAGGGCAAGGCGATCATCCTGAACTTCTGGGCCACCTGGTGCCCGCCGTGCCGCGAGGAGATGCCCTCCATGCAGCGGGCGCACGAGGCGGTCTCCGACGACGGGGTCGCCATGATCGCCATCAACGTCGGCGAGGACGCCGACACCATCGAGCAGTTCCTGGCCAGCTACCCGGTGGAGTTCCCCTTGCCCATGGACCTCGACTCCAAGGTGGTCCAGAGCTACCCGGTGCGCGGACTGCCCACCACCTTCGTCATCGACCCCGAGGGCCGGCTGGTCTACGTCGCCACGGGTGGCCGCGAGTGGGATGATCCCGCCCTGCTCGATCAGGTTCGGGCCCTGGTCAAGCCCTGACGGAGTGCCGCCAGAAGCCTGTCTGCCGGGCCAGACCACCGAAGGGGACACGGATGTCCCGCGGATCACCCCGAGTCCCACACCCCAGTTTCTACACCCCAAGACCTGCCGACGCCCCTAGTGCCTCGGCGGCGGTTGCAGCCATCTATCCGCCCCAGATCGGCTGCCCCCTCGGAGCATTACCCCCATGCGAAACGCCCTCGCCGTCCTGTTGTTGCTCTGCGCGATGGCCGCAGCTCACGCGGACGACGCGACCGATGATCCGCCCGGTGCATGGCAGCGGGCCCTCGGCGCACTGAACGACACCACCCCCTTCCCTCTGGCCTCCGAGGAGGAGCAGGCGGGCGGCTGGTTCGAGGCCGCCTGGGCCGGGACCAAGCGCATCTGGACCGAGGGACGCACCGACCTCTATCTCTCGGGCTACTTCTGGCACACCCCGTGGGGGTTCTCGGACGAGGACCGGGAACGCTACGACGACCTGGGGCTGGGTGCCGGATTCGGTCGGAGCCTGATCGACGAAAAGGGCAATCAGCGGCTGCTGTACGCGATCATCACGCAGGATTCGTTCAACAAGCCCATGTATCTCGGCGGCTATGGTTGGCTCGCCCGCTGGAAGCTCCCCGGCGACCTGCGCGTCGGGGCGGGCTACTCCATCACCATCATGTCCAACAGCACGGCCACGGACTATATCCCGGTCCCGGTGCCCGTCCCGCTCGCGAACATCGGCACCGACCGCGCATCCGCCTTCGTCACCTATATCAACGGCATCTTCTATTTCTTCGGGGCGGTGCATTTCTGATTCCGCGGCGTCTGCCCATTGAACGGGCCGCTCCTGACACCTTTCTGATCGAACCTTGCGACCGCGGCTGTCGCCACATCCCAATCGGTGCTGCTTCGCTCTCGCTCTTGGCGAACCAGCGGACATCGAAGCACCGAGGCCACCCAGGCCACCGAGGCCAGGCTCAGGTTTTGAGCCCCACGGCATGATAGATTTCCGCCCGGTAGCGGGTGGCTTAGGTCGTTCCTCTTCACGTCACGAGGGGGTTTGGCGGTGCCGGCGTCCCCCCCGCGCCCGCAGCGTTAGGCCCAAAGGCGGCCAAGAGCGATAACCAAAGTCACCATCGAAGGCGTCGAGGCCGCGCGGGCGGTCCTGCTCGGTCTCCCAGCGCGCGCTCGATGCGTCGTCCTGCGCGCCTTGACGCAAGCCGCTTTCGACACCGCCCAAGATGCGGCAGACGCGCGCACCGGCACCGGTGCGCTGGCGAAGTGCGTGCCCCTGGGGTCGATCCAAGACGGATACCAGATCTACCACGATCGCCAGATCGCACCCTACGCGGAGCTTGGGCACTGGGGCACCAGGCCCCTCGAGATCAAGCCCAAGAACCGCTCGGTGCTACGGTGGGTAACGGGGACTGGCGGGGGGGACGCGCTTCGCTTTTGCGAAACAACTCATGCATCCGGGTTACGGTGGGGATGCCTGGATGTTACGGGCTCGCGATGCGGCCGAGGCGGCGTTGGTGCGAGCGGCGAAGGACGCTGTCTGATCACGCGGCGTCGCGTTGCGCCTGTTCGTCGCGCAACTCCTTGAGCATCCGCTCCGCAAACACCAGCGCCTCCGCAGCCTCTTGCCGATCCGGGTAAGACTCCACATCCTCGCGCACCATGTCGCGAAACGCCTCCCAGTCGCTGACCAACAGCGAGCCCGGCTCCTCATATACCCAAGTCATCGCACCATCACCTGATCGGCAAGCGCCGAAAGTCCACGGCTATTCACAGCGTAGCGTACGACCCCGTCAGCGGCCAACAAGCGGGCGGCAACCACCATCCACAGCCCAGACATGGCTACGTCCTGCGTGATCACGCGAGCCCGCGCGGCCTTGCTGACAAGGTTCCTGGCTCTTAGCGCTGCGCCTTCGACAACATCGCGCGCCAGAGAGTCCTCCAAGGCTGGCCCGGCGCGTTGAGCACTGGCCCAAAACCCGCGATGCCCATGGGCATCGATGCGCCCAACCTCAGGGCGGCCGAGGAGCAGGCGCAAATCAGACCGGCTCAAGCTATCGCCAATCGGATGGTTGTGATGCAGCGTGATCGAACCATCCCGCCCCGTAAGGGACGGCACAAAGATCCGGCTCTGAAAATCACCACCGAAGGGCACCAGAGAACCGTCGTCCAGCAAAGCAATGCCGTGCTCCATGCCGGTGCGCCGGCCGTCGCGAACCACACGTGCGCGGGCCTCATCGTGGCCTGGCCCAAGAGCTATTGAATCCAGCGGGCCCAACCTCAGCGCGATTTCCTCGGAACGCATCGCGATGTCTTCCCCGCGCCCGCGGGGATTAGGCCTGCGGGGTGTCGGACTGAAGTCCGACCCACGGGGTCTGCCCCGCATTCGCGAGGATAAGCTCGCCGATCCACAATCGTCTGGCCATGAATGCTCTGTCAGCGTCCGCAGGACCGGGTCACCCATCCTCCGGCGGAAGGTAGCCCCGCCCGATCCGATAGACATACTCGGCGATGGGCTGGCCATCGCCGGCGGGGCCCGAGCTCGTCAGGGTAAGGGGATGGATCTCCGGATCGAGCTCGAGGAATCTCGGCGCCAGCCGCTCGGTGGCGAGGGCCTCCGGTCGCGGGGCGACCATGACCAGGGTGCGGCCGCGAAATCGCTCGGGCGGGTCCCAGAAGGTGTACATCAGTGACTCCCGGGAGAAGGCGGCGATGGAGGTCGCCCTGAGTGGCGGCTGGTCGGCCCCGACGTAGGTCTCGGTCCCGAAGAAGGCCATCTGGCTCGCGATGTTGTATTTGTCCATGCCGACGAACACGGGTGCCGTGCCGGTCTCTTGGATGATCCGCTCCTGTATGCCACGGAGCTCGAGGGCCGCCTGGGGCCATCCTATCGCCCGAGCAAAGGACCTGGGATAGGAGACGCCGGGGAGCCCGAGGACCAGGTAGTAG
The DNA here is from genome assembly GCA_963714915.1 of uncultured Gammaproteobacteria bacterium. Classification (GTDB taxonomy): domain Bacteria; phylum Pseudomonadota; class Gammaproteobacteria; order Chromatiales; family Chromatiaceae; genus Thiodictyon. The sequence goes on from CAVQQM010000010.1 coordinate 31,999, forward strand.
CTCATCACCGAGTAGATCACCAACAACCCCGCGATGACCGGGACCCCGATCCGGCGCAGGGCCGTGCCGATCCCGAAGCGGCTCACGGTGTCCGCACGGACCATCGCCCAGGCGAGCAGCGGCAAGATCGCGAGCCAGATCGGCCCGGTCCAGTTGAGTCGGGGCGCGTGGCTCAGGGCGCTCCAGGCGAACACCGCCAGGGGGACGAGCACCATGCAGCCCACAAAGAGCCGGTTGCGGACGCTCGCATGGGCGGGCTCCGGGCCCGCGGGTCGGTCCGTCCAGCGGTCGACGAACAGCAGCGGCAGGACCAAGAGCGGCAGCGGGGTTGCCACCAGCAGGATGTTCCCGAGCATCTCGTGCAGGCTGAACTGGGTCTCGTCCCCGAACCTGCCCCCGGATTGGAACCTGAACGAGGCCCAGTCATGGGCGTAGTTCCAGTAGATGACGGGGGCGAACAGCAGGGCCGCGATCAGGACGGCGAGGTAGGGCTCGGGACGCAGGAACCAGGCCCGCGCCCGGCGATCCAGGAGACAGAAGGCCAGGGCCGCAGCCCCCAGGGTGACGATGGTGTACTTCGACAGCAAACCGAGACCCAGGGCGATCCCGACCCCGTACCAGGCACGCCTGTCATCCTCCACGAGTGCCCGATGGAGGAAGCCGAGCAGCGCGGCCCAGGCCACCGCGAGCGTCGCGTCCGGGGTGGTGATGGTCCCGGTGGCGAAGAACCCATAGGGGACGAGCACCGCGAGACCGGCCGCCAGGAGTGCCGGGGCCGGGTCCACCAGGGGTCGCGCCAGACGGTAGACGAAGTAGGCGAGCAGACCACCCGCCGCCAGGGAGACCAGTCGCAGGCTCGCCTCCCCCTGGCCGAGGATCCACCCGCTCAGGGCGATCATCCAGGCCACCATGGGCGGGTGGTCGAGATAGCCGAGGTCCGGGCGGATGGAATAGTTCCAGTAATAGGCCTCCTCGGGCGTCAGGGGGAGCACCTTGATGTAGAGCAGATGCAGGGCGAAGACACTGACCAGTATCCCGACCGCGGCGATGGTCCACCGCTTGGTCGGTGACTCCGCCCGCAGCTCGGCCAGCCGCCGTCGGACGGCCTGGGCGGTGCCTCCCGTGCCCCAGGCGACCAAGAGGCCCGCGGATACGCCGATCCAGACCGGCAGTCCGTAGGCGAGCGCCGTGGCCACCGCACCGCCCCGCAACCCCAGCGCGAGGGTCGCAGCGACTAGCCACCAAGCGGCCCACCCTGCACGGTCGCCCCCATCGAGCGTCACCTCTGATCGCGCCTCGCGCCTCAGCTTGCGCGCCGCTAGATAGACGCCGATCCCGGCCAGAAAGCCCACGAGGTTCGAGGTTCCCAGGGTCCAGCCGAGGGCCACCAGGGTCAGGGTGGTGGTCAGATCAATCGCCAGCCCGAGCAGAACCGGCAGCCACACGCGCGCGGCATCGCGGGTGACGGACCCCGAGCCGGCGGGCCCGATTGCAGCCGGCTTGCGCGCCCCGATCTCGCCTCGTTCCACCGCAGAATGCCCCCGTCGCGAAAGTAACCCGCCGATCGGACCCCTGCCCCGATCGCCTGCACCCCGGCCGGAAGGGCCGATCCTCAAACCGGGGCTCGCCCCGCGGCTTCCGGCCAAGATACCGGCGGGCGGCAACCCTGTACATGGCCCTCCCGGCGTCGGCCGTGGGCGGCCCTGCTATGCTTTCGCCGCCATGGACCCCCAGCCACTCCTGACGGCCACCGAGCTCGCCCTCATCCAGGGGCCCGTCTCCATTAATGTCGCAGCACGCTCGACGGACCTGACCCCGTGCGTCGCCCGCGCGCTGGGTTGTCGGGTAGAGGGCGGCGGGCAAACGATCACCCTCTTCCTGTCGCGGACTACGGGCTCGGCGGTGCTGGACTGCCTGGGGTCGAACGGGGCCATCGCGGCCGTGTTCAGTCGGCCGAGCACCCATGAGACCCTCCAGTTGAAGGGCGTAGACGCCAGTCTGATCGAGTGCACGGAGCCCGACCTGATGCTGATCCAGGCCTACCGGCGGCGCTTCGCGAGCGACCTGGCGACGCTCGGCTACACCGACGCCTTCGCCGATGCGGTCGTCGCCATCATGCCCGACCTGGTAGCGGTGCGGTTCACGCCCACGGCGGCCTTCCAGCAGACGCCCGGTCCGAGCGCCGGCCAACGGCTCGGGCAGCCCCCATGCGCATGACCCTGGAGTCGGTGCGCGCCTGCCTGGACGGGGCCATCCCCGGGGTGATCGCCACCTGCTCTGCGGACGGCACGCCGAACGTCGCCTACCTCTCCCAGGTCCATTACGTGGATCCGGGCCACGTCGCCCTGTCGTTCCAGTTCTTCAGCAAGACCCGCGAGAACATCCTCGCAAATCCGCGTGCCGCGGTGCAGGTGATCGATCCCGACACCGGCACCCACTATCGGCTGGACCTGCACTACCTGCGCACCGAATCCCAAGGGCCCTTGTTCGAGCGCATGAAGGCGCACCTTGCGGGCATCGCCTCCCACACGGGCATGAGCAAGGTCTTCCGGCTCAAGGGGTCGGACGTCTACCGCGTCCTGTCCGTCGAGGCGGTGCCCGGGCCGGCCCCGCCGAGGCCACACACCCAGCGACCCCGCCTCGGTGGTCTGCGGCGCTGCGTGGAACGTCTGGCCGCCGAGCGCGACCTCGAGGATCTCCTCGACACCCTGATGGAATGCTTGCACGAGGAGCTCGAGATCGATCACGCCATGCTGCTCCTGCGCGACGAGCACGCTGACCGGCTGTATACGGTGGCCAGCCGCGGCTATCCGCAGACCGGAATCGGGTCCGAGATCCTGTTCGGTGAGGGGGTGATCGGGGTGGCCGCCGAGTGCCGGACCCCGATCCGGATCTCGCACATGGCGGAGGAGTATCTCTATGGCCGCGCCATGCGTGCGCAGCTGCTGGCAGGGGACGGCGCCTCGGATCTGGAGCTCGAGATCCCCCTGCCCGGTCTGCCCCGGTCTAACAGCCAGTTGGCCGTGCCGCTGATGCGTGGCCAAGAGACACTCGGCGTGCTTTACGTGGAGAGCCCCGTGGACATGCGCTTCAGCCACGAGGACGAGGACGCCCTGGTATGTCTCGCCCAGTACCTGGCGCTGGCGATCCAGTCCGCGGGGCAGTCGGCGGACGCGGCGTCGGCGCCGGATACGGCGGGTGAGACGAACCGGGGAGTGGCAGGCGCTCCAGTCACCATTCGCCGCTATGCCTGCAACCAGAGCATCTTCGTGGGGCACGACTATGTGATCAAGGGCGTCGCGGGGGCCATCCTCTGGCGTCTGGTGAGCGACTTCCGCGACACCGGCAGGGTCGAATTCAGCAATCGGGAGCTGCGCGTCGACCCCAGCATCCCGCTGCCCATGGTGAGCAGCAATCTCGAGGCGCGCCTCGTGCTCCTGCGCCGTCGCCTGAGCGAGCGCTGTCCCTTCATCGGCATCGAGACGGCTGGACGCGGCCGGTTCAGGCTGCGGGTCGACCGCCCCATCGAGCTGATCGACGTTTCGGATGGCCCGGCGGCGCATTAGGACGAGGATCAGCCTTGTTCCGGATATGAAACGCCGCGGCCAGCACCGCCCTCGGACGATGCTGATCTGACCCGTCCGGTAGGTTCGGTCAGCTCGCGCCGCATGACGCGCTCGAACCCCGTCGGGCTGAAGCCCGACCCACGGTGGCTGTAGGTCGGGCTTCAGCCCGACAGGCGCCTTTTGAGCGCCTGCGGGCTTGGCGTCTCAGCGCGCGGCCTGTCTCGAGTCGCCGGGTCCCTTTGGGATGAAGTCGATATAGGGCGTGAGCACCGTCTGCCCGGGCGGCACATAGCTCGGCGCCGGATCGCCTGCCCCCCCGAGTGCCCGCAGAAAGGCGTAGATGGCCTCGAGGTCCGCGTCGGTCATGTCGCGCAGGGCGAACCAGGGCATGGGGGGACGCGTGGCAGCGCGGGCCCGGGCCAGCCACTGCGGCTCTGACAGGTCGGCGGCCAGGAGCCGCAGGTTGGCCGGATAGGTCGTGCCCCAGGGCCCCTGGAAGCCGACGAGGCTGCCAATCAGCCAGTCCGACTCGGGCACATCCCCCGCCCTTTCCGCATAGCCCGGCGTGTGGCAGTCGTTGCAGCCGCTCACCGAGACCAGATAGCGGCCGCGCTCGATGGGGCCATCGCCGCCCTCCCCTGCGCCCACCGCACCCCAGGCGCAGAGCGCCGCCAGACCCAAGAGACCAAGGCATTGGAACCGCTTCATCACCGTCGCTCCTCTTGTCGATGCTCGGCCTGATACTCGGCGGAACCCAGGATCGGGCGCCGGCGGCCGTCGAGGAGCAATCTACTCCCTGGCATCCCTCGTCGTTCCTAAATGGCTGATACGAAGACCTTAAAACTTGCTTAACCGGCCCCGGCAGGGGTTGCGCGCCCCCTCAGATACAGCTCGAGTAGCACCGGGTGGACCTCCGCCAGGGCGCGGCGGGTGTCGATGTCGTCACCGCCATGGCTCAGGCGGTGGAGCAGCCGGAAGGCATCCCCGCGGCGGTCGGCGGGCGCGCGGTCCGCGGCCAACCCCGAGGCCCAGGCGGGATCGCGGATCAGGAGCCAGGCGGGAAAGTCCTCGGTGTCCAGGTCGCAGTCCAGATCATTGAACTCGCCCCAGAGGACGGCGAGCCGCCCATCGGCCAGATCGGGGGCGCGCAAGGCCTGTTCTGCGGCGCCCGGGTGCTCCCAGCACAGCCCGACCCAGTCCTGCCGAGCGGCGCTGACATCCCCCAGACGCCAGCACGCCCGTGCATGTAGGAGGATGAGCGCCGGATGATCCCGCCAGCCTGGCTCTGACTCTACCGACGCCCGGGCGGCCTCCCAACGTCCGGCGTCCGCCCAGCAGTGGGAGGCATGCAGACGTGCCCGGCGCGGGTCGAACGGCCGACCGGCGAGCCGCACAGCGAGATCGGCCCAGAGCAATGCCAAGAGATCGCGTGCCTGGGTGCCGAGTAGCTGCACGGCCAGGGGCGCCAGGTCCTGGATCTCGGCAAGTCGTTGGTCCGGATCCGTGGGGGACGCTCCCTGCCCGTCGGTCGTCTCCTCGAGGGCCGCGACCAAACGCAGGAACCCGGCGATCCGGCGGTTGCCGGGGTCCTGCTGCATCAGTCGGACGATCGCTCCCTGGGCCTCCTGCGGCCTTCGCGCGCCGAGGGCGGCGCGAACCTCGGACTCGATCAAGAGTCCGACGGAGTCCTGGAAGAGGTCCAGTTGCGGGCGATCCACCGGAGGCGCATGGACGGCGGCGCACAGGCGCTGAAGCTCGGGGTCCGCCCCGATGGTCAACTCGCCACGCTCGCCCTGCCAGCCCTGGTGCGCCACTAGCCGGGGTTCGAGTCCCTGGCCGCGGGCATAGGCGACCGCTTGCTCCAGGAGATCGACCGCCTTGGTGACGGCCAGCCCCAGGGCACCCTGAAGGTCGGGTCTGCGGCCGAGCCGCCAGGCCTCGTAGTCCGGGTAGGCCAGCAGGTCGGCGGCGAGGAGCAGCTCCAGGGGGTCGAGCTGACCCTGCTCCAGGATCAGCCGGTCGGTCAGCGCCCGGGGGTCCGGCTCCAGTGGTGGGGCGCCCAAAGGGACGTGTGGCTCAGTCATCGATGGGGGCGAACAAGAGCTCGAGGTCGGCCGGACTCAGGACCCCGCCGGCCGCCCCGCCGCCGGCGAGCATGGCGTCCGCCAGGGCCTGCTTGCGCGCCTGCAGATCCGCGACCCGTTGCTCCACCGTACCCTCGGTCAGCAGCTTGTAGACGAAGACCGGTTTGTCCTGACCGATGCGGTGGGCGCGATCCGTGGCCTGGCGCTCGGCGGCGGGGTTCCACCAGGGGTCGTAGTGGATCACCGTGTCGGCGGCGGTGAGATTGAGCCCGCTGCCCCCGGCCTTGAGGCTGATCAGGAAGAGCGGCACCTCCCCCGACTGGAAGCGGTCCACCGGCTCGTCGCGTCGCTTGGTCTGGCCGGTGAGCTTGACATAGCCCGTCCCGGGCTTGATGCCGCGCTCGCCCAGGGCCTGCTCGATCAGGCCCAGCATGCTGGTGAACTGGGAGAACAGCAGCACCCGCCGGCCTTCCTCCAGGAGCTCGGGGAGCAGGGTCATGAGCAGCTCCAGCTTGGCCGAGCCCTTGACCCGGGCGGCGCTCGGCACGCTCACCAGGCGCGGGTCGCAGCACACCTGACGGAGCTTGAGCAGGGCATCCAGGATGATGATGCCGCTCTGGCCCAGCCCCTTCTTGGCGACCTCCGCCTGCACCCGCCGGTGCAGGGCCAAACGCAAGGTCTCGTAGAGATCGCGTTGGTCCGAGGCCAGGGGCACCTCGCGCAGGATCTCGGTCTTGGGCGGCAGCTCGGAGGCCACGGCCTCCTTGGTGCGGCGCATCAGGAAGGGGGCGATGCGCCGGCGCAGGCTGTCCTGGCGCTCGCCATCGCCGTCGCGCTCGATGGGGGTGCGGAAGAGCCGGCGGAAGCGGCGCTCGTCGCCGAGCATGGCGGGCATCAGGAAATCGAACAGGGCCCAGAGCTCACCCAGATGGTTCTCCAGCGGGGTGCCGGTGAGACACAGCCGATGTCGGGCCTGGATCGCCCGCGCCGCCTGGGCTGCCTTGGCGCGCGGGTTCTTGATGGCCTGGGCCTCGTCCAGGACGAGCAGATGAAAGGGTTGGGCGCTCAGGGACTCGAGATCCCTCGGCAACAGGGGATAGGTGGTGAGGATCAGGTCATGATCCGGGATGGCCGCGAATTGTCGGCGGCGCTGGGGACCGTGCAGGAGCAAGACCTTGAGGTCCGGGGCGAAGCGGGCCGCCTCGCGCCGCCAGTTGAACATCAGGGTGGTGGGTGCGACCACCATACTGGGGCGGTCGGCGCGTCCGGACGCCTTCTCGACGAGCAGATGGGCGAGGGTCTGGACGGTCTTGCCGAGTCCCATGTCGTCCGCCAGCACCCCGCCGAGATCGAGCTCACGCAGGAACTGGAGCCAGTCGAGACCCTGTCGCTGATAGGGACGCAGCTCGGCGTTGAGGCCCGCCGGGGGTGCGACCGGGGCAATCCCCTGAAACCCCTTGAGCCGCCGGCCCCAGGCCAGCGCCGACTCGCCGCCCCGCCAGTGCAGGCTCGGATCGGCCTCGGCGATGGTGGTCAGCTCCCCGGCCGCGAGTCGCGGCAGGCGCAGGTTCCGGCCTTCGACCAGGCGCTGCTCGGGGTCGTAGAGCTCGATCAAGGTGCCGAGGATCGGGCGCAGCCGGGCGGCGGGCATGAGGATCAGCCGACCATCCTCGAGACGCACGGGCAGCTCAGCGGAGGCGTCCACCCCATCGAGGGCCTGCGGCGAGAGGTCCAGCCCAGAGCGCCGGATGACCTCGAGCAGTAGCGGCAGCAGGTCGATCCGCCGGCCCTCGACCTCGATCCCGAGGGCCAGATCGAGCCAGGCACCACCCTCGCCCTCGGCGATCTCCAGGCTCCAGTCGCCCGTCTCGGCGATCCGGAAGTCGAACTCGGGGTCGATCTCGATGCGCCATCCCTCAGCGCGCAGACGCGGGACCCCAAAGCGCGCCAAGGAGAGCCAGTAACCGTCATCGGCCTCCCCGGCCGGCTCGAGGCACAACCCTGTCCGCCCTTCCACGCTGATCCCTGGCGCGAGCCCCAGCTCGGCCAGGACCGCGAGCGCGGCGTGCTCGGCCTCGCTGTCCCGGGGCCGCACCATCAGCTCGCCCTCGACGGCGGTCTTGACCTCGGGGGCCGGATCGCGCGGGTCGACGGACGCGTCGCCATAGAAGAAATCGAGCAGGGCGTAATGGACGGTCTCCGGCTCCGAGTGGGCACCCCAGTAGCCATAGACCGGGGGCTTCGTCAGCTCCTCGCTCAAGAGCCGCAGACGCGGCACCGGCTGCACCGGTGGGAGCCGGCGCAAGGCCGGACGGGGCGGTAGGGGCAGCCGCAGCTTGGGCAGGCGGATAGCTGCCGCCCGCTCCAGGACCTCGGCCGTGTCGGGCGCCACCGCCGGGGCCGCTGCGAGCAGCCCCGCCTCCCAGGGCGTGAGCCCGGTCTCCAGGGGACCGCAGTCACCCGTCTCCGGGTCCAGGTACCAGGGTGGGACCAGCGGGAGCAGCCGGAGACCGGGCCGCTCACAGTCGAGGACCACATGCAACCGGGTGTCCTCCCCGAGCCGCCAGTCGAGCCGGGCGTCGAGCCTCGGTCCCAGGTTGAGCACCGGCCCCTCGGTGTCGAGCCAGTGCCCCCGCCCGCTGGCCGCCAGGGCTCCCAGGGCGTCGGCGCCGGTCTCCTCGGTGAGCGCCAGCCCGCTGCCGTGACCACCGCCGCGACCGGCCTGGACCAGGGCGATGATCCGCTGGTCTTCCGGGGTCACGAAGGCCGCCCTGGACTGCCCGGCGATGTTGAACGGCTGGGGTTTGCCCCAGCCCCCCGCCTGGAGGCGGCGGACCTTGTTTGCGCTCACATAGAGCCGCTGGGAGCCGTAACGCTGCTCGGGGCGCAGCACATAGATCAGTCGGTGGGGGTCATCGTCGCCCAGGCCATCGGCGCAACGATCGAGCCAGAGCTGGACCTCGGTGGGCAAGGCGACCGGCGGCGGCCCGTCGCTGCCGGGGCCCTTCTGGGCCAGGGTGGCGAGGACCAGGGCGACCGCATGCTTGCAGTTGTAGCCCACCGGACAGGCGCACTGGGCCACCACCTGGCTGCCAAGCTCTGGGTCCGGCAGCAAGCGCACGATGCAGGCATAGACCCGCCCGCCCGAGCCCCGCACCCTGCCGGTGATGAGTCCCTTGGTGGCGTTGTACTCCATGCTCGCCACCCGGCCCTCGCGCTGGTAGCGGCGCCCGCGCGCGAGGGAGCCCGGATCGAAGGACGCGGAGAGCGCGTCCAGGGTCGGCAGCTGGGTCGGGGTTGGCATCGTCGGCGGGCCGCTGGAAAAACCGGCAGATTACCAGACCGGACCCGTCCGGCCGATCGGTCCGCCAGGGGGCGCGCGGATAGGAGCGGCGAGTCCGCGGTGCCGCGGGGTCCGGGACGACCCACGCCCGTCCCGGTCGCGATCCGACGCCCGCCGAGGTCCGGACCCGGCGCCGGACGATGGCACCAGGACACCGCGTCTTTCCGTCTGAAAATCGCTAAGTCACTGATACGAGAGAGGAATCGTCCCTACACGCCACTGGATACTCCCAACGCTCGGGTATAGACTGCCCGCCCCTCCCCGCCGGCTTCCGCACACCTGGAGCGCGAGACCCATGGACCCCCGCTTCGTCCACCTGCACCTGCACACCGAGTATTCGCTGGTCGACGGTCTGGTGAAGGTCAAGCCGCTGGTGAAGGCCCTCGCCGGCGCCGGGATGCCGGCGGTGGCGGTCACCGATCAGTGCAACCTCTTCGCCCTGGTGCGCTTCTACAAGGCCGCCGTCGGCGCGGGCATCAAACCCATCGCCGGGGCGGACCTGTGGGTGCGGAACCCCGCGGATGCCAACCGGCCCCAGCGGCTGGTGCTCCTGGTCCAGGACAAGACCGGCTACGGCAATCTCACCCGCCTCATCTCCCGCGCCTATGTGGAAGGCCAGCATCTAGGGATGCCCCAGGTGGAGCGGGAGTGGGTCACCGAGGCATCGGAAGGCCTCATCGCCCTGTCCGGCGGTCCGGGCGGGGACGTTGCCCAGGCACTCCTCGCGGGCAACCGGGGCGAGGCCGAGGCCCGGCTGGATCACTGGCTGGGCGCCTTCGGCGAGCGCTATTACCTGGAGCTGATGCGCACCGGCCGGCCCCAGGAGGCGGAGCTGGTCGAGCAGAGCGTCGACCTGGCCCTGGCACGCGGGGTGCCGGTGGTGGCCACCAACGATGTGCGCTTCCTCTCCCGCGACGACTACGAGGCCCATGAGGTGCGGGTGTGCATCCACGAGGGCCGCACCCTGGACGACCCGCGCCGCCCGCGGCCCTACAGCGAGGAGCAGTATCTGCGCTCGCCCGCCGAGATGGCGGTGCTGTTCGCCGACTGCCCCGAGGCGCTGGAGAACTCGGTAGAGATCGCCAAGCGCTGCAACCTGGAGCTCGAGCTCGGGCGCAACTATCTGCCCGCCTTCCCCGTCCCCGCCGGGATGACCATCGATGGCTTCTTTGCCGCCGAGTCCCAGCAGGGCCTGGAGGGGCGTCTCGCGCGCATCCTGCCCGCCGATGTCCCCGATCGGGAAAAAGCCCGGCGGGTCTATGATGAGCGACTGGCGACCGAGCTCAGGGTCATCTGCCAGATGGGCTTCCCCGGCTACTTCCTGATCGTGGCCGACTTCATCGCCTGGGCGAAGCAAAACGGCATCCCGGTGGGACCGGGCCGCGGCTCCGGGGCCGGCTCGCTGGTGGCCTACGCACTCGGAATCACCGACCTCGACCCCATCGAGCACGACCTGCTCTTCGAGCGCTTCCTGAACCCCGAGCGCGTCTCCATGCCCGACTTCGACGTGGACTTCTGCATGGAGGGCCGCGACCGGGTGATCGACTATGTCGCGAGCCGCTATGGCCGCGACGCCGTCTCCCAGATCATCACCTTCGGCACCATGGCCGCCAAGGCCGTGGTGCGGGACGTGGGCCGGGTGATGGGACACCCCTATGGCTTCGTCGACCGGGTGGCCAAGATGGTCCCCTTCGAGCTCGGCATGACCCTGGACAAGGCACTGACCGAGAGCGACGACCTGCGCGTCGCCTACGAGGGGGAGGACGAGATCCGCGCCCTCATCGACATGGGCAGGAAGCTCGAGGGTGTGACCCGCAATGCCGGCAAGCACGCCGGCGGGGTGGTCATCGCGCCGACCAAGCTCACCGATTTCGCCCCGCTCTATTGCGAGCCCGGCGGGGACAACCTGGTCACCCAGTTTGACAAAGACGATGTGGAGCAGGCGGGTCTGGTGAAGTTCGACTTCCTGGGCCTGCGCACCCTCACCATCATCGACTGGGCCCTGCGTACCATCAACGCCAATCGGCCGGAGGGCGCCGAGCCGCTGGACATCGACCGCATCGACCCGAACGATTCTGACGCCTTCGATCTGCTCAAGTCCTGCCAGTCCACCGCCGTCTTCCAGCTCGAGTCCCGCGGCATGAAGGAGCTGATCAAGAAGCTCCAGCCGGACTGCTTCGACGACATCACCGCCCTGGTGGCCCTGTTCCGGCCCGGACCGCTCCAATCCGGGATGGTGGACGACTTCATCAACCGCAAGCATGGGCGCGCCGCGGTGGCCTATCCGCACCCGGATCTGGAGCCCATCCTGAAGCCCACCTATGGCGTCATCCTCTATCAGGAGCAGGTGATGCAGATCGCCCAGGTCCTGGCGGGCTATACCCTCGGCGGGGCCGATCTGCTGCGCCGCGCCATGGGCAAGAAGAAGGCCGAGGAGATGGCCAAGCAGCGGGCGATCTTCCAGGACGGCGCCGTCGCCCGGGGCGTCGAGGCCGAGACCGCCGCCTACATCTTCGATCTGATGGAGAAGTTCGCCGGTTACGGCTTCAATAAATCGCACAGCGCGGCCTATGCCCTGGTCTCTTATCAGACCCTATGGCTCAAGGCCCACCATCCCGCCGCCTTCATGGCCGCCGTGCTGTCGGCGGACATGGACAACACCGACAAGGTGGTGACCCTGATCGACGAGTGCCGGGCCCTGGGGCTCGCGGTCGAGCCGCCCGCGGTCAACCGATCCGAATACCGCTTCACCATCGCGGGCGAGCGCACCGTGGTCTATGGCCTCGGGCGCCATCAAGGGGGTCGGTGAGTCGGCCATCGAGGCCATGCTGGAGGCACGCCGCGAGGGCGGTCCCTTCCGAGACCTCTGGGAGCTGTGCAGGCGCATCGATCTGCACAAGGCCAACCGCCGGGTGCTGGAGGGCCTGATCCGCGCCGGTGCACTGGACGGGCTCGCGGCCAACCGCGCCACCCTGATGGCCCAGCTCCCCCTTGCGCTCAAGGCGGCCGAGCAGCACCGCGACACCCAGGCCGCGGGTCAAGGCGACCTGTTCGGGGCCCTGGAGCCGGCGGCGGCACCGCGACCCGATCCCCAACTCGCCGCCGAGGCCCACGAAGACTGGGACGACGAGCAGCGCCTCCTGGGCGAGCGCGAGACCCTCGGGCTCTATCTCACCGGACACCCGCTGGACCGCTTCGAGGCGGAGATCGACGCCATGGTGGGGTCCGCCAACCGCATCGCCCGCATCCTCGAGACCGAGAAGCCAGAGCCCGCCCCCGAGGTGACCGGCGACGACGACTCGGGCGAGACCTCGGGGCGCGGCTTCCGCCGGCCCTGGCGGGAGCGCGAGCAACGCACCGTGGCCGGGCTCGTGGTGGCCGTGCGCCACAACAAGACCCGCCGCGGACGCATGGGCTCGGTGGTGTTGGACGACCGCACGGGACGCATCGAGGTGACCTGCTTCTCCCAGGTCTACGAGGAGGTGCGCAACCTCCTGGTCGCCGACCAGATCCTGGTGGTCACCGCGACGCTGAGCTTCGACGAGTTCCGCGACGCCTGGTCACTGCGCGCCGAGCAGGTGCGCACCTTCGAGCAGGCCCGCGAGCGCGAGGCGAGCCATCTGACGCTGACCCTGGACCTCTCGCGCCCCGAGGACCACCACCAGGGCCACGCCCTGGCCGACGCCCTCGAGAAGACCCTCGCGCCCTACCGCGGCGGCGATCTGCGGGTGATCCTCGACTACCGCCGCCCGGGCGCCCGCGGCCGCCTGATCTGCGGTGACGACTGGCGTGTACAGCCCGCCGATGCACTGCTGAAGCGCCTGCGCCGGGTGCTCGGCCCGGAGGGTGTGAACGTGGTCTACGACCGCGGCGCCCTGCCCCCAGCACCCGCCTCCGCCCGCCCGCCGCCCCGGCTGTCCCTGGTGCGCTGAACACCGGGGTCGAGCGCCACCCCCGTGGGTCGGGCTTCAGCCCGACAGGGGCCTTTGGAGCAGCTGCGGGCGCTGCGTCGGGCTAAAGCCCGACCTACAGCCTCCCAGCCTATGAGGTTGACCGGGGATTCGTTGACCTCGCATAACGCGACAGAACCAACGCCCCGAGAACCAGCGCGGCGAGGACGCTCAGTACGGTCAGGGGCCGCTCGATCAGCACCGCGATCAGGCCGATCAGGCTCATCACCACGAACACCAGCGGGGGCCAGGGATAGAGCGGGATCCGATAGGGGCGCTCGAGCGCGGGCTCGCGGGAGCGCAGGAGAAAGACCCCGGCGACGGTGACGCAGGCGAACAGGCTGAGGGTGAACCCGGCGAAGGTCAGCACCCCCTCGAATGAGTCGGTCAGGATCATGGCGATGGCCAGGCCCTGCTGGAGCAGCAGTGCGCGGGTCGGGGCGCCGCGGCTGCTCAGCCCACCGAGCCAGCGCAGGGCGCGGATGTCCCGACCCATGGTCTGGAGCACCCGCGGACCCGTGAGCACCAGCGCGCTGACGCTCGAGACCAGGAGCAGGCTGAGCGCCAGGCTGAGCAGATCCCCGCCCGTCTCGCCGAAGACATTGCGCGCCGAGACCGCGCCCACCTCGATGGTCCCGGTGAGCTCATCCAGAGGCACGGTGCGCAGAAAGGCCAGGTTGAGGAGCAGATAGAGGGCGGCGACCAGCAGGGTCCCCTGGACCAGGGCCCGGGGCACGGTGCGCGCCGGATCCTGCACCTCATCCACCACGTAGGCCGCCGCGTTCCAGCCCGCATAGGCATAGGAGACGAAGATCAGCGCCAGACCGAAGGGGGCACTGAGCACCGCGCCCGGGGTCGCCGCCGTCGGGAGCGCCGAAAGGGTCCCCGGCAACGGATCATGGCCGAGGGCGAAGGCGAAGGCGAAGGCGCAGAAGACCAGGATGAACGCGACCTTGGCCAGGGTCATGACCACCTGAAAGCGCCGGCCGAGCTCCATGTCCACCCCATGCAGGGCCGTGACCAGCACGACCACGGCAGTGGCCGTCCACAGGGGATCGATCGCCACGACGGTGCCCAGATAGCGCCCCAGGGCGACGGCGGTCAGGGCCACGGGTGCCGCGAACCCGACGGTGACCGAGACGAACCCGGCGAGCTCACCGAGCACCGGATGATAGATCCGCGAGAGCAGATGGTATTCGCCGCCCGAGCGCGGCAGCGCGGCGACCAGCTCCGCGTAGGACAGGGCACCGCAGAGCGCGACCAGCGCCCCGAGGACCCATACCAGCAGCAGGGCCGCGCCATCCGGCACGGCCTCGGCCTGGAGGCCCAGGGTGGTGAAGACGCCGGTGCCGATCATGCTCGCCACCACCAGCAGCACGGCGGTGCGCGGATCGATGAAACGCGCCGGGCCCGTCATGGGCATCCCCGGACCGACCGCCGACGGCGCGTGCTGGAGGCCTCGACCCGATCGGCTAGCGATCGCCGCCCTCTTCGCGCAGACGCCGGCGGCGCTCCGTCGACGCCGGCCGCAAAGGTCTCGGCATCGCCATAATCGAGGAAGGCGCTGGCGCGACCGTGGGGATCCGCGATCCGTCGCGCGTGCTTGACGGGACACCAGAACTGCTCGGTACGGGCGGCCACCTCGCGGCTGTAGGCGATCAACTGGTTGGCGTAGCCGCAGTAGACGCAATTCAACTTCTCGATGGCGTTCAGATAACCGAGCCGGTGCCGGTCCATGACGAAGTAATCCGAGCGTCGGACCCGCGGGACCCCGTAGACCCGGAAACAGACCTGTTGATAGAGGGTGATCCAGGCGTCCAGCAGCACCAGCGGGACGATCAGACTGTAGATCACCGGCGCCGAGAGCACATAGGCCAGGGGCGAGGCGCGCAGATACCGCCACAGGCCCGTGCGCTGCTGGCGCTGGAGATAGGCGACGCCCTGGTCGAAGACCACCTTGCCCTGCTGCAAGGTGTAGCGGAAGCGCTCCCGGTTGGCCTCCAGCAGCCGGTCGAACTCCGTGTTCAGCTCCGACTGCACCTCGTGCAGCCGTGACAGGATCTGTTCGATCAGGCTGTTGTCCATTAGGGACCCCTTCGTGCCGGCCGACGTCGTGTATGAGACATCGGCACGGCCCGCGCGTGCGCGGGGCCACTCCGATCGTTGGGGGAGCGCTGATCCTGTCGGCGGTTCCCGGAGGCAAGGATGACCCGTGATGCTGTGGCCCCAAAGACCGCGCAAGCCAGCCGGCGCACGTCAAAAGGTCGTGGATACTGGAGCCGACCCGGTGGTGCTCACCCAAAGCGCTCGCGGAGCGCCTTCAGGGCGCCAGCCCGGGCCAGCACCACCACCTCGTCGCCCGCCTCGATCCGGGTCTCCGGCTCCGCGAAGCCGAACTCGCGCCCGGCGCGATAGACACACATGGCCCGGGCATGCTCGGGCAGCCTCAGGTCTGCCACCCTGCCCGCCTGGTCCTCCGTGACGCGCAGCGAGTACACCCGGGCCTCGCCGCGCAGGATGTCCGAGAGCTCGATGATGTTCTGGCCCTCGGCCATGTCGGCCAGATAGCGACCGACCGTGTGCATAGGAACCAGCGAGTCGGCGAGCCCGAGCTCCTCGCAGATGTGCTCCAGCTCCGGGTCCTCGATCTTGGTCACGACCCGGCGATAGCCCAGCGAGCGGGCCACCAGGCTCGCGATGATGTTGGCCTGATCGTCGCGCGTGAGACAGAAGAGCAGATCCGTGGCCTCCGGGTCCGCCTCCCGCAGCATCGCCGGGCGGGTGCCGTCGCCGTGGATGAAGCCCGCATCCAGCTCGTCCTGGGCGGCATCGATCAGCGCCCGATCCCGCTCGATGATCACGACCTCATGACCGCGCTCGGCCAGCATCCGGCCCGTGAGGATGGCCAGGGAGCCGCTGCCAATGAAGACGAAGCGCATGGCTGGTCCTCCGTGTACCGATCGTCTGGACATCTTCTCGACTGGGCCGGACGACCAGGTTCCGGCGCCCTTCGTCATCCATCGCGGTAGACCTCCCGCCGATGACCAACCTTGACGACCTCCACCGGCACCTCGGCGTCGCAGACACTGTAGAGCACGCGGTAGCTGCCTTGGCGGACGCGGTACCTCTCCTGTCCGGAAGCTTCTCGCAACCCGGTGGGCGCGGGTCGTCGCGCAGCCCTTCGATGCGGGTGAGGAGTCGTCTCAGATCGCCGCGCGGTATACCGCGCAGGTCCTTGGCCACCGAGGGTTTGAGCCGCAGGTCATAGCGTGCCATCGGCCCGAAGCCGCTCCAGGAAGTCCTCGTAGCTCACGGAGGGCTCGTCTGCCCGCTCCGCGAAGGCGGCCAGGTCCACCTGGTCCTCGCGCAGGGCGGTGCGTACGGCATCATTGATCATCTGCGACATGGTGCGGCGGGTGGCGGCGGCCTTGAGTCTCAGAGCCTGATGCAGCTCGGGTTCCAGATAGACCGTGGAGCGGATCGTTTCGGTGGTCATTGTGGTCGTCCGACGTCGTGATGCCTGGACATTGTAGCGCCGCGACCACGGCCCGACGGCATCGCGCTCGCCCAACACCACCGCGTTCAGCCGCCTCTGAACCAGGTGCGCGGATACACGAGCACCACCAGGGCCAGGATCTCCAACCGCCCGAGCAGCATGTCGAGGCTGAGCAGCAGCTTGAGACCCGGCTCCAGGTCGGGGCCCGTGATGCCGGTCGAGAGACCGACGGTGCCGACCGCCGAGACGACCTCGAACAGGGCGTCGAGGGGCGCGTAGCCGACGGCCAGGAAGGGCAGCCAGGAGACCAGGATCACCAGGGGGAACAACAGGAGCACCAGCAGGGCGTGCTCGATCTGGGCCGCCTCCAGCGGGCGCCCGCCCAGCTCTGCCTCGACCACGGCGTGGCGAGGCATCTGGACGCGTAGGACCGCGAGCTGGATCACCCGGATCAGGATCAGCACCCGCAGCAGCTTCACCCCGCCCGCCGTCGAGCCCACCCCTCCCCCGGTGACCATGGACAGGATCAGGGTCCACTTGGCCGCGGGATCGAGCGCGCCGACATCGAGGCTCGAGAACCCGGTCCCGGTCTGGGCAAAGACCGCCTGGGTGAGGGCCTGGCCGGGCGTGATCCGGCCGAGCCACCAGAGCAGCAAGGCGACCAGCACCACGGCGACGACCAGGGCCTTCAGCTCAGGGTCGCGCCAGAGCTGGCCCGGCCCTCGCGCATAGGCCCGGTAGAACAAGGGGATCGGCAGGGCCCCGAGCACCGCCACCAGCATCAGGGCGCCCCGCGTCTGTGCATCCAGCGACGCAAGGCTGTCCGGGAGACCCGAGAATCCCCCCGTCGAGATGGCCGCCAGGGTATGGATCAGGGCGTCGAATACGGGCAGGCCGCTCAACCAGACCAGGGCAACCCCAAGCAGCGTGAGCACCCCATAGACCGCGAGCATCCGCCGCGCATGCACTCGCACACCGCGCTCGGGATGCTCCTCGTCACCCGCAGCGTCCGCCAGGCGCCGCATATCCGCCGGCCGGCCGAAGGCCAGGGCGAGGGAGACCACCACCATCCCCAGCCCGCCGAACCACTGCATCCAGGCACGGGTGAACAGGAAGGCATCGGAGCGCTGCTCGGGGGCAGTGACCAAGGTGAGCCCAGTGGTGGTCACCCCCGAGACCGCCTCGAACCAGGCGTCCAGGGGCGAGAGCCCCCCCGCGGTGAGCGGGAAGGAAAAGAGCGCCGCCGCGACCATGAAGGCCAGGGCGCTCACCACCAGGGCCTCGTTGGTCTGGAGCGGGCGCCTTGCTCCCGCCGGGATCAGGGCGCAGGCGGCCAGCGCCAGGCTGGGCAGCAGGGCACCGGCCATCAACCGGTTCGCCAGTCGCCAGTCGCCGCTGGCATAGGCGAACACGGCCGGAATCGCGATCAGAACCGACAGCACGACCGCGATCCGCCCCAGATGCCGGGCGATCGTCGCCAGGCGAACCGGGTGCAGGAGTGCATGGTTGGGGGACCGCAAACCCATCCGACAATGGTCGCGGACCGAACGTCCGCGCGCCAGCGTCAAGTTGGGTCGGCGGGCTCAGTCGGACTGCTTGGTGGCAAAACGCCTGAGCCTGATGAATCCTGTCTCGGAGCCGTTCGGTGGATCAGGATGGAGTCGTGTCAGGATTTTTGTCAGCGGTACAGACCACCAACATACCCATCCGGGATAGAGATAGCCTGCGGCACATCTCCCAAGCCATTGCCTTTAATAATTTTTCACAGCCTGTCTCAGGCGGGCTGCCCCTGCGGGGCGATTGGGCCGGGCTTCCGTCCACCCAGGCGTATCAGATGGGTGACAGCAGACCCGTCGCCGATCGCTTTAAGTCTCTGATTCAGAAAGGTCTATGGGTTGGCATGAGCCGTGCGTCGTCACGAGGTGTCGACAAGCCACGCAGCTTATTGGGAACCTAGGGATCACATCATGAAACGATTCGCCCTTGTCCTCGCTTTATTGGCATTCGCGGGCAGCGCGTCCGCGAACCTGCTGACATGGAACCTAACGAGTAGCAGTTTGTTGCCCGAGGAGATTGGCAACCCCCAGTCGTTTACCGCGGGAGGCCAGACGCTTGAGGCAAGATCCTTCAAATACAGCGGTGCGTGGACGCCAGCCATCACCAACCAGAATTTCCTCGGCCTCGGGGTATGGGCAAACAAGGAGCTTTTTGGAGATCTCCTACAGGCGCAGCTCGACAACATCGGAACCATCGAGATCCTTCAGCTTAAGTTCCCCCTGCTGACCGCGCCCGTTATGGCGACGCTGACGATGGCCATCACGGATGATGACTACACCATTTGGGGTAACAATACAGGAGCGCTTCCGACTGGAGAGACCATCGTCGGAGATATCCTGGCCCAGGGGAAAGGCAGCGGCTTGTCCGACATCGTCATGAATGTCGATTTCAACGCGAGCGTCCAGCCCTATCAGTATCTGTTCTTCGCCGGCAAGTCAGTCGGCGGCATCCTTCAGAAGAGCTGTAGCCTATTGTGTGGGGACGGCTACCGCGTAAAGACGGCCTCGGCCCAGGTTGTGCCGATCCCCGCCGCCCTGCCTCTCTTCCTGTCCGCTGTCGCTGGCGTGGCCCTGATCGGGCGCCGCCGTAAGGTTTGAGCGACCCGTCCGGGCACAGGGGCACCGGTCCCGCGCGGCCGGTGCCCCTTGCTGTGCTCGGACCACGTTCCAAGCTCCCAGCCGGAGGATTGACCCTTAGGTCCTCGATCGATATTCCGACGTACCGTTATCCCGGCTGCGAGGCGGGTCTTTTTCGGCGAATTCGTCATCCTGATCCAGGTCGCCATGAAGCACCTCGATCTGGTGGAGCCGACAGGGCAGGATACCCATGTCCACGCCCGGACCAACGGCCCCAAGAGGTTCAAACGCGTTCATCCCTCCGTTCCGGCCAACCCCGGAGCCATGTTGCGGCAGGCACTCGGCCTCGGCCACGGGGCGTATCCCGAGCCACGTCAGTTCTCCCTCTTATCAGGGCTCAGCCGCCGAGGCGTGAGTACTTCCCACTACTCGCTTTCGGACACTCGCAACCGTCAGGCATCGCTCGACCCGGCGAGCGAAGCGCGGATTCGTTGAGTGTCGGATCCTGACCCCGGGAAGGCGGTCAGACGCCTTCCCCCTCCACCTCACCCAAGGGGGCCGTCCCCGCCGCTGGGGGCGCGCGCTCCAGACGACCCCGGGCCTGAAGCTCCTGGGCGATCAGCCAGCACAGGGCCGCCCAGGCTGCCCCGCCGACCCATCCGGCGAGCACGTCGGTCGGCCAATGGACCCCCAGATAGACCCGGCTCAGGCCCACCAGCAGGGTCGCCAGCACCGCGCAGCCGAGGATATAGAGTCGAACCGCGCGGCGCCGGTGCAGCAGCGCGAGCATGGCCCCGCCGGTGAGATAGACGATGGCCGAGAGCATGGAATGACCGCTCGGGAAGCTCGACGTATAGACCATGGCGCCATGAGAGATCAGCTCTGGACGCGGCCGGTGGAACCCTGCCTTCAACGCCAGGCTCATCAGCAGGCCGCCACCGATGGCGAGCAGCAGATAGAGTGCCGTGCGGCGCATCCCCATGAGCCACAGATAGCCCAGGGTGGCGGCCGTCAAGAGGCTCAGCACGCCGACGCCGCCGATCCCGGTGAAGTCACGGAACGCCTCCTGGAGCCACTCCGGCCCGATCGGCCGCGCGGGGTCACCGGGCGCCCGCATGGCCAAGAGGATGCGCTCGTCCAGGCGCAAGGTGTCACCCTCCATGACCTCGTCGGCAATCCACAGGAATGACAGGGACCCGAGCAGCAGGATGGCCGCCGCAATCCAGGTGAAGCGCTTCAGCACCAGGCCTCGGCCGGGATCGGGGGTTGCGGCGGCGCTGGTGTTCCTTGGCGGATTCATGATCACGGGCTCCTACACTGTTGGATCGGTGTCGCGGCGGCGTTTGGGAAAGATCAGGCGCGCCCCGCGCGCGGCGCCCCGCGGTTGTGCCAGCTCCGGTGCGGCAGGATGATACCGGCCCCGGGGCCCCGCGCGGTCCTGCCGAGGGCCGCATGCTGCTCTGACCGGCACCCGTCGGCAGGATGGCTGCCCGACGCACCGGCCCCGCACCAGGACGCAACAGGCCGCATCCATGAGCAAGAAACCCCTGATTGTCCTGCCCCTGATCATCGCGGTGGCGGCCGCCGGCTATTGGTGGACGCACACCAGCGAGGCGCCGGCCCCCGAGTCTGCACTGACCCTCTACGGCAACGTGGACGTCCGCGAGGTCAACCTGGCATTCGGCACCACAGAGCACATCGCCGCGCTCCTGGTCCAGGAGGGCGACCGTGTCGAGGCCGGACAGGTGCTGGGACGCCTGCACGCCGACAAGCTGGAGGCGGCCGTGGCCGCGGCCGAGGCCCAGACCCACGCCCTGGAGCAGGTGCTGGCCGCGCTCGAGGCGGGCAGCCGGCCCCAGGAGATCGCCCGCGCACGGGCCCAGGCCGACGCACTCGAGGCCAAGGCACGCACCGCCCAGATCACCTTCGAGCGGCTCCAGAAGCTGGGCAAGCAGAAGCTCGCCTCGCCGGAGGACGTGGATCAGGCCCGCGCCGCGGCGGACGCGGCGGAGGCCGAGGCCGAGGCGGCCGAGCAGACCTATGCCCTGGCGGTGGCAGGCGCGCGCGCCGAGGAGATCGCCCAGGCTCGGGCGCAACTGGAGGTCCAAAGGGCCAACCTGGCGCTGGCCCGGGCGCAGCTCGCCGACGCCACCCTGGTGTCCCCGGCGCAAGCCATCGTACGCGAGCGCATCCTCCAACCCGGAGATACGGCCTCGCCCCAGACACCCGCGCTCACCCTGGCCCTGATGGACCCCCTGTGGGTGCGCGCCTATGTTCCCGAACCGGACCTGGGTCGCGTCATCCCCGGGGCGCTTGCAGAGGTGCGCACCGACAGCTTCCCGGACAAGGTCTACCGGGGCTGGGTCGGATTCATCTCCCCCACCGCCGAGTTCACCCCGAAGACCGTCGAGACCCCCGACCTGCGCACCCGTCTCGTCTACCAGGTCCGGGTATTCGTGTGCGACCCCGAGGACGAGCTGCGGCTCGGGCATGCCAGCCACCGTGACCATCCCGCTCGACCAGCCACCACCCGCTCCGGGAGCGGCCGCCGAGGGAGCGGACCCCTGCCGCCCTTGACCCCGGAACGCACGCCACGGCGCACCCCCATGGTGGCCACGGAAGCCAATGGCCACGCCCTGGTGCTGGAGGGCGTCAGCAAGGCCTTCCACCCCGGCGGGCGCAGCATCCAGGCCCTCGAAGATCTGACCCTATCGGTCCGCGGCGGCGCGGTTACCGGACTCATCGGGCCGGACGGCGCCGGAAAGACCACCCTGATGCGACTCGCCGCGGCCCTGTTGCGGGCGGACGGCGGACGCATCCGGGTGCTCGGGATCGACGTGGCCGAAAGACCGCTGGAGGTGCAGGCCGCCATCGGCTACATGCCCCAGCGCTTCGGGCTCTACGAAGACCTGAGCGTTCAGGAGAACCTCGACCTGTACGCGGACCTCCAGGGCGTCCCGGTCCCGAAGCGCCCGGAGCGCTATGCGGAGCTCCTACGGATGGTGGGCCTCGCGCCCTTTACCCGCCGACTGGCGGGGCAACTCTCCGGCGGTATGAAACAGAAGCTGGGACTCGCCTGCACCCTGGTGCGCCCTCCCCGTCTCTTGCTCCTGGACGAGCCCACCGTCGGAGTGGACCCGGTCTCCAGACGGGAGCTATGGTCCATCGTCTACCGTCTCGTACGCCAGGATGGCACGAGCGTGCTCCTGAGCACCGCCTATCTGGACGAGGCCGAGCGCTGCGACCGGGTGATCCTGCTGCACCAGGGCAGGCTTCTGGGCGAGGGCACCCCCGATTCCTTCAGCCGCCCCCTGGCCGGACACAGCTTCCAGATCGATGTCCCCGGGATCCCCAAGCGGCGGCTCCAGACCCGCCTCGCGGAGCTGCCCGGCGTGGTCGACGCCGTGATCGCCGGGGATCGGGTGCGGGTGGTGATGCGCGAGCCCGCGCCCCCGGACCTGTCGGGGATTGCGGGCGGGAACGAGGCCGACGTCAGCCCCGTGCCGCCAATCTTCGAGGACGCGTTCGTCACCCGCTTGCGCCGGGAGCCCAGCACGGTGCCGCCGGGTGCCCCCGAGATGCCGAGCGTAACCGGCGGGCTCGGCGAGGGCCCGGTGATCCGGGTCGAGGGCGTCGAGCGATTCTTCGGGGACTTCGCCGCGGTCAAGGGGGTGAGCTTCGAGGTCCATCGCGGAGAGGTGTTCGGCCTCCTGGGGGCCAACGGGGCAGGCAAGACCACTACCTTCCGCATGCTGTGCGGCCTGCTGCCGCCCTCTGCCGGCCTCCTGGAGGTGGCGGGCCACGATCTGCGGCGCACCGCCGCCAAGGCCCGTGCCCGGATCGGCTACATGGCCCAGCGCTTCTCGCTCTACGTGAACCTCACGGTGGACCAGAACCTGGCCTTCTTCGCCAGCGCCTACGGGCTGCGCGGTGCGCGCAGGCGCGAGCGTATCCGCTGGGCCCGCGAGGGTTTCGACCTCGCCCCCTACGCCGACATGGCCAGCGGCGACCTGCCGCTCGGCTACAGGCAGCGCCTCGCCATGGCTGCCGCACTGATGCACGAGCCGGATATCCTGTTCCTCGACGAGCCGACCTCGGGCGTGGATCCGCTCGCGCGGCGCGAGTTCTGGCACCGGATCAATCTGCTCGCCGAGCATGGAGTCACGGTGCTGGTCACGACCCATTTCATGGACGAGGCCAACTACTGCGATCGTCTGCTCGTCATGTCTGACGGCGAGACGCTGGCCCAGGGCACGCCCGCGGAGATGAAGGCCCGCTTCCGCGGCCCGGATCTGCCGGACCCCACCATGGAGGACGCCTTCATCGGCCTCATCGAGGCGCGCGCGCGGCCAGGCGGGTCGAACCCGTGAGCGCCCTTGGCAAGGCGCGCGGCGGGGCCTGGATGCGCCTGCGGGGCATGGTCCGCAAGGAAAGCCTGCAGATCCTGCGCGACCCCTCCAGCATCGCCATCGCCTTCGTCATGCCCGTGGTGCTGTTGCTCCTCTTCGGCTATGGGGTATCGCTGGACGCCAGGCACATCCCGCTGGCACTGGTCATCGAACAGCCCGACACCAATACGGCGAGCTTCGTGGCGGCCTTTCACCAGTCGGAGTATTTCAGCCCCCAGCGGTTCGGCAGCATCCAGGAGGCCGAGCTGGCGTTGGCGCAACGGCGGGTCGACGGCATCGTCTGGCTGCGCAGCGACTTCAGCCGCCGCCTGCTCGGCCCCGGGGAAGCGCCGGTGGGCGTATTCCTCAACGGGGTGGACGCCAACCAGGCGCGCATCACCGCCGGCTATATCCAGGGGGCCTGGCAGGGCTGGTTGGAATCCTATGCCGCATCCAGGGGCCAGGCGCTCAAGCTACCTGCGACGGCGGAACAACGCGTCTGGTTCAACCCCTCCCTGCGCAGCCGAAACTTCCTCGTCCCAGGCCTGGTGGCGGTGATCATGACCCTCATCGGCGCCCTGCTGACCGCGCTCGTGGTGGCACGCGAGTGGGAGCGCGGCACCATGGAGGCGCTGATGGTCACCCCCATCCGGATCGGCGAGCTCCTGCTCGGCAAGCTCCTGCCCTACTTCGTGCTCGGCATGGGCGGCATGCTGCTCAGCGTCGCGATGGCGCTCTGGCTGTTCCAGGTGCCGCTGCGGGGCTCCTTCTGGCTGCTGCTCCTCGCATCCGCCCTGTTCATGCTGGTGGCCTTGGGCATGGGGCTCCTGATCTCCACCGTGGCCAGGAACCAGTTCGTCGCGGGTCAGATCGCCATCCTGGTCACCTTCCTGCCCGCCTTCCTGCTATCGGGATTCATCTTCGACATCGGCTCCATGCCGGCGCCGATTCAGGTCATCACCCACGTGGTACCGGCACGCTACTTCGTCGCCATCCTCCAGACCCTGTTCCTGGCCGGGGACGTCTGGCCGGTGGTGCTGGCGAATGCCGCCGCACTCTTTGTGATGATGCTGGTCTTCTTCGCGGTACTGCGTCGCAAGGCACGCAAGGACCTGGAATAGTCCATGCTCCAGCACATCCTCGCGCTCGCCCTCAAGGAGCTGTTGGCCCTGATCCGGGACCCGCGCAGCCGCTTCGTGCTGATCGGTCCGCCGATCGCCCAGCTCCTGGTGTTCGGGTTCGCCGCGACCTTCGATCTGAACCAGGCACCGCTGGCGATCTACGACGAAGACGGCGGCGCTCCCGCCAGGGAGCTGATCGCCCGCTTCGAGGGCTCGCGCAACTTCCATGTGGTGCGCCGTATCGCACCACGACGCCGAGGTGGCCCCCTTGATCGACAACCGCGAGGCCCTGCTGGTGCTGCGCATCGGCCCGCGCTTCACGGCGGACGTGCTGCGTGGCACCGGCGGCCAGGTCCAGGTGATCCTCGACGGGCGCAATTCCAACACCGCGATGATCGCGCTGAACTACAGCCGCGAGATCCTGATCGCATTTCAATCAGGACTGGGCGGAGCGCCACGGACAGCCTGGAGCGCCGGTCAGTCTCTCGATCCGGCCCTGGTACAACCCCAATCTGGAGTCGCGCTGGTTCATCGTGCCGGGGATCGTGGGGCTGCTGACCCTGGTCGTGACCCTGGTGGTGACCTCGCTCTCGGTGGCCCGGGAGCGCGAGGCCGGCACCTTCGATCAACTCCTGGTCACGCCGCTGCGCCCGGTGGAGATCCTGATCGGAAAGTCCATCCCGGGGCTCCTGATCGGGCTGCTCCAGGGGAGCCTGATCGTCTTCCTGGTGGTCTATGCCTTCGGGGTGCCGCTGCGCGGCTCACTGGGCGCCCTCTATCTGGGGATGGGTCTGTTCCTGCTCTCGGCGGTGGGGGTGGGGCTGATGATCTCCTCGCTCTCGGTGACCCAGCAGCAGGGGCTCCTCGGCGCCTTCCTGTTCCTGGTGCCCGCGGTGATCCTCTCCGGGTTCGCCACCCCCATCGCCAACATGCCCGAGGCGGTCCAGCTCATCACCTATCTCGACCCCCTGCGCTACTTCCTCGTCGTCCTGCGCGGGGTCTTCCTGGAGGGCGACTCCTACGCACTCCTGTGGAACCAATACTGGCCCATGGCCTTGATCGGGCTCGCGAGCCTCACCGCCGCGGGCTGGCTGTTCCGCCACCGGATGTATTGACCGGCTCGAGACTGCTCGCCTGACCACTCCGAGAGATCGTCATCCCCCGCCATCGAGTCGAGCGGGGTAGACCAGACCGGCCAGATCACGTTAACGAGCCTCCCTTCCAGTCGGGGCGCTCTCCCCATCGGACCGACAAGCTCAGAATTCTCGCTGGTCAGCCAGCGGGTCGGAGGCCTTGCTCCCACGGCCCGGCCACGTCAGGTATCTTCGTTCAGCGATCGATCTGCGCAGACCGGCGCCGACGCGTCGAGCTCGGCCGCAGAGCTGCTTGATGATCTGCTGAAGGGCTCGTCCGTCGAGATCGCCGCGGTGACCGAGCGCTTCCAAGGACCCTCTGCGGGGCACTCGAGCCGATGACCACGACATCGGATAGGATCATCGAGCGGCACAGGGGGCCCGGACTCCGGGGCACCCTGTTGCCTCCCCAAGGACAGTTCCGGCCGGTTAGACATGATGTTTTGACCTGCCCGTCCTCAACGCCCGTGGGTTATGTTGAGGACGGACATCCATCGACACAGAGCCACCTTGAGGAGGGCAGGTCATGCAAGAGTTTAACGCAGCGACAGATCGCATTGAGACGGCTTCGGCGCTGGCGGCAGTGCGCGGGGTCGGCGAGGCGAAGGAGCATGCGGCCTACATTGGCCTGGACGTGCACAAGGAGACGATTGCAGTCGCCGTGGCCGAGCCGGGGCGCGGGGAGCCGATTTATCGCGGGGAGATCGCCAACACGCCGAAGAAGGTCGAGAAGCTGATCGCCAAGCTGAGCGAAGCCTACGACGGCGGCCTGCTGCTGTTCTGCTACGAAGCCGGCCCCTGTGGCTATGGGCTGTATCGCCAGCTCGTCGCCAGCGGTCATGCCTGCGATGTGGTGGCGCCCTCGAGGATCCCGAAGACGCCCGGGGAGCGCATCAAGACCGACCGGCGCGACGCGCTGAAGCTGGCGCGACTGTTACGCAGCGGCGATCTCACCGCGGTGTGGGTACCCGACCGCGAGCAGGAGCGCATGCGCGATCTCAGCCGCGCGCGCGACGATCTCAAGTCCCAGGAGCGCAAGGCGCGCCAGCAGCTCAACGCCTTCCTGCTGCGCCACGGCCATCATTGGCCCAAGGGCAAGAGCCGCTGGACGCCGGCGCATGAAAACTGGCTGGCAGGGCTGAAGATGGATGATCCCTGGCAACAGGTGGTGCTGCAGACCTACATCGACGCCGAGCGTGACGCCGGGGAGCGCGTGGTGCAGCTCACCGATCAGCTCATGCGCGCACTGCCCGAGTGGTCGCTGGCGCCGGTGGTCGACTCCCTGGTGGCGCTGCGCGGCATCGACAGCTTCGGACGCATTGGAGACGCTCCCAGGCTACGTTGAGACCGACTCAGTTCGGCCACCGGAGCCGTCGTTCGAGGACGGTGGGACAGAGGCTGCAAAGTGACTCAGACCGGACCGTCGGCACGAGCCGCCATCCCGTCCATCGCGGCGAATTCGCCGCGATCGAGGCCCCGCGCCTGCCGGACGGATCTTGTGGTCCGGGCGCCGCCATGGGGTGATTCGCGATAACATGGCCATCGATCTAGCCAGGAGCTTGAGCCATGACCGAGACCTCGATCGCCGAAGCAAAAAACCAGCTCACCCGCCTCATTCATCAAGCCGAGCGTGGCGAAGCGGTGCACATCACGCGCCGCGGGCGACCGGTCGCCGTGCTGCTTTCCGAAGCGCAGTACGCGCGGCTTAGCCGCGGTAGCACCCCCCCCACCTTTTGGGAGGCGATTCAAGAGATGCGCGCCGATCCCGGCTTTGAGCCGGTCGATCTCCAGCCCGAGGAGGTCGCGGCCTGGCGTGATCGTGCGGCCGAGGGGCGCGACTTCGAGTGGCCGGAATGAAGTACCTGCTGGACACCAACGTGGTCTCCGAGCCGCTCGCCGCGCGGCCGAGCGCCGGTGTCCTGGCGGGTATCGAGGCGCACGCCGCCGAGTTGGTCATCTCGGCAATCTCCTGGCAGGAAATGCACTTCGGGCTGGAACGTCTGCCGCCAGGGGCACGGCGCGATCGGATCCGTGCGTACCTGGAGGAGCGCGTCCGGCCTACCCTGCCGATCCTGCCCTTCGACGCCGCGGCAGGCGAATGGCAGGCCCGAGAGCGCGCACGGCTGAGCCGCATCGGCCGTACCCCACCGTACGCCGACACGCAGATCGCGGCCATCGCCGCCGTCAACGGCTTGATCCTGGTTACCCGCAACGCCGAGGACTTTGCGCAGTTCGCCGGCTTGATGGTCGAGAACTGGTTCGATCGCTCGGCCGAGGCGAAGCCATGAGGGAGGGCTCGCGAGCAGGCCGATCATCGCTCCAGCGGTGCTGGCCCATCCGCTAGTCGCGACCTGCGGGTATAGGTCGAGGTCGTTGCCTTCCGCCAATGACGAGGCGCGTCGCGGATGTTCACCTTGACGAACGGATCGACGTGTCGACGCGTAAGTGAGACCACAGGGTTGCGAGGCGTCTCGCAGTATCCGACCCCAGTGGGGCATCTCAGCCACCTTGGGCGCCTGCGTGGTATAAGACACTCAGAAGTCGAAGAATTCCGGTTTCCGGACGATCCTCCCATTCAGGGCCCACTTGGCAAATTTTGACCCCTTATGGATCCGCGGACTGTCCCGATTTTCGGCGACCCACCTGGAAGGTACATGCATAGAACCCCCGCCTTCTTCGAGCAGGACCACGTCTCCTGCTATGTGACGGATCGGCATCAGAAAAACAGAGAAGCCGATAATGTACCGGTCTTTCACGACATTGGATATCGCGGTGAGCAGATTCGATCCCTGCTGTCCTCGACCCGAAATACAGGAGAAAAAGATCAGGCAGCCTTCCTCCCTGAGAAACGATCCGACCTCCCCCAAAGCAGAGCGAAATGGAGGCGCTTCAGCCGTCTGAGGACTCAGCTCCGCTTCCATTTGAACGCGTCCGGGCGCATCTCCATGCGCATGGATCGCGATACGCCGCGCCGTCCCTCGCTCCACGTCGACTTCCTGCAGAATTCGGGGCAAATCGACAAACTTCGAAAAACCTACCGCGATTTCCCACTGCAAGTCCGGGTTGGGAGCCCATTTCGTTCTGTGTGATGCCCACACACTGGGCAAGCTGATTTTTCCAGTCATTTGCGGCACTCCGACCATATCGCCACGTGCAAGCCGTCGAAGACGACTATCACAGACTCTGCCTCTGCTTGAACCTAGCCTTTCCAGACTTGCCCCGGGGTCTTCGGCGCCCCGCGCGTGACTAAGATCAAGGGGGGCGCGGTAAGGGGCAGGTAAATGACGAATACCCTTGCCTGCAGGTGGTGATGCCGCTTGCGCAATTCCCGTCAACCCGCCGCAATCGGTCGCGCCCGGCGCGCGCCGGGCTGGAGCGCCTGCTGCGCTACTGTGCCCGCCCGCCGTTCGCGCTCGAGCGTCTGGAGCTGATCGACGCGGAACAGGTCGTCTACCGGTTGCCCAAACCCAACGGGACGGCACCAGGGCGCTGACGCTCACGCCACTGGAGCTGATCGAGCATCTCGCGGCGCTCATCCCGCCCCCGAGGTTGCACCGCCATCGCTACTACGGCGTGCTCGCCCCCAACGCGCCCCTGCGGACAGCGGTCACCGCGTTTGGACGTGACGCGGCCGACGATCCGAGTGCCCGCGATGAGATCGCCACACCCTCGCCCGCCCCGGTGCCGAACGCTCGCTCCCCGGCCCGCTACCTCTGGGCCATGCTGCTGGCCCGGCTGTTTGAGTCGCTGCCGCTGGTCTGTCCCAACTGCGGCGCGGACATGCGCATCATCGCCTTCATCACCGAGGCCGCGCCCGTCGAGCAGATCCTCACCCACATCGGTGAGCCGGCATGCCCGCCCCAAGTCGCCCCCGCACGCGGACCGCCCGCCTGGGACGATGCTCCCGAGCCGATGCCGGAGTGGGACCTGCTCGCCCAGCCCGCGCCCGACTTCGAGTTTGACCAGCGCGTCTCCTGGTAACCGCCATCTTCTGCCACAGAGGGTGCCCCCGCCCCTGGTCTCACGCCTGCCCGCTGCGCCTGCAATCTCCTCCCAAACCCCGCCAAAGCGCGTCCCGACCGCTCTGAGGGGTTCGCGGCGCTCTCGGTCGCGCCTTGAC
Source organism: uncultured Gammaproteobacteria bacterium (assembly GCA_963714915.1). Classification (GTDB taxonomy): domain Bacteria; phylum Pseudomonadota; class Gammaproteobacteria; order Chromatiales; family Chromatiaceae; genus Thiodictyon. The sequence continues at coordinate 61,833 of CAVQQM010000010.1, forward strand.
CAGCCCTCTGGCCCTCGCTCGCCTCTCGTCCCGACGCCGCCTTGGGCGGCTGGCAGTTCCGGCACCGGATGTACTATCCGGTACCCGCGCCTCTGGACGGCGCGATCGACCGAGAAAACGCGTGGCGCTGGAGTAGTATTTCCTAGGGATGGGGGCGCGTCCCCCCAACCGGCTGACGCCGAGGACCACTGCACGCGGATGCGCCGTCCGGGAGGCGGCTCAGGTGAATGCCACGACGCACTGCCGGGTGGTTTTTGGTCTCCTGCTGCTCGGGGTCTCTTTCGCGGCATGGGGTCAGGCAGGGCCTCCGCAGGATTCGGAAGCGGCTGCGACGGAACCGACCACCCGCATACAGATTCTCGACGGGCGCATCTCCACCACCGGGCTGCAGCTCTACCGCATTGTGGGCTTGAAGAAGGGAGAGGAGCTCTACGCCCACGCCCAGTCCACCTCGGGCAATCTCGATCCTCTGATTGTCCTGCTCAAGCCGGGCGTCGAGATCACGGAGCTCGCCAGAGAGCCGCTGGACGAGTTGATCGCGAGCCTCTCCCGGGATCATGACCCCATCGAGGTCACCCGCCAGATTCTCGACCGCTACGGACTCGCCGGAAGCGACGACTACGAGGGCCACTACTTCGCCGCTTTCGGTGTGGAGATCCCGCAGGACGGGGACTATTGGCTCGCCGTTGGCAGCTCGCTGATCCGTCCCTCCACTGGCACCTATCGGCTGGTGATCGGCACCGACGAACCGGACGTGCTCTCCGGCCGTCCCACGGGCACCGGTCCGCCGTTCGTCGTTCCCGGAGAAGGACGCCGGTGTGCTGGAAAGGGGCATCGTCTCGGTCACGGGAGAGCTCAAGATCGACCAGCCCCTCAGGTTCTACCATCTGGCGGATCTGGCCGCAGGCCAGACCTTCTATGCCTTCGCCGACGCCCTCACCGGCGATCTCAAACCGGTCCTCACCCTGTATGACTACAGTGACAAGGCGGTGGCCTATGGGAATTTTTCCGCGACCGACTCCCGAGCGGCGCTGCAATACGAACTGCCCCGCCGGGCGGAGCATTACCGGCTCAGGATCTCCAGCCAGGATCCCGCGGGAAAGACGACGGCGGGCAATTTCCGCTTGCTGATGGGTCTGAACGCCCCCGAGGTGCTGCTCGGCGATGGCGAGCCGACGGGCAGGCAGCTGCTGCGCGAACCAATCCCGGTCGGGATCGGCGTCAAGCTGCAGCAGATCACGCAGGTGGACCAGAAGGCGGAGAATTACGGCGTCGTTGCGACCCTGGTGCTGCACTGGCATGACCCGGCGCTGGCGTTCGATCCGGAGGTCGTGCGGGACAGGTTCAAGGTCTTCACGGGTGACTCGTTCGCCACGGAGATGAGTCGCCGCGGTCAGCTCTGGCCGCAGTACACCCTGGTCAACCAGCAGGGCAACCGCTGGGTGCAGAATCGCGTGGTCGTGATTCAACCCGATGGCGAAACCGTCTATCTGGAGCGGTTTTCCACCACGCTGCAGGCGCCCGACTTCGACTTCCGGGACTTTCCATTCGATGTGCAGCGATTCTTCATCCGCATCGATCTGCTCGCTCCCGAGTGGCTGTTCCTGCTGCGGGAGATCGAAGGCTACAGCGCCGTCGGCGACAAGCTCGGCGAAGAGGAGTGGGTCGTCACCGATCTCGCCACCGAGTTCTCGCGGGGGGAGATGCTGCAGAGGCCCGTCTCGCGGTTCAACTTCGCCTTTTCGGCGAAAAGGCATGTGGACTACTACGTCTTCCGCATCCTGCTGCCGCTGACCGTAATCATCGCTGGGAGACGGTACTTACAAACGCGTCGAGATCATCGAGCACGCCTCTGGTCTCTCCGAATCCCGACCGCGCTTCTACGCGCTGGGCGACCCCACCTACCGGGCCACGACGCCCCGGTCCGGCGCGGCCGGGCCCACTCATGCCCCTGGGTCAATGGACGACTGGAAGGCGGCCATGCGGGAGGCGCGGGAGCGAATGGCCGCCGCCCATCCCGACAAGGGCGGCCCCGGCGGCGAGGCCTTCGTCCGTGCCAAGGCCCGGGTCGACGAGCTCGAAATCGCGCCGGCCCGATCCGTTCGCGCACCCCCCGGTCGATGGATAGGGTTCCGGCGCACGAGACCCCAGGCCACGAGGACACTGTCCGGGTGTAGACGCGCCCGGCGTCAGCTGAGCGATCAAACCGCGGGTTAAATGGGTGGCATCGCCATGATCTGACTGGCCATGCCAACGAAAGGCGTCTAGTCTTCCCGGGGTGCCTAGCCGGCAGGACCAGGTGGCGCAGGTACGCCTGAACACCCAAGAGGATGAAAACGAATGAAGAAAATACTGCTTGGACTGGCTCCAGCCGCACTGGTCGCTTCTACGCTCGCCTTCGCCGCGGAATTCGGTACCGCCGCCGAGGCCAGGGCGATGCTCGACAAGGTGGTCGAGGCCATGAAGGCCGATGAGGCGAAGGCGCTGCAGATGTTCACCAAGGGCGAAGGTGGCTTCAAGGACCGCGATCTCTACCCCTACTGCGTCGGCCCGGACGGCAATTTCTCTGCCCATCCGACCCTGGTCGGGACCGATGCCACCGGGCTCAAGGACAAGGCGGGCGCGCCGGTCGGCGAGAAGGTGCTCGCAGCGGCGAGCAACCAGCCCGGCGAGGTCACCGAGGTGGCCTATGTCTGGACTCGCCCGGGTGAGGACACCCCAGTCGACAAGGTGGTCTTCGTCACCAAGATTGGCGACCAGATCTGCGCCGTCGGCTACTACAAATAGCATCCCGTGCCGCCCGGGTTCCGGCGCCATCGGTGACGGCGCGACCCGGGGAAAGGACGGCTGACGGGTGAGACATTCGGCGGCCATCGTCGCCATAGCGCCGGAAATCGAAACCCATCGCGGTTCTCCGGCCTCAGCTTGCCTGGCAGGCCACCTGCCCCCTTGCAGTCGCGATCCCGCACCGGCGCAGCCTGCCTCTAGCCCTGCGGCTGTTTGGCCGCGAGGTAGTCCGCCGCGGCCTCGAGACTGCGTAGCTTCGGGTAGTCGAGCTCAGGGATATCGACCCCCAGGCGACGATGCAGGGCGGCGACCCAGTTGACGAAGTCCATGGAGTCGAGGTCGAACGCCTCGCGCAGATCGGCGTCGTCCGGGATGCTCTCCCCCGCCAGGTCCGGCGCCACGCCGATCAGCTCCTCCAGCGCGGCTGTCTTGATGTCGTCTCGCGTCATAGGGTCTGGGGCTCCTGTAGCCGTTGGCCGACCTCGGCCAGAAACAGCGCACCCCGGTGCCCGTCGCTGTGTCGGTGATCGGCGGCAAGGGTGGCGGTGACCAGGGTGCGGGGGACGACCCGGCCATCGAGGACCCAGGGCCGAGCGCCCGGGGTGCCGAATCCGACGATGGCCACCTGGGGCGGGTAGATGATGCCGTAGAGCCGCTCCACGCCGCGCTCGCCCAGGCTGGAGACGGTGATCGTCGGGTCCGAGAGCTGTGAGCCGCGCAACCTGCCGGCACGCACGCGGGCGACGACATCGCGCAGACGGCCCATCAGGCTCTCGAGGTCCAACTGGTCCGCATGGTGGATGGCGGGGGCCACAAGGCCGCCGCCGCGAATGGTGGTGGCGGTGCCCACGTGGATGTCGGTCGCGGGCTCGAATCTGCCGCCGCGGTCGAATCCATTGAGCTCCGGGAAGCCCTGGAGGGTCAAGGCCACGGCCTTGATGAAAAGCACGCCCATCAAGATGCGGCGATCGGGCGGCAGCTCCGCGTTGCGCCGCGAGAGCCAATCCACGGCGGGCGTAAGGTCCACCGTCTGGCTGAGGTAGTAATGGGGGATCTCTCGCTTGGAGCGGCTCATGGCGGCGGCGATCGCCTCGCGCATGGCCCCGAGGTCGAGCCCGCCGCGGGCAGCCGGCCGTTCGCTCTCGGCACCGGTCCGGGCGCGTCCAACGCCGGCGCGGACATCGGCGAGCACGACGGCCCCGTCCGGACCACTGCCCTCGAGGTCGTCCAGCGCCAGTCCCAGATCACTGGCAAGTCTACGTGCCGCGGGGGAGACGCGGCGACGCGCGACTGACGGCGCTGCCCCGGCTTTCCCGACGGCCGGCAGTATCGCCCCAGCGGGAGCGGGCTCGATCGGCCCAGCAGCCTGGGGCTGGGGCTTGGGGCGGGAGTCGCCCGCCGGTCCTGGCGCGGCCTCGCCGGGCGCGCCGACGATCTCGAGCTCGGCCAGAGGCGTACCGACCGGGACCGTCTGGCCGATCTCGACCAGCGGACGGCCCATCACCGCGTCCTGGAACACCTCGACCTCGATGGCGCCCTTCTGGGTCTCGACGACGGCGATGACGTCGCCCCTGGCGAGCGGTTCGCCCGGCTGCTTCGCCCACTCGATCAGGGTGCCGGCCTCCATGTCGGCGCCCAGGGACGGCATGCGGTAGACCTCGCGGCTCATCCCGCTGGTCATCGCCCGAGCGTCGCCTTGGCGGCTGCGACGATCTCCGGCACCTGGGGCAGTGCGGCGTCCTCCAGGTGCTTCGGGTAGGGGATCGGCACCTCCGCGCTGCACACCCGCCCCACCGGGGCGTCGAGCTCCCAGAAGGCCTGCTCCATGATCCGGGCGCTGATCTCGGCCGCGAGGCTGCCCGAGCGCCAGCCCTCGTCCACGATCACCGCGCGATGCGTCTTGCCAACCGACCCCATGATCGCGGCGTCGTCCAGGGGCCGCAGGCTGCGCAGATCGATCACCTCCGCCTCGATGCCCTCCCCCGCCAGCGCCTCGGCGGCCTCCAGGGTCTTGTACAGAGAGCCCCCGTAGGTGATCAGGCTGACGTCCCCCCCGGGGCGGCGCACCGCGGCCCCCTCGATGGCTACGGGGCCGGCGTCGGCGGCCAGCCGGCCGGTACGGTTGTAGAGCATCACGTGCTCGAAGATCACCACCGGGTCGGGGTCTTCCAGCGCGGTCCAGAGCATCCCGCGGGCGTCCTCCAGGGTGGCGGGCGCAACCACCCTGATCCCCGGGATGGACGCATACCAGTTCTCCAGGCTGTGGGAGTGCTGGGCCGCGAGCTGGCGACCGGCGCCGCAGGCCATGCGGATCACCACCGGCACGCTGAACTGGCCCCCGGACATGTGTCGGAGGGTGGCGGCGTTGTTGACGATCTGATCCAGGGCCAGCAGGCTGAAGTTGACCGTCATGATCTCGACGATGGGCCGCATGCCGCCCATGGCGGCACCGATCCCGGCCCCCGTGAAGCCGGACTCCGAGAGGGGCGTGTCGCGGATGCGCTCGGGGCCGAACTCGTCATAGAGCCCCTTGCTCACCGCGTAGCATCCGCCGTAGCGCCCGACGTCCTCGCCCATCAGGAAGACCCGGGGGTCGCGTTTGAGCGCATACCGGATGCCCTCCTTGACGGCCTCCCGGTAGGTGGTCTCGACCATCTCGGCGCTCATGGGGCCGGCACCGTGTAGACGTCGCGCGTCAGATCCTCGAGCGGTTCCCAGGTCCCCCGCTCCGCGAAGGCCACCGCCTCGGAGATCTCGGCCTCGATCTCGGACTCCATGCGCGCGCGCTCCGCGGGCTCCAGCATGCCGGTCTCCTCCAGCCAGCGACCGAAGCGCAGCACCGGGCCCTTCTGCTTCCAGGCCTCGACCTCCGCCTTGTCGCGATAGAGCTGGGCGTCGAACATGGAATGGGCGCGGAAGCGGTAGGTCCGGCATTCCAGGAAGCGCGGACCCTCACCTGCCCGGATCGCCGCCGCTGCACGCCGGGCCGCCACCTCGACGGCGATCACGTCCATGCCGTCCACCGCCTCGGACTCGATCCGGTAGCTCTGGGCCTTGCGGAAGATGTGGGTCTCCGACTCCGAGCGCTCCAGGGCGGTGCCCATCGCGTAGAGGTTGTTCTCGCAGATGAAGAGCACCGGCAGTTGCCATAGGGCCGCGAGGTTCAGGCTCTCGTGGAATTCGCCCTCGGCCGCCGCTCCCTCTCCGAAGAAGCAGGCGGTGACCCGGTCTCGACCCTGCATCTTGTCCGCGAGCGCCAGGCCCACCCCCAGGGGCAGCAGACCGCCGACGATGGCGTTTCCCCCATAGAAGCGGCTGGCCGCATCGAAGACGTGCATGGAGCCGCCCCGTCCGCGGCTGCAGCCCTCCTGCTTGCCGTACATCTCGGCCATCAGGGCGGTCATGGGCATGCCGCGGGCCAGTGCATGACCGTGCTCGCGGTAGGTGGCGACCACCGCGTCGTCCGGCGTCAGGCACTGCATGACCCCAACGGCGATGGCCTCCTCCCCGATGTAGAGATGCAGGAACCCGCGGATCTTCTCCTCCGTGTAGAGCTCCGCGCAGCGCTCCTCGAAGCGGCGGATGCGCAGCATCTCGCGCAGCAGGTGCAGGGCGTGCTCGCGGTTGAGGTGCAGCTTGGCGTCCCCGGTGCTCATCGCTCGTCGTCCTCCCGGGAGCGAAGATCGCTCCTTCCGGCGGAATTTGCGCCATGGCCCGCGTCAACGGGCGTGCCCATCTCGAAGCACCCCGCCTCCGGCGCGTTATGCGGCCGAGACCAGCCGTGGGTCGATGATCGCGGGCATCGGGTCCGATGCCGAAACACTCGCGAACTCGGGGTGCTTCTGGTTGATCAACAGGTTCGGCTCGAATGGGGACAGGACCGATGGGACGATGAGAACCGCGACCTCGCCGCGATCGTACCAAGCGTCCCCGAATCGCTGACTTGATCCGTAAGGATAGGCTTCCCAACCCGGTAGTGCGGCAGGATCCAA
>CAVQQM010000011.1:0-135047 GCA_963714915.1 uncultured Gammaproteobacteria bacterium
TAGTCTCCACCCTCGGCGCAGGCGCCGTGGGCGGCATCGATTGCGATGATCTCCATGCGGTGGTTGCCACAGGGATTCTGCTCGGACGGGCCTTGGGCCAGCAGTGCGATCCCCTCGCTGACACCGCGGCCTCTGAGCCACCGGCGCACATGGTCGGACCATTCCGCGCGGTCCTGGTCCACCTCGATCGCGTGCACGCCGTAGGAGAACTGCAGGCCCTGGCAGGCGGCTGCGCTCGGGCTCAGGGCGATCACCCAGACCGGAAGCCGGAAACGCCCGACGGTGCGAGCGGTCGCGCCGCTGCGGGTGGGCACCACCACGGCACAGGGGTTGGCGCGGTAGACCGTGTGATAGATGCTCTCCGAGATCAGGTCGACCGCTCGGGGCCGGGCGCCGTCGTCCCCGCCCAGGACCTCGGAGGCGCGACGGCGGCGGCGCTGGCGCTCGGTGGCGGCCGCGATGCCGGCCAGCATGGCGACGGATTCCACCGGGTAGGCGCCCATGGCGGACTCGGCCGAGAGCATCACGCAGTCGGTCCCGTCGAGGATGGCGTTGGCCACGTCGGTGGCCTCGGCGCGGGTGGGCCGTCTCACCTTGACCATGGACTCCAGCATCTGGGTGGCGGTGATCACGGGCTTGCCCGCCCGATTGGCGAGGGAGACGATGCGCTTCTGGGTGACGGCGATCTCCTCGATGGGGATCTCCACCCCAAGGTCGCCACGGGCGACCATGATGCCGTCCGTGGCGGCAAGTATGGCGTCGAGGTTGCTGAGGGCGTCCGCGCGCTCGATCTTGGCGATGAGGAAGGGGCGGTAGTCGATGGCACGCGCGGCGGCGCGCACCGCCTCCATGTCGGCGGCGCTCGCGACGAAGGATTGGCTGAGTGCATCGACCCCGTTGGCGGCGGCGAAGCGCAGCCAGGCGTGGTCCTGGTCGGTGAAGGCGCTGATGCCGAGGTCGATGCCGGGCAGGTTCAGGCCCTTGCGGGAGCGCAGCTCGCCGCCGACCCGCACCGTGCAGATCACGTCCTCCTCGCGCACCTCCCTGACCTTGAGCAGGATGAACCCGTCGTTGATGAACAGGCGGTCGTCGGGCCTTACGGCCCGGGGCAGGCCGCCGAAGCTCACGCTCACCCGCTCGCGGGTCCCGATGACGTCATCGCTGGTGAGGACGATGGTGTCGTCGCGCTCGAGATCGATGGGCTCCTCGGCGAGGTCGCCGATGCGCATCTTAGGCCCTGGCAGGTCGCCCATGATGGCGACCCGTTTCCCGGTCTCGGCCGCGACCGCGCGGATGGTCTGGATCAGGCGCCGATGATCCGCCTCGGAGCCGTGGGAGAAGTTCAGGCGCGCCACGTCGAGCCCCGCGTGGATCATCGCGCGCAGGGTGTCGGGGTCGTCGGAGGCCGGGCCAATGGTCGCGACGATACGGGTCTTGTGATCGCGCAGCTGCATCTCGTGCGGACTCCAGTGGATGGATCGGCCGTGGCCGCGTCGGGGGGGTGATCTGGGCGGGGCGACCGAGGGCGGGACCCCGTCAGGTGCCGCGGTTGGCGCGCCAGGCCCGGATGGCCGCCGCGTCGGTGGCCTGGTCCGTGGCGTAGAGACGATCGAGCTCGGCGCGTCGCTCGGGCGGCGCATCCCGCAGCAGTGCGCCGACCCCGAGCACCGGACCGGATGCGAGCACGTCGCCGCCGGTCACCGCGCAGAGATAGACGCTGCGGTCGCCCGTGTCCATTTGGGTCTCCACCCGGCAGTCGAGCCAGGCGCGCGCCGGGGTGTAGAGCGGGTTGCCGTCGGGCGTGGCGGAGCGCTCCAGACCGGCCAGCTTGTCGGTCTCGTGGCCGCTGGCAAGGCCGAAACGCCAGACCGCGTCCAGGTCGTCGTCGGCGATCAGATGCAGCGCGAGGCGTCCGCCGCCCTCGATGAGCCCCCAGGTGTGATGGTGCTTGGCCACGCCGACCACCATCCGCGGCAATTCGGCGACGATGGACGCGCGCACCACGAAGGTGGCGATGAAGCCGCCGCGTTCGCCCCCGTGCGCCGAGGTCACGAGCCACAAGGGGGGCTCGTAGAGGTGGAAGACCTCCTTGACCGCCTCGAGGGCGCCGTCGCCCGCGGTTTCGCGTCCAGCCATAGGGAACCTCCGCGCCTTGTCCCGACTACATTGGCGACCAAGGATGTCACGCGTCGATGACAGTAGGAAGCGTGCGAGCGGGCTGCACGCCGGTCGAGCCGCGCGGCTATCGGTTGAAGGGATCGAGGCGTTCGAGGTCTTGATCGGAATCGATCAGGTCGCCGTGGACCCGCTCCTCTAGGGCCTCGTCATAGGTCAGGGGTGCGCTGCCGAGATCCTCGGAGCCCGTGGGCACCAGGTCCTGGGCGGTCGCGAAGTAGCGCTCTCGGAACCGAAGCGTGCGGTTACATCCGGGTGCGCCCGGGAAGACCAAGGGGTCGGTCCAGGTGAGCCGCGGGCCGAGGGCCGGCATGGGACGTCGCGACAGCCCGTAGAGGCCCGTCTCAGTGTCCCCCCGCCGCGAAGGCGAGCCAGGAGTTTAGCGCGAAGAGTCCATAGAGCATCAGGCTCTCCCATCCGCCCAGTCCAAGCAGTCGTCGGCGGGAGCCGAAGAAGAGGCCCACGATCACCACCCCGGTCATGGTCATGGCCATGGTCGTCGAGACCAGATGGGCGGGCGAGACGGCGGCGATATCCGGGAGCCCGGCGACCGTGACCGCCGTCAGGCCGGATGCGAACTCAGGCAGGGAGGTGACGGTGGCGATCAGGATCAGACCGACCCAGCTCCCGCCCATGCCGACCTTGTCCGCGATAGCATCGCCATAGACCGTGAGCTTGACGCCGGCGATCCCGATCACGGCGACACAGATCCCGAAGCTCAGCCAAACGGTACTCGCGGTCTCGGGCATGACGGACGCCACTTACTGCAACTGCACGGGCCCCAAGGATAGACCCCGACCCCTCGCCGGTCGCGCTGGTCCGCCCGCCACCATTGCAAAAGCCGCCCATTGCCACGATTGCCTACCAGGTTCGCCTAACAAGAGACCACCCAGAGGAGATCTGTCATGAAGAACGCGGCCATTGCAGCCCTGCTCAGCCTCGCACTCGCCACCCCGGTCGCCGCCGACTGGGGCCTGGACCCAGAACGCTCGCACCTGAGCTTCATCTCTATCAAGGCCAAGGATGTCGCCGAGATTCACACCTTCAAGGAGATCACCGGGAGCATCGATGGGGACGGCAACCTGAGACTGTCCCTGATGCTCGACAGCGTGGAGACCCTGATCCCCATCCGCAACGAGCGCATGCGTGAGTTCCTGTTCGACACGGCCAACTACAAGGAGGCCGTCTTGACGGCCAAGGTCGATCCCTCCGCCGTGACCTCGATGCAGGTGGGGGACGTCATGACCCTGACGGCCGAGGGCAACCTGGCCCTGCACGGGGCCAATCAACCCATGACCATCGTGTTCCAGGTGGCGAGGCTGTCGGACGACACCGTGATGGCCGCGAGCGCGAAACCCCTGGTGATCGACGCGGCCAAGTTCGGTCTGGATGGCGGGGTGGAGAAGCTCCGCGAGATCGCCGGGCTCGACAGCATCAGCAACGCCGTGCCCGTGACCTTCGTCGTGACCTTCGTCGACGCGGGGGGTTGATAGGGACCGGGAGACCTTGGTCCAGAGTGCCGTCGGCGTGGGCCACGGATGGCCCGGGTTGGTCTACTTGGAGGCCAGCGATCGCTTGGCCCCGGTGCCTGTCGGGTCAGGAAGGCTTGCGCGAGATCTCGAACACGCATGCCGGGTGACCCTGGGCCTGGCACTCGGTCTCGATGACCTCTGACCTTGGGTCGACCAGGATCTGAAAGAGACGCTCGAAGGCAGCGGCGTAGTAGTCGCAGAGTGGGGTCTCGCTGCTGGCACCCTCGCAGACCTGGCACCCCGCCAGGGTGAGCCGATGGACCCGGCCCGGGGCGACCGTGAAGCGCGCCGTGCCGGCGAAGGTCCAGGCATTCTTGGTGATGGCCTTGAGCAGCAGGCGCCCGGCGATAGGAGCGGGCAGGGCACTCAGAATGCGCTGGGCAAACCCGGGGATGCGGTGTGCCAGCAGATAGTCGCCGGTCCGCCGGCCCGCGTCGCGGCCGATGCGCCGTGCCCCATCGATGCCGAGGACCTCGCGCAGGGCCGAGTGCAAGGCCCTGACCTCGCCCTGGTCGACCATGGTCTCGGGCGGTGCGTCCAGATAGCCGGAGATCCCGGCGCGCTCCAAGACCGTCCCTCGCACCGGCGCGTCTTGCTCGGCGCGTAAGGCGTCCATCACGCGCAGGATGGCATTGGGCCCGATGCGGCCCGCGGGCACGGCCTCACCCGACTGCATGGCTCGCCCAGTGAAGGATCAGGACGAGCGGTCGCTTCAGCCCCATCCGCTCAGCTGAGCCCCGGCACGCCCCACTGGCCGCTGTTCCAGGCCAAGGCCGCGTCCTGCTCGCTGCACAGGCTGCGCAGGAAGTAGCGCCCGCGGGGGGTGACCCGCACGCTGTCCGGGGTGACCTCCATCAGCCCATGCTCCGCGCACTGGCATAGGCGCTGGTACTCGGGCTCCATGCCCTCGGCGAGACTCGCGGGCAGCTCGAGGTTGCACATCAGGTGACGCATGGCGGTGCGGCATCGCTGGTCGTGCTCGCTCATCAGCTGTCCCCAAGAGATGGGGAACTGGCCCTGGTCCACCGCCTGCCCCCAGCCCTTAAGGTCGGTTTTGTTCTGCACCAGCGCCCCATCGACCTCGCCCAGCGACGCCATCCCTAGCGCTACCAGGTGGCGGCTCGGCGCGCTGGTGTAGCCGATGCAGTTGTGGTGAAGCGCATGCTTCGATTGGGCGGCGGTGAGCGGATCCCCGTCGCGCGCGAAGTGGTCCATGCCGATCCACTGGTAACCGGTGCTGGTGAGCGTGGTCACCGCCTCGTGAAGCAGGGTGAGCTTTTCCGCGGCGCTCGGGACGCTCTCCGCATCGATGGCGAACTGATGTGGGTGTTTGGACGGTTGATGGGAGTAGCCGAAGCAGGCGATACGATCCGGGTCTAGATCGACGATCTGCTCCAGGGTGCGGGCGAAGCCGGCCGGGGTCTGGCGGGGCAGGCCGTAGACTAGCTCCAGGGAGGTGGTCTCGAAGCCCAGGTCACGGGCGGTCCAATGGACGTCGCGGATGAGATCCAGCGAGTTGATTCGCCCAATTGCCTGCTGGACCGTCGGGTCGAGATCCTGCACGCCCAGGCTGATGCGTTTGAACCCAAGGCTGCGCAACAGCTCGAACTGACTGGCCGAGGCGCGCCTCGGGTTACACTCGATACCCACATCGGCGTCTTCCCGGATGCGGAAGCGCTGCTCCACCATCCCCATCAGGCGCACGAGCTGGGCGTCGGAGAGATAGTTGGGTGTGCCACCGCCCACCTGAAGCTGGCAGACGTCCTTACCGACTCCCAGGCGCCGAACCACAAGATCCATCTCGGTCTCGAGCACGTCGAGATAGCGGTCGATGCGCTCGGCGTCGTGGGTGACGGTCGTGTGGCAGCCGCAGTAAAGACATCGGACCGGGCAGAAGGGCACCTGGATATACAGCGCCAGGGGCTCCGCGCCCCGCTCGCCGAGCCCATGCAACAGGTCGGCGTATTGGGACGAGGTCAGTCGATGACCGTTGACCGCTGGCGGGAAGGCGAGGGCGGACGGCCCCCCCAGCTCGAAGCGGTCGATCAGCTCGGAAGGGATACCCTCGAAGAGGGCTGGGACCATGGTTCTTCTCCCCTCAACCCACCGCCTCCGCCGTCTGATGAGCGGATGGTGCCGTTTGATCTCTCTTGTCTTTGGTCAGCGCCGCCGTCTGCTCGCGCAGCTGGTCGTCGCTCGGTCCGCCGCATGCCAACACCGGGGCCGTCGTGCCCTTGAAGTCCACGTCCGCGGCGAGATCCGGCCGGCTCGCCTTGAGCTCGGCGATCTGCTCCGGGGTCAGGATCTTCGACTCGTCGAAGCCCAGGTCGATCTCGGTGCTGAGGCCACCTTTGTACTTGACCCGCTCGAGATCATAAAACTTCTTGGTGACGGTGGTCTTCGCGAACGCCTTCAGGCAGCCCAGCATGTAGCGACGCTTGAACTTGTCCTTGATCCAGGGGTACTCGAGGAAGCTCTTGCGCATGTAGAAGCGCGCATAGTTCTTCAGGACCCCCTTCAAGACCTGTTCCCTGGTGATCCCTTCGGGTTTCATGATGGGCGTCACGAAATTGTACTTAGAATAGTCCCGAACTTCGACCTTGTCGCCCAGTTCTTCAAACAGTTCGGCGAAGGGCCAAGGGGTGTACATATTCCAGTTCACCATGTCCGGTTTCCAGTCGAGGGCCATGCGATAGGTCTCCTCGATGGTCTCGCGGGTCTCGTTCTCCAGACCCATGATGAACTGCACCTCCGCCACGATCCCCGCGTCGCGCAGGAGCTTCACCGCCAGCTTGTTCTGCTCGACGGTCGTCTGCTTGCGGAACACGTCCAGGTTCAACTGCGCCGCGGCCTCGGTGCCCAGGGACACATGCACCAGACCGGCCTTGCGGTAGAGGGGCAGGAGGTCACGATCGCGCAGGATGTCGGTCACCCGGGTGTTGATGCCCCAATGGATCTTCACCTTACGGGCGATCAGCTCCTCGCACAGGGCGACGAACTGGCGCTTGAAGATCGTCGGCTCCTCGTCGGCGAGGATCATGAAGCCGACGTTGTAGTCGTTGACCAGGGTCTCGATCTCGTCGACGAACTTCTTGGGGTCCCGGTGTCGGTAGGTGCGCCAGAACTTCCACTGGGAGCAGAAGCGGCAGGTGAAGGGACAGCCGCGGGCGAAGTTGGGCACCGCCACCCGGCAGTTCAGGGGCACGTAGATGTAGTTGTCCCAGTTGAGCAGCGACCAGTCGGGCGTGAGTGAGTCCAGGTCCTGGATGACGGGGTGCGCGGGCGTGGCGACCACCTGGCCCTCGTCGTCCAGATAGGCGACGCCCAAGATCCGCTTGCGCTCCTTGAGCACCGTGCCGTCGTCGATGGCGCGGATCAGGTTGACCGTGATCTTCTCCCCCTCACCCCGCACGATGTAGTCGATCCAGGGGGCCTCGGACAGCACCTGGCTATACATGAAGGTGGGATGGACCCCGCCGAGGATGGTCACCGCGTTGGGCACCGCCTCCTTGGCGATCTGCAAGGTGTTCTGGGCCTTGTAGATCATCGGGGTGATGGCGGTGGCCATGACCACGTCGGGTGCGTTCTGCCGGATGATCTCCCGCAGACGATCGTCCGGGATGTCCTCGCACATGGCATCCACGAACCGGACGTTCTCGTAGCCCGCGCCCTTGAGGGCGCCACCGATGTAGGCCACCCAACCCGGGGGCCAGTTGCCAGCGATCTCCGCACCGCCGGCGTGATAGTTGGGCTGGATCATCAGGATACGCATCGGCCACCTCCCAAAATGAAAACTGCGCTTGTCGTTGCCGGTCGCTGCCGGTCTGCCGACCCGCCGGCGCTCAGGCCCGACTGGCCGCCTGTTCGGTCTTCAGTCGATCTCCCCCGCGGATCTCGCTCGGCGAGCGCCCTGGTCGGGGCCCCTCGCTCACCGCCCAGCGCCACAGGGCCTCATCCGGGATCGGCAGCACCAGGAACCAGTGCTCCAGCACGGCGAGCGCGAGCAGCACGGTCACCAGGGTCAGACCGGTCGCCTCGAAGCCGCCCGGATCGGCGCCCAGGGCGCTTACCGCGAGCAACGCGGTGATCACCGTGCCGGCCGTCACGGAGATGGGGAAGAGATGGTTCATGGGGCGGTGGCCCATGTAGCTCTGCAAGAAGCCCAGGTGCTCGGGGAGCCAGTCGCCGTGCAGGTTCGGCACCCCCAGGAAGACGTTGAGCTTGGCGCTCCAGCGCATCAGCCACAGGATGCTGAAGGTCCAGAGCCCGACTCGGTTGGGCTCATCCCAGCACAGGACCGCCACCAGTACCGCCGCGGCGATCACCGAGAGCTCGTGATAGAGGCTGGTGGCGATGGCGAGACCAAAGCGCCGCCAGCCCGCGCAACCGGGAGGGCAGGGGGTCTTTCTGGGGCCGCTGACCAGGCCCATGAAATAGCTCATCTCGAGGGCGCCCCACAGGGCGATGGCGCACACGAAGGCCAGATAGGCATCCGCCCGCATGGTCCCGGAGGCGGTGGCGGCGATGCCATAGATCGATAGCCCGAGCACCACGGCCGCCCCGGTGAGACTCCAGCGGAAGGTCCAGGGCGGCAGGCGGTCGAGATAGAGCACGACCCCGGTGCCGAGCCACCAGACGAAGAGGGCGAAGACTGCCGCCGCGGCGAGGTCGAGCATGGGCCTTGGTGCCTCGGGTCGCCGGGTAGCCCCGGTGCGACCCCTGGATTGCCTCGAATTCAGTGGGCCGCAACCCGTGCGGGCTGAGGCAGGAATAGGGCGAAGGCCCCCTCGTTGGAGGGGCCGAACGAATTCAGCTCGATGACCCGCCCGGTGCCGGGGTCGACGAGTGTGAGCCGCCCGTCCGCGTGGCGGGCGAGCTCGAAGCGGGCGTCCTCGCCCAGGCCGTTGGCCCGTCGCTCCCGGGCCAGACTGCGCAGCACGCCGCGCACGAAACCATTGGTCCCCGGTGCGAGCTCCGCGACCAGGTCGCCGCTGACCGCGTTGATCACCCGCACCGTACCGTCGTCGCGGTCCTCGAAGCGCAGCTCGATGGCGCCGACCACGGGAGAGATCGGGGCCTGGGCGGCCGAGACCCCGCTGAGCCGGGCCGTGGTCACGGCGACCAGGCTGAACAGGATCAGCGCGGCGACCGCAAACAGTGCCTTGCGGGGCAGGATGGGGCTGTAGACGGGTTCGCGCATGGTTCGGTCTCGGTTGTGCTCGGCTGGTCGGGACAGGGTCGACTCAGGGTCGGGCCAGGATCGCATCCGGTGGGGGTCGTCCGTGACCCCCTTGGTCAGAGGCCCCTCTCGAGGCCATGGGTCAGTGGGTCGCCAAGCCCCCCGCGGGCGTCTGCAGGTGCGACTCGCCACCCGCCTTCACCCCGCGTGGATCGCTCGCTGCCGGTTTTGGGTCCTGGGCGGCGCCGTGCTCAGCGGCATAGGCCTCGAGGGCCCCGGCCAGGGCATGGGCCGCCCGCGCGGCATCCGGGATGGCCCGGAGCATCGGCTGGGCCGGTGCCAGATGCCAGGGCCGCGCGTGAGGCCAGAGCACCCAGTAAGGCACCCTTCCGCTGCGGGTCATGGCCAGCGGGATGTCCCCGGTGCCGTCGCCGTTCTCACGCAATGCCGCGCTCGCCACCTTGCCGTAGGGGAGGTTGAGGGTCATCGGGATCGCGACCCCGAAACGCATGACCACGCGCCGGTTGGTGATGGTGTAGAGGGTCGAGCGGGCCATCGATCGGGCGAGGATCACCAGCAGCCCGATGGCCACCGCCCCCGCCACCGCGAGCCACGCCAGGTTGGCGATGGCCTGGGCGAGGGTTGCGCCGTCGGAGAGGTCCCAATACAGGCTCAGGACCGCCATCAGGGCGAAATAGACCCCGACCTTGCGCGCGTGGAAGGCGCGCCGGGCCAGGACGCCCGCTTGGGGCGCCCCCTGCCAGAGGATCTCCTCCCCCTCGGGGGGCACCTCCGGCAGGCCCGGTATCGGCTCGTACTCGTACTCGGTCACCGTCGCTCGGGCGACTGCGGCCTCACGATCAGATCGATCTGTCATACGAAGGGCTCCGCGCGCTCGGCCGTAGCGTACAGTTTGCCACCACCGTAGTAGGCGCAAACCATGTCCTCTTCGAGGAAGGTGATCTGATCCGGGTCACCCAGGACGGGAACGTTGGCGAACTGTGCCCCGGTGATGGCGTCCACCAGGACCTGGTCGAGGTTCGGGCGGATGCGGGCGAAGTTGATAGGCAGCAGACAGTGCCGGCCGTCGGCCGCCTTGACCTCCAGATAGCGAATCTGGGGCTCGGAGCGGTCGACCCAGACGTCGCTGACGACCCCGCCGATCTCCCCGTCGAGTCCGACGACTTCCATGCCGATGGGATCCGCATCCTTGTCCGACAGGGAGAAGTCCGTCGCCACCCGCAGGGGCACGATCTTGCGCTCGCCCTCGAAGGTCAGGTCCGGCTCGTTCGGTCGGTTGGGGTAGGCCCCGGGGCCCACGGCGGCGAGCATCGGATCACCGGTCGGGACCCGTGGCGCGCCCGGCCAGAGGCCTATCGGTGTGCTGTTCGGCTCTGGCGCTGGTGCCTCTTCGCGCGGTGCCGTGCGGGTGCCCATCCCATGGGGCAGCAGGAAGGTCTTGGGCTCGGGCATGGAGGGGAAACCCATCACGCGGACGTTTTTGCGGTCGGAGTCGAGGGGGTAGCCCTCACGCTTGTCCTCGCGGCGGAGATAGAAGATCAACCCCGCAAAGAAGATCCAGAACGCGTAGAGCACCAGTGACGCGACGTCGAGTTGGCTGGTGAGATAGCCGGTGGGCATGGGTTTCTCCTCCCGTTGGCAAGTGGCTAGCCGGGAAATTCGGCCAGGCCGAAGGTGGTGGGACCAGGGCGGCGGGCACGGTCGGCGGAGCCGACCAGCGGCCCGATTGCCACCAGGGTCGCGAAGAGCAGCAGGATCTCAATGTGGTAGACGGCGCCGTAGCCGACCGCCGGACCCGTGAGGGCCGGGCCGAACGCGCCTTGCTCGACGAGTCCGGCCACCAGGTCGCGGAGGGCCCCACCGAAGGCGATGGCGACGCCCGCGGCGGTGGCCTGCACGGCGCCCCAGGCACCCAGGGCCAGGCCGCTGGCACCCTCTGCGGCCAGATCCATGGCGGCGCTGAGGGTTCCCACGGCGAAGAGTCCGCCGCCGAAGCCGATCAGCAGGGTGCCGGCCCGGAAGATCCCGACCGATTGGAGCGGCGCGGCGAGCACCACGGCCGCAAAGGCGAAGATGCCGACCAGGGCGCCGAATCCGGACAAACGATAGGGATCGGCCCCGCGGGAGAGCTGGCGGGATGCGAGCCCGAAGGCGAGCAGGGTCCCGCCGGCGAGCAATGCGGTGAGTTGGGTGGTCGCCCCCACGCCCAGACCCAGCACCTCCCCGCCGTAGGGCTCGAGCAGGATGTCCTGCATGCTGAACCCCGCGGTGCCCAGGCCGACCGAGACCAACAGGCGCGCGGAGCGCCCCGACCTCAGGAATGCCGTCCAGGCCTGGCTGAAGCGTGGCGCCGGCCGGTCTCCCCGGGTGAGGGCGGGGCGGCGCGCCTCCTGCTTCCACAGGGCGATGATGTTGAGTGCCACGGTGACCACGGCGGCGCCCTGAATGACCTGGATCAGGCGAATCTGGCTGAAGTCGTCCAGCAGTTGTCCGAAGACGATCGAGCTGCCGACCATGCCGATGAGCAGCATGACGTAGAGGAGTGCGATCGCACGGGGACGCGCCGAGGGGGGGGCAAGGTCGGTGGCGAGGGCGAGCCCTGCGGTCTGAGTGATGTGCAGCCCGGCCCCGACCAGCAGGAAGGCGAGCGCGGCACCCAGGGGTCCCGCGAAGGCCGGTCCCTGGCTGTCGCCGGAGAGCAGCAGCAGGGCGAAGGGCATGATGGCGAGCCCGCCGAACTGGAGCAGGGTGCCCATCCAGATGTAGGGCACGCGCCGCCAGCCCAGCGCGGAGCGATGGTGGTCGGACCTGAAACCTACCAGCGCGCGCAGGGGCGCGAAGACCAGGGGCAGGGAGACCATCAGCGAGACCAGCCAGGCCGGCACCCCCAGCTCCACCACTGTCACCCGGTTGAGGGTGCCGGTGAGCAGGACCAGGGCCATCCCGACGGAGACCTGGAACAGCGCGAGACGCAGCAGCCTCCCGAGGGGCAGCTCGTCGCTGCCCGCGTCCGCGAACGGCAGGAAGCGCGGCCCGAGCCGCAGCCATTCGCGCCCGAGGGAGGCCACCAGTCGGCTCATGTGCGCGTCAGCTCCAGGGCCTGGGAGGTGTAGAAGCCGCAGGCGATCCGCTCGCCGCGCCCGATCCGCCAGTCGCTGAGGTCCGGTGACCAGGCGATACGCCGGCTCAGGGCCTTGGGACTCACGGGCTCGATGGCCGGCGCCCGATCGCCCCGCGGGAAGAGCCGCCCGACCGCGTGCATCGCAGTCAAGGCCGGGGTGCGCGGGGCGAAGGTGAAGATGATGGACTCGCGGGTGCGTGACGCCACCTGGCCCAGCAGGTCCACCACATCCCAGGGCCGGTAATGGATCAGCGAGTCCATGGCGACCACGTGGTCGAAGCTCCCCAGGTCGTCGGACATGTCGCCGACCAGGAAGAGCAATCGGCCCTTGCCCAGGTCGGTGGGGCTGCGCTCCCTGGCCAGCTCGATCAGGGTCGGGGCGACGTCGATGGCGACCACCTCGGCCCCCCGACGGGCGGCCTCGACGGCCAGTGCGCCGGTGCCGCAGCCCGCATCGAGCAGGCGTCGCCCCGATAGATCGGCGGGTAGCCAGTCGAGGAGGGTGGCGCGCATTCGGTCACGACCGGCCCGTACCGTCGCCCGGATGCGGCTCACCGGGGCGTCCGAGGTGAGTCGCGACCAGGCGTCCGCCGCCGTGCGGTCGAAGTAGGTGGTCAGCTCGCCCCGGCGCTCGTGGTAGGTCACGCTTGGCATGGATGAAACACCCCTCAATCGAAGCCGAGAAAGTCGAAGATGTCCCGATCCCGCATGGGCTCCACCGGCAGGGGATCGGTCCCTGCCCAGAGGGTCTCGGCGAGCTGCATGTACTCGCTGCGCGCCCGCTCAACGTCGGCCGACTCGTCCATCTCGAACAGGGTCGACTTCTTCAGTCGACTGCGGCGGATCACGTCCAGGTCCGGGAAGTGGGCGATGCGCTTGAGCCCGACGGCGTCGCCGAAGCGGTCGATCTGGTCGGTGTCGGCGCTGCGGTTGGCGATCACCCCGCCGAGCCGCACCCCGTAGTTCTTGGCCTTCGCCTGGATGGCCGCGGCGATGCGGTTCATGGCGAAGATGGAATCGAAGTCGTTGGCGGTGACGATCAAGGCCCGGTCGGCGTGCTGGAGGGGGGCCGCGAATCCGCCGCATACCACGTCGCCCAGCACATCGAAGATCACCACGTCGGTGTCCTCGAAGAGATGGTGCTGTTTCAAGAGCTTGACGGTCTGGCCGACCACATAGCCGCCGCAGCCCGTGCCCGCCGGCGGTCCGCCCGCCTCCACGCACATCACCCCGTTGAAGCCCTCGTAGACATAGTCCTCGGGGCGCAGCTCCTCGGGATGGAACTGGACCGACTCCAGGGTATCGATCACCGTCGGCACCAGCCGCTTGGTGAGGGTGAAGGTGGAGTCGTGCTTGGGGTCGCAGCCGATCTGCAGGACCCGCTTGCCGAGTTTGGAGAAGGCCACCGATAGGTTCGACGAGGTGGTGCTCTTGCCGATGCCGCCCTTGCCGTAGACGGCAAAGATCTTGGCCGTGCCCTCGGCGATGGACTCGTCCATCTCCACCTGAACGCTGCCCTCGCCATCCGCGGGGGGACGGCCGAGGGTGATCGGGATGTCTGACAGGTCGTTCAAGCGGCGGCCTCCTGATAGACCCCTTCCAGACGATCCTCCAATTCCTCGCCGGCGCGGCGCAGGGCCTCGAGGGTCTCGGGATCGGGGGTCCAGTAGTTGCGTTCGTGGGCCTCGATCAGCCGGCTTGCGACCTTGGCGGAGGCGGTGGGGTTGAGTGCGGCCAGGCGCTCGCGCATGGCGTCGTCGAGCACATAGGTCTCGGTCAAGCGCTGGTAGACCCAGGGGGCCACCTGGCCGGTGGTCGCAGACCAGCCCATGGTGTTGGTCACATGGGCCTCGATCTGGCGCACGCCTTCGTAGCCGTGCTCGAGCATCCCCTCGTACCACTTGGGGTTGAGCATCCGGGTGCGGGTCTCGAGGGCCACCTGCTCGGAGAGGCTTCGCACCACGCCGTCGCCGTGGGTCTGGTCGCCGATGTAGACCGGGACCTCGCCGCCCTTGGCGCGGCCGACCACGCGGCTGATGCCGCCGAGGGTGTCGAAGTAGTGGTCGATCGAGGTGACCCCGAGCTCCACCGAGTCGAGGTTCTGATAGGCGAGATCGACCCGCGCCAGCACGCTGGTGAGGAGCTTGGCCTGGGCCATGGGTCTGCCGGAGCGGCCGTAGGCGAAGCACTTGCGGCGGGTGTAGGTCTCGGCCAGCTCGTCGCCTTCGTCCCAGCGGCTGCTGTCCACCAGGTGGTTGACGTTCGCCCCGTAGGCCCCGTCGGCGTTGCTGAAGACCCGCAGTGCGGCGGTCTCCAGGTCGCAGCCGTTCTCCGCCTGATAGGCGAGGGCGTTGCGGCGCACCAGGTTCCGGTCCGCGGGCTCGTCGGCACTGGCGGCCAGGAAGGAGGCCTCGGCGAGGAGCCGGGTCTGCAGGGGCAGCAGGTCGCGGAAGATCCCGGAGAGGGTCATCACCACGTCGATGCGCGGGCGTCCCAGCTCATCCAGCGGGATCAGCTCGGCCCCGCACAGACGCCCGAAGCTGTCGAAGCGCGGCCGCGCCCCGATGAGTGCCAGGGCCTGGGCGATGGGTCCGCCCTCGGTCTTGAGGTTGTCCGTGCCCCAGAGGACCAGGGCGACGCACTCGGGCAGGGGATGACCCTCGGAGGCATAGCGGTCGAGCAGGCGCTGGGCCTGCCGCGCGCCGTCCTTCAGGGCATAGGCGCTGGGGATGCGATAGGGGTCGAAGCCGTGCAGGTTGCGCCCGGTCGGCAGGATGGCCGGGGTGCGCAGGAGGTCGCCGCCGGGGGCGGGCGGGGTATAGCGGCCGTCGAGTGCCCGGAGGATGGCCGGCAGCTCGTGCTCGGTCTTGAGCAGCCCGTCGGTCTCGGCCAGGGCGCGCAGCACCGACAGGTTCGCCTCGTTGTGCTCCATGGCGGCATGGGTGAGTGCCCGCTCGGCGGGCTCGCCGGCGACCAGGGCGGCGATGGCCTCGCGCTCGGGGATCACCTCGTGGACCGACTCGGCCAGGGCCAGCAGCAGATCCACCCGCTGCTCGGCGGAGGGCGGGGCGCCCACCACATGCAGGCCGTGGGGGATCAGGGTGTACTCCAGCTCCAGCACCTGCTTGACCAGGGACTCGATGCGCGTGTCCGAGTCGCCGTTCCAGGCCGGCTCGGGGGCGCACAGGTCCAGCTCGGCCGCCTGGGCCTGGATCAGCTCGGCCAGCTCGGCACGCTCGCCGACCTCCTCCGGGGGCAGGGCGCGCCAGCGCTCGACGGAGCCCTTGAGGTCGATGAGTCCGCGATAGAGCCCGGCGCGGGCGATCGGCGGGGTCAGGTAGCTGATCAGGGTCGCGGCCGAGCGGCGCTTGGCGATGGTCCCCTCGGACGGGTTGTTGGAGGCGTATAGATAGAGGTTGGGCAGGTCGCCGATGAGCCGGTCGGGCCAGCAGGCGGCGGACATCCCGGCCTGCTTGCCGGGCATGAACTCGAGCGCCCCGTGGGTCCCGAAATGGAGCACCGCGTCGGCGCCGAAGTCCTCGCGGATGTAGCGATAGAAGGTGCTGAAGGCATGGGTCGGTGAGAAGCCCTGCTGGAATAGGAGCCGCATGGGGTCGCCCTCATAGCCGAAGGCCGGCTGGACGCCCACCATGACATTGCCGAAGCGCTCGCCGAGGACGAAGATCGAGCGCCCGTCGGCCTGCTGTTTGCCCGGCGCCGGACCCCACTGGGCCTCGATCTCCTTGAGCCAGGGCTCGCGGCGCACATGGTCGTCGGCGGGGACCCGGGCGAGCACGTTGGCATGGGCTCCGAAGCGTTCGGCGTTGCCCTTGATGATCCGCTCCCGCAGCTCGTCCACATCCTTGGGCAGATCGACGCGATAGCCCTCGGCCTTGAGGGTCTTCAGGGTATTGAACAGGGACGCGAAGACCGAGAGATAGGCGGCGGTGCCCGTGTTCCCGGCGTTGGGCGGGAAGTTGAACAGCACCATGGCCAGCTTGCGCTCGGCCCGGGGACGCCGGCGCAGGGCGACCAGTCGCGCCACCCGGTCGGCGAGCACACCGGTGCGCTCGCCATGGGTCTGCATGTCGCGGGTCTCGGTGGCCGCGACCTCGTTGGAACGCCCGCCGTAGACCAGATGACCGGTCGAGCCGTCCAGCTCTGGGATGGCCACCATCATCGTGGCCTCCACCGGCAGCAGCCCCTGGTTCGATCCCTCCCATTGCTCCAGGCTCTGGAACTCGACGGCGAGGGCCGAGAGATAGGGCACGTCGAGCCGCGTCAGCAAGGCCTCGGCGGCGCGCGCGTCGTTGTAGGCTGGCCCCCCGACCAGGGAAAAACCGGTCAGCGAGACCACGGCGTCCACCGCGGTCCGGCCGTCTCGCATGAAGAAGCGCTCGACCGCGGGGCGGGCGTCCAGTCCGCTGGCGAAGGCCGGGATGACCCGCAGCCCGCGTGTCTCCAGCGCCTCGATCACCCCGTCGTAGTGCCGGGCGTTGCCGGCCAGCACATAGGAGCGCATGAGGAGCAGGCCCACCGTGCCCTTGGCGCCGGGACGGGCGGGCAGCCGTGCGGGGTCCTCGCCGATGCGCCCGGCCAGACGCGGGTGGTAGACGCCGACCTCGGGATAGGTATGGGGCGCCGGTACCTTGATGCTGTCGCGCAGCGCGCGGCGGTCACCGTCGGCGTAACGGTTGACCAGGAAGCGCACCAGATTGGCGATGTTCTCCTCGGAGCCGGCCAGCCAGTACTGAAGGGTGAGGAAGTAGGCCCGCACGTCCTGGGCGGTGCCCGGGATGAAGCGCAGCAGCTTGGGGATGCGGCGCAGCATCGCCATCTGCTTGGCCCCATTGTCGGGCCCGGACTTGGTCTTGTTGCCGCGCAGGCGCTTGAGCAGGGCCAGGGCGCCGCCGGGCTTCGCGCCGTCGCCGCCCATGCTGAATCCGCCGATGCGCGTAAGCCGCATCACCTCGGCGGCCGACATGCAGCAGACCATGGCGTCGCACTGCTCGCGCCGGGCCTTGAGCGCCGGCAGCACGGGCTGGATGTGCTCCTCCATCACCAGCATGGTGACGATGATGATGTCGCCCTCGGCGATGTCGGCCCGGCAGCGTTGCACCGCCTCGGGGTCCGCCTCCCACTCGGCGGCGGCGTGCTGACTGAGCCGCAACCCCGGGATGTCCTTTGTGAGGGCGGGACGCGCGCGGTTGAGGGTGCCCGAGAGATGGCCGTCCAGTGAAACCAGGACGACCCGGACCGGCGTGTCCACGGAACGAGGGTCAGCGACCGAAGTGGGCCTTGGCATCGTAGAGGGTCTCCAAGTCGATCGTGCGGATGCCCTTTTCCGTGGCATAGATCTCGGTGTTGCGGCGCGCCTTGCCGCGAACGAAGAAGGGGATGCGCTTGAGCTCACGCTCGGCGTCCAGGCTCCAGGCGACCGCGACCCCTTGGGTCTCGCGCTCGGCGGCGGCGGCCACCGCCTGCTGTGGCTGCGTGGGCGCACTGGTGCCGGCGTGATTGAGGTGCGAGGGCGCCGCCTCGTCGTGAAATTCGAAGTCACCGCGAAACATGGTCAGCAGGTGCTCTTCCAGCCCCATCATCAATGGATGGACCCAGGTGTCGAAGATCACGTTGGCCCCCTCGAACCCCATCTGCGGGGCGTAGCGGGCGGGGCAGTCCTGCACATGGAAGGGGGCGGCGATCACCGCGCAGGGGATGCCCTGGCGCTTGGCGATGTGGCGCTCCATCTGGGTGCCCAGCACGAGCTCGGGACGCAGCTCGGCGACCCGCGCCTCGACCTCGAGGTAGTCGCTGGTGATCAGGGGCTCGACGCCGTAGCGGGCGGCGGCGGTGCGCACCTCGCGGGCCATCTCGCGGGCATAGGTCCCGAGCCCCACGACCTGGAACCCCAGCTCCTCGCTCGCGATGCGCGCTGCGGCGACTGCGTGGGTGGCGTCTCCGAAGATAAAGACACGCTTTCCGGTCAGATAGTTGGAATCCACGGAGCGGCTGTACCAGGGCAGCCGGGAGGACGCTGCCGCAATAGCGGGCTCCACGTCGATGCCGGCGAGTGCGCCGACCTCGCGCAGGAAATCGCGGGTGGCCCCGACCCCGATGGGCACGGTGCGCACCGTCGGCTGCTTGAACTGGCGCTCGAGCCAGCCGCAGGCGGTCAGGGCCACCTCCGGGTAGAGGCAGCAGTTGAAATCGGCCTCGGGGATGCGGGCGATGGCCTCCGGGTCCGAGCCCAGGGGCGCGACCACATTGACCTCGACCCCGATGGCGGCGAGCAGCCGGGTGACCTCGGCGACATCGTCACGGCAACGGAAGCCGAGCGCCGTGGGCCCGAGCAGGTTGGCGCGCGGCGCCTGGCCGTCCGGGCGCGGGGCACGGGGCGGCGCGCCCGGGGCTGGGACCTGGTCACGCAGGACGTGGCGCAGGAGCTGATAGAAGGTCTCGCTCGCCCCCCAGTTCTCCTGGCGCGAATAGGCGGCCAGCTCCAGCGGGACGACGGTGGAAGGTAGTCCCAAGGTCTTGGCCAGGGAACCGGCCTGGTCCTGGATCAGCTCGGCGGTGCAGGACTCGCCCACCAACATCAGGCGCGGGTTGAAGCGCTCCTGGGCGGTGCGGATGCAGTCCTTGACCAGCTCGGCCGTGTCCGCCCCGAGGTCTCGGGCCTTGAAGGTGGTGTAGGTCACGGGCGGGCGGCTCGCCCGCCGCTCGATCATGGTGAAGAGCAGGTCGGCGTAGGTGTCTCCCTGGGGCGCATGCAGCACGCAATGCACCCCTTCCATGGAGGCGGCGACGCGCAGGGTGCCCACATGAGGCGGGCCTTCGTAGGTCCAGACGCTGAGCTGCATGGCTAGACCTTCAGGCGCTCGCGGCGCAGCAGGGGCCGGGCGAACAGCTCGGCGAGGTCGCCGGCCTGCTCGAAGCCATGGATGGGGGAGAAGACCAGCTCGATGGACCACTTGGTCGCGAGCCCCTCGGCCTCCAGCGGGTTGGCCAGGCCGAGGCCGCAGACCGTGAGATCGGGGCGGTCGACGCGCAGCCGCTCGAGCTGGGCGTCCACGTCCTGGCCCTCGGTCAGGCGCTCTGGGGTCGGCAATAGCGCGAGCTCGGCGGCCATGGCGCGGCGGTCGAGGTACGGGGTGCCCACCTCCACTAGCTCCATGCCGCACTCGCGGGCCAGGAAGCGTGCCAGCGGGATCTCGAGCTGGGAGTCGGGTAGCAGGCTCACCCGCCTGCCTGCGAGGGTCTCGCGATAGCGAGCGATGGCGCGCTCGGCGCGGGCCGCCGGTGCGGCCGTGACCTCGGCCACCCGGTCGGGTGAGATGCCGTAGGCCTCGGCGGCCGCTGCCAGCCAGCCGCGGGTGCCTTCGACACCGAATGGAAAGGGTGCGGCGAGGATCTGGGCGCCGCGGGCGGCGAGCAGACCGGCCGAGTGATTAAAAAAAGGCTGGGCGAACAGGACGTGGGTCCCGACGCCCAGGGGAGGAAGCGCGTGGGAGTCGGTGCTCGGCAGGAAGTCGATCCGGCCGATGCCCAGTGCCCCGAGCAGTCGCGTGAGCTGGTCCTGGACCAGGTCGGCCAGGGTGCCGACCACCAGCAGGTTGCGCTCGCCGGCGGGCAGGGCAGGGAGCTCCGGGACCAGGGCGGCGACACATTGGTCCTCGCCCTGGGTGAAGGTGGTCTCGATACCGCTGCCGGTGAAGGCCAGCACCCGCACCTGGCTGCCCTGGGGGCCGGCGTGGGCGCGGGTCATGCGTGCGGCGGCGTTGGGGAGGTCGAGCTTGATGACCTCGGAGGGGCAGGAGCCCACCAGGAACAGGGTGCGGATGTCCGGGCGGCGCTCGAGCAGCCGTGCGACCACCCGATCCAGCTCCTCGTTGCAGTCGGCCATGCCCGCCAGATCCCGCTCCTCGAGGATCGCGGTCGCGAAACGCGGCTCGGCGAAGATCATCACGCCGGCGGCGGATTGCAGCAGGTGGGCGCAGGTGCGCGAGCCGACCACCAGGAAGAAGGCGTCGTGGATCTTGCGGTGCAGCCACACGATGCTGGAGAGGCCGCAGAAGACCTCGCACTGGCCGCGCTCCTGGCGCACCGGGATCACCCCGGGCTGGGGCGGTGTGACGGACATGCTCGATCCGGCCGTGCTCACGCGGCGCTCCCCAGGGGCGATCGATCGGTGGGCGGTGCCGCCTCGAGCCGTGCGGCCCGCAGCTTGAGCAGGAACTGGGCGGCATTGATCACATAGGTGGCATAGGCCGCCAGGGCCAGAAGCATCAGCTCACGCACGGGGAGCAGGTCGAGCACCAGGGCCGCCAGGTAGGCGGTGTGCAGGGCCAGCACCAGCATGCTGAAGACGTCTTCCCAGAAGAAGGGGCGGGCAAAGAGCCAGCGCCCGAACACCACCCGCTCCCAGATCGACCCGGTGATCATGATCAGGTAGAGCACCAGGGTCTTGACCACGATGGACAGGGTGGCCGCCTGCTCGCCCTGCCCGGTGGCGAGGAAGCGCAGCACCAGGGCGAGGCTCACCAGGAAGACGAGGAACTGGACCGGCGCCAGCACGCCCTGGACCAGTGTCCAGCGGGAGCCGTCTCGACGCTGACGTTCCTCTGGGGTGTAGAGCGGCATGGGCTGGCAGGGCCTCGACTGGGATCCGGGGTTGTCGGTTGGGGGCCGGGAGAACGCTTGGGCCGGCTCCGTCGGCGGCCCCTCGGGACGCCTACGACCCACAATCTAGTCGGCGTCGGAACAGGTGTCAATCCAAGTTGACGTTCGGCAGGCTTGACAATCCTCGCCCAAGGGACACACTTGCCCTGGAGCGTCCGGGCCTTCGTGGAGACGGGCGCGTGGACCCGAGGGCAGACCCGTGTCTCGCACGCCGGACAGGCCCTCGACACCAAACCAATCGGGGGTCTGATGTTCCTCGCCCCGCCATCCGCGCCCGACCCGCTCGGGGCATCCGGAGCCGTGTAGATGTGCTCGTCGAAGCTGCCGGAGATCCCCCAAGGACCGGTGAACTCGGAGCTGGCAGCGAATCTGGCGCGCACCCTCGCCGACATTGCGCTGGTGGTGGACGCCGGGGGCGAGATCCTCGAGGTCGCTATTGGCAACGAATCCCTGGCGGAGGAGGTCAACGGCGACTGGGTGGGGCGGCCCTGGTCCGAGACGGTGACCGTCGACAGTCGCCCACGTCTGCAATCCTTGCTGCGGGAGCTGGAGACGGGGCACGGGACCGAGTGGCGACAGGTGGTCCACCGCACCGCGATGGGTCGGGACATCCCGGTCCAGTATCGGGCGGTGCGCCTGGCGGACGCGGGGCAGGTGCTGCTCATCGGGCGCGAGCTGCGGGCCGTGGAGTCGCTCCAGCGCCAGCTGGTCGACGCCCAGCAGGCCCTGGAGCGCGACTATTGGCGTTATCGGCGCATGGAGACCCGCTACCGGCTGCTCTTCCAGAGCGTCTCGGACGCGGTGATCGTGGTGGATGCGGGTCTGCGCAAGATGGTCGAGGCCAATCCCGCGGCCGCGGCCCTATTGGGTGGTGAGCGGGGGTCGGAGCCGGCCCGACTGGTTGGCCTGAGGTTCCCGGACGGGCTGCCGAGGGGCTTCGACGAGGCTGGCCGCGGGGCCATCGGGGCGCTCATCGAACGGGTCCTCGCCAGCGGTCGCCCGGACAGCATCCATGTGGAGCGCGAGTCCGAGGAGGGGATGCTCGCGGTCTCGGTCTCGCCCCTGCGCCAGGATCAGTCGTCGCTGCTCGTCGTGCGCCTGAGGCCCCTGGCCGAGGGGGCGCAGGGGGCCATCCGCGACGACGACGCGCGTCTGCTCGCCGCCGCGGGGGTGGCGCCCGATGGCATCGTCGTCACCGGGCGCGACGGCGAGGTGCTCGCGGCCAACCGGGCCTTCCTCGAGCAGACCCAGGTCCCCAATCCCCAGCCGCTCGCGGGCGAGTCCTTGGATCGTTGGCTGGGGCGCGGCGGCACCGACCTCGGCGTCCTCATGGGGACCCTGCGCCAGCACGGGACCCTGCGGCTGTTTCGCACCACCCTGCGCGGTCAGCTCGGCTCGGAGCTCGAGGTGGAGCTCAACGCTGCGGCGATCGAGCGTCTCCAACCGCCATGTTTCGCCTTTTTCATCCGCGACGTGGGTCGCCGGCTGGGCGCTGAGCACCCGGTGGACGCGGATCTCCCGATATGGATTGACCGGCTCGCCGAGCGGGTGGGGAGCGCGCCCCTCAGGGACCTGGTGCGCGAGTCCACGGATATGATCGAGCGCTTGTGCATCGAGGCCGCCCTGCGTCTGTCCGGGGGCAATCGGGCCTCCGCCGCGGAGCTGCTCGGTCTCAGCCGTCAGAGCCTCTATGTGAAGCTCGGCCGCTTCGGGATCGGGGGCCCCGAGTCGAACGAGGCGTCAAACGATGCCGAGTGAAGGGCACGGACAAACCTTGTGTCAAGTCAAGTTGACGTTGGGCATTGTCAGCTATACTTTGCACTCATGAACACGACCGCGCCCGCCGCCCTGCCGGACACCGCGCCCGCGTCACGCCCCTCTCCGGCAGCAACGCTGGAGCTGCTCAAGCCCATCACCTGGTTCCCGCCCATGTGGGCCTTCACCTGCGGGGTGGTCTCCTCGGGCGCGCCGATCTGGGAGCAGTGGTCCCTGGTGGTGGCGGGGATCCTGCTCGCCGGGCCCCTGGTGTGCGCCACTAGCCAGGCGGTGAACGATTGGTTCGACCGTCATGTGGATGCCATCAACGAGCCTAACCGCCCCATCCCGTCGGGGCGTATCCCCGGACGCTGGGGACTCTATATCGCGATCCTCTGGACCCTGCTGTCCCTGGCGGTGGCCTCCTGGCTCGGCACCTGGGTCTTCTGGTCGGCGGCCCTGGGCCTCGTCCTGGCCTGGGCCTACAGTGCCCCACCCCTGCGTCTGAAGCGCAACGGCTGGTGGGGCAATGCCGCGGTCGGGCTCTCCTACGAGGGGCTTGCCTGGGTCACGGGCGCCGCGGTGATGATCGGCGGCGCCCTGCCGGCATGGCAGATCCTGGCCCTCGCCGGACTCTACAGCCTGGGCGCCCACGGGATCATGACCCTCAACGATTTCAAGGCGATCGCCGGTGATCGGCGCATGGGTATCCGCTCCCTGCCGGTCCAGCTCGGGCCTTACCGTGCCGCCTGGGTCGCCAGCGCCATGATGGCGGTGCCCCAGATGACGGTGATCTGGCTGCTCCTCGACTGGGGGCGTCCGGTGCATGCGGCGGCGGTCGGCGTGGTGCTCGCGGTTCAGGTCGCCATGATGACGCGCTTCCTGCGTGACCCCGTCGGTCGGGCCACCTGGTACAGCGCGCTCGGGGTGACGGTCTACGTGACGGGGATGATGATCAGCGCCTTCGCGGTGCGGGGGATGATGGGTTGAACATGCCAATGCAAAGCCCCCTGGGCTGGATCGGGATCCTACGCCTGGGCCTGGTCCAGGCCGCACTCGGGGCCATCGTGGTCCTCACCACCTCGACCCTCAACCGCGTGATGGTGGTGGAGCTGGCGCTGCCGGCCATGCTGCCCGGGGCGCTGGTCGCGCTGCATCATCTGGTGCAGATCTCGCGCCCACGCTGGGGTTACGGCTCGGACGTGGGCGGCCGCCGTACCCCCTGGATCATCGGCGGTATGGCCGTGCTCGCCGGTGGCGGGGTGCTCGCCGCGCTGGCCACTGCCTGGATGGAGACCGACCCGGGTGCGGGGACGGTCTTGGCCGTGCTTGCCTTCACCCTCATCGGCGTCGGCGTGGGCGCCTGCGGCACCTCGCTCCTGGTGCTTCTGGCCAAGCGGGTGAGCGACGAGCGGCGGGCGGCGGCGGCGACCACCGTCTGGCTGATGATGATCGTCGGCTTCATCATCACTGCCGGGATCGCCGGGCACTTCCTGGATCCCTTCTCCACCGGACGTCTGGTGACGGTCACCGCGACCGTGGCGGCGATCGCCTTCGTCGTCACCCTGTTCGCGATCCATGGCGTCGAGGGCCGCACGGACGCCGCTGGGGCCCCGGATCCAACCTCCGCCGAGACCGCCGGTGCATCGACGACCGCCGAAGTGGGATTCCGAGCCGCCCTCGCCGAGGTCTGGGCCGAGCCTCGTGCGCGCCGCTTCACCGTCTTCGTGTTCGTCTCCATGCTCGCCTACAGTGCCCAGGACCTGATCCTGGAGCCCTATGCGGGGGCCGTCTTCGGACTCACGCCGGGTGAGTCCACGCGGCTCGCCGGGGTTCAGAACGGCGGGGTCCTGCTCGGCATGCTCCTGCTTGCCTTCCTCGGCAGCAGCGCCTGGGGCCGGCGTCTGGGGACGCTCCAGACCTGGACCATCGTCGGCTGCGTGGGCTCTGCCTTCGCGCTGGTCTTCCTCGCCGCCGGACATGCCTATGGGCCCGAGTTCCCCCTGCGCGGGGCGGTGTTCGCGCTGGGGCTGACCAACGGCCTGTTCGCGGTGGCCGCCATCGGCTCGATGATGGGTCTGGTGAGCGCCGGGCGGGAGCGCCGCGAGGGGGTCCGTATGGGTCTCTGGGGCGCCGCGCAGGCGATTGCCTTTGGGCTCGGCGGGTTCCTCGGCACGGCGGCGGTCGACCTCACGCGGGCCCTCATCGGCGACCCCGGCCCGGCCTACGCCCTGGTGTTCATGGGCGAGGCGCTGTTGTTCCTGGTGTCTGCCGTGCTCGCCGCGAGGATCACCCAGACTTCCGCGGCCAAACCGCGCGCCCTGCCTGCACCGGCCGGCGCGATCGAGACGGCCTGATGTCCCGTTCCGCAACCACACAGACCGGGGGAGATCCCATGACCGAGACCTACGACGTGGTGGTGGTTGGTGGCGGCCCCGCCGGCGCGACCGCCGCGACCGATCTGGCGCGTGCCGGGCGCTCCGTGCTGCTGCTCGACCGAGGTGGGCGCATCAAGCCCTGCGGGGGCGCCATCCCGCCCCAACTGATCCGCGAGTTCGAGATCCCGGCCCATCTGCTGTGCGCGCGGATCGGCTCGGCGCGGATGGTCGCGCCCTCCGAGCGCGAGGTGGACATGCCGATCGATGGCGGTTTCGTCGGCATGGTGAACCGCGACCGCTTCGATGAATGGCTGCGCGAACGCGCGGTCGAGACGGGTGCGGAGCGCCGGACCGGGACTTTCACCCGTCTGGAGCGTGGCAGCGACGGTCTCGCCGAGATCCATTTCGAGACGGGGCAGGGTGGTTCCGGGGCCGCCGCCATGGTGCGGGCCCGTTGTGTGATCGGCGCGGACGGCGCCCGCTCGCGGGTGGCCCGCCAGACGATCCCGAAGGCGGACGAGATGGCCTGCGTCAGCGCCTACCACGAGATCGTGCGCTCGCCCGAGCCCGGGCATGCCGGTTTCGACCCCGCCCGCTGCGACGTCTACTACCAGGGACGCCTGTCGCCGGACTTCTATGGCTGGGTCTTCCCCCACGGCGAGACCACCAGTGTCGGCGTGGGCACCGCCGTGAGCGGGTTCTCCCTCAAGGGCGCGGTGGCGGAGCTGCGTCGCACCGCCGGACTCGCGGATGCCGAGACCCTGCGCCGGGAGGGGGCACCCATCCCCTTGAAGCCGCTGGGCCGCTGGGACGACGGCCGCCAGGTGGTGCTCGCCGGCGACGCCGCCGGTGTGGTGGCCCCGGCCTCAGGGGAGGGCATCTATTACGCCATGACCGGGGGTCGTCTCGCGGCCACCGCCGCCGACCGGTTCTGCGAGAGCCTGGATCCTCGTTGCCTGGGCCTCGCCCGGCGCATGTTCATGAAGGAGCACGGCCGCGTCTTCTGGGTCCTCGGGATGCTCCAGCGCTTCTGGTATGTCAGCGACAAGCGCCGCGAGCGTTTCGTGAGTCTGTGCCGCGACCCGGACATCCAGCGGCTCACCTGGGAGGCCTATATGAACAAGCGGCTGGTGCGCGCCCGGCCCGCCGCCCACGCGCGGATCTTCTTCAAGGATCTCGCCCATCTCCTGGGTCTCGCCTCAGTGAGATGAGCGCAAGTCGCCAGGATCGGGTGTCCCATGATTGAGCTGTTCGGCGGCGCTCGGGCGATCGACTGGATCCTGATCCTGGTTGCCGTGGAGGCGGTCGTCCTGCTCGGATACCGGCTACGCACCGGCAAGGGCATCGCCCCTGCCTCGCTGCTCGCCAATCTGAGCGCCGGCGTGCTGCTCCTGCTGGTCGTTCGCGGCACCCTCACCGGCGCCTCTTCCCTCATCCTCGGCGGCCTGCTTGCCCTCGCCCTGGCCGCCCATTTCACCGATCTGGCCGTTCGCTGGCAGGGCAATACATGACCGCCTGGGTCGTACCAGGGCGGCCTCGTCGTCTAACCTGGCGATAGTTTTGGTAATATGCCAAGTTAACCTGACACGGGTCGCTGAGGAACAGAGATATGACGACCCATCACGGCGGCCCTTGGGTGCCGTTCATCGAACCCCCCGGAGCGCCCATGCGCGGCGATAATCTAGCCCTTCCTGACGTGATGCTCGTCGTGGACCTCGCGGGCATCATCCGTGATGCGACCCTTTCCAACGGATTCGCGGCCGAAGGCGTCGGCAACTGGATCGGTAGCCCCTGGACCGATACGGTCGCCGATTCCGACGGCGAGAAGCTCAAACGCATGCTCGCCGATACCCGTTCAACCGGGGTCTGCGCCTTCCGCAACTTGACCCAGCGCTTCCCGAGCGGTCTCGAGATCCCGATCGAGTACACCACGGTGCGCCTGGGCGACCACTCGGGCGTGCTCGCCATTGGCAAGAACACGCGTGCGGTCGCCGAGCTCCAGGCCCGGCTCGTCGAGGCCCAGCAGGCCATGGAGCGGGACTACTGGAAGCTGCGGGAGGTCGAGACCCGCTACCGGCTCCTGTTCAACTCCTCGAGCGATGCGGTCCTGCTCCTGCGGGTCTCGGATCTCGGCATCGTCGAGCTGAACCCGGCCGCGGCCAAGGCGCTCGGCATCTCCCAGCCCAAGACCAAGGCCATCGGCAACCTGCCCTTCCCGCAGCTGCTGGTGGAGCAGGACCGGGAGGCCTTCGAAGGCATGATCCGGCGCATCCGCGAGCGCGGCAAGGCGCCGGCGCTGTTGCTGCGTCTGGGCGACGAGCAGGTGCCCTGGATGGTGCGCGCCTCCCTCGTCACCTCGGTGACCGAGGAGGTCTTCCTGGTGCAGCTCGCGCCCTCGGCGGCGGCCATGCAGCCGATGGACTCGGGAGAGCCCCTCCGCATCGAGGACCTGGTGGAGAATGGGCCTGACGGTTTC
Source organism: uncultured Gammaproteobacteria bacterium (assembly GCA_963714915.1). GTDB lineage: Bacteria > Pseudomonadota > Gammaproteobacteria > Chromatiales > Chromatiaceae > Thiodictyon. The sequence goes on from CAVQQM010000011.1 coordinate 27,317, forward strand.
GTGGTCATCGACAACCAGGGCGTGGTGCTGCGCGCGAATCGCACCTTCGTCGAGCTGGTTCAGATGGGCAACGAGTCCGGGGTGGTCGGCGAGCCGCTCAGCCGCTGGCTCGGGCGCCCGGGCGCGGACCTCACGGTCCTGCTGGCGAACGTGACCCGTCTGGGATCGGTGAGGCTCTTCTCCACGACCCTCCGGGGTGAGTTCGGCACCGAGGTCGAGGCGGAGATCTCCGCCTCCGGCAAGAGCGGACGCGACGCGGGGCGGATCGCCGTCTTTCTGCGCGATGTCTCGCGGCGCCTGCCCGGACCGGGCGAGCGGACCGCTGACCTGGGCGGGCTCCTCGACTCACTCACCAGACAGATCGGCAAGACCACCCTGCGCAAGCTGGTGGAGGATACCGTGGGCATCGTGGAGCGGCGCTACATCGAGGCGGCGCTCGAGCTCACGGGAGGCAACCGGACCGCCGCCGCGGAGCTGCTCGGCCTCAGCCGTCAGAGCCTCTACGCGAAGCTGAATCGGTATGGGCTCGATGAGGGCGCGATCAGCGTGGCGCACTGACCGCCCGCCACGCATCCGTGCTCTCCAACTCCCCTCCGCTGCCGGGTTTCGGCGAGGCCACCCTCGCCAACTGCGAGCAGGAGCAGATCCATCTGGCGGGCTCCATCCGCCCCTATGGTGCCCTCCTGCTGTTGCGGGAGCCGAATCTGACGATCGCGCTCACGAGCGCCGATGCCGCCGAGTTTCTGGGGCTTGCCCAGGACCCCGTCGGGGTCTCCCTCGACGCCCTCGGCGGCAACCTCGCCGAACGGGTTCGCGAGCGCATCGACGAGCCTCTGAGCCAGATCCCGGCCGCTGTGCGTTGCCGCGTGGCCGGCCTGGGGTCCGATCTCGACGGGCTCATCCATCGGCCCATGGGTGGCGGGCTGATCATCGAGCTGACCCCGTCCGGCCCCCCCGTCGATCTCTCCGCCTTCGTCTGCGAGTCGCTGCGGACCATCGCCAACGCCCCGTCCTTGAAGCGTCTGTGTGACGCCTCCGCCAGTCTCTTCAAGGAGCTGGCCGGTTACGACCGGGTGATGGTCTATCGCTTCGATGAGCAGGGCCACGGCGAGGTCTACTCGGAGCAGCGCGAGCCGGACCTCGAGGCCTTCCTCGGCAACCGCTACCCGGCGACCGACATCCCCCAGATCGCGCGCAAGCTCTATGTGCGCAACCGCATCCGCGTGCTGGAGGATGTCGACTATCGGCCCGTTGGGCTCACCGACCCGCGCTCACCCATCAGCGGCGAGCCGCTCGACATGTCACTGTGCTACCTGCGCAGCATGTCGCCGATCCACCTCCAGTACCTCAGGAACATGGGCGTCTCGGCGACCCTGGTGGCCTCCCTGATGGTGGGTGGTCGGCTCTGGGGCCTGGTCTCCTGCCACCACTATTCCGCCCGCACCATACAGTACGAGCTGCGGGTGGCCTGCGAGCTGTTGGCGGAGGCGGTCGCCACGCGCATCGCCGCATTGCTGAGCTTCGCCCAGGCCCAGGCCGAGCTGTCCGTCCGGCGCCTGGAGCAGCGCATGATCGAGGCCATCGCTCGGCGCGGCGATTGGGAGCAAGCCCTCTTCGAGAACCCCGAGTTCCTGCTCGCGCCCGTGTCGGCCAGTGGTGTCGCCCTGATCAGCGACGGGCGTATCCGCACCGCGGGCGAGGTGCCGGCGACCAGCCGGCTCGCGGCCGTCGGCGCCTGGCTCGACCAGACCTCACGCGAGCCCATCGTGGTCACCGCGGCCCTGGCGAGCGATGCCAGGGGGCTCGCCGATCTCACCCCGGAGGCCAGCGGGCTGATGGCCGTGCCCCTCTCCAACGGCCCGGGCGAGTATCTGGTCTGGTTTCGTCCCGAGCGGATACGCACCGTGACCTGGGCCGGCAACCCCTATGAGGCCGTGAAGGTCGGCGACGACCCCAGTCAGCTCTCGCCGCGCCGCTCGTTCGCCCAGTGGCATCAGGTCGTTGAAGGGACCTGCGATCCCTGGACCCCGGACGACATCACCACCGGTCGACTGATCGGTGAGTCGGTCGCCGATGTGGTCCAGCAGTCCAGTGCCATGCGGGTGCTGATCGCCCGCGACCAGCTCAGGGCGATCAGCGCCAAGCTGCGGCGCTCGGAGCAACCGGTGATGGTCGCCGACGCCGAGGGCAATACCCTCCTGACCAACGAGGCCTTCGACGCCCTGATCCCCGAGCATCTGCGCCCCTTCTCGGTGGCGGACCTGCCCGAGTTGTTCCGGGAGTCCGAGGTCCTGACCGAGCGGCTGAAGGACGTGATGGAGCAGCATCACGCGTGGCGCGGGGAGGTCAGTCTGGTGGCGGATCTGGGCGTCCCGCGGCCGCTGATGCTGCGCGCCGACCCGGTGCTGTCGGCGCCCCGCGAGGTGCTCGGGTATGTGCTGCTCTTCACCGACCTCAGCGCCCGCAAGGCCGCTGAGCACGCCCGCCGACACTTTCAGGTCAGCGTGGTGGAGCGCCACCGCATCGCGGCGGAGCCGCTCCGGAACAAGGCGGACCTCAGGCGCCGCGACCTGCTGGCCAGCATCGTCGGCAACGCCCAGCTCGCCGCCCTCGAGATTACCGACGGCCCAGACCTCACCAGGGTCCCGGAGATGCTCGAGGCCATCGAGTCCTCGGTCGACCGCACCACCGAGCTCCTCGAGCATCTGTTGCGTTACTCCGCCCCCTCGGGCGAGGACGAGTGACCGCGAGGCCGATGGGCTGAGCCCCACCCCGGGGCGCAGGTATCCGGCGTCCTGCCGATCAATCCGATTCCGCGGGGGCCAGCCTCCGAGCCCGCCGCGGGAGCCGACCATCCCCGATCTCAGGCCTGGCGCTTGGTCCTAGAAACAGCGGTTGACCGCTGTTTCTAGGTTGATGCGCCGGTCGGCGCGTCGTTCGGCGTCACCAATGCTCGCCGTAAGGCCGCAGGTCGAGCTCGAAGGTCCAGGCCGAGCGCGGCTGGCGGGCGAGGAAGAACACCGACTCTGCAATATCGTCCGGGCGGGCGAAGAAGCTGTCCGGGGCGTCCGGGACCATGGCTCGCGAGGCGGGCATATCCACCACGGCGTCGATGATCACGTAGGAGACATGGATGCCCTCGGGGCCGAGCTTGCGCGCGAGCGACTGCGCCAGGCTGCGCTGGGCCGCCTTGGCCGACGCGAATGCGAGGAAGCCCGCGGCCCCCTTGAGCGACGCGGTGGCCCCGATGATGACGATGCTGCCGCCGTCCGCGCCCCGCATGTCGGGGATCGCCGCCTGGGTCGCTAGCAGGCAGCCGTAAGCATTCACCCGCCAGGCATGCTCGAGGGCATCGGGGCTGGTGGCGTCGACGTCGCCGAACTCCCGCGTCGAGGCGTTGTAGATCAGGGTGTGGATCGGTCCCAGCTCGCTGCGGACACGCTCGAAGACCTGGGCCGCGTCATCCGGGCTGGTGGCGTCGTAGACATAGCCGCGGGTGCCCGCGATCTCGGCGGTGAGGGCGTCGAGGGATTCCTCACCGCGGGCGAGCAGGGCGACCCGATAGCCGGCGCGGCTGAACTGGCGAGCGAAGGCGGCCCCGTTGCCGGGTCCGGCTCCGACGATGACACAGACAGGGATCTTCATGGTGACTCCCGGGTGACTCGGATGATGAGGTGCTGACGACTTTGCCGGGGTGCATGCCTGGCCTGGTCCAGACCGGCCTCACACGGCCATCTGGACCAGGGTCGGATTCAGCAATCGCAGGGCGTCCGTCGTATCCAGGGCCAGGATGAACCCGCGTTTTCCCCCGTTGATATAGACGCGCGGCAGCTGCGACACGCCAGTCTCGCAGTAGACCGGCATCGACTTGCGCGTGGCGAAGGGCGAGGTGCCGCCGACCTGATAGCCCGAGTGGCGATCGGCGACCTTGGGCTCGCAGGGGGCGATCCGCTTGGCCCCGATCGCGCGGGCGAGGGACTGGGTCGAGACCTGACGGTCGCCGTGCATGAGCACGAGCATGGGGGCGCCCTGCTCGTCTTCCATGATCAGGGTCTTGACCACCAGATGCTCATCGACGCCGAGCGCCTCGGCCACCCGGGCGGTGCCGCCGCCGTCGACGTAATCGTAGAGGTGTCCGTCGAAGAGGATGCCGGCGGCGCGCAGGGCCCGCACGGCCGGGGTCACAGGCAGCTTGATCTGCTTCATGGGGACGCGTCGTCGCGCTCAGCGTGGATCGATGCCTGGATCGAGTCCTTGCCCACCGCCCGGCACGGGCTCGCGGTGCCAGATCAGGGTGCGGTTGTTGACCGGCATGGGAATGTCCTCGACCAGGCTCAGGCCCGCGCTGGCACCGAAGTCGCGAAGGGTCTCGAGGTCGCGCACGCCCATGCGCGGGTCGCCCGCCCGCAGCCAGGCGTCGAAATGGGCATTGCTCTCGCTGGTGTGGCGCCCGCCGTACTGGAAGGGCCCGTAGAGCGCGAAGAGCCCGTCTTCACGCAACACCCGACCAACGCCCTGAAACATGGCCTCCACCTCCGGGAGGCCCATGATGTGCGCGGTGTTGGCGCTGAACACGGCGTCGTAGGGCCCCGTGGGCCAGGCCGCGGTGACGTCCAGAACCAGGGTTGGCGGCAGGTTCGGCAGCCGGGCCTCATCCAGCCACAGTTGGATGCCCGGCAGATGGGGGGCGATGTCGCTGGTCTGCCAGTGGAGGTACGGCATCGCGGCGGCGAAATGGACCGCGTGCTGGCCCGTCCCGGTGCCGATCTCGAGCACCCGATGGGCCGCCCCGAGGCGCGGGGCGAGGACCTCCAGCAACGGGCCCTTGTTCTCTTCGCAGGCCTCGGAATAGGGCTTGTGCATGCTGCCTCCGTCTGGGTCCAGGGCGCGGTGCGGTGGGCGAGATCCGAGGCCGTCCCGCCCCGGGGTCCATGGGTCCTCGGGCGGGCGGGGGCTTGGTCAGCCGGCCCGATCCGCTATCATGAGCCATCGTCTGGACTCGGACCATATGACTTGAACGCTTGCTCAACCACTTGTTATCGCACGAGCGCGTGCCGGGGGCTGCTCGCGGCCGTCGCGCTCGCAATCGCGGGGTGCGGCTCCATCCCGGGCATCGGCGGCCCCGGCGGGTCGGGCGCCCCCCAGCCCGCTGCCGGCGAGGCGGAATCGGCGCAGATCGGGCCGCCGCCGGAGCCGAATTGGCGCACCACGGGCGAGGCGCTGTCGTTGCGGGAGCCGGCCGGTCAGCCCGTGCCCCTCGGCCAGTCGGAGCCCCTGTTCCAACCCTACAGCCAGGATCCATTCGTCCTCTATAGCGAGGTGGCGGCCCGTTGCGGCGGCGCCCGCGTCAACCAGGAGGAGGACTTCCTCACGCCCCTGGTCACGGACCTCTATCTGTCCGGCGTGGAGCCGGGCCATGCCACCGAGGCGCTGATCCTCGCCGACTGTGCGCCCCTCGCCTCGATCGTCAGGGAGCTGGTCGCCCAGGGCGGGGAGGCGGTGGTCCCCGCGGTGGTCCAGCGCGCCCTGTTCCTCAGCGGTCCCAACGCCGAGCCCATCATCGAGTCGGCGGCCTCCGCCGGCCTCGAGCGCAACCTCGGGGGATTCGCCGGGCGTCCGGGGGCGGGCGGGGGCTCGCTCTCCTATGCCATGGCCTATTTCCCGACCCGTGCGGCGACGGCCAGCGTCGAGACCGCAGGCGCGGTCAACACCCTCTATAGCAACGCGACGCCAGGTTATGGCATCTACACCTTCGTCCTGCTTGGGAAGGAGGCCGAGCCCGATCCAACGTCGTCATCCGGTGACGGAGAGGAGGCGGGTGTCGGGCGCTATCAGGAGTTGCTGCGAGTCATCGAGACCTATGTGCTCGCGAGCGACGAGGGCGGCCGCGCCCCGAGCCCGCTGACCCACGCCTTCCTGATCGCCGTGCATCCCGAGCGCGACGGGTCGGATCTGGCCGGCCAGACCGGGCCCGAGCTCTCGGCCCCGATCCGGCGCGATCTGGCCCGTCATCTGCGCCGCGGCGGCGACGAGTCCCTGGCTGGCCGTCTGGAGACCGGGCAGGGGCCCTTCCTGGTCTCCAGCCTGGAGCCTCGCCTGCTGCCGAGTAGCGCGGTCTCCCCGCGTCTGGTTACGGACCTCTCGGACATCGGCGGGGAGTACATGTACGCCATCGTCGACGCCTATGACCGCCCAGTGTCGAACGAGCTGGCGGGTCGCCCGGAGAGCCTCGAGCCCATCCGCGAGCGACTCCTCGGTCTGTTCAGCCGGCGGGTGCCCGCGCAGGACCTGGACGCATCCATCCGCGACGCCTGGGTCTTCCGGGTCGGCGGAGGGGCGGCGGTCGCGGCGGGGAGCGCAGCCGGCGAGTCGGGGCGCGACGGTCCCGATGCGGGCCAGGAGCCAGGGGCGGGCGGCGGGGCAAAGCCCGGCGGCGGTACCCAGCGAGAGCCCGACATCGGTTATCAGTCGCCCCAGGTGCGCGGCACATGATCGCTCAGGGGCTGGCGACCCTGATCCGCTTCCTGATCGGCATCTTCCTGCTTCAAGGGGTGACGGCGCTGCTGGTCTACACGGCGCTCGGCAGCGACTGGCAGGCCACCTGGCCCTTGTATCTGGTCCTCGCGGTCTCCATCGGGACCCTGGTTGGGCTCTGGTTCAGCGCCATCGTGGGCGCCGACCGCCGCCACGCGGTGGCCCGCGTCAGCGAACGGCTGTCGAAGGAGCGCGAGGAGATCCGCGTCAAGGCCGAGCAACAGCGGATCAAGGACGCCCGCAACCAGGAGCGCCTGGTCGCCAAAGCGAGCGCGGCGAGCAAGGCGGGGGGCATCGGCCGCGGCCTGACCCTCAAGTCGGGCGTCGTCGTGGGCGGGGCGGTGGGCGTCGGTGTCGCCATGCTGCTGACCCAGTTCGTCACCCTCGGCCTGCTCACCCTGACCACCGCGGGCGGAGCCGCCCTCGGTTACAGTGCACGGGTGCGCCAGGAGAAACTCATCGCCGGTCGCCGGATCGAGTCCGATCGCCGGGAGGTCAGCGTGATCCCGGCCAAGGAGACGCCTCTGACCATTGGAGGGCGGGCGAGTCGTTCGCGCCCCGCGGAGCAGGGCTGAGAGCTCGTGAAGAGATTCGCCGACCTACTGCGGGCGCCCCCGGACGCACCCCGCTGCGTTGCGAAAAGCCGAAAATCGAGTCACGGAGGCCCACTACGCTCCCCGATTTCCGACTTCCCGCGCCTGGTTCGAGCACACCCGGGAACGCCCTCGCTACGGCCGACAAATCTTCCACAAGCTCTGACGCCCGGCGAGCCCCCCAAGACCCTGCCCCGCGCCACCGACCGCGCGGGGTCAACCGGAGAGGACAGCCCCATGCCCGAGATGAGCCGCTATGCCCCCGGCACCTTCTGCTGGGTCGATCTGGCCACCACTGACCCCGCCGCCTCCCAGGCCTTCTATGGCGAGCTCTTCGGCTGGACCGCCGAGGACGTGCCGACCGACCTGGGTCCGCCTTACACCATGCTGAGCTACCAGGGCAGGCTGGCCGCCGCACTGTATGAGATGGCGCCGGAGCAGGGCGGTCGACCCTGCTGGGCCAGCTATATCGCCGTGGACGACGTGGACGCCACCGCTGCCCGGGCCGAGGCCCTCGGCGGGACCGTCCTGATGCCGGCGATGGACGTCATGGAGCACGGGCGCATGGCCCTGATCCAGGACCCGAGCGGCGGGGTGGTGAGCCTGTGGCAGGCGCGCGCGCATCCGGGCGCGGAGATCGACAATCAGGTGGGCGCGCGCAGTTGGAACGAGCTCCTCACCCGGGATACGGTGCGGGCCGCCGCGTTCTATGGCGACCTGCTGGGCTGGACCACCCGCACCAGCCACGATCTCATGGAGGGGCGCTACATCCTCTTCGAGCTGGACGGCCGGCCGATTGGGGGGATGCTGGAGATCCAGCCCGACTGGGGACCCATGCCGCCCAACTGGATGATCTATTTCGGCGTGGACGACTGCGACGCGACCGTCGCCACCGCCCTGCGACTCGGGGGCGCGGCGGTCACGGAGACCATGCAGGTCGAGAACGTCGGGCGCTTCGCCTATCTCACGGACCCCCAGGGGGTCGGGTTCGCGGTGATTCAGTTCGCCCACCCGACCTGAGCGATCCCGGGGCTCGACGGGTTACTCGGATCCTTACCGCCGCTTCTTGCGCGACCTCGAGCGCTGGGACTTGCCCTCGGAGCCGCCTCCGGACCCACCCCCGGATCCACTCTCGGATTGGGGGGCACTCCCCGCCTTGCCCTTGCCGCCGCGGCCTCCCCGCCCGCCCGCGGGCTCGGCGAGCACGAAGTCGATCTTGCGGTCGTCGAGGTTCACCGCCGCCACCTGGATGCGCACCCGGTCGCCGAGCCGGTAGACGCTCCCCGTCCGCTCGCCGTGCAGGCGATGCCCGATGGGGTCGAAGTGGTAGTAGTCGTTGTCCAGCGCGGTGATGTGCACCAGCCCGTCGATATAGACGTCGTCGAGCTGCACGAAGATGCCGAACGAGGTGACGCTGGTGATGGTCCCCTCGAAGCGCTCGCCGAGCTTGTCCTGCATGAACTCGCACTTCAGCCAGTCGCTCGCGTCACGGGTCGCCTCGTCCGCACGCCGCTCGGTGCCGGAGCAGTGCTCGCCGATCTGCTGGAGGTCAGACTTCGCGAGCTCCAGATCCTCCGCGGTGCCGCCGCCGAGCATGTGCTTGATGATGCGATGCACCACCAGGTCCGGATAGCGGCGGATCGGCGAGGTGAAGTGGGTATAGGCGGGGTAGGCGAGTCCGAAGTGCCCCACGTTGTCCGAGCTGTACATGGCCTGCTGCATGGAGCGCAGCAGCACGGTCTGGATCAGGTGTCGGTCGGGGCGCTCCCTGACCTGCTCGAGGAGCGCCGCGTAGTCGGCCGCGGTCGGCTTGGGTCCGCCGGGCAGCCGCAGCGCCAACTGACCGAGGAACTCCCGCAGATCGGCGAGCTTCTCCTCGTTCGGCAGGTCGTGGATGCGGTAGAGGGCTGGCATCTTCTTACGCTCGAAGAGCCGTGCCGCGGCCACGTTGGCGGCCAGCATGCACTCCTCGATCAGCCGATGGGCGTCGTTGCGGATCACCGGCACGACCGCGGCGATGCGGCCCTGCTCGTTGAACACGAACTTCGACTCGGTGGTATCGAAATCGATGGCGCCCCGCTCCGCGCGCGCGGCATGGAGCACCTGGTAGAGGGCGTAGAGCTCGTGCAGATGGGGCAGGACCGCAGCGTACTGCTCGCACAGCGCCGGGTCGCCGTCCACCAGCATGGCCGCCACCTTGTCGTAGGTGAGGCGCGCCTGAGAGCGCATCACCGCCTCGAAGAAGCGGGTCCGGGTCACCTTGCCGTCCCCGGAGATATAGAGCTCCGCGGTCATGCATAGCCGGTCCACCTCCGGGTTGATGGAGCACAGGCCGTTGGACAGGACCTCGGGCAGCATGGGCACCACGCGGTCCGGGAAATAGACCGAGTTGCCGCGCTCGAAGGCCTCCCGGTCGAGTGCCGAGCCGGGCGCGACATAGGCCGAGACGTCGGCGATACAGACCAGGAGTCGCCAGCCCTTGGGCTTGCGCTCGCAATAGACGGCGTCGTCGAAGTCGCGGGCGTCCTCGCCGTCGATGGTCACCAGGGACAGGTTGCGGAGGTCCACACGGCCCGCCTTGGCGGCCTCCGGGACCTCGCTGGTGAGGCCGCGGATCTCCGCCTCCACCTCGGCCGACCATTCGACCGGGATGTCGTGGGCGCGCAGGGCGATGTTCGTCTCCATCCCCGGGGCCATGTGGTCGCCCACGATCTCGACGATCTTCCCGATGGGCTGGGTGCGCTTGGTGGGCGGGTCGGTGACCTCGGCCAGCACGATCTGGCCCTGGGTGGCGCCGCCCATGCGGTCGCTCGGGATGATCACGTCGTGGGAGATGCGTTTGTTGTCCGGCACCACGAAGCCGACACCACTCTCCTGGTAGAGACGGCCCACGACGGTGCGGGTCTTGCGCTCCAGGATCTCGACCACGGCGCCCTCGAGACGGCCGCGGCGGTCGCGTCCACTGACCCGCACCACCACCCGGTCCCCGTGGAACAGGGCCTTCATCTCCTTGGGATAGAGATAGAGATCGTCGCCACCGTCGTCGGGGCGCACGAATCCGAATCCGTCCTGGTGGCCGATGACCCGCCCGGCGATGAGGTCGCGCCGGTTGACGACGCAGTAGGCCTCCTTGCGGTTGCGCAGCAGCTGTCCGTCGCGCTCCATGGCCCCGAGACGCCGCTCCAGTGCGACCAGGTCGGATTCCTCGTTTAGATCCAGCGTGCGCGCGAGCTCACCGAACCGCAGCGGCGCCCCGTGCTGGGTGAGGGCCTCGAGGATGAACTCCCGGCTCGGGATGGGGTTGTCGTACTTCTTGGCCTCGCGCTGACGGTGGGGATCCTTGTCGCGGGCGGTCTTCGAGGCTCGGCCCCGGCGGGCGGCGGGCGCGGGCGAAGGCGCGGTCGCAGGTGCCTCGGCCGCGATCGGGTCTGGGGTCGCCGGTGCAGGAGTAGGGGCAGGGGCCGTATCAGGACCCGATTCAGGAACCGTTTCAGGAATGGCAACAGGCGCAGGGGCGGACGCAACAGGGGGTGCCGCCTCGGGTGCTCGCTTCGGTGTGGCCGTGGGCTGGGTCAGGGCGGCCGACTCGGGCTTGGTCCTGGATCTCCGGCGGGCAGGCTTGGGGGCGGGTGACTCTTCCGTGTCCGGAGCCGGAGGCGGAGAGGTCAACGCGGCCTGTTCGGATGGCCCGCGGGTCCCGGTCGAACGGCGACGACGCTTGGGCGCCTCGGTCATCTCGTCGCCCTCGGCCTTGGTGGGGGCCTCGGGGGTCGTGCGCGAAGTGGGGGCGGTATCGTCGGTCCGGGCTTTCTTGCGTGTTGCCACTGGGTTGATCTTTTGGCGTCCTGAAAAGCCCCTAGTCTACCGTTGACAGTGTAGGGATGTCTCTCTAACATCCGCTCTCCGCTTCGGGCCGCCCCCCTGCCTGACGCCCGATGCGGGACCTGCCGAGGTGGCGGAATTGGTAGACGCGCTAGTTTCAGGTATTAGTGGGGCGACCCGTGGAGGTTCGAGTCCTCTCCTCGGCACCATCTTCCCGCATCCCCCCGACCGTCCCGAATTCGCTCCGATCTCCGTCCTCTAGGGCGACGCGCGGCATACCCGCGTTACCGCGCGACTTGGCGTCGTCCGCGCGCCCATCCGTATCCAGGTCCCTACCGCTGATGGCAATCAGTCGGAGCGAAACAGCTGCTCCGCGGCCGAGCGCAGGCTGTCCTCATCGGACGTGGCCTGCCCTGCACCTGATTGCTCGACCGGCTCGAACCATTCGCAGAAGTTGGCGCGGGTCTTGTCGACCACGCGCTCGACCTGGGGCTCCATGCATTCGTTCGCCCTGCCCGGGGCATAGAGCCGGCAGTTGCGGCAGCTGTGGGTGGGCTTTCGGCACCCCGGGCATTCGGACTCCCGGCCGTAATCCAGACGGGTCAGGGCCTGCCCGCAGGCCCAGCAGTGACCCTTGATCTCCTCGCCCATGGCCGCCTCCGTCGGGTTTCGCTCCCGCGGATCATCGCGAATTCCGCCGGTCATCGCAAAGTCGGCCCGGGTGCTCGCCCGGCGCCCCATCAGTCCATCAGGATGTCGAGCTCGATCCTGTGATTGCGCTCGGCGCGCGGACGCAACCGTCGGATGCGGGCGCTCAGCCCCCGACGGCGGGCGAGCAGCCGGGATGCGACGAGATTCTCTCCCGCCGGTAGATAGCCGAGCTTGTAGCCCCGCCAGTAGACGGCGACCGCGTCGGAGTCATGGGGGTTCGCGGATTCGGCGGACAGGCTGAGTGGGCTGCCCGGACGCAGCGCCTGGAGTAGGTCGGGGGCCCGATGATGGCGAAACCCGGCCAGATGGCTCGACTGGATCACCAGCGGCCGGGGGCGGCCGCGCAGATCCAGGGGCAGATTGGGGTCGCTGGCGGGTGCTGGGCTGGACATCGAGGGAGGTCTCCGGGATGGTCTGCGCGCGATTATCGCCCGGGCAGGGGCTCAAACCCTGAGCCCGCGCCCGCCGGCCCTGGTCGCGCTCGTCCCTGGAATTCCATTCGGTGACGATGACATGATGGGCAACCCTGGATCCGGGTCTGCCCCGCTTCCGGGGTCGCCGTGGCCGGGTGCCGCGGCCCGCTTACCGAGATCACCACCCAGGTCACCGCCCATGTCAGATCTCTACCCTCCCATCGGCCCCTTCGCCACTTACGAGCTCGCGGTCGGCGACGGCCACCGGCTGTACGTCGAGGAATGCGGCCGGGCGGACGGGGTCCCGGTGGTGTTCCTTCACGGCGGGCCGGGAGCGGGTTGTGAGCCGGCACACCGGCGCTTCTTCGATCCCCAACGCTACCGGGCGGTGCTCTTCGATCAGCGCGGCTGCGGGCGCTCGACCCCGCACGCATCCATCACGGCCAACACCACCTGGGACCTGGTGGCGGACATGGAGCGTATCCGCGAGCGACTCGGCATCGAGCGCTGGGTGGTGTTCGGCGGCTCCTGGGGCTCGACCCTGGCCCTGGCCTATGCCCAGACCCACCCCGACCGCGTGTTGGGGCTGGTGGTCCGGGGGATCTTTCTCTGCCGCGACGAGGAGATCCGCTGGTTCTACCAGGAGGGCGCGAGCTGGGCCTTCCCGGACTATTGGCAGGACTTCATCGCCCCGATCCCCCCCGAGGAGCGCGGCGATCTGCTGCATGCCTACCATCGGCGTCTGACCGGCGACAACGAGGTCGCGCGGATGGCCGCCGCCAAGGCCTGGTCGATCTGGGAGGGGCGCACCGCCACCCTGCGGGCCAACCCCGACATCCAGGCCCATTTCTCCGATCCCCACCTGGCGCTCAGCCTCGCCTGTATCGAGTGCCACTATTTCGTCAACCATGCCTTTCTGCGCCCGAGCCAGCTGCTCGCGGACGCCGAGCGCCTGGCCGGGATCCCTGGGGTCATCGTCCAGGGCCGTTACGATCTGATCTGTCCCATGCGCTCCGCCTGGGATCTGCATCTGGCCTGGCCGGAGGCGGATCTACGGGTGATCCCGGACGCGGGCCATTCCGCCTTCGAGCCCGGCATTCGGGCGGCCCTGGTCGGTGCCGCCGATCGGCTGGCGGCAACGCTCGGATGAGACCCGGGCCTGAGGCCATAGGATGATCGGACTCCTGCAGCGGGTCAGCCAGGCGCGGGTGGAGGTCGAGGGCCGGGAGGTCGGGGCGATCGGACGCGGCATCCTGGTCTTGGTCGCCGTCCAGCCCGACGATACCGAGGCGCGCGCCGAGCGGCTGCTCGAACGGCTGCTCGGCTACCGGGTCTTCGCCGATGCCCAGGGGCGCATGAACCTGAGCGTGCGGGACCTGGGCGCCGGTCTGCTGCTGGTCCCCCAGTTCACGCTGGCGGCCGACACCCGCAAGGGGACTCGGGCGAGTTTCACCTCGGCCGCTGCCCCGGACCTCGGGCGGCGACTCTTCGAGGGCCTGGTGGAGGGCGCGCGGGCGCGGCACGGGACCGTGGCGTGCGGGCGTTTCGGGGCCGATATGCAGGTCAGCCTCACTAACGACGGGCCGGTGACCTTCTGGCTCGAGTCCTGAAGCGGACCTACGGTTCGGCGCTGACCTTATGGTTTAATGCCCAGCCGACCCCGATAGCGTGCGGCCGCCGCCACAACCCATGACCTCCGACTCGACCCCCAGTACCGCGCCCCCCAGAACCGCGCCCCCCAGAACGGCGCGTGTCGAGCGCGACACCCTCGAGACCCAGATCCGGGTGTCGCTGAACCTCGACGGTAGCGGCCGATCCCGCTTCCAGACCGGGGTGCCCTTCCTCGAGCACATGCTCGATCAGGTCGCGCGCCACGGACTCATCGATCTGGAGATCGAGGCGGTCGGGGACCTGCACATCGACGCCCATCATACGGTGGAGGACATCGGGATCACCCTCGGCCAGGGGCTCGCCAAGGCGCTGGGGGACAAGAAGGGCATCCGCCGTTACGGCCACGCCTATGTGCCGCTCGACGAGGCGCTCTCGCGGGTGGTGATCGACCTCTCGGGCCGTCCCGGCCTGGAGTTCCATTGCGGATTCACCCGCGCCATGATCGGCGGGTTCGACGTGGACCTCTTCCATGAGTTCTTTCAGGGTCTGGTGAACCATGCGGCCATGACCCTGCACATCGACAACCTGCGCGGGGTGAACGCCCACCATCAGGCGGAGACCGTCTTCAAGGCCTTCGGCCGCGCCCTGCGCATGGCGGTGGAGCCCGATCCCCGCATGTCGGGGGTGACGCCCTCCACCAAGGGCGCCCTGTGAGTCGCCCGTGCCGGGCCAGGCACGCCCCTGAGGCGCCACACCCGCGCATGCCTTCCGGAGAAACCACACCGTGCTGCTGATCCCCGCCATCGATCTCAAGGACGGGCGTTGCGTGCGCCTGCGTCAGGGCCGCATGGACGAGGAGACCGTGTTCTCGGACGACCCCGTGGAGATGGCCGCCCGCTGGGTGGGCGAGGGTGCCCGTCGCCTGCATCTGGTGGACCTCAATGGCGCCTTCGCGGGTATGCCGGTCAATGGCGAGGCGATCCGCGCCATCGCCGCACGCTTCCCCGAGCTTCCCATCCAGGTCGGCGGAGGCATCCGCGACGAGTCCACCATCGAGGCCTACCTGGCCGCCGGCGTGCGCTACTGCATCATCGGCACTCAGGCGGTGAAGGAGCCCGACCTGGTGGCCCGGGCCTGCAAGTCCTTCCCGGGGCGCATCATCGTCGGGCTGGACGCGAAGGAGGGACAGGTCGCCATCAAGGGCTGGGCCGAGGTCACCGAGCACCGGGTGGAGGATCTCGCCAGACGCTTCGAGGGCGACGGCGTCGCGGCCATCGTCTACACGGACATCGGTCGCGACGGCATGATGACCGGACCCAACATCCAGGCGACCCGCGCCCTGGCCGAGCTCATCGCGACCCCGGTCATCGCCTCTGGCGGCATCACCCACCTCGACGACGTGCGGGCATTGGCCGAGAACGCGGGCAGCGGCATCGTCGCGGCCATCACCGGTCGCGCCATCTACGAGGGCAGCCTCGATTTCGCGGCAGGGCAGCGACTCGCCGATCAGATCGCCGACAACAGATCCGGGGGCGAGGCATGAGCGACGTCTGGCTGGACGCCGTGAAGTGGGACGACCAGGGTCTGGTGGCCGCGATCGCCCAGGAGCGCGGGACCGGCACCATCCTGATGATGGCCTGGATGAACCGCGAGTCCCTCGCCCTTACCCGCGAAACCGGGCACGCGGTCTATTGGTCGCGCTCCCGCGGAAAGCTCTGGCACAAGGGCGAGGAGTCGGGCCACCAGCAGATCGTCCATGCGATGCGTCTCGACTGCGATGGCGACGTGCTGGTCCTGGAGGTGGAGCAGAAGGGCGGCATCGCCTGCCACACGGGCCGTCACAACTGTTTCTTCCGGGAGTTGAGCGCGGAGGGCGAGTGGGCCGAGATCGCCCCGGTGCTCAAGGACCCGAAGGCCATCTACGGATGACCGGGCGGCCTGCCGGCGTGGCCCGCGGGTCGGGTCGGATCGGTTAGACTCCCCGGCCTGGCCCCGCCACCCGGTTCCCGATCCCCGCGATGAGCGACACCCTGGAGCGCCTTGCACTGGTCCTTGAGGAGCGCAAGTCCGCCGATCCGGATGCCTCCTACGTGGCCCGTCTTTATGCCAAGGGGCTCGACGCCATCTTGAAAAAGATCGGCGAGGAGGCCACCGAGACGGTGATGGCGGCGAAGGACGGGGCCCCCGAGCGGATCGTGAGCGAGCTGGCGGATCTCTGGTTCCACAGCCTGGTCCTGCTCGCCCACGAGGGCCTGGGTCCGGACGCGGTGCTCGCCGAGCTGGAGCGGCGCTTCGGGCTCTCGGGTCTGGAGGAGAAGGCGTCCCGAGGCGGTTGACCCAGGCGCCGGGAGCGATCTCACGCGGCCTGTGCCGGCGTTGGGGCGGATGGGGTATGATCGCGCATTCGCCGCGCGGGCATGGCCATCGCCAAGCCTAAGGGCCTGAAAAATTAACCGAATCGCTCCGCAAAGGCGTCGATTCGACCCACTGAACGAGGCGGCCGCCCGCTGGCGGCGCGGAGGCAAAGACCATGGGTATGGGTGGCATCAGCATCTGGCAGCTCCTGATCGTACTGGTGATCGTGCTGCTCCTCTTCGGCACCAAACGGCTGAAGAACATCGGCTCCGACCTGGGGAACGCCATCAAAGGCTTCCGTGGCGCCATGAACGACGGGGACAAGGGCGAGGAGGACAAGGATCCGGCCAAGCTCGAGCAGGATCCCGCCAAGCGCGTCGCCGAGGGTGACGACAAGTCCGCCGCCTCCTCGGCCCACCAGCAGGACAAGCAAAAGGTCTGACGCCTCGGATCGGTCTAGGCCCTTCGCCCCATGTTCGACGTCGGCTTCTGGGAGCTGCTGCTGATCGGCCTGGTCGCCCTGGTGGTGATCGGGCCCGAACGCCTCCCCAAGGTGGCCCGGGTGGTCGGCCTCTGGGTGGGCAAGGCGCGCAATACCCTGGGATCGGTGAAGGCCGAGATCGACCGCGAGCTCAAGGCCCAGGAGCTCAAGGACATCATCGAAAAGCAGGCGCGCAGCAATCCCTTGGAGACCATCCTCGAGGACCCGCCGCGCCGCTCGACCCCCGCCGGGGGCTCCGCCGCGTCGTCCTCAGGGGGTCCATCACCAGGTGCCCGATCGCCAGCCGAGGCATCGCCAGCCGCCCCGTCCCCAGCCGAGGCCGACAAGGATCCCGGTCACCCGTGAGCCCGCGGCCGAGTCCATGCTAAGTCCGGTCATCCTCCGCCCGGGCTTGGCCCGAGCGGGCCATCCAGCGATCACCACGCCACATGTCTTCCGTTCGAGACCCTGAGGAGCCCGGGGGCGAGCAGCCCTTCGTCGCCCATCTCATCGAGCTGCGTGATCGCCTGATCCGCATCTCGGCCGGGATCTTCATCGCCTTTCTGGTGCTGTTCCCGTTCGCCAACGAGCTCTATGTCTACGTGGCGACCCCGCTGATGGCGGCCCTGCCGGAAGGGTCGACGATGATCGCCACCCAGGTCATCTCGCCCTTCTTGACCCCCTTCAAGCTGGCCCTGGTGGCGGGTGTCTTCATCTCCATGCCCCACACCATCTACCAGCTGTGGGCCTTCGTCGCCCCGGGGCTCTATCAGCACGAGAAGCGGCTCGCGGTGCCCCTGCTGGTCTCGAGCATCGTGCTCTTCTACCTGGGGATGCTGTTCGCCTACTACGTCGTCTTCCCGCTGGTCTTCGCCTTCATGGCCGGGACCACCCCGGATGGGGTGGCGATGATGACGGACATCGCCGCCTATCTGGATTTTGTGCTGGCCCTGTTCTTCGCCTTCGGGGTCGCCTTCGAGATCCCGATCGCCACCATCCTGCTGGTCGCCACCGGGGTCACCACACCCGAGGCGCTGGCCAGCAAGCGGCCCTATGTGATCGTCGGGGCCTTCGTGGTGGGCATGCTGCTGACCCCGCCCGACGTCATCTCCCAGACCCTGCTCGCCTTGCCCATGTGGCTCTTGTTCGAGCTCGGCGTGATCTTCTCGAAGGTGCTGCTGCGCCGGCCGACCGGCAGCCTGGCCGCGGCCGCGGCGGGTGATGGCGATGCCGATGCTGGCGGCTCCCCGCCGCCCAAGTCGCCCACGCCCGCGGGTGAGGGGCTGGTCCGGCGTCCCGGGGAGTCGGCCGCGAAGGGCGGGGGCGATACGGTGGTGGGTCGCGAGGTGGACACGAGCGATCTCGACGACCGGGAACGCTGGCGCCCGCTCACCGACGCCGAGCTGGAGGAGGAGCTCGACCTCGCCGATGCGGACGAGCGGGCCCTCGGGGACCCCGAGCCGCCCGAATCGCCCGTATCCGATGGTCCCGAGACGCCATCCGCCGCCAACGCCCCTGATCTCAAACCTGATCTCAAGCGGGATCGGGTGGAGGACATGATCCGGCGGGCCAACAAGCTGCGCGATCTCGACAACCACTTCGCCGCCCGGCAGGTGCTCTACGCCGTGCTCGAGGAAGGCGACGAGGACCAGCGCCGGGTCGCACGCAACATCCTCAACCAGCTGGACGATTGACCGGCGGACGGCCTCCCGGCCCATGCCGGTGCAATTCTTGACCGTATTGCTTTTATCAATGGGGTTCTTGGTCTAGTATTGACTCGCTACCACTGAAGCGAGGTCAATCATTCCATGGGTGTCAACTCCCAGATCCATTACAAGCAGAATCGTCTCAAGCAGCTGCGTGCCTTCTGTCACGCGGCCCGCACCGGCAGCGTGAGCGCAGCCGCCGACAAGATCTTCCTCAGCCAGCCCACCGTCTCACTGCAGATCCAGGCCCTCGAGCGGGAGTTCGACACCGTGCTCTTCGAGCGCCGGGGTCCCAAGATCCGACTCACCCCGGAGGGCCAGCTCCTGTTCCAGATGGCCGAGCCGCTGGTGGAGGGGATGGACAAGCTGCACGACGTCTTCGCCATCCAGTGCGGGCGGGTCGATCAGGGGGTACTGAACATCGCCGCCGGGGAATCCACCATCCTCTATATCCTGCCGGAGCCGGTGCGCACCTTCGTCGAGCAGTTCCCCGGGATCGAGCTCAAGCTTCACAACGTGACCGGCCGCGATGGTCTGGCCATGTTGCGCTCGGATGAGGCGGACCTGGCGGTCGGCTCGATGCTCGAGGTTCCAGATGACATCAACTACCGGCCCTTCGTCACCTACAACCCCACCCTGATCACGCCCCTGGATCATCCCCTGGCCGGGCGCGAGTCGGTGAGCCTGGAGGACATCGCGCCCTACGGTCTCATCCTCCCGCCGCGTCATCTCAGCACCTGGCGGCTCGTGGACCTGGTCTTCAAACAGCACAACCTGTCCTACACGGTGACCCTCGAGGCGGGTGGTTGGGAGGTGATCAAGAAGTATGTCGAGCTCGGGCTTGGCATCTCCATCGTTACCGATGTCTGCCTCACGGGGGACGAGGCCCTGAGCCGCATCCCGCTCCATCAGTATTTCCCGAAACGCAGCTACGGCATCGTCCAGAGGCGCGGCAAGTTCCTGTCGCCCCAGACCAAGTGCTTCCTGAAGATCCTCGACAAGGCCTTCGCCGACCGGGTCGTGGAGCCCCAGCAGCCGACCGTTGGGGAGGGCCAGTGGGACGACGCCATGCTGGGTTGAGGGCCGCGGTCGGCGGGCATCAGTCCCGGCGCAGGGCGTCGGAGAGGGCAATGGGCGTCGGGAAGCGCATCACGATCACATAGGACGAGACGATGAAGGTGATCACGGTCGCGAGCTGCAAGGTGTAGGCGGCCCGTTCGCCGAGCAGGCCGGTCGCGAGCCCCGCGGCGGCGATTAGCAGGGAGAACTCGCTCATCTGGCCCAGGCGGAAGCCGATCTCCCAGGCACGCGTCCGGGTCTCGCCGGCCGGCACCAGCAGCAGGCGAAAGACGATCGGCTTGAGGACCACCGCGACGATCGCTAGGGCCAGGGCAGGGAAGAGCACGGCGCTGCCCATGGTGAGGTCGAACTGGACCCCCACGCCGAAGAAGAACAGGACCAGGAAGAAGTCCCGCAGGGGCCGCAGTCGCTCGGCGATGAACAAGGCGATCGGGCTGGTGGCCAGCGCGACGCCCGCGATGAAGGCCCCCATCTCGTGGGACAGCCCGAGCAGGGCGGCGAGCTCGGCGAGCCCTAGACACCAGCCGATGGCCATGAGGAAGATGTACTCGCGGATGGTGTCGTAGCGGGCGATCAATGGGATCAGAACCATCCTGGCCGTGATGCCCGCGAACAGCACCAGGCCGGGCAGGCTCAGGAGCAGGATCAGCATGTCGAGCCAGGGCGTCGAGGCCTCGCCCGGACCCTTCACCACCAGGAGCAGGGCGATGGCCAGCAGATCCTGGAGCAGGAGCACGCTGATGATCACCTCGCCCATGCGCTGGTGGTGCAGCACCGTGGTGGGCAGCAGCTTGAGGCCGATGATGGTGCTGGAGAAGCCCATGGCCGCCCCGAGGATCAAGGACTCCGTGGGCGTGAACCCGACCGCGAGGCCGACCGCGCTGCCCGCCACCAGCATGACGGCGGCGCTGATCCCGGCGATGACGGTGGTGCGGCGTAGGCTGTGGGCGAGATCCTGAGGGGTCAGATCGAGACCGAGCAGGAAGAGCAGAAAGATGATCCCGATATGGGCCGTCTCACGGATCAGCGCGGCGTCCGTCACCAGACCGACTCCCCAGGGCCCTAGTAGGATTCCGAGGCCGATATATGCGACGATGAGGGTCTGACGGGCCGCCAGCGCCAGGGTGGCAAAGAGTGCCGCCCCACTGAACACCAGGAAGAAGGTGAAGACCAGGGGGTTCTGGCTCATGGTGTCCAAGTGGCCGTACCTCCGCGAGGGCTCGTGGTAGCGACGGTCCCGAGGCCCGGGGCGCCGGGGAATAGGACCCGTCAGAGCGGTGGCCCCGGGGCCGCCCGCAGCCCGGATGATCCCATGTCCCCAGGGCCCATGAAACCACGGGCTCACTCATCGACCGAACACACAAAGGGCGGAAGAAGGACTTTCCTCAAGTCCCCAACCAGCTCCCTCTCTCGAAAATCGTGTACCAAATGAATACCACTGTTGATTATGCTGTTGAGATGGACCTCACCAAGAAAATCGGCCAACGTCTGCGTGCCGCCCGCCAGGCACAGGGCCTGAGCCTATCCGAGCTGTCGGCCCGGACGGGGTCGCTGTCCAAGTCACGCATCAGCAACTACGAGCAGGGAATCCGTCGCATGGGGCTGGAGGAGGCCCAGGAGCTGGCTCTCGCTTTGGGAAGCGTGACGCCCACTTATCTGCTGTGTCTCGACGACACGGATCCGCTCTCCGAGCCGGAGCGTGCCCTGGTCGAGCGCTTTCGGCTGGCGGATGAGCGGGGACGCGAGACCATCCTGCGGATCGCGGATGCCCAGGCGGATTACAAGCCGGGCGACTAGGAGTCTGTTCGACTTGAGGGGATCGAAGTGAGGGCGTGGGAGGGCGAGGCCAGTTTGGTTCGGGTTTGAGGCGCATAGTGGGTTCTATGGAACGAAAACCCGGGCCGAACTGGACCGTCCTCCCGCGTCCGCAGCCGATTCACCCCAAGTCGGACAGGCTCCTAGCGAGAGGGCACTCCCCAGCGCGAGCATTGGCGCTAGGCAGCTTCCAATTACACAGTGGGTGCCTAGGTCATTGGGTTGATACGTGTGCGGCCCCTTTGTTTGGGTCCGCACGTCGCTGGTGGGCGCACGGCTCATTGTCGGCGGTTACACCTGAGGGTTGGTCGTTGGCCGGCCCTCAACATCTCGCGCGCCGGTCTGCCTCGGTGCCTGACCCTATCCAAGTGACGCGATCCGAGCGGTCCCCATTCGCTCGGGTCCGCGCGCGAGTGCTCCTGGGCCATCGAGGGCGGGCTGACCGAAGGGGTCCGATCGATCCGCGAGCAGAGGGTGCGACCCCCGCGATGCCCGTGGGTCCAAGGGGCCGGACTTGCCGTTCCGGTTGGCCCTGGATGGGCGGAGCATGGACGAATGCGCTGGAGGTACGAGTCGCGAGTCGGGAAATTCCCTGACTGGGCAGTTGCTTGGCTCGTTCCGGGACGGCCAACCGAAGCGCCGTCCGTCTACCACGGTTTTTTCGCGGAGCGAGACGAGGCGGAAGGGATCTATACTTCCCGCTCATCGTCGTGCGAAGTGTGCAGCGACCGCCATGTTTGTCTTGGATCTGCGAACCGATCTGCTTGCCGCCGAGATCCCCGCCGGCAGCCTTCAGGCGCGCGCTCAGGGCGCCTATCTCGGGCTTGCCCTGGGCGATGCCCTCGGCGCGACCGTCGAGTTCATGACCCCCAGGGAGATCCGGGAGCGCCACGGATCTCACCGCGAGCTCATCGGCGGCGGCTGGCTGCGGCTCTCCAAGGGCCAGGTCACCGACGACACCCAGATGAGCCTGGCCCTTGGCGAGGCCATCATCCGCGTGGGCGGTCTCGACGCCCGGGCCATCGCCGAGGCGTTCAGCGACTGGATGCGCGGGCAGCCCGTGGACATCGGCCACACGGTGCGCCGTGGCATCGCCCGCTACCGTCAGACCGGCGAGACCGAGGTCCCCGAGAACGCCTATGACGCGGGCAACGGCGCCTGCATGCGCTGTCTGCCGGTAGCACTCTGCACCCTGGGCGCGGACTCGGCGGCGGTCGCCGCGGCGACCATGCTCCAGTCTCACGTCACCCACCACAGTCCCCTTGCCGATGCGGGGACCTTCACCGTGGTGCGGATGGTCCAGGCGGCCCTGCTCGGCGGCGGCAAGTCCGATCTCAAGGGGCTCGCCGATGCCCTGGTCGCGGAGGCGCCGGACTACCGTTACGACCGACGGCGCATGGAGAACCCGGGCGGATTCATCGTCGAGACCCTGCGCGCCGTCTTCCAGTCATTGTTCGCCACCGACGGATTCGAGGGCGCCCTGGTGGACGTGGTCAACCGGGGCGGCGATGCCGACACCACGGGCGCCATCCTCGGCATGATCGCCGGGGCACTCTACGGCGTGGAGTCGCTCCCCAAACGCTGGATCACCGCACTCGATGGCAAGACCGCCGACAGCTGCCGTGCCCAGACCCTGGAGCTGCTGCGACTCTCTTCCCATTGCGGCGGCGGGCGCTGACCGCCGCACTCGCCAATCCGATCCATCCCGTCCCTGATCCGGCCCGCCGACATGGCGACGCCACCACCAGTGGCTTGCAGGCTTTAACCTAGCCCACCCGCATCCGCGGCCGAACCATCCGGGGGCCGGCAGGCCTTAGACCAAGGAACGCCGCAGTCCGGGACCCTCGATCAGTGCCACCAGTGCCACGAACAGGGCCATCAACAGGGTGCCAGTGCCCCATGCTGGCCAGCCAAGCGCCGCGGTGATCGGGGCGCTGACGGCGTAGAGCCCGATGCCCAGCGCCAGGTAGCCCGCCACCCGCTTCAGATCGTAGGGGACGGGATAGTAGCGACGCCCGAGCAGGTAGGACATCAGGACCATGATCCCGTAGCAGGCCAGATGGGCCCAGGCCGCGCCCTCGTAGCCGAACCTTGGTACCAGCACCCAGAGCATCGCGATGGTGACCGCGGCCCCGAGGATCGACACCCAGGCGCCCATCAGGGTGCGGTCGGTGAGCTTGTACCAGATCGACAGGTTCACATAGATGCCGAGCAGCAGGTTGGCCACCAGGAGTAGCGGGACCACGTGCAGGCCTTCGCGGTAATCCGCGCCGACGAAGTACTGGAAGACGTCGAGATACAGGGTGACCAGCAGGAAGATGAAGACGCAGAGGATCACGAACCAGTTGAGCACCAGGGCGTAGGTCTTGCGGGCGTCGGCACGCTTGGCGTAGGCGAAGAAGAACGGCTCGCCCGCGTAGCGGAAGGCCTGGATGAAGAGGACCATCAGGATCGATAGCTTATAGTTGGCGCTGTAGATCCCGAGCTGGGCGAGGTTGGTCTGATCGTCGTAGGGCAGCAGGAACTTGAGCGCCGCCCGGTCCAGCATCTCGTTGATGATCCCCGCGAGCCCGATCACGACCATGGGGATCGAGTAGCGGATCATGGTCCGAAACAGCGCCCCGTCGAACCCCGGACCGCGCGGACGCAGGCCGTCCCCGAGCTGGGGCGCGAGCAGCCCCAGCTTGAGCACGCTGGCGGCGAGGTTGGCGAGGAAGACATAGCCGATGCCGATCGCCGGGTTCCAGAGACCGCCGAGGAGCGAGCCCGGGTCCGCCTCGAAGGCGCGCCGGGCGACCAGCACGAACAGCAGGTTGAGGCCGATGTTGGCGCCGATCTCGATCAGCTTGATGGTCGCGAAGCGCCCGGCCCGCTCCTCGGCGCGCAGCCGGGCGAAGGCCGCCGCGCCCACCGAGTCCATTGCCAGGATGGCCGCGCACCACCAGATGTACTCGGGGTGGTTCGGGTGACGCAGCAGCTCGGCCAGGTCCTGGGCGGCGAGAAAGGCGAGCACCAGGAAGGCCAGGTTGGCCAGGATCAGGAACCGCAGGACGGTCGCGTAGACGACCTCGGGCGGCCGTTCCCCACCGGAACGAAACCGGAAATAGCCGGTCTCCAATCCGAACGCCAGGAGCACCGCCAGGAACCCCATGTAGGCGTAGAACTCCGCCACCACGCCATACTCCGGCGGTGCGAAGGTGTAGGTGTAGAGGGGCACCAGCAGATAGTTGAGGAAGCGCCCGAGGATGCTGCTCAGCCCGTAGACCGCGGTCTGGGAGGCGAGGCGCCTTATGGGATTCATCAGGGGCGATACGGCCGAAGGGAACGGGGGCGGAATTCTAGCAGCCTCGGGCACCCTCGCCATTCGGCCGATACCGAAAGAGGTTCAGACCATGCTGAGCTGGAAAGACGTGATGCGTTTCGTGAAGGAGGGGAACCCCAAGCCGCCGCGGGTGGTGGAGCGTAGCGAGGATGAGTGGCGGGGGCTCCTCACCCCGGAGCAGTTCCATGTGACCCGACAGCGGGGAACCGAACGCCCGTTCAGCTCCGAGATGTGCGGACTCTTCGAGCCCGGGGACTATGCCTGCGTGTGCTGCGGCACCCCGTTGTTCCAGGCGGGCGGAAAATTCGACTCGGGGACCGGGTGGCCGTCATTCACCCATCCGGTGAGCGAGGACGCCGTCGCCTACCATGGCGACGCCTCCCACGGCATGGTGCGGGTGGAGACCACCTGCAACGTCTGCGGGGCCCATCTGGGTCATGTATTCCCCGACGGGCCGCCCCCGAGCGGTCTGCGCTACTGCATCAACGCCCTGGCGCTCCACAAAGAGAAGCCGGACGACTGATCGGATGCGCGGGCCCCGTGCGACGCCCGGACTCTGAACCCTGCTTCGAGCCCGCACGCCCCCGATCCTGTCCCCCTGGGGGCACGCGAAATGTATAGCGGCGACGAACAAAGGGGGCCATCTGGCCCCCTTTGGTTCGTCGCCGCATCCGCGTGGCTGGCCTCAGCCCCGGATGAAGGACATGAACTCGGAGCGGGTACGAGGATCGTTCTCGAAGGCGCCGCGCATGGCGCTGGAGACGGTGGTGCTGCGCTGTTTCTGCACCCCGCGCATCATCATGCAGGTGTGGCTCGCCTCGAGCACCACGGCCACCCCGTGGGCGCCGAGGTGCTCCATCATGGCGTCCGCCACCTGATTGGTGAGTCGCTCCTGGACCTGGAGCCTGCGGGCGAAGACATCCACCACCCGCGCGACCTTGGACAGACCCACCACCGTACCGTTGGGCAGATAGCCCACGTGGGCATGGCCGAAGAAGGGCAGCATGTGGTGCTCGCACATGGAGTAGAACTCGATGTCGCGCACCACGACCATCTCCTTCACGTCCTCCGCGAACACGGCCTTCTTGATGATCTCCTCGGCGGATAGCTGATAGCCGCTGGTTAGAAAGTCCATCGCCTTGGCCACCCGCAGCGGCGTGCGGCGCAGACCCTCGCGCATCGGGTCCTCGCCGATCTCCTCCAGCATGGAGCGGACCAGGGTCTCCTTTTTGGCGTCATACACCTCGTCTTCCGACTCGTCGTCGAAGCTCGCGGCATAGTGGGCATGGGCGAGGATGTGGGAGAGCTTGGATTTGTCTGACATGGGGGGTCTGATCCTGGGGGACTGGGTTCTGGTGGCTGGGCCCTGGGCACGATCGAGCGGCCCTGCACAGCTTCTGACCAGCACAGTGGGGCCCGTGGTCGAAAAACAAAGCGCAGCCGGGACGGGTATGGGCGACCCGACACCCGCGGATCGCACCCGCGGATCGGACAGGCGCGTTGAGCGGCCTGTCTGAACACTCTATCCTGCCGCTGGTCGATTCCATTCGATTCCATTCCAAACCAAGACGCGAGGCGGGCATGAGCGAGGTCAAGATCGTTACGGTTGACGCGGCCCTGGCGGCCAAGATCGGGATGCACGAGGACACCCGCATGGTCCAGGTCATGGTTCCGACCGATCGGCCGGTCACGGTGCATGCCGAGGCCAATGCCAAGAAGATCCAGCGGGTCCAGATCTACGACGCCGCCCACCGCATCCATTTCGAGTGGGAGGGTCGCGGCGAGGGGCGCGCCCTGGGCACCGGCTCGCGCACCTTCTCGGCTCCAACGGTGCTCGTCGCCTGCACCTCCATGTGGGGCGACGGATGGGTGGTGAGCGACATGAACGTCACCCAGGAGGACTCGGACGGCTGGCACCGGATCCTGATCCGCTGCGAGGATGGCGGCGACTTCCCCGGCGACTGGGACGACCTCAAGGTCACCCTGGAGTGGCCGATCTGACGGGCCCGCGACCCGATCGGGCGATCGGCGGGCGTCTCAGCCCGCCGGTTGCAACGATTCCGCCCTGCTGGCGATCTCCCGGGTCAGTCCGCTGAAGATCACCCGATGTGCTGGCTCCATCGAGAGCCAATACATCAGCCCCCAGACACCCGCCGGGTGCCAATAGGCGGTGGCTGTCAGGCGCGTGCGGGGCACGCCCCCGCGCTCGTGCATCGGCTCCAGCTCGAACTCCAGCACGCCCGCCCCTGGTGCCCGCATGCCGAAACGTAGGGTGAGCCGCCGCTCGGGCTCGATCCCGATCACCTCCCAGGAGTCCACGCGATCCCCCACCCGCAGCTCGCTGGGGTGTCGCCGTCCGCGCTTGAGTCCCGGCCCGCCCACGGCCCAGTCGATGGTCTCGCGGATCGCCCAGAGGCTGTTGAGATAGTAATAACGGTTGTCTCCGCCGATCGCGGTCACGACCTCCCAGACGGCCTGTACCGGCGCTCGGGCGATCGCGCTCCCGCCGGCCCGCTTGGCGTAATAGGCGTAGTCGATCCGCCCCTGTCTCATGTTGAAGGCTCCCTCGGTCCAGCGTGCCTGGACCTGTGCGTTACGCTCGGCCTCGAACGCGCGCTCGACCGATTCACGGAATCCGAGCAGGCGCTGGGGCACCAGCGCGCGCAGGGGCTCGGGATGGGCCTCGAAGTCGTGCTTGAGCCCCTCGATCAGGGCGCGGGCGATGTTGGTCGGCACGGACGTGACGAAGCGCAGCCAATAGGCAGACAGGCGCGGGGTCAACACCGGGACCGGGACGATCCAGGGCCGCCTGCGGCCGGCCGCGTCCGCCAGGATGCCCATCATGTGCGTATAGGTCAGGGTCTCGACCCCGGCGGCATCGTAGATCCCACCGGCCGTCTCCGGTAGGGCGGGGGCCTCCACCAGATAGGTCAGCAGGTTGTCCAGGGCGATGGGCGGGGACTTGGCCCGCACCCAGCGCGGGGTGACCATCACCGGCAGGTGATAGACCAGGTCGCGCATCACCTCGAAGGCCGCGGAGCCTGGGCCGACGATGATCCCCGCGCGCAGCTCGGTCACCGGCACGGGACCGCGCCGCAGCACGTCCCCGGTCTCCCGGCGCGAGACGATGTGCTCGCTGTCGGCGTCCTCGGGGACCAGCCCGCCCAGATAACAGATGCGCTCCACCCCGGCCCGGCCTGCCGCCGCGGCGAAGTTCCCGGCCGCCTCGAGGTCGAGCCGGCCGAAGTCCTTGCCGGCCGCCATGGAGTGCACCAGGTAGTAGGCGATGCCGATCCCGGCGAGCGCCGCGTCGAGGGTCTCCGGGTTCAGTGCGTCGGCGGCGACGATCTCTGCACCCTCCCATCCGCGCGCCGCGAGCACGCCAGGATTGCGCGCGCTGACCCGGATGGGGATCCCCTCGGCCAGCAGCCTCGGCACCAGATAGGTGCCGATATAGCCGCTGGCGCCGAACACCAGGCGCGGTGCCATGGGGGCGGGTGGGCCGTTCAAGTCGGGAGCGGGTGGGCCGCGTAGATGTCGCCCGAGTTCGCCGCCTCGGGCAGGGCCTCGAGCCAGCGGGCGATACCGTCCCCGTCGGTCCAGGTGTCCGGGTCGGGCCCGTGGATCAGGCGTTGGCTCTCCCCCAGCGAGGCGGTGAATCGCGCGTATCCGAGCCCCAGACAGCGGGCGAGGGCCCGCCGCGCCACCTCGCGCTGAAGGGTGGTGAGCTCGAACGAGAGGGCCGGCACGGGGGCGCTCAGGCCGCCGAGGACCTCGTCCTCGAGACCCTCCACGTCGATCTTGATGAAGCGCGGGCGGCCGTGCCGGGCGATGAGCTGGTCGAGGGTGGCGACCTGGACCTGCTCCGCCCCGGTCCAGCGCTGCTCGCGCCAGGCGGCGGAGTCAGGCGCCGCGGCGATGAGTGCGGGCGACAGGGTCGAGACCGTCGGATTGCGCGGGTTGAGATGCAGGGTTGCCTCGCCCGCGGTGGCGCCCAGGGCGCAGGGCTCGATGACCACCCCGGGGTCGCGTCGGAAGATCAGCCGCAGGGTTGCGAGCAGGGCAGGCTGGGGCTCCACGGCGACCACCCGTGCCCCCAGGCGGCGGAAGCTCGCCACCCGGTCGCCGACGTGGCTGCCGATGTCGAAGGCCAGGTCGCCGGGCCCGAGAAACCCCGAGTAGAGCCGATCCATGGGTGCCCGGCGGGCGCGGGCCTCGCGCCTCAGGTGATAGATGCCGATAGACCTCAAGACCCCGCCGAGGGTCTCGAGTCCGGCGCCGAGCGAGCCCCGCACGCCCGCGGATCCGAGGCTCACTCCAGGGTCTCCGTCGCCGGGGCGCCCACCCCGGTTTGGAGCTGGGCCCGAGCGTGGCGGGCGGCAGCCACCGCGGGCAGATCCAGAGCGCGCACGATCGCCGGCGGGTCGATCTCCTCGGGGATGCGCCACAGCCCGATCCTGGCGAGCAGGGCGCCGAGCCAGGGGGAGGCGCTCAGCACGGCGATGGGGACCGCGAGCATGGCCCCGAGGAAGAAGGGTGAGAGCCAGGCCGCGAGGCTGCCCAGGGTGGCCGCCATCCAGATCAGGGAGACCAGGCCGATCAGGCTCTGGGGCCAGAGACGCCGCAGTGCCTGGCCGACACCCACACGATGTCCGCCCCGCCGCTGGGGCTCCCAGACCAGGGCCTTGCCGAACGGCAGGCCCGCCATGAAGACCGTGTGAGCGATCGCCATGATCGGCGACATCAGGGTCGAGAAGACCAGCTCCGTGGTCGAGCCCAGGACCAGTCGCAGCCCGCCCCCGAAGGAGCGCCGCCCGGATGTGCTCAGCAGGGCATCGGCGAGGCTCGCGAGCTTGGGTGCGAGGACCATGGTCATGATCAGGAGGAAGAGGATGCCGCCGTAGCGGGGATCGAGCAGGGCCCCGGGGTCGTCTGCGATCCCGGCGCGCACGATTCCCAGGGTGGTGAGCAGCACCCAACCCGCCGAGCCGAGAAACATCAGGATGGCGAGCATGAGCTGGACCCGGCTCACGGGCAGTAGGCCGGGCATCGCGAGGAGGCGCAGGTACTGGAGGTTGCCCTGGCACCAGCGCAGATCCCGGCGGATGAACTCCAGCAGGGTCGGCGGGTTCTCCTCGAAGCTGCCGTCCTCCACGGGCAGCACCCGCACCTCGAACCCGGCGCGCCGCATGAGCACCGCCTCCACCTGATCGTGGCTCAGGACCCAGCCGCCCAAGGGGGGGCGCCCGGCGAGACGTGGGAGCTCGCAGTGATCCCGGAAGGGGGCGATCCGCAGCAGGGCGTTGTGACCCCAGTAGGGCCCGCAGTCCCCCTGCCACCAGGCGCTCCCCAGGGTGTAGGAGCGCATCCCCAGACGCATCCCGAACTGGAAGGGGCGGGCGAAGGCGCTGGCGCTCGGCAGACCCACCACCAGGGTCTGGAGGATCCCCAGGGTCGGGGCGTCCTGCATGGTGCGCACCAGCTTGAGGATGGCCTGTGCGGACATGACGCTGTCGGCGTCGAGCACCAGCGCGAAGTCATAAGCCTCGCCGTGTCGGAGCATGAAGTCGCGGATGTTGCCGGCCTTGTAGCCCGGATTGTCCGGCCGGCGCCGATAGTGAACGGGTATGCGTCCCCGCCAGCGCTCCGCGAGCTCGCGCGCGGCCTCTTCTTCGGCGGCGATGCACTCCGCCCAGGATGAGTCGCTCAAGATCCACAGATCGAAGTGACCGATCTCGCCGCTGACCGCGAGATCGGCCAGCATCTGCTCGAGGTTGCGCGCCACGGTGGCGGTGTCCTCGTTGCGGATGCAGCTCAGAAGGGCGGTCCGCGATGCGATGGCGCCCGAGTCGCTCGGGGGCAGGGCGGCCAGCGCCCGCTGGCGCAGGGCCGGGGTGCGCAGCAGGATCAGCCCGATCATGGCGTTCCAGAAGCCCACGGCGGCCCAGGGCAGGGTGAGCAGGAAGCACCCGACGATCACCAGATCCCAGACGTCCAGCCCGTTTCCGGAGAGGGTGGCGATCATCAGGCCGGTGCAAAGCGCGATGGTAGCGCCGATCAGACTGGCGTAGACGGCCCGCCGCAGCGGGTAGTTGGGCGCGATGCTCAAGGGGACTCCTGCGGCGCTGGGCAGCGGACTTAAGACGAATGCACTGACTGGGCAATATCTGGACAGGCGCCGACAGGCACAAGCGGGGTCAGGGGTCGACTTGGGTCGAGTGCGCCCCGATAGTCAGCTCGAGCCAGGATCATCCGGTTTCCAACCAGGGCGTGAGAGATGACACCGCAAGCGGCGAGGACCCCAGATCTGTCTGATGAGCCGGCCGCCCTCACCGCGGCCTGGGATTGCCTGCGCCTCCTCGCATCCCAAGCGAGACAAGCCGGGTTCGACCCCGATCGGCCGCGCGTGCTCAACCTGCCGGGTGGCGGCCCTGCCGGAGGCGGTCCGGGCGAGTGGCACTGGCATCCGGGCGAGGGCTGGCGTGCAAGGATACCGCCCGGCGACGAATCGGCGCGCGCCCTCTTCGATCTCTATCTGCCCCTGTGTGGACCCGCGGCCGGACCGGACGCTCGCCAGGTCATCGGACATCTCGGCCAAAGCCTCGACGGGTTCATCGCCACCGCGAGCGGCGACTCCTGTTATGTGACCGGCCCCGAGAACATCCGGCACCTGCATCGCATGCGCGCCTTGAGCGACGCCGTGCTGGTCGGGACCGAGACCGCGGCCCGGGACGACCCGCGGCTCACCACCCGGCTGGTGCCGGGCGATCATCCCGTGCGGGTGATACTCGATCGCCGGTTGCGTCTGCCGAACCGGCTCAAGGTGTTCAGCGACGGCGCCGCCGAGACCCTGGTGTGCTGCGACCAGGACCTCACCCGGGCGGGCCGTGACCGGTGGGGTCAGGCACGGGTGATCGGCGTGCCCTGCCAGGACGGACGGCTCCATCTGCCCGCGGTGCTGGACGCCCTGGGCAGGCTCGGGATCCGTCGGATCTTCGTCGAGGGGGGCGGCGCCACGGTCTCGGGGTTCCTCGGCGCTGGACTCCTGCATCGGCTCCAGATCGCGGTGGCGCCCTTGATCATCGGCGCCGGGCGGCCCGGTCTGCGCATCCCCTCGCCCGATCGTCTCGCCGAGGCCCCGCGTCCCGCCGCCCGGCTGTTCAAGATGGGCGCCGATGTGCTCTACGACCTCGACCTTGCGGCCACCGCTCGAGCGGCCGGCCGGCGTGGGCCTGGCCTGGTTCGGGTCGCCTGAGGCTGCCAGGGGCCGCCATCCGATCCCCCGCACCGGGGGTTGCACGGCTCGGCGACGGTGTAGAATCCCCGGCTCGCGGTCGGGCAAGAAACACCAGCGGGCGGGAGCGCGGGCCAGGCAATGTTACAGTTGGTCGCCATCGCGGGCGGCGGCGCCCTCGGGGCGCTGGCCCGTTTCTGGGTGTCGAGCGGGGTCTACCAACTCCTCGGCAAGTCATTCCCCTGGGGCACGCTCACGGTCAACGTGGTCGGCTCGTTCGCCATGGGCTTCCTGCTGGTGCTCTTCCTGGAGCGTCTGGCCGCGGCGCCCGAGTGGCGCGCGGCGGTCCTGGTGGGCTTTCTCGGCGCCTTCACCACCTTCTCGACCTTCTCCATCGAGACCCTGACCCTGATGGAGCAGGGGGAGCTGGCGAAGGCCCTGCTCAACGTGCTGGTCAGCGTGGTGCTGTGCGTCGCCGCCTGCTGGCTGGGTTTGATCCTGGCGAGGTCGCTATGACTGAGGCGCAGGCACTCATGGTGCGGGTCTATCTCGCGGAGTCGGATCATAGCCTCGAACGGGTGATCCGGGTCCTGCACGACGAGATGGGGGTGTGCGGCGTGACGGTGGTGCGTGGCATCGAGGGATACGGCGCCTCGGGAAAGCTGCACACCGCCTCGCTCCTGGAGTTGTCCCTGGATCTGCCGCTGATCCTCGAGTTCTTCGACCGCCCGGAGAAGGCGCGCGCGGCCATGGCGCACATCCAGACACTCATCAAGCCGGGACACATGGTGTCCTGGCCGGTCACCGTCGAGGTCGGGGAGAACCAATGCTAGACCCACGCCTGTTGCGCACGGATCTCGGCCTCGTGGCGGAGCAGCTCGCCCGTCGGGGCATGGTGCTCGACGTGCGGCGCATCGAGTCGCTGGAGACGGAGCGCAAGGCGCTCCAGGTCGGCGTCCAGGAGCTGCAAAACGAGCGCAACACCCGCTCCAAGGCCATCGGCAAGGCCAAGGCGGCCGGGGAGGACGTGGCCCCGCTGCTCGCGGCGGTGGCCGATCTGGGCGACCGGCTGAAGGCCGCCCAGGAGCGCCTGGAGACCATCCAGGCGGAGGTCTCCGAGATCGCCCAGGGGCTCCCCAACCTCCCCGATGAGAGCGTGCCCGACGGCCCCGACGAGACCTTCAACCGCGAGGAGCGCCGTTGGGGCGAGCCGCCCCAGTTCGCCTTCGAGCCCAAGGATCATGTGGATCTGGGCACCGCGCGCGGCTGGATGGACTTCGACGCCGCGGCCAAGCTCACCGGATCGCGCTTCGTCGTGCTCTCCGGGCCCATGGCGCGGCTCCACCGGGCCTTGATCCAGCTCATGCTCGACATCCACACCAGCGAGCACGGCTACACCGAGGCCTATGTCCCCTATCTGGTGAACGCCGAGAGCCTGTTCGGGACCGGCCAGCTCCCCAAGTTCGAGGCCGACCTGTTCAAGGTGCCCCTCGACGCCGCCGGCGGTAAGGACTTCTATCTGATCCCCACCGCCGAGGTGCCGGTCACCAACCTGGTGCGGGATGTCATCGTCGACGCCGGATATCTGCCCCGCAAATGGGTCGCCCACACCCCCTGCTTCAGGAGCGAGGCGGGCTCCTATGGCAAGGACGTCCGCGGCATGATCCGCCAGCATCAGTTCGAAAAGGTAGAGCTGGTGCAGGCGGTGCGCCCGGAGGAGTCCTTCGCGGCCCTGGAGGCCCTCACCGGACACGCCGAGACCATCCTCCAGCGGCTCGGACTGCCCTACCGGGTGGTGACCCTGTGCACCGGCGACCTCGGCTTCTCCTCGCGCAAGACCTACGATCTAGAGGTGTGGCTGCCCAGCCAGGGCACCTACCGCGAGATCTCCTCGTGCAGCAACTTCGGCGACTTCCAGGCGCGCCGACTCCAGGCCCGCTGGCGCAACCCCGAGACCGGCAAGCCCGAGCTGCTGCATACCCTCAATGGCTCCGGACTCGCGGTCGGCCGCGCCCTGGTGGCCGTGCTCGAGAACTACCAGCGCGCGGACGGCAGCGTCACGATCCCGACGGCCCTGGTACCCTACATGGGCGGGCTGGACATGCTCGGCTGAGATGCCTCGATGAGCCCGTCGCGGCCGCGAGGCCCCATGCTCCCTGGTCCGCGTCTCATTGATCCCGCGCGCGTCTTCGCGCGTGTCCTCCTGGGCCTCTGCCTCGTCCTCGCCGTCCTTGCGGGGGCCGCTGGTTGGGCGGCGGATGCGGCGGACGAGGCGCCGGCGGTGCGTGCGGTGCTCTTCTACGACCCGGCCTCGCCCGAGAGCCGCGATCTCTTCGCCTTCTTCCTTCCCGAGCTCCTCGACCGATACGGGTCGCGGCTCGAGGTCTCGGGAATCGATGTCTCCACGGAGCCGGGTGGGCA
This sequence comes from uncultured Gammaproteobacteria bacterium, assembly GCA_963714915.1. Classification (GTDB taxonomy): domain Bacteria; phylum Pseudomonadota; class Gammaproteobacteria; order Chromatiales; family Chromatiaceae; genus Thiodictyon. Next base: position 61,415 of record CAVQQM010000011.1, read on the forward strand.
GGCCTACCGCGCGGTGGGGGAGGCTGCGGGACTCCCGCCGCCGCCGGACGGCCTGCCTGCCGTCCTCGTCGACGATCGTGCCCTGGTCGGCCTGCTCGAGATCGCCCGGGGCCTGGGGGATCAGTTCGAGGACCTCGCGGGCGTGCCTGGCGCCGCACGCTGGCCGGCGCGCCCGGAGCTGGACGCGCTGCTGCCCGCCGGTCTGGAGGACGTCAGGGCGCGAGTGGACCGCGAGGGCCTGTCCCGCGCCGCGGAGGGCACCCGGTCCCAGGAGTCGGTTGCACCCTCGACCGGAGACCGCATCGCCAACGCCCTGGCGGTGGTGGTGCTCGTCGGCATGGTGATCACCCTTGTCCACGCCCTGACCAGGCTGCGCCGCCGGGAAGGCAAGCCCGGACCGGCCTCCGCCGCCGTCCTGCTCGTCGTCTTGCTGGCGGGGCTCGGCATCTCGCTCTACACGGCCTACTCCGCGCTCGCGCAGGTATCTCTCGTCTGTGGCCCCGTCGGCAGCTGCGCGGCTGTGCACGCGAGCGAGTACTCCAAGCTCTTCGGGATCCCCATGGGCGTGCTCGGTCTCGGCGGCTATCTGCTCATTCTGGCGACCTGGCTGATCGCGCGGCGTCTCTCACCCCAGGGAGGTGGCTGGTACTGGGTGCCATGGGCAATCGCCCTGTTCGGGCTCCTGTTCTCCCTGCGCCTGACCGCGCTCGAGCCCTTCGTGATCGGTGCGACCTGCCTCTGGTGCCTCGGCTCCGCGGTGAGCATGGCCATCGCCTTCTGGCTGCTCTCGGGATTCGTCCGGACCCGCTGATTCACACCGGGGCTCTGGACCACGCACGGGAGCCCGGCCGGGTCCTATCGTTCTCGTGTGAAGCAGGAAAGAACCGCCGATCCGGACCGTGGGACGGAGCGGAGTTCTCCTACACGCGCTCGGAGTACTTTTCAGGTGTGACCCTACTATTCTCCGCCCCGACCCAACGGGGAGTTCAAAACTAGATCACCACAGGGCCTGCACCCATGACAAAGAACGAGCTCCTCGAACGGATTTCAGTCAACCCAGCGGTCTGCTTCGGCAAGCCTTGCATCAAGGGACACCGAATCTGGGTCTCACTGATCCTGGTCCTGCTCGCCGGAGGGGCCGGCCTCCAAGAGATCCTCGATGATTACCCGGGTCTGGAAGAGGCCGACGTCCTGGCCTGCATCGCCTACGGAGCCGAGATGTCCCGCGAGCGCTATGTGGACGTCTCAGTCGTCGAGTCGGCGTGAAGATCAAGCTCGACGAGAATCTGGGAGAGCGCGGCGCAGCACTCTTCCGCGCCGCTGGGCACGACGTCGCCACCGTCCCGCAGCAGCGCCTCGGCGGCGCAAGCGACCATCATTTGATCGCCGTTTGCCAGAGCGAGGGGCGCTGCCTCGTTACGCTCGATCTGGACTTCGGTAACCCACTGATCTTCAGGCCCTGGTAATACGCGGGGATTGCCGTTCTCCGGCTCCCCCAGCGTTCGATGGCTGCTGATCTTTGGGATGCCTGCGCGGTATTGATTCGGGGACTCCGTGTTGCCCCGATCACCGGCCGACTTTGGATTGTCCATCGGGGACGGATTCGGGAATACCGGCCGGACAAACCAGAGTAGATCCCAACGCGCGCGGTATCGACAGGACTTAGTCGCGTACTTCAACCGCGATCCGCGCTTGCGGTGGGTCTACGTGACAGACGTTGCGGCGTGCTTCGGGGCTTACCGCAAAGCGGGTCGATTGGCTGCACGACAGTGCGGGGCATCCGGCTGGACTTCTCCAACCTGCGCGGGCCCTGCACTTCTGGACCGGCTGCCTACGCAGGTGGAGGACGAGGCCCAGGACTTCGACGGGTACTGGTTCGACGTAGCCGGGCTCTTCCAGCGGGACGGGGCGGACGTCCTCTGGCTGGATGATCCCAGCCAGAACCTGCGGGGCATCGCCGCCCTCGACCTCCAGGCCCAAGGCTTCGTGGGCTACCGCTCCCCGAGCGCATCGCCCGCTTCATCGCCGCCCTGCCGGAGCTGCCATTCACCGGCGCCAACGACGTGCCGGGCGGCGGGCGCGCCAGGAATCAACCTCTTCCCTGGACCAATCGACGGGCGCGAACCCGGGATCGGCTCTCATCTCGGCGATGAGGTCCCAAGAGTTCCGCCGCTCCTGCCCTTGGCGCAAGCGGGCGTACTCGTTCTCGGACAAGAGCACCGCGACGGGCTTGCCGCGGCGCGTGATGTGCACGGCCTCGCCCCGTTCCGCCTGGTGGATGAGGCGCGTCAGCTGCGCTTTGGCCTTGGCGATCGATATTTCGGGCACCTTCGGTCTCTCCTGACCATCTTTGGGCCCGCGGATGTATGTTGCCACCCTCATCGCGGTTTCCCAATTCGGGACCAGTGCCGAGCGGCTTGCGGCTACAATGAACGGAACTGTTCGTGGCCCAGTCCGCGGACCCTGGTGGGTGATGCACCCTGATGAGCGAAGCGTTCCACAGCACCCGATTCGGCAAGCGCGTGTGGCTGACCAATCACGCGATCGAATCGATGGCTAAGCGGCGTGTCACCTTGGACCAGGTCAAGATGCTCGTCGAGTCGGGGACCTACCTGGACAAGGGCGAAGGCAACGGCTGGATCTTCCATCGATTCGAGGAGCGAGGCGACAATCTCGTCTGCGCCGCCGTGGTCACCGGGCAGGCAATCATCGTCAAAACCATCATGATCCACTGGACCGAACGGGGTTCGCGATGAAGATCGTGTACTACGAAGAAGACGACGTCCTGTTCCTAGAGCTCGCAAAGGGCGAGATCGTGCGGGACGAGTCCGCAAGCTGGAATGTCAACATCGGCTATACCGCGGACGGGATCGGCGAGATCACGATTCTCGACGCGCAAAAGAGCGGAATCTACCCACTCCAGATCGAGCGAGTGGCCGCGGATGCGGCTTGACGTGTGGCCCGTTCGAGTCGCACGGTGCCGCGAGCTCGTCCTAACGACGCCGACCCGAATGGCACTGCATTAGGGATCAGGGCTCACTGAAAACAACAGGTTAATGGCCTGCATGGCAGGTTCCATCAGCGCTGCTTCTTCGGGTGGCCATGCGCGCGGATGTGCGCACGAGCTGCCTCGCGCTGCTGCATCAGAAGCGGGAACGGCTTGGGTCTTCGCTTGAGGGCGCGCGGCTCGGTGCGACCCGGTCTTCGGCCAACGCGGGGCTCGGCGATCAGGATCAGGAGGGTCTGGATGGCGGCGCCGTCGTGAGGGTTCACGCATCCCTGCTGCCAGGCTAGCCAGACTTGTACGCTGTGCTTGAAGCTGAGCTGGCGCGGGATCTGATCGGCCAGCAAGGCGGCTTGGGCCATGAGCAGGCGGATCAGGTTGTAGGCGAGCAGATAGACCCACAGCTCTTTGCGCGCCATGTCAGGGGTCTTGCAGCGCAGGTGCTCCATGCCGAGCGTGGTCTTGAGGTTTCTCAAGTCCAGTTCGACGTGCCAGCGGTATCGCAACAAGGCCGCGACCTCGCGCTTGGAGGTCTCCTTGGGGTCGAGGAAGGTGGTGACCAAGATCTTGCCCCCGGCCTGCAGCTCGCGCACCACCAGCGTGGCCGGGACCTGATCGTACTCGTACTGACTCATCCACTCGGGCTTCTTCGGCCGGCTCAAGGTGATGAGGTGGTCGCGCTCCCCGAGGCGCTCACCGGTGGTGAAGTCGGTGCTGCGGCGCCGGGCGCCGTACTGCTCGAAGACCCCATCGACCCCGCCGCGCACCAGTTCGCAGAGCAGGAAATAGGTCGGGTAGAAGGCGTCCCCGAGCAGGATATCGCCGCTTTGCAGTGCCTCGAGCAGGGTGCGCAGCAGCGACTGCTCATCGCTGCCCTTGCCCTCGCATGGCCCGATGGCAGCATCGAGCAGCGCCCCGCTGCCCAAGCACATCAGCACGACCAGCCGCAGCATGGGAAAGCCCAGCCCGGGTCGCTGACTGCGTGGTTGCGGGTACTCAGCCTGGTTCTCCTCGGTGTCCGCCAGCGTGACAATGGCCCCATCGACCAAGCGCACCTGGCGGCCTTGTCGTCGCCACCACCCCGGGGCATCGCCGCTGATCAGGGCGCCGGTCTCCCGCGCGAGATCAGCGATCATCTGCTCGGGCAGGCGTGAGCGCGCCCGACAGTAGGCGCCCGTATCCGTAGCGCATCGTGGCAACCCCCCGAGGGCGCGCTTGAGCGCTACTTGATTGACGATGTGCTGACAGCTGCCGTCCCTCGAGAGCGCTTGGGCGAGGAACATGGCCAGCGCCTCGGTGGGCGGAAACAGACGCTCGCGGTGCGGGGGCAGTGCTGCCTCAACCCGCTCGAGCAAGCGTGGCCCGGTCAGCAGGTTGAACATCGAGTAGGCATCGGCGTTCTCGGCGTGCACGCCGATGCGCGCGAGTTGCCCGCTCACCGGGCGGCGTTTACAGTGGGACACGGGCTGGCTCCCTGGCTGGTGGCTTGGGTGTTGCAACTTCAGCCTACCACCCGAGGGGTCAGTCCGTCATTTTTCCCTTATATAATCAGTGGCCTGTGCTTAATGCAGTGCCATTCGACTCCGACCCCTTTCCCTCGCTGGAGGCCCTCACCGGACACGCCGAGACCATCCTCCAGCGGCTCGGACTGCCCTACCGGGTGGTGACCCTGTGCACCGGCGACCTCGGCTTCTCCTCGCGCAAGACCTACGATCTAGAGGTGTGGCTGCCCAGCCAGGGCACCTACCGCGAGATCTCCTCGTGCAGCAATTTCGGCGACTTCCAGGCCCGCCGACTCCAGGCCCGCTGGCGCAACCCCGAGACCGGCAAGCCCGAGCTGCTGCATACCCTCAACGGCTCCGGACTCGCGGTCGGCCGCGCCCTGGTGGCCGTGCTCGAGAACTACCAGCAGGAGGACGGGAGCGTCCTGATCCCGCCGGCCCTCGCGCCCTACATGGGCGGGCTGGAGGTCCTCGGCTGAGGTCGTCGCGGCGACCAGGTCCGAACGGCTGCAGCCCTGACGCCCCTGGGCCACTTCGGCACGCTCGCGCCTGAGCCTACTGGGGGCCTCGCGCCTTCTTCTTCGCGCTTCCCTGGCCCCGCTTAGTAGGAGCGATGCAAGACGCTCCCGGGTCGCCGCTTCGACCTGCCGTCCCCGGTCGCTCGCCTCGTTCATGCCTGTGCGCGTACACAGCCCTGCCCTGAGAAAACGGCGAGATTACGATTCTCGACGCGGAAAAGAGCGGAATCCACCGACTCCAGATCGAGCGAGTAACCGCGGATGCGCCTTGAGATGTGGCCCGGTTGGCCCGCACGGTGCCGCGAGCTTTCGGACACCGACTCTGATTTCTTCTCTTGGCCCTCTAGGCCCCCACCGGCCACGCGCTAACCGACGCCTTTGCCGAGGACCCCCAGAAACAAATCCAGTGGAGGGCCTTTCTCGCTAGGAACACCCTCGATCCGGTCCCGCTGGCCGATGTCGTGGGGCGGCTCCGCGGTTTTCTGATGCCGCCCTTGTCCGCTGCGGCGCGTGTTGGAGAGTCATGGTCCTCCCGATGGAACCACGGCTCTGGCTGGAACTGACTACCTATAAAGTCGAACGCTCGTTGTCCGCTATCGACGATCCAACGCCCCGGCCGGGGTCTCGCTCGCGGACTACCTCTCGCTGGTGTTCGCCGTCGGCAAGCTCGACAACGCCCTGATGGGGCTCGACCAGGGCAATGCGCTGCGCGGCTCCTGGGAGACCCTGCGCCAGCCGGTCGCCTCCGTCTGGAGCGAGGTGACCCGGTCCTTCACCTCGGTCGCCAACAACCTGATGGGCAAGACCGCGGCGGATGCGACCGATGCCGCGGCGCAATTATCCCTCGACGCCTTCAAGCAGGCGCTCATGCAGGAGACGGCCCGCTGGGTGGCGGAGCTCTTCGGCGAGGCGGCGGCCAATGCGCTCTTCACCGTCAACGGGGGCGCGGCCTTCGTCGGCGGCAACCTGCAGGCGGGCACCATCCAGCTCGGGGGACTGGTGGGCACGGCGCTCGCCTGGGTGATGGCCGCCTACATGATCTACGCCATCGCGGTGATCCTGATCCAGCTGATCTGGACCTGCGAGCAGGAGGAGTTCGAGCTGGGGGCCAAGCGGGAGCTGCGCTCCTGTCACGACCTGGGCTCCTACTGCAAGACCAAGGTGCTCTCCGCCTGCATCGAGCGGCGCAAGGCCTACTGCTGCTTCAACACCCCGCTGGCGCGGATCCTCAACGAGCAGATCCGCCCCCAGCTCGGGCGCGGCTGGGGCGAGGCCGACCAGCCCGACTGCACGGGCATCAACGTCCAGGACTTCGGGCGGGTCGACTGGGACCGGGTCAACCTCGACGAGTGGCTCGCGATCCTGGCGGAGACGGGGCATTTTCCGACCCTCGACAGCCTGAATCTGGATGCCCTGACCGGCACCGGGAGCGAATTCGACATATCCGGTGCAAGGCCGGATGCCGCCGCGCGCAGCCAGACCCGATCGGACGGCCTCGACAGCGACGCGGCACGCCGGGAGGCGGAGACGGAGCTGTGGGAGTCGACGCTGCCGGGGTTGCCGTGAGGTCAATCGCTGGCCGGAGGTGAATCCGGGTGCCTGCGACTTCTGCAGGGTTCGGAAAAGATTTGGCAGGGGAGGGCCGGGACTCGAAGGGCTGAGCGCCCGCCGCGGGGCTCTACCCCCTTCTCCTGCGTCCCGAGGCGGGTGTGGGTTAGGCCGTCACGCCGCGAACGGTCGGACGGCTGCCAGCGGGTGCGGGCGGGGCGAACGCCTGCGGCACTCTCAGGAACTGGAGGATCTCCGAGCGGACGTTCATCCGTGCTCCATCGCCGGCAACAGGGTTGCGTGGCCAGTGGCTTGGAACAGGCTGCTCACCGGATGCCCAAGGGGCTTTGCCTGGGAGACCAATGGCGTATATATTCGACGTATATACGTCACTAGCGGATTCAAGATCATGGAAACGGCAAAGCTTTTCGTCAACGGCAACAGCCAGGCCGTGCGTCTGCCGAAGGAGTACCGGTTCAAGGGCGACGAGGTCGTGATCAAGCGGATGGGGAATGCCGTCGTGCTGCTGCCGAAAGACGATCCTTGGCAGGTGATGTTCGACGCCCTGGCCGAGTTTCCAGAGGACTTCACGCTGACACGTGAACAACCGGAGTTGCAGGAACGGGAGCCGCTGGAATGAGGATCCTTCTGGATACGGATATCTGTATCTACGCGATCAACCGGAAGCGGCCCGAGGTCCTCTCGCGTGTCCGGGGCTATCCGCTCGGCGAAGTGGGAATCTCGGCGATCACCTACGCAGAGTTGCGGTTCGGTGTGGAGAACAGCGCCAGGGTCGAACAGAACATGGACCGCTTGGAGCGGTTCCTGTTGCCGCTGGAGATCGTCCCGTTCGATGCCGAGGCAGCGAGACATTGCGGCCGGTTGCGTCGCGAGCTCAAGCGTGCCGGTTGCCCGATCGGTTCGAATGATCTCCTGATTGCCGCCCATGCCTTGGCACTGGCTACGACACTCGTGACCAACAACGTCCGGGAGTTCTCGAGAATTGACGGCCTCCACGTAGAGCGATGGGCCTGAAAGGCAACAACGAACCCAGGGCCGCGGGGCAGCGGGCTGGACGCGCAGCAATTTGAGGGCCTCTGTGCAGAGGTTCATGCCGGGGTCTCCGCGAGGAAGGCCATGAACCCGGCGGCCCTGTCGGTGGTGAAGTCCTTGAAGGTGCGGTCCAGGAACCAGCCGCGCTCCCCGGTCTCTCGGAGCAGCCGTTGGAAGTCGTCGCCCTGGTAGACATCAGCGGGGACATCGACCAGGAGCGTACCGCTGCTGGCGAAGTCGGGGCGCTCGGGGGCGATCCGCACCTCGAACAGCGGCCAGAGCGGGGGATTCAGGCGGATGTCGGGGTTGTCGTCTTGGAACGCTGGCCGACGCCCGGCCGGCCCCCCGATTTATGCAGCAGTCCGCTGCACAAATTCCCCGGAACGTGCGGTTCCAAAAAGCCGGCGAATGTTGACCAAAACCGGCGTTTAGGAACATGCTTCAAGGATGGAATCGACCCAGGACGCCATTCTTGAACTTGCCCGTGACCAGGGACTTGTTCGTCCCCGGGATCTGGACGCCTACGGCCTGCCCCGCGTCTCCCTGACCCGGCTGGTGCGCCAGGGCCGGCTCGCGCGGGTCGGACGCGGACTCTATGCCCTTCCAGACCGGAAGGTGTCGGAGCACTCGGCCCTGGCCGAGGTCGCCCGCAAGCATCCGCGGGCCGTGGTCTGCCTGCTCTCGGCGCTGCGCTTTCACGAGGTGACGACCCAGGCCCCGTTCGAGGTTTGGCTCGCCATTCCCAACAAGGCGCGCGCCCCGCGCCTGGATTACCCGCCACTGCGGATCGTGCGTTTCTCCGAGCGTGCCCTCATCGAGGGCATCGAGGAGCACCGGATCGACGGCGTTTCGGTGCGGATCACCAACCTGGCGCGGACCGTGGCGGACTGCTTCAAGTACCGCAACAAGATCGGTCTGGACGTCGCGCTGGAGGCCCTGCGGGAGTCATGGAAGGCGAGACGGGTGACCATGGACGCGCTGTGGCGCTACGCCCGGGTCTGCCGGGTCGCCAATGTCATGCGTCCCTACCTGGAGGGGTTGGCGTGAAGGGACAGGATCCGGCCGCGTCCATCCGCGCTCGCCTGCTCAACAAGGCGAAGGCCGAGCGGCAGGACTTCAACCTGGTCCTGACCCGTTACGCCCTGGAGCGGCTCCTCTATCGCCTGAGCCGCTCCAGGCATGCCGAGCGCTTCCTGCTCAAGGGCGCCTTGCTCTTCGACCTGTGGTTCGACATCCCCCATCGCCCAACCCGCGATGCCGACCTGCTGGGGTTTGGCCCCGCGGAGCTGCCGGTCTTGGAGGTCGTCTTCCATGAGCTGTGTGCCGCTACGGTCGACCCCGACGATGGCATCCGCTTTCAGGCCGACACGGTCCGCGCCGAGGAGATCCGCAAGGACGCCAACTACGGTGGTATCCGCGTCACCCTGGTGGGGCTCCTCGCCGGCGCCCGTTGCCCCGTCCAGGTCGATGTTGGCTTCGGCGATGCGGTGACGCCCGCGCCGGAGCCGGTCGACTACCCGACCATGCTGCCCGAACTGCCGGGTCCCAGGCTGCGTGCCTACCCGCGTTACACCGTCGTTGCGGAGAAGCTAGAGGCCGTGGTGGTGCTGGGCATCGCCAACAGCCGCATGAAGGACTACTTCGACCTGTGGGTCGTGGCGCGCCGCATGGACTTCGACGGCGAAACCCTCCGCCAGGCGATCCGCGCGACCTTCCAGCGGCGCGCAACCCCGATCCCCGAGGGCGTACCCTTCGGCCTAACCGACGCCTTTGCCGAGGACCCCCAGAAACAAATCCAGTGGAGGGCCTTTCTCACGAGGAACGCGCTGGAGGCTGTTGCGCTGGCCGATGTCGTGGGGCGGCTCCGCGGTTTTCTGATGCCGCCCTTGTCCGCTGCGGCGCGTGTTGGAGAGTCATGGTCTTCCCGATGGAACCACGGCTCTGGCTGGAACTGACTACCTTTGAGATCGAACGCTCCTTGTCCGCTGTCGACGATTCAACGCCCCGGACGGGGTCTCGCTCGCGGACTACCTCTCGCTCGTGTTCGCCGTCGGCAAGCTCGACAACGCCCTGATGGGGCTCGACCAGGGCAATGCGCTGCGCGGCTCCTGGGAGACCCTGCGCCAGCCGGTCGCCTCCGTCTGGAGCGAGGTGACCCGGTCCTTCACCTCGGTCGCCAACAACCTGATGGGCAAGACCGCGGCGGATGCGACCGATGCCGCGGCGCAATTATCCCTCGACGCCTTCAAGCAGGCCCTCATGCAGGAGACGGCCCGCTGGGTGGCGGAGCTCTTCGGCGAGGCGGCGGCCAATGCGCTCTTCACCGTCAACGGGGGCGCGGCCTTCGTCGGCGGCAACCTGCAGGCGGGCACCATCCAGCTCGGGGGACTGGTGGGCACGGCGCTCGCCTGGGTGATGACCGCCTACATGATCTACGCGATCGCGGTGATCCTGATCCAGCTGATCTGGACCTGCGAGCAGGAGGAATTCGAGCTGGGGGCCAAGCGCGAGCTGCGCTCCTGTCACGACCTGGGCTCCTACTGCAAGACCAAGGTGCTCTCCGCCTGCATCGAGCGGCGCAAGGCCTACTGCTGCTTCAACACCCCGCTGGCGCGGATCCTCAACGAGCAGATCCGCCCCCAGCTCGGGCGCGGCTGGGGCGAGGCGGACGCGCCGGACTGCACCGGCATCAACGTCCAGGACTTCGGGCGGGTCGACTGGGACCGGGTGAACCTCGACGAGTGGCTCGCGATCCTGGCGGAGACGGGGCATTTCCCCACGCTCGACAGCCTGAATCTGGATGCCCTGACTGGCACCGGGAGCGAATTCGACATATCCGGTGCAAGACCGGACGCCGCCGCGCGCAGCCAGACCCGATCGGACGGCCTCGACATCGACGCGGCGCGTTGGGAGGCGGAGACGGAGCTATGGGAGTCGACGCTGCCGGCGCTACCGTGAGGGATAAAGGCTGGCGCTGGACGAATCCACCAGCCCCGCAATCCGTCCGGGCGCTTCAGTTCCCCGTCAGCGCACGTCCAGAGGGGAGCAGTGAGCCACTTCGGCGAGTCCAGCCGCTTCCCTCGACCGGACTTGCTGCTGCGTCATCCGGCGGATTCCGCCTCACCGGCCAGGCGCAAGACCTCACTGACCAACGCATCCGAGAGCCGGTACCCCTCTCGGGACAGGTCCGCCAGCGTGGACGCGACGGAAGGGAGCAGCCCGGAGCGCTTGGCGGCCAGCAAGACGCCAGCCAGACCCACCACGGGGATGCCGCGCGCCCGGGCGATCTGCCGCCCCCGACGCTCGTCGATCAACAAGAAGCGACACTCGGTCTGCTCGGCCAGCAGGATTGCAGACGCCTCGCCGGCGTCGAGCAACAAACCCAGGCGCGCCAGCTCGCTCGCGCTGCCCTCGGGAAGCGTCTGCTGTCGGATCGTGCCTTGAGCCAACGCGGCGGACAGGGCCCGTGCCCCGGGCCGATCCGAATCGACGTGGAGCTCGGCCAGAACCCGCTCGGGAACCAGGACGGATCCGTACAGGGAGGCGAGAACGGACAGACGATCGATCCGGGCCAGACCGATCAAAGGCCCGGCGTCGGCCACGACCACAGCCGTCACAGGGCGGCATCCAGCTCGTCGGCCAGCTCCTCGGGGGGATAGTCGACAGCGGCGACGCCGAGGGCACCGAGGAGGTCGATGAACCCGTCCAGGGACAATCCGGCGACCTTCGCGGCCTGGGCGAGGGTCAGGTGTCGGCCCTCGTACAGGCTCAAGGCCAAGGCGCGGTGGACGCCCTGATCGAGCAGGCGCCCATCGAACGGCACGGCGAGGATCGCCGGGCGGCCGTGTTTCGTGATGAGGGACAGCTGACCCAGCTCCGCGTCCCGCAGCAGGTCGCCGGAGCGCGTGCGCAGATCCCGTACCGAAAAGATGTCGAGTGGTTCCATGACGAGTGAGGCATTACTTGTGCCCACAGATCGTAGCACATCTTAGGCTGCCCCCGTGGCCGCGACCGCGCTTCGCGTAAGCATTGAGAGCTTTCGGCGGCGGGCTGCGGGCTCACCCTGTGAACTTTCCGATGTGGCAACATCTCGCGCCGACCTTCTTGCCAGTCGATGCCAGCGAGCGACCCGAGATGCCCGAATCCCCGAAGCCACTTCGTTTCGACACCACGGCAACAACATGCGTCGCGCCGGAAGTGCGTTCGGAGATGATGCAGGTTCTCGAAGGATCTCAAGGGCTCGTGAACCCTTCGTCTGCCCAGCACCTGCCCGGGCAAGCGGCATCGGCGATAGTCGAAGCTGCTCGGCGCGTGGCTGCAGCAGGGCTGAGATGGCTTGAACGTGAGGTTGTCTTCACGTCCGGGGCCACGGAGAGCATCAATCTGGCGCTGAGCGGAGTCGCCTACTCCCATGCTGACTTTGGCCGCCACATCTTGACCACTCAGATTGAACACAGGGCAACGCTGGGCTGCTGCAAGTCGCTGATAGAGAACGTCTTTTAACCCAGCTTTGTGCCCCCGGAGGCCGACGGACGCGTTTCACCGGATAGCATTGCTGCGGCGCTGTGGCCAGGCACCTTGTTGATCTCGGTTATGCACACTAACAACGAGACGGGCGTCATCCAACCCAGCGAGGCTATTGCCGCTGTTGCCGATGCAGAGGGTATCCTGCTGTGTGTCGACGCCGCCCAGCTGTCGGGAAAGCTCCCGCTCGACCTATGAAAAGTGCCCATTGATTTGCTGTCGCTGTCGGAACACAAATTTCACGGTCCGAAGGGAGGTGGCTGTCTGGTCCTGCGCGATCGCGCGCGCCCGCGGTCGTGGCGGCGCACCTTTGGCGGCGGGCAGGAGTTCGGTTTGCGGCCCGGAACCCTGTCGACGCACCAGATTGTCGGACTCGCCACCACGCTTTAGCTCGTCCCGACGACTCGTGACCGGAGAGTATTCATGACCAGACCAAGATTTTGGCGGCCCATGTTGAGTGGGTTCTGGACGGCTCAGATGCCCTGTTGATGAGATTCACGGGACAAAGTCGCCGACGAGGCCGTTGGGTGTCTGACCTGAACATCGACTACTACCAGCAGAACGCGGGGACGTTCTTCGCCGATACCGTCGAAGTCGACATGACCCCCCTGTATCGTCGCTTCCTGCCGCTCTTGCCGGAGCGGGCGGAGATCCTCGACGCTGGCTGCGGGTCCGGTCGCGACGCCAAGACGTTTGCCGGCCTCGGCCACGGGTTGACTGCCTTCGACGCCGCCCCCGCCCTGGCCGCGTTGGCCGAACGCCACCTTGGCCAATCCGTGCATTGCATGCGCTTTCGGGACATCGCCTGGCAGGACGAGTTCGACGGCATCTGGGCGTGCGCCAGCCTGCTGCATGTGCCTGCTGCCGAGCTGCCCGCCGTGATGCAGCGCCTCTGTCTGGCACTGAAGTCGGGCGGCGTCCTATACGCCTCTTTCAAGTACGGAAACGGTGAGCGGGATCACCATGGCCGGCGCTTCACCGATCTGGACGAGTCGGGATTGGCGGAGCTGCTGCGGCAGGTGCGCGGCCTGGAGCCCGTTGAGACCTGGATCACCGCCGACCTGCGCCCCGGCCGCGAGGCGGAGCGCTGGCTGAATACGTTGCTCCGCAGCTCGGAGGCGGCTTGAGCCAGTTCCTGACCACGGGCGGGGCGTCCGATCCGTTTCTGCCGCGACTGCTGGTGGCGATTCGCCGGGCCGACCGCATTGATCTCGCGGTGGCCTTCATCAAGGCCAGCGGTCTGGCGCTGGTCTATCCGGCCCTGGTGGATGCGGTCGAGACCCGCGGTGCGCGGCTGCGCGTGCTGACCAGCGACTATCTCGACGTGACCGATCCCCAGGCCCTGCGGCGGCTGATGCTGCTCGCAGAGCGCGGTGCCGATATCCGCGTGTTCCTGTGCGAGCAGCAGAGTTTCCACCTGAAGGCGTACATCTGTATGCGGAGCAGCAGCGGCGAGACGGTCTGGGGCGCGGCCTTCGTCGGCTCCAGCAACCTGAGCCGCACGGCGCTGACCGACGGCCTGGAGTGGAACCTGCGGGTGGAGCCTACGGACGACGCCGATTCACCGGACAGCCTTCGTTTCAGGGAGATCCGCGAGCGGTACGAGACGTTGTTCGCCCACCCGAACGTGTTCCCACTGGCTCACGACTGGATCGAGCAGTACGAGCAACGCCGGCGGCTGGTGCAGCATCTGCCTATCGCCGCCGGCTGCGAGGAGCCGGAGGAGCCGCCGCCGGAACCGTCCGAGGTGCAGCAGGAGGCTTTGGCTGCGCTGGCGGCTAGCCGTGGGTTGGGCTACCGGCGCGGCCTCGTCGTGATGGCCACCGGGCTCGGCAAGACTTACCTGGCCGCTTTCGACAGCCAACGCATGGTGGCCGGGCGCGTGCTGTTCGTGGCCCACCGCGAGGAGATCCTGTTGCAGGCGGAGACTAGCTTTCTCCGCGTGCATCCGGGCGCACGAGTGGGCCGCTATACCGGCGCTCACAAGCAGACCGATGTCGATCTGTTATTCGCGTCGGTGCAAACGCTCGGGCAGGCGGAGCACCTGGAGCGCTTCGCACCCGACCACTTCGATTACGTGGTCGTGGATGAATTCCACCACGCCGCAGCGCCGGCCTACAGGCGCCTGCTGCAACACCTGCGCCCGCGCTTCCTGCTGGGGCTCACGGCCACGCCGGAGCGCACGGATCAGTCGGACATCCTGAGCCTGTGCGACGACAACCTGGTCTACAGCCGCCACCTCTTCGACGGCATCGAGCTGGGGCTGCTCTGCCCGTTCCACTACTTCGGCATCTTTGACGAGACGGTCGATTACCGGGAGATCCCCTGGCGCAACGGCCGCTTCGACCCGCACACCCTGGAGCACAAGCTCGCCACCCAGGGCCGCGCCCGCCACGCGCTGCGGCATTGGCACGAACATGGCCAGCAATGCACACTGGCCTTCTGTGTGTCGCGCAGCCATGCGGACTTCATGGCGGAGCGGTTTCGCCGCGAGGGCATCCGCGCCGAGGCCGTCTATCGCGGCTCGACCCTGGAGCGTAGCGCCGCGCTGGAGCAACTGGACCAGGGCGACCTTCAGGTCATCTTCTCGGTGGACCTGTTCAACGAGGGCGTGGACCTGCCCGCCATCGACACCGTGATGATGCTGCGCCCCAGCGAGTCCAAGGTGCTGTTCCTGCAACAGCTTGGCCGCGGGCTGCGCCTGCACGCGGACAAAAAACGCTTGATCGTGCTGGACTTCATCGGCAACCACCACGGTTTCCTGAACAAGCCCCAGGCCCTTTTCGAGGTGGGCAGCAGCTACCGCCAGCTCGCCGAATTCGGCCGCCGCGCCCGCGACGGGGAGCTGAAGCTGCCGCCCGGCTGCTTTGCGAACTACGACCTGGCCATCATCGAGTTCCTGATCCGCCTCCAGGGCAAGGGGCCGGCCACTGACTACCAGGCCTTGCGCGACTCCCTGAGTCGGCGGCCGACCCTGGCGGAGTTCTACCGCAGCGGGTCGAGCCCCCAGGACCTTCGGCGCCAACATGGCCAGTGGTGGGCACTGGTGGCCGATCAAGGCGATCTGACACCTGCCGAGACCGGCTGTTTGGAACGGCATGTCGACTTCTTCCGCGAGGTCGAGACGACCACCATGGTGAAATGCTTCAAGGCCGTATTGCTGGAATCCCTGCTGGACCTGGACGGCTTCCACCGGCCGCCGACCGTCGAAGACCTGGCCGCACAGGCGCTGGAGGTCTTTCGCCGACGGCGCCGCTTCATCCCCGACATTCGCAAGGACCTTCAGCAGATCGACGAGGTCGACGAGCGCAAATGGCTCAGCTACTGGAAGGGTAACCCGATCAACGCCTGGACCGGCGGCAACCGCGGTGGCGATGCCAAGAGCTGGTTCGAGGTGGCGGAGGGGGGGTTCCAGGCGACCTTCGCGGTCGCCAGCGAGGAGCGCGACACCTTCCAGGCAATGGTGCAGGAGTTGGTCGATTACCGGCTCGCTGCCTATGAGCCGCGCCTGCCCCAGCCGGCGACGGGCGATGCCGAGGAACCGACCGCCAAGGGCGCGCAGATCCTGCCCTTCCCGCAGCGTCCAACTGCTGAATACACCGAGCGTACCGAAGGTATCGAGGTGCCGTACTTCCCGGATCTACGCATTGCCTGCGGTCACTTCCGCGCCGGTCGCACGGACGTAGAGGAGACCTACAGGGTCCCGCCCGGCCACGGCAACATCGACCCCAGCCGCCACTTCGTCGCCCGCGCAACCGGCAACTCAATGGAGGGCGGCAAGAATCCGGTGCGGGACGGCGACTACCTGCTGCTGGAACTGGTCGATTCGGACAAGGCTGGCTCCATCACGGGCGACGTGATGGCCATCGAGCGACAGGACGCCAGCGGTGACGATCAGTACGTGCTGCGCTCGGTCACCAAGCAGCCGGATGGGCGTTACGTGCTCAAAGCGGCGAATCCCGACTATCCAGACTTCGAGGCGAACGACGAGATGCGACCGTTGGCTCGGGTGCGGGCGGTGTGGAGCGGAGAAGGGTAAGGGGAAGATATGGGGCGCGTTGAGATAGCAGGTGCGAGAGCGGTCGGATCGAGGCAGATGGTGATCGGTTCCTTCTGGGCGCGGCGGCGGCCGAGGCGCTGATTGGCGCCCGTCTGGACCGAGGAGGCAAGGTGGGCCGGGAGCGATATCCGTAGCCCCTTGGTGCTCGGGATCCGGATGCGAACCCACGTTACCTGCTCGAAGCGCGTCAGGTGCGCATGTCGTCACCATCCGCTGCATCCATCCGATGGTGAAGGTAATAGATATTCAGCTCGACGATGGTGATATTGAGCAGCACTAGATGCAGCTCGAAGCGCGGCGTGTGGTCTGCCAGATAGCGGTCCCAATTGATCCGCAGCTCCAGCAGCGACAGGCCGTCGGAGAAGGCCCGAAGCTTGTGGAGAATGGTGATCTCCCAGCCGTAATCCTGGCTGAGCTTGCCGCCGGTCGTGTTCATCGGTCGTAGGTTCTCGTTGCCATCGCGACATCGCCGCGCGGGTGTCGGTCGAGTAGGACAATCCGTGGGGCGACAGCGACTTCTGGGTTCAGTGGACAATACCGAGATGGGCGCAGGACTGCGGCTCGGGACGCCTTGCGCCGGGCCTGGTCGAGCTTTTGGTGCCATATTGGGTCCGCGTCGCGGGTGGCCTGACGCAGGTGCTCGAAGTCCGCGGCGCCCTTTCGGAGATGGGCATCGATGATCTCACGATGGGCGAGATAGTAGGCGAGTGCACTATAGACCTGTTCGAGGCGCAGCAAGGGAAATGCCTGGGAAATGGGTTCGGCGGTTTGACCGTTGAGGTAGGCGTAGACCAGGGAATCCGCTCATCGAGTGCGGCGAAACCCAGGCGCGCACTGGCCTGCCTAACCTGCCCAAGCGGCCGGAGAGCTACAACGCCCTCCATGATCTGGCGGTGCAGGTCCTAGACCCGGTGATCGACTACTTCGGCATGATCCGGCTCGACTACGGCTTCTGCTCGCCGGAGCTGTCCCGCAAGATCCCTGGCCGTATCGATCGCAAGCGGGATCAGCACGCCGCGTGCGAGCACAACCGCCGAGGCAAGCCAGTCTGCGAGCGGCTCGGCGCGGCGGTGGACTTCATCGTCGACGACGAGAGCATGCTGAAGGTCGCCCAGTGGATCGTCGCCAACACCCCTTCGACCGGCTCTACTACTACGGCGACGACCTGCCGCTGCATGTCAGCTACGGGCCGGAGCAGTCGGGGCAGGTGGTGAGGATGGTCGCTGGTCCTTCCGGGAGGCTCGTCCCAAGGGTGACTCCGGTCGACCTATTTCTGGCTCTTACGTCTCCGAGCGTGAGCAGCTGAGATTCGTCTTCCTGGATCATTTTCAAGTTCGCCGCAGAATTGGAGCAGTAACGTCTACCTGAGTTTCTCGGGTACGTAACAGCCATAGCGTCCTCGCGACGGAAGGGAGTAGATTCAGTTGCCTCGACAAAATCGTGTCACGCCGCGCGGCGAGATCATAGCGGTTCCGGATCGGGGCCTGTTTATGGGCAACCGCGGCTGTCTCCACGACGAGCACGGGAGACTTTTGCATCGACGCTGGGCCCGCGAGGCGTGGGTGACCTGTGCCCTCGACTACAAAGGCGCCCGGCGAGCGATCATGGCGCCGGGCAGCTACACGGGGCTGTTCTTCCTGGACGAGGCGACGGCCCTCGCCGGCCGGACATAGGCCCTGCGCGGACACCTGTCCGGAGAAGACCGAGTTTCGGGAGTCTCGAGCGACGGTGGCTGGCGGTGAACGCCGACAATCTAGGCGCGGGGGAACAGCGCGATGGCTCGCGATCGATGAATTCCTCCACGCCGAGCGGGTGGCGCCCAACGGGACCCAGCGCACCTGGAGAAGCACCATCAGAGGGGCTGCCCGATGGCTCCACGGTCCGACCTTGGCGAATCACCGGGCGTTTCGGATGGTCGTGGCATGGAGAGATTCTGGAATGGTCGCCGTCCGGTTACGTCCGCCATGTGACCCGCGCTCCCGGAAACAGAGGTCGACGCGTCGACGCCGCCGTCCGTGGTCAACGTCCTTGCGGATGGGTACGTGCCTGACCGTTGACATCCGACAGCTCAGACTAGATCCAGGCGCACCGTCGCCCGCGTCAGTCCGCAGAAGAGGACCTGAAGCTCCTGCGCGAGCTGCTTCTCCCGCGGGTCGACGTCGGTCAGGACCACCGCCGCGGCCTGCTGACCCTTGAAGCGCCGCACCGAGTCGAACAGGATCTGGCCCTTTGAGTAGGTTTGATTGCCGAACATGTCGTACTCGCCGGTGAAGCGGGCGAGGGTGTGGTTGCCGACCCGCTGGGCGTCCTTGAGGGCGGTGCTCTCGAGACCGCGGCAGGAGAGGACGGCGATGTCCTGCGTCGGAAGCGTTGGTTGAGCAGGCGCCCGACGATGCGGCCCACGAGCCGGGGCTGATCGTCGGGTCGTCGTAGGACGGTGCCGACCCCGAGGCCGGGAAGGTCGTTGGCGCAGGTGAAGGGAACTCGGGCAGCGCGCGATGAAGCGTGCGATCAGCTCCGGTGAGCGGTAGTTGAGCAGGGAGCGGTAGCCGACGAAGCCCTGATCCAGCAGCGCCAGCGCGTCGGTGTCGCGCACGTTCTGGTTCGGGTCTTCGAGCCAGAGGATGGCGGCGCCCTCGCGCAGGAAGAGCCGCACGGCCTCGAACCAGTCCCCCTCGAAATCCTGCGCCTCGTCGACGATCAGGGTATCGAAGCGCCAGTCGCCCGACGGCGTGTCGGCGAGGGCCTGCTCCTCGACCTGCTTTGCCGCCTCGACCCAGAAGTCCGGGTTACCCCACATGGCCTCGAAGTCGAGCTGGATGCCCCGGGACTTCAGGAACTGATCGCAGAACCCGTACCAGGTCTCGACCCTGCCGCCGCTGGCGACCAGATGCTTGAGCCGCTCGGCCAGCGGACGGTTGAAGCACAGCAGCAGGGGCCGGTCGCCGCGCTCGACGCACTGGTCGAAGAAGTGCCGGGCGACCAGGGTCTTGCCGTTGCCGGCGGTGGCCAGCACGTGCAGCCGCAGCGGCTCCATCTCGATGTTTGACGAGCACCTCCAGCAGGCCGTGGGAGAGGCGGGTGTAGGTCCTCTCCTGGGCGCCGATATGGGCGTGCACGTCGGGCACCACCTCGAAGGTCTGGCGGAAGAACGCGTGGACCTGGTGCGCCCAGCCGCCTGCGTCCGGCGGGCCCGGCGGCAGGACGGCCTGGATGCGGGCGGCGAGCTGCCGGCTTTGCGGGCATCCACAATCCGCTCCCGGTCCAGTCCGGCGGCGGAGATCCGTTTGACCGCGTGGTCGGGGCAGTAGACGAGGTACTCGATGTCCAGCCCGGGCTTCTTGCCGACCTGGTAGGCGAACTTCTCGCGGATGCTGTCGACGGAGCGCAGGATCTGATCGCCCACGTTCTTGCGCTCGTCCCCGTAGTCCTTGAACAGCTCGCCTTCGCTCTCCTCGAGCCGGCCGTTCTTCTGCTCGATGCAGAGCACGCGCCCGGCCTCGTTGAGCACCACGAAGTCGATCTCGCCGTACAGGGTCCGTCCCTTGTACTGGCGGGTCCAGTGCACGCCGTGGAACACCGTGTAGTCGTCGGGCAGCGTGTCGCGCAGCGTCGCCAGCGTCTCGATCTCCGGCTCGTGGGCGCCGCTCAGTGCCAGGCGCGTGAGATCGGAGGGGACGATGCGTGCCATGGTGGTTTGGTAGCCAGCGATGGGGCCGGGGAACCAGGCCTCAGTGTATCCCTGTAGCGGGCTCCTCCAAACCGCGCGTCAGGCCGGCACGCGGAACTGTCGGCTCCCTCCGGGCTCACCTGTCGCCTGCCATGCCCTTCGGCCTGGCGTGTTGCCGGAGCCCAACGTCCGAGCAGGAAACGCCAATGCCGGGCGCATGGTGTGCGTCAGAGGTAAGGTCAGACCACACGAGTTTGGTGTGCGGAGATCGGCCTGCGGTCTGGCAACCATCGATAGTCCGACCGTGCTTGTCCGGAGCGACCGGCGCAGTCGCCTCGTGGATCGAGACCGGCTCGACCACCGGAGAGAGGGTCTCCAACGCCGCAGGCCGCGACGACGATGTCGAACAGCGCGCGAACCGTCTCGTTGGCCGCGTTGCCGAGGGCGCCGGATGAGCTGTCCACATGGGCCAGCGCCGGCCAAATCTTTTCCATCAGCACGATGGCGCCGTCCGCCGCGTCAGCGGATCGACACGGGCGACCGCCTTGATCTCGGTGACATCGACTGTTCGGGGCAGGAGACTGGTCAATCCGGCGCTGTACATGGCGCGAGTGCACCATCATCCGCGGATCGGTTCGGAATGTCCCGCAAACCGGAGGAGGCCCTAGGCCCGGGTGTGAGCGATAAAGGGACTTTTATGGCTCGCAAACGTGCGCTATCGTGAGCGATAAACGGACGTGTTATCAATCATGACCTGGAACTGGCAGCTCCCCGATTGGCCGGATTTCACTTGGGATCAGGACAGGCTCACGCGGGCCGAGATCCTGTTCGCGCAAGGGGCCGGGATGGTGATCGGCTCCTCCCGGCATCTGGATGAGACCAGCCGTGAAACCCTCGTCGTGGAGATCATGAGCGTTGATGCCCTGGCTACCTCGGCCATCGAGGGCGAGGTGCTCGACCGTGACAGCGTCCAGTCCTCGATCCGGCGACAGCTCGGTCTCGCCGGAGATCGGCGCAGCGTCGGCGCGGCGGAGGCCGGGATCGCCGAGATGATGGTCTCCCTGTATCGCTCCCTGCCCAATCTGCTCGACCCGCTCGACCACGACAGGCTCCACGCCTGGCACCGCATGGTCATGAACGGCCGCCGTGACCTGGAGGCCATCGGCCGATACCGCACCCATCGCGAGCCGATGCAGATCGTCTCGGGAGCCGTCTATGCGCCCAGGGTCCATTTCGAGGCCCCGCCCTCGGAGCAGGTCCAGGCGGAGATGGAGCGCTTCCTGGCCTGGTTCGAGGACACCGCGCCGACGGGAACGCGGCCCTTGCCGGCGCTCACCCGCGCGGGTCTCGCGCACCTGTGGTTCGAGAGCATTCACCCGTTCGAGGACGGCAACGGGAGGATCGGCCGGGCGATCGCGGAAAAGGCCCTGGCGCAGGGACTGGCTCAGAGTTGGCCGACCCGGTGCTGACCGCCGTCGCGGGCACCCTGCTCAAACACCGCAAACAGTATTACGGGGCGCTGGAGGCGGCCAGCCGCGACCTGGAGGTCACGGACTGGCTCCTGTGGTTCGCCGCCAAGGTGATCGAGGCGCAGCGGCGCAGCCTGGCGCAGGTCGAATTCATCATCGGCAAGGCGCGGCTGCTCGAGCGCGTGCGCGGCAAGCTCAATGCGCGCCAGGAAAAGGCCGTGCTGCGGATGTTCGCCGCCGGCCCCGAGGGCTTCATCGGGGGGCTCAGCGCCGGCAACTACCGCGGCATCACCGG
Source organism: uncultured Gammaproteobacteria bacterium (assembly GCA_963714915.1). GTDB lineage: Bacteria > Pseudomonadota > Gammaproteobacteria > Chromatiales > Chromatiaceae > Thiodictyon. The sequence goes on from CAVQQM010000011.1 coordinate 83,058, forward strand.
TGCCGCGCCTGCAACCGCCACGCGCGATCTGGCCGATCTCGTCGCGTTGGATGTCTTGCTCCGGACCGGCGAGCGCAAGGCAACCCGTTACCACCTCGGCGTACCGTTGAAGCCGGTCGCGACGGTGGAGGTTGAAGAGATCCTATGACGCGGGTTTGTGAGCAAGGAGAGCAAAGCGGGTATTTCGTGGCCCTGGAGGCGCTCAAGGAGGCGCTGAAGAAGCAGGGGCAGGGACGGCCGGGGACGGCGGCGGGCATCGACGAGATCCCGGGCGGCGTATTGTACGCGTCGTTCAGGTACCGCCGCGGAGACCGCGAGCACGAGGGACGGCGCTTCACGGACCTGGACGAGGCTGTGCTCGAGGATCTCCTGAGGGACGTCCCGGTGCTCGGATTGGCCGTATGCTGGGTCAGCGGGGACGCTCGGCCGGAGCGGCGCGGAGCGCGGTGGTTCGACGTGCTGCTGCGAGCCTCCGCCGGCAATGGGTGCGGCCTCGACCCAGCCACCGATAGCGACCGCCGCGAGCGGGCGCCGTGAACCCGCCGGCGCCCGAAAAATCCCGCACCCGTCAGAGCGGCGCCTGGCTGTGAGCGGTCAAGTTGACAGTAACCACCAAACCTGTTGAGCGGTTGTCGGAGGGGTCGGTCAGGCGGAATCGATCCTGCGCGGGCCGCAATGGGATGTCACGCAGGCGGCAGGGCCCGTACAGCGATGACAGTGAGCCCAACCCGGTATGCTAGGCAGCCGATTACTGCTTGGGGGCCGAAGAAGCGGTTGCGCTTGGCAAAAACACCGCGACGCCCCTCTGCACCTCAATTCCAATAAGCGTCATTCGATCCAATGAAGGCAACCAAGGCCCCCGAGATCCTCCAGGTCCCTGTCGCGGAGTTCGACACCTCCCAACTGGCCGCGGGCGCCCGGCAGCCCGGAACCGATGCCTTCGAGCAGGCGGTGCTCACCCACTTCGCGCTCAAGTACGCCGAGCGGGGCTGGAATGCGGCGGTGACCGTGGACGACGCGCACATCCGCGTGGTCGCCGTCCCGCAGCAGGGTGTCGAACCGAAGGACTACGTGGTCGGGCTGCTCCAGCACGGCTTTCTCGAGGAGGCGCTGCCCATGCTCGAGGCCCTGGACGGCATGCTGGACGATGCCGACGTCGCCTACAACCACGGCATCTGTCTGAGCGAGCTGGGGCGCACCGAGGAGTCCGTCACGCCGCTGCGGCGTTGTCTGGAGCTCGATCCCGGCTACACGAATGCGGCCGTCGGCCTCGGCGTCGCCTTCGCCCGGCTGCATCGGGACGATGAGGCCGCGGAGGCCCTGCGCACCGCCCTGGCGCAGGACCCCGGCAACGTCTTCGCCCTGCGCAACCTCGCCGCGGTCCTGGGCCGCCAGGGCAGGCTGAGCGAGGCGCTGCCCCTCTTCCGCCAGGCGCTCGCCGTCGCGCCCGCAGAGGCTGAGGTCCGCTACGCCCTCGCCCAGTGCCTGGAGCAGCTCGGCGGCGAGCACCGCGCCGAGGCGAAGTCGCTTTACAAGCAGATCATCCAGGACCATCCCCGGCACCCGCTGGCCGACGCTTCGATTGCCAGCGCCAACCGCATGGCGGGCGACGATCTCCACGGGGTCGTGGAGGGCAAGCCGCGCATGGATGCGGTGATGTACATGCAGGGCGCCATGGATACCTTCGCGGGCCTGCCGCGGGATCAGGTCGGGCAGATCGTCATGGAGATCGCCCGCCTCGGCCAGTCCGGCCTCGCCATCAACGACCCGGACCGCCGTTACAGCCTGAAGAGTCTGCCGGGCGACTACTCCGGTCTGCACCTGATCTGCCTGATGCACGTCGGCCTTCGACTGTTCGACCCGAGCACCGACCCGGGAACCGGCCTGCAACGCGAGTACGAGCTGGCGCTGGCCATGCGAGGCGCCTCGAAATGACGGCCATGCCCGAGGCGTATCTCGGCATCGTCAGCCCCCTGATCGATGCCGCCAGGGATATCCTGGAGCGGGGCGAGTCGCTGGTCCCCTTCGCCTTCGTCGGCAACCTGACCACCAAAGAGACCTATCCGGTCATGCTCCAGGACCAGCAGCGACGAGCAGAAGGACGACTCGGCCTTCCTGATCCGTCACGTCGCCCACCGGGTCGAGGCCGACTTCGTGTTCGTGATCATGGACGCCTGGACCCTGCCTCCGGACAAGATTCGCCGCGCCGACGAGATCATCGAGCGTTACGGCTCCATCGGCGCCTCGCCATACCGGGTCGACGTGGTGTCCTTCACCCTGGAGACCCGCCATGGGCTGTGGCTCGCGCAGATGCCCATCAAGCCCAAGGGCGTCTCGAAGAAGAAGCGCACCTTCGGTACGCCGGCCTTCCAGCACTTCACCGAGGCCAGGGGGCGGTTCGTGGACCTGCTGCCGGTGAAGGACGGGGAGGGCGAGGGAGCGGGAACGCTGCACTAGCCCGGGTGGCGTGACCAGGAACTTCTGCTCAGCGAGGGAAGCGGGCAGGGAGATCAGCGCGGTGGCGGATATGCGCGGGCGCCCCGCCCGAGGCCGAGGCGGCGCTGGGGGTTGCACTGAGACGACAGGGTTGAGGGTGAGTCTTTCCATGCACATTCGATACGCACTCGGCGGCAAGCTGTTCGCTCTGTGCCTGCTCGCGCTGACGCTCGCCGGCTGCACCGGCATCCCCGAGGGGGTTCGCCCGGTCACCGGCTTCCAGTTGGACCGCTACCTGGGCACCTGGCACGAGATCGCCCGGCTCGACCATTCGTTCGAGCGCGGCCTCAGCGATGTCAGCGCCACCTACAGCCGGCGCCCGGACGGCGGGGTGGACGTGCTGAACCGCGGCTTTGATGCGGCGAAGGGCCAGTGGAAGGAGGCACAGGGCCGCGCCTATTTCCTCGATAGCCCGGAGGTCGGCAGCCTCAAGGTGAGCTTCTTCGGACCCTTCTATGGCGGCTACCACGTCTTCGCGCTGGACCCGGACTATCGCTGGGCCCTGGTGGCGGGCTATAGCCACGACTATCTCTGGATCCTGGCCCGCGAGCGGGAGTTGCCCCCAGCCGTGCTGGAGGACCTGCTGGCCAGAGCCCGGACGGCCGGGTTTGCCACGGAGGCGTTGATCTTCCCTGGTGGCGCGGCGCCGTGACGGGCGACCGCGTGACCCAGGCCTTCCGATCACGACGTACGCCCGGTCTGCCGATGCTGCCGAGATTGCACGAACACTACCCCTTGCGCGGATTGAACAGCTTCGGCGTCGAGGCGCGGGCGCGCTGGTTCTGCCGCGTGCGCAGCGCCGACGATCTCGCCGCGCTGGCCGCCGATCCGCGGCTCGCCGGGCTGCCGCGGCTGGTGATCGGCGGCGGCAGCAACCTGCTGCTGACCCGCGACTTCGACGGCCTGGTGATCAAGGTGGAGGTCCCAGGATTGCGGGAGCTTGGCGAGGCGGGCGACGCCTGGCACGTCGAGGTCGGCGCCGGCGAGAACTGGCACGCGACCGTCGAGCGGCTTCTGGCGATGGGGCGTCCCGGGCTCGAGAACCTGGCGCTCATTCCGGGCAGTTGCGGCGCCGCGCCGATCCAGAACATCGGCGCCTATGGCCTGGAGCTGGCCCAGCGCTTCCACTCGCTGACGACTTGGGATTTCGCGTCCCAGCGCCTCGTGCGCATGACGGCCGCCGAGTGCGCCTTCGGCTATCGCGACAGCCTGTTCAAGCATGGCCTCGCCGACTGCCGCCTGATCCTCTCGGTGACGCTCGCCCTACCCAAGCAGTGGCAGCCGGTGGAAGGCTACGCGGACGTCGCCCGGGAGCTGAAGGAGCGGGATGTGACGCGACCGGATGCGCGCGCGATCTTCGATGCCGTGGTGGCGATCCGGCGCCGCAAGCTGCCCGACCCCGCGGTCATCGGCAACGCCGGCAGCTTCTTCAAGAACCCGATCGTCTCGCGTGAGGAGCACCAGGCGCTGATCGCGCGGTACCCGTCGCTCGTCGGCTATCCGCAGCCCGGCGGGGGCGTCAAGCTCGCCGCCGGGTGGCTGATCGAAGCGGTGGGCCTGAAGGGCGCCACGCGGGGCCGCGCCGGCGTCTACGAGAAGCAGGCACTGGTGCTGGTCAACCGCGGCGGCGCGACCGGGGCCGAGATCCTGGCCATGGCGCGGGAGGTACAGGACAAGGTGGCGGAGGCGTTCGGCGTCCGGCTGGAACCGGAGCCGGTGATCGTTTGAGCCGCCAACCGCTGGCCGGGATCAGGACATGCGCCAGCCCCCGCAGCCCTTCGCAGTCGGCACGCGGCTCGATCGGGCTGCGCAGCGGGGTCCTGTGCGTAAGCTGTGGTCCGTTACCACCTGCACCTCGACGCTGATGCGACCGATACTCGCGCTGCTCATTGCGATTGCTTTTGCCACGCAAGGCCACGCCGAAGACGCCGAGATCGCCTCCCTGTTCTCGGATGCCGGTGTCGAAGGCACCATCGTCATCGCGAAGCTCGATGGAAGCCAGCGCTATGTGCACAACGAGACGCAGGGCAGGGCAGCGGTATCCTGTGGCGTCGACCTTCAAGATCTTCAACACGCTGATCGCGTTGGAAGAGGGTGCGCTGTCGGGGCTCGACGAGGTGCTCCGCTGGGACGGGCGCGTTCACGACTTTCCCGACTGGAACCGGGACCACACCATCAAGAGCGCGTACGCGGTCTCCTGCGTTTGGTGCTACCAGGAATTGGCCCGGCGGATCGGCGGTGAGCGCTATCGGGCCCACCTGGCCCGCGCGGGCTACGGCAGGCTCCAGGAGCCGTTCGACGGCACCGCCTTCTGGCTCGACGGCTCCCTCACGGTCAGTGCCGAGGAACAGGTTGCCTTCCTGCGCCAGGTGATTCTGCAGACCTTGCCCTACCAGGCATCGTCCTATGCCGGACTGCGTGAGGTGATGCTGATGGAGCAGGGCGAGGACTACAGTGTTCGTGCCAAGACCGGCTGGGCCGCGCGGTCCACACCGCAGATCGGCTGGTATGTCGGCTACATCGAGAAGCCCGGCGCGATCTGGATCTTCGCCATGAACATCGACATGCGCGGCAAAGCGGACCTTCCTTTGCGCCAAGCACTGACCCGGGCAAGCCTGCGGGCCAAGGGGATTGTCGAGTAGAGCGGAGGGACAGGCGCGAATCGGGGACGGACAACCATTATCCGCAAGCCTGACTGGCGATCGGTCGCTGGCGATTGGTCATGTGCTCAACTTGGCCTTTCCCGGTCTCGACTCGCAGGCGCTGATGGTGGCGATCAAGGAGCTGGTCGCGGTGTCCAACGGGTCGGCGTGCACCTCGAGCAGCTCGGCGCCGAGCCACGTGCTCAAGGCCATGGGGATGAGCGTCGATGTGGGCAATGGCACGTGCGGCTCAGCTGGTGCGATCTAACGCCCGATGTCGATTGGGATGCGGTGGCCAAGACCATCAGAGGCTTGATTTGATGTCCTTTGCGTACCGCAAGCGCAGATGTCGGCAGAGGCGGTTCGCTGAAATCCTGGGGGTTGCGGCTTGTCACAGCTCGATCGTCCGCGCGGCGGGGGTCGATGAGAGTTTCGAGTTGGAACGTCGGGGCCGCTGGGTCCACAGGGCACGAAGACGCGCTGCCGGAATTTGGGCCTCAGGGCAAGGTAGTCGAATCTCGTGATAGCTACGCCACCGGTTGCTACTCCAGCCGCAAGATCGAGCGGGCGACGCACGATTCCTTGGCGTTTCGCTTCATCGCCGCCAAAAGTCACCGGTGGTGGTGATCAGATTGTGGTGATAGGTCGCCGCGGTCATGGCGAGAACCGGCGACGTATTCGTGCTTGGCGTCGTCCCATTCGCGCTCCGTGGGCAGATAGTCTTCGAAGCGGTCGTAAGGTATTGGCTGGATCGACATGCGCGGTCCCCAGTTCCAGCCGTTCAACTGTAACGCCGTGAGCGCACCGCCAGGAAAACAGGTCGCGAGCTCCGGGAACAGTGTCGGCAACCGAACGGCGGCAAAGGGTGCCGCGCTGCGGGCGTCCTGCGCGGGCTTACGGTTTTGCCAGTTGATCGCTGACGATCCGGTTGAGGCTGACGTTGGCCTCGGCTGCCCGGATGGCCAGGCGGCGATGAAGCTCCGGTGTGATTCGCACCTGGAATCGACCTGAGTACCCGCGGTCGGTGATAGGGACGGGTGGGCTGTCGCCGGCGGCTTGCATGTCCGCGACGATGTCGGCAACCAATCTGGTGATGCCGTCCAAGGCCGCACCTTGGGTCTCGTCCAGGTGAGACAGGCTGGGAAACTCGGCGCAGAGGCCGACGAACTCATCGTCTTCTTCGGACCAGATCACGCGATAGGTGTAGTGTTTGGGATCAACCATTTTCGAGCCTGTCGATTGCCGCGAGTATTTGTTTGACTTGATAGGGCTTGGCCTTGCCGTGGCGGTCTTGAATGTTGACCCTCGGGTCGCCGGGCCAGGGCGTCCTGAACACGAGATGACTACCGGACTGGCGCGGCGTACCGAAGTGGTGCTCGCATAGCCGACGCAAATCCGCGAAGCGGACATTCGCGGGGTTTGCGCGAGCGTTTTGCAAGATCGTCTCGATGCCGCCCATCGCCGCATGGTAGGTGCATTAGTGACACTACGCAACCCGAGTCCCGAAGGTATCGGGAAGGTCGTTGCCGACAGGCTCTATCTTCACGTCGATTCGCTGCCAGACAATGCTGACACCCCTGAGCCGGCGACGCTGCTCGCACGCCTGGCCCAAGCGGAGGCTCTGGCGCAGGTGCGACGGGGTGAGCAGTTCAACTTGGTTCGCGTAGATTCAACAGGGGGCACGCTTGGGCTGCTGCACTACCCGGGCTTTTAGGACGACCCGTTTCCTTTCCTGGCGGCCACTTGGCGGGTGGATCTGAACTCCGGTGCGGTCAGTCACCGAACCTATGCCCGATTCTCTCAACCCACCCATCCTGCACCGCAAAGAGCTGTTGCTGCCGGCGGACCACCCACGACGGGCGGAGTACGCGGCGCTGACACAGGCATGTGAGTCGATCGGACTCTTCGACGAGCCCACCCGCATTGGGTATCGGCGCCAGTGGGAGCAGCTGCTGCGGGACAAGGGCTACCGGGTGGTTGGGCACCAACTCGTGCCAATACGGAACGACGAGTGGGGCGAGGGCCAGAGCCAGGACGATCTGACCCCGCTGCATTCGGGTTGGGCGGCGGCACGGCATCTCACCGCGCTTCAGCGCTACGGGTTCTCGGCGCCGGTGCAGTCGCTTGCCCGATACGGATTCCTCGACGGACAGCACAGCGTCTTCGACTATGGATGCGGGCGCGGGGACGACGTTCGCGGACTGGTCGAGAACGGGCTCGATGCCGCGGGCTGGGACCCTTACTACGCGCCGGACAACCCGGTGCGATCCGCCGCGATCGTCAACCTCGGCTTTGTCATCAACGTCATCGAGGACTTCGACGAGCGCCTGGAGGCCTTGACCCGGGCCTGGTCCCTGGCGGAGACCCTATTGGTCGTCTCGGTGATGCTCGCCAACCAGAACGACGTCGCCGGGAAGCGCTTCGGCGATGGGGTCATGACCCGGCGCGGGACCTTTCAGCGCTATTACACCCAGTCCGAGATCAAGGCCTTCCTGGAGTCGGCCCTGGACGAGGAGCCGATCCCTGTCGCGCCGGGTGTGCTCTATGTGTTTCGGGACAAGGACGCTGAGCAACGCTTCCTGGTGGACCGCTACCGCAGCCGGCGCAGTCGGCTCCGAGAGCCCTCGTTACGGGCACCGGCCCGAGAACGCATCGAGCGAGCCCCGCGCCAGCGACGGGACCGCGCGGCGGAGCGCTACGAGACCTATCGCGAGCCCTTGGACCGTCTTTGGGGGCTTTGGGTCGGGCTGGGGCGGCGACCGGATCCGTCAGAGGTGGCGGACCTGTTGGCGCTCACCGAGGGCTTCGGCTCGTTGCCCAAGGCGCTGCGCTTCATCGCCGGGCGGCACGACCCGCAGGAGTTGGAGTCGGCGCAGGCGGGACGGATCGCGGACCTCACCGTTTACCTGGCGCTCAACCAGTTCGAGCGCCGCCGCCCCTATCGGCACCTGGAGCCGGGGCTGCAGCGGGACATCAAGGCCTTCTTCGGGGACTACGGCGCGGCCCAGGCCGAGGCGCGTGAGCTGCTCTTCCGCATCAGCGATACCCAGGCGATCGCCGATGCCTGTCGTACGGCATCCGAGCATGGGCTTGGCTGGCTGGAGGCCGGAGAGTCCCTGCAACTGCACACCAGCCTGATCGAGCAGCTCCCTCCGCTGCTGCGGGTCTACGTCGGCTGCGCCGCGGTGCTCTACGGCGACCTGCGCGCGGCGGACCTGGTCAAGGTCCACATCGGCTCCGGCAAGGTCAGCCTGATGCGCTACGACGACTTCGAGGGCAAGGCACTGCCTCGGATGGTGGAGCGGGTGAAGATCAAGCTGCGGGAGCAGGACGTCGATTATTTCGCCTATGGGGCGGGGACCGACTACGTCCCTCCGTACCTCTTCCACAAGTCCCGTTACGTGAACGAGGAGTTTCCCGGCTATCCGGAGCAGCTGGCCTTCGAGGAGGCCCTGGATGCCCTGGGCCTCTTCGATCTCGCAGGCTTCGGCCCCGACCCGGAAACCTTCGATCGCACCCTGGCCCGCCACCGTTGGCAGGTGGAGGGGCTGCGGCTGGTGCGCCCGTCAACGCCGCCGGCACTCGACGACCCCTGCGGACGCTTCCTGAACTTCCGCCAGCTCGTCGAATGCGGTGAGACCCAGGCCCGCACCGGTCTCGCGAACCTGCCTCGGCAGACGGAGAGCTGGAATGCGCTTCAGGATCTGGCGGAGCAGGTGCTGGACCTGGTCATCGACTGGTTCGGGATGATCCATCTCGACTTACGGTTTCTGCTCGCCGGAGTTGGCCCGGGAGATCCCCGGGCGGATCGACCCTAAGCTCGATCAGCATGCGGCTTGTGAGCTGAACCGCCGCGGCAAACGCGTCTGTGAGCGTTTGGGCGCGGCGGTGGATTTCATCGTAGAGGATGAGGACATGCTGGAGGTGGCGCGTTGGGTGGTGACCAACACACCCTTCGATCGGCTGTATTTCTACGGACCGGACCTGCCCATCCACGTGAGCTACGGACCGGAGAATAGCCGGCAGGTGGTGCGCATGGTTGCCGCCGGGAAGTCGGGCCGGCTGGTTCCTCGGGTCACGTCGATCGGGACATTCCTGGAAGACCCATGACAGCCTCCGATGGGGCCGGTTCCTCGCCCAGGAGCAGCTTGCCCGGGCCTTCGCCCGCGCCACCCGCGCCAAGGTCGCCGAGCTGCTCGCGACGCTGGCCGCCCTCGGCCACGCTCGGCGCCTCGACGACGGCCGCTACCTCCTCGGTTGATCCAGACGCCCCGTGGGTCGGGCTTTAGCCCGACTGGGGCGATTGAGCGGCCTGCCGGGTCGGCGTCGGGCTGAAGCCCGACCTACACGCCGACCTACAGCCAAGGAAATAGGAGACAGTCCCTGGGGTCGCCTCGACGCGCTTGCGGGTGCCGAGGCGTCAGCGACCGGGCGGTGTTGGCCTGGTGACTCGCCACTCAGGGCCTCGCGCAGCTGCGCCGGTGTGAGGATCGGCAGGTCGGATTGGGCCGCAATGGCCAGTAGATCGCCGTCGCCGGTGACCAGGGCGTCGGCCCCGGTAGCGACGAGGAGATCGAGGAAAACTTGATCGTCCGGATCTCGGCAGCGGGGTGCCTCCGGGGCCGGAGTGGGTTGGTCGATCGTTTCCGCATAGGGGCGCAGGTCTCCGAGCAGCGCGGTGATCCGGGTGCCGCTTTCGTCAATGGACTGCCTTCTGCGGCCTTCCCCAGCAACTCCAAACCACGAGCTTCCTTTCCGGCTCCCCGTTGCGCACACAACTGGAATCGGGTCTCCGCATCAGCCTCGGCCAGCATGACGCTGGACATCTCCTCGAAGAGCCGGGCCACGCTGGTGCCGCGGGCGCGGGCGACGACCTCCAGTAGCCGCAGTTTCTCGTCTGGCAGGTCCAGGGTGAGGGCGGCGGTCTTCGCGGGACATGCGCCATGCTAGGATTTCCCCCGTCTCACCCCAGGGGTGCTCACGATGAACTACTCAGACAGAATTTGGATAGAGCCCGGAAAACGGGGTGGCCGCCCTGTGGTCCGAGGCCTGCGCATCACCGTCTACGACGTGCTCGGCTGGCTCGCAGACGGTATGACGCCAGCCGAGGTCTTGGAGGATTTCCCAGAGCTGGAGCAGGAAGATATCCATGCCTGCCTTGCCTACGCGGCGGATCGGGAGCGGCACGCCGCTGTGCTGCACCCGAAATGAAGCTGTTACTCGACGAGAACTTGTCTCGGCGCATCGTCCCCTTCTTACAGGATGCCTATCCGGGTAGCAGTCAAGTGGTGCTCGAGGGCCTGGAACAGGCCGATGACGACGCCGTTTGGAGCCATGCCAGGGACGGCGGCTTCGTGATCGTCACCAAGGACTCGGACTTTCACGAGCTCAGCCTTGTTCGGGGCGCACCCCCAAAGGTCGTCTGGTTGCGGGTTGGAAACGCGGGGAAGGCGAGCGTGATTCGTCTGCTCAACGAGAACAGGAGCCAAATCCACGAGTTGCTGGCGGATGCCGAGATCGGTTGCGTTGAAATCGAGTAGTTCGATCGCTGTCCGGATTCGCATCGGGAAAGGTCACCCATGGCTGCGGGTTCGAAAGTCTTCGAAGCTGTAGCCAGGGAAACCCGGGACACACCACGATAAAGTGGCGCATGTAGGGCACTTGGGGCGGGCGCAGATTGATTCCCCAGCAGGCTCAACTCAGCGGCAGTGCACGGACCCTTGACCCGCGGATCGAGCCTCACGATGGCCCCGGCGGAGATCTGCTCTGAAAACTGACGAACTACGCGGAGGAGAATCGGGCCCAGTGTCGCGGGCGCCAAGTCCTGGACGCGGATCTGCATACGCGTAGAAGCGCATCCGTCGTCGTTCGGCATAGCAACGGCGAGATCCGGCGTGACTGCCAAGAGCGCCGCAGCCAAGCCAGGCGGCCATTCTGAAACAGGAGGGCGGAGACCAGGATGTTGGTATCCAGCACCAAGTTTCGCATCACCGCGACCGTGCCCACTTGACCGCCGCGTCGATGTCCTCTTCGCGGATGCCGAGCTGCTGCAGCTTCTCCCGGACCGGTTCTGCCTGATTCGCCCGCAGTGGCACCAGCACGATGCGACCGTCCTCGTCGCGCACGTCGAAGTACTCCACGTCGGGATAGTTAGCCACCACGGCCTTCGGTAGCCTGAGCTGATTCTTGGATGTTTTCTTCGCCAGCATGTCCGTTCGCCCAACAGCAAGAAAGTGAGGATTCCAGTGTGCCTTACGCTGCGCGTGGTGGGCTCGGAGGTCAAGGCGATCGCTTGGTGCGCACTTCCGGGGCGACAGGGGGCGTCATGCCGCGTCGGGCTGCCGTTGTGCGGCGTCCAGCGAGGGAGAAACGGTGCATGGGCCGCATGTCGTGGGTGACGAGGATTCGGCGACCACCCGCTGGGGCTCGATCCGGCAGACGGGGCAGTCGCCTAGTGGGTCCGTTGCAAGTAAGCGGGCCCGGCGAGGTCGAAGGGCCCACCCGGCACGTGCTGCCGTTACCGCGACTGCGCTCCGTTGCCGCGGATGACGAAGTAGAGCGCCATGAGGAGCAGCACCACTTGGAACTCCATCCCGCCCATGGGATGGGTCTCAGTGGCGACGAAGCTCCACTGGCCCCAATGGACCATGACGATGGCGCCGATCAGGACGGGGATGGTGGCCAGGGCCGCGAGGCGGGTCATCCAGTCGCGACGCAGGGCCGCCCCGAAGATGAGGCCGAGCCCCCCGGCCACCTCGGCCAGCGCGACCGCGAGCGCGATCGACAGGGGCAGCCCCATCATCTCCGCGAACTGGGCCGGGGCGGCGATCTTTCCGATCCCGTGGAAGAGGAAGACACTGGCGAATCCGATGCGCAGCAGCCAATGGGCATGGGGCGCAAGGTTCGCCGTAACGGCCGGGATCGAGAGGTCGGTGTGAGTGGCGGTGTGGACGTTCATGGCGGTCTCCGAAAGTCGCTTGTCTCGTATCGACGGATGTGTTGTCGCTACATAGGACCCGGTGGACGGCGACGATCTTTCATCTTGGAAAGAGGAGCCCAGCCGCAGATAAACGTAAAAACACCCAATATCCATGGGCTTGGCATCGGCAACCGAGTCACCCTACAGGTGCCCTCCGGGCTTCGCCCAAGCGACTGATCCAGTTGCGTTAGTTTTCGGAATCTGCGGCCGAATTGCTCTTCCAGGTTCATCCGCCAGGTCCGAAGCTGCCTGCTGCAATCGCGGGTTGGTGTCGGCAAGGGCTTCGGGCCGCACTGCTCGCCGCCCAGGTCGAAGAACGACCCACCGCGGCGAGGGCCCCGGCGTCTGACTTTCCGGTGGCATGCGGCTCGCCGCCGACACGTCGAGGTTCCCGCACATGGCCAATCGCCTCTATTACGTCCACGATCCCATGTGCAGCTGGTGCTGGGGCTTTCGGCCGGCCCTCGAGACGCTGCTCGCGGGCCTTCCGCGGGACATTGCGGTGGAGCGGCTGCTGGGCGGGCTGGCGCCCGATTCGCGGGAGCCCATGCCCGCGGCGATGCGCGAACAGTTGCAGCAGACCTGGCGGCGCATCCAGGAGCGTATCCCGGGCACGCGCTTCAACTTCGATTTCTGGACCCGCTGCGAGCCCCGGCGCAGCACCTGGCCGGCCTGTCGCGCGGTGATCGCCGCGCGCGGCCAGGACCCTGCGTTCGACCTGGCCATGACCGACGCCATCCAGCGTGCCTACTACCTCGAGGCACGTAACCCGTCGGATCCGGGAACGCTGATCGCGCTGGCGGGTGAGATCGGAGCCGACCCGGTTGCCTTCGCTCGGGACCTGGACGCCGATGAGACACGCCGGGCACTGAATCAGGAGATCGCGCGGGCACGCGCGATGGCCGTGGACTCCTTTCCGGCGCTGGTGCTGGATTCCACGGACGGGCGCTGGCGCATCCCGGTGGACTATACGGACTCGGCGGCGATGCTCGAGACCATCGGGGCGATGCTCTGAAGTTGCCGGCCCAGGGGGCGCGCTGAAGGAGCCGTCGCGGGCGCTCCCGGAGCGGATCGGACGCGTCGCAGAGGCGGGGGCCCCAGGGCGTCAACCCGCCTGGGGCGCGGGATCCGGGTCAGCCGATGAGGTGCTAGCGCACCGCCATGATCAGCAGGATCACCAACAGGACCACCCCGCCGAGGGGCACGAGCGCGCCCTGCCAATCGCCCTTTTCCGCCTTGCGTCCGCTCTCCTGCCACTGCTTGTAGGCGGGCCACATGCGGAACAGGAGCAGGATGAGGATCGCCCCCATGGCGATCTTGAGGAATAGCTCCAAGGTCTCGACTCCTCTGCCTTCGTTTTGGTCTCAAACGCAAAGACCCCGGCGTCGCGCCGGGGTCCGCGAGGTCATCCAGGTTGCCGACCAGAGGTCGGCGGAACCTGGGTCATTCGTCGCCCATGATCCCCAGCAGCTGCAACAGGCTGATGAAGATGTTGAAGATGCTCAGGTAGATGCTGTAGGTCGCCATGATGTAGTTGTCCTCTTCACCGCGCGCGATGCGGCTGGTATCGAAGAGGATCAAGGCGCTCATGAGCAGGATGATCGCCGAGGAGATGGCCAGGGAGAGCGCCGGCATCGCCAGGAACAGGTTGGCGATGATCGCGACGATGACCACCATCATGCCCGCGAAGATGAACCCGCCCATGAAGCTGAAGTCGCGCTTGCTGGTCAGGGCGTAGGCCGACAGCCCGAGGAAGATCAGCGCGGTGCCGCCGAAGGCCACGGCGACCGTCTGCGGGCCGTTGGGCAGGGCGAGGTACTGGCTCAGGATGGCACCGAGGCCGAAGCCGAGCAGGCCGGTGATGCCGAAGATCACACCGACGCCCTTGGCCGAGTTGGCGGCCTTGGGCAGCACGAAGATGCCGAGCAGCATGGCGACCACCACCGCCGCGAGGTAGGTCCAGCCCGGCATGTTGAGGGCGATGGAGAGCATGGCGGTGATGGCGCTGAAGCCTAGGGTCGCCGCCAGGAGCATGTAGGTGTTCTTGAGGACCTTATTGGTCGAGACGGCGTCTTGGACGCCGCGTGTGAGGCTGTAGTCAACGTTGGCCATGATGTTCATTCCTCTCGTTGGAAGGGTAGTGAGGACGACCGCGTCAACGCCGATTCGTCGTCCTGGGGACGTTCAGTGATGGTCTGTGGGTCCGGCCAGATCGCGTCGATGCTCCCCGCGGGTCGGAGCTTAACCAACACCCCTCTGTCTGGGGAAGCCGTGGGACGTTGGTCCTACCCGCGCGTTCGGTTATCCTCGTGCGGCGGAGATAGGGGCTCGGGCCGGGTTTTTCAGCGCACCGGCCGTCCCTCGCGCCGCGCCGGATCCTCTTGGGTCCACACGGGAGAGGTGGCTGAGCGGCTGAAAGCGACGGTCTTGAAAACCGTTGAGGGTTTATCCCCTCCGTGGGTTCGAATCCCACCCTCTCCGCCAAATCAGGGCCTTGGGAGCCCCCGCGATCCGCCGTCCGCCAGGTAGCGGCGCCCTCACAGGGCGCGGCGGGGGGATCGCCGCGCAGCTGCGAGCGTGCAGGTGCCCGCACCGGCGACTATCCGCGCGGTCAACGCGGAAAAATCGAGCAATCGGACCCCAGGATCCGAAGGGTTGAACCCCTGTGGGCGGACGGTTCGGAGTGCGCCCGGCCTCGCCATCAATTCACGGAGGCGGCCTGTGATCAAGGTCCTCATCGTCGACGATCACTCCCTGTTTCGGGCGGGGATCCTGCGCATCCTCGCCGATCAGGATCTCATCGAGGTGGTCGGCGAGGCCGAGAACGGCGAGGAGGCCCTGCGTGCGGCGAAGCGACTCACGCCCGATATCGTCCTCATGGACGTCAACATGCCGGGCGGCATGGGTGGCATCGAGGCCACCCGGCGCCTGGGACGAGCGGCGCCCGAGGCGCGGGTGATCGCGCTGACCATGCTGGGTGAGGAGCCCTTCCCGACCCAGCTCCTCGAGGCCGGCGCCATGGGCTATCTCACCAAGGGCTGTACCCCGGAGGAGCTCGTGAAGGCGGTCCGGGCGGTCGCCTCCGGCCGGCATTACGTCGGCGCCGAGGTCGCCCAGGCCCACATGCTCGCGGGGATCGAGAAGCACCCGGCCAGTCCGTTCGCGGAGCTGTCCTCGCGGGAGCTGCAGGTGGCCATGATGATCCTCGACGGCCAACGGACCCAGGGCATCTCGGACGCACTGTCTTTGAGCCCCAAGACTGTCAGCACCTACCGGCAGCGGATCTACGAGAAGCTCGGGGTGAGCACCGACGTGGAGCTCACCCGACTGGCCGTCCGGCATGGGATCATCCAATGCGGCGAGTGACGCCCGGCTCGGGCCGGCGCGCGTGCCGTCCGTGCCGCTCGGACCAAGACCGACCGGAATGACACCAGGCTTGGACTTCGACCCCGGTTGTCGGCGCTGTGAGCGCCTGGCCGGGCACCTCGAGGGCGTGCGTGCGGCCCACCCGGGGTATCACGCCGCCCCGGTCCCATCCTTCGGCGATCCGCGGGCTCGGCTGCTGGTGGTGGGCCTCGCACCCGGGCTGCACGGCGCCAACGCGAGCGGCCGACCCTTCACCGGTGATCATGCCGGCATCCTGCTCTACGCCACCCTGCACCAGTACGGGTTCGCGGATCGGCCCGAGTCCCGGGCTGCCGACGATGGGCTCGAGCTGCGGGACTGCCGCATCACCAACGCGGTGCGGTGTCTGCCCCCGGCGAACAAGCCCCTGCCCGCGGAGGTCGGCCTGTGCAACCCGTATCTGGCAGCGGAGCTGGCGCGCCTGCCCTCGGGTGGGGTGCTGGTCGCGCTGGGCCGGGTCGCCCACGGCGCGGTGCTGCGGGCGCTCGGGCTCACCCAGTCTGGTTACGCCTTTGCCCACGGGGCCGAGCACGGGCTGCCCGCGGGTCTGACCCTGCTCGATTCCTATCACTGCAGCCGCTACAACACCCAGACCCGGCGCCTCACGGAGCCCATGTTCCACGCGGTGTTCGAGCGCGCCCGGGGCCTGCTGGCGGGCGGACCGGGGTAACCGGGTGAGCGGTCCCGACCCCGCGCCCGAGTCGGAGGCGGGCTTCGATCCCCGTGCCCGGATCCGCCAGCTGCCCCAGGGACCCGGGGTCTACCGCATGCTCGACGCCGAAGGGGCCGTGCTCTACGTGGGCAAGGCCCGCGACCTGCGCCGCCGGGTGGGCAGCTATTTCACCCGTGCGCTCGACCGGCGCCTCCAGGTCATGGTCAGCCAGGTCGCCGATATCGAGGTGACGGTGACCCGCAGCGAGGGCGAGGCCCTGCTGCTCGAGAGCAACCTGATCAAGTCGCTCAAGCCGCGCTTCAATGTCGTGCTGCGCGATGACAAGAGCTATCCCTATCTGTATCTCAGCAGCCAGGACGCGTTCCCCCGCCTGGCCTTCTATCGCGGCTCGCGCAAGGGGGCGGGGCGCTGGTTCGGCCCCTACCCGAGCGCCTGGGCCGTGCGCGAGACCCTCCAGCTCCTGCAGAAGCTCTTTCCGGTGCGCCAATGCGAGGACAGCTTCTTCCGCAACCGGGCCCGGCCTTGTCTCCAGTTCCAGATCAAGCGTTGTAGCGGGCCCTGCTGCGGCATGGTCAGCCCCGAGGATTACGCCGACGACGTGGCGCGCACGGTGAAGTTCCTCGAGGGACGGGCCGACGAGGTGATCGACGAGCTGGTGTCCGCCATGGAGCGGGCCTCTGCCGAGCTTGAGTTCGAGCGCGCCGCGGTGCTCCGCGATCAGGTGGCGACCCTGCGGCGGATCCGCGAGCGCCAATACGTGAGCGGGGAGGGCGGTGACCTCGACATCCTGGCCTGCGCCCAGGGGGGAGGCCAGCACTGCGTGCAGGTCTTCTTCATCCGTGCCGGACGCAACCTGGGCAACAAGGCCTTCTTCCCCCAGGCCCCGGCCGGGACCGACGAGGGCACGCTCCTCGCTGGGTTCATCGCCCAGTTCTATGCAGAGCGCCTGACCCCGCCAGAGCTCGTGTGCTCGGCCGAACCCGAGGAGCAGACGCTGCTCGAGCAGGCCCTGGGCGAACGGGCCGGACACCGGATCCAGATCAAGTCCAGGGTGCGCACCGAGCGCGCCCGCTGGCTCGAGATGGCGCGCGGGAACGCCGCCCTCGCGCTCCAGGCACGCCTAGGCAGTCAGGCCGGCTACACCCTGCGTCTGGAGCGGTTGCGCGACGTGCTCGACCTGCCGGAGCTGCCCGGTCGCATGGAGTGCTTCGACATCAGCCACACCCAGGGCGAGCGCACCGTCGCCTCCTGCGTGGTGTTCGGGGAGGAGGGGCCGCGCAAGAGCGATTACCGACGCTTCAACATCGATGGGATCACCCCGGGCGACGACTACGCGGCGATGCACCAGGCCCTGGTGCGGCGCTATACCCGGGTCAAGCAGGGCGAGTATCCGATCCCGGACATCCTGTTCATCGACGGCGGCCGGGGCCAGATCGGCGTGGTCGCGGAGGCGCTCCAGGAGTTGGGTCTCTCCGGCATCCTGGTGGTGGGCGTTTCCAAGGGGCCAGATCGCCGCCCGGGTACCGAACAGCTTTGGTTGTTGGGGCAAAACACCCCCGTTATACTCCCGGGCGACTCGCCCGCCATGCACCTGATCGAGCAGATCCGCGACGAGGCCCATCGCTTCGCCATCACCGGTCACCGCCAGCGCCGGGCCAAGGCCCGCACCGCTTCTGTGCTCGAGGAGATCGAAGGGGTTGGACCGAAACGCCGCCAGCGGCTGCTCAAGGCCTTTGGGGGCATCCGGGGCCTGACCCGGGCCGGGGTGGAGGACATCGCCCAGGTGGATGGTATCAGCCGCGAGCTGGCCCAACGTATCCACGACGCCTTCCATCCCCAGGGCTCGGGGGCCTGAGCCCAGCGCATCGGTCCGCCGGCGGGTGGCCACCCCAAGGATCCCCATGTGGAATACGCCCAATCTGCTGACCCTGCTGCGGATCGCCCTGATCCCGGTGTTCGTGGCCGTGTTCTATCTGGACAGCCCCTGGGCGCCCTACCTAGCCGCGCTGGTGTTTTCCGGTGCGGCCCTGACCGACCTCCTGGACGGCTACCTGGCACGGCGCTGGGGACAGACCTCACCCCTCGGGGCCTTCCTCGACCCGGTGGCGGACAAGCTCATGGTGGCGGTCGCCCTGGTCCTGCTGGTCCAGGCCGATCCCCGTACCCTGCTCGCCCTGCCCGCCGCGGTCATCATCGGGCGCGAGATCACCGTCTCGGCCCTGCGCGAATGGATGGCCGAGGTGGGCGCCCGCGGCCGGGTGGCCGTCTCCATGACTGGAAAGATCAAGACCACCGCCCAGATGGTCTCCATCATCCTCCTGCTGCTGCGGGGGGCGACGCTCCCCGCTTGGGTCTACGATCTCGGGCTCGGCCTGCTCTACCTGGCCGCCCTGCTCACCCTGTGGTCGATGATCCTCTACATCCGCGCCGCCTGGCCGAGCCTGACCGCCGACCCGGGGCAGGGGCCGGGCCCCTGATCGGCACCGCCTCTGTCATGGGGTTGACACGCTTGGGCCCGTGCGTAGAATGCCGGCTCTCAACGCGGGAATAGCTCAGTTGGTAGAGCACAACCTTGCCAAGGTTGGGGTCGCGAGTTCGAGTCTCGTTTCCCGCTCCAGATGCCCAAAAGGCCGCCTCATCAGGCGGCCTTTTTTCGTTGGTGCTCTGGGTCTCCGATGAGGCCTTGACGGCGCACCTTCGCGTCCCCTGAGCCCCCTGTTCGAGCACCAGGACCCCTGACCTGAGGGGCGTTCAGGACACCTCGCCCAGGCGACAGCCCAGGTGCGACGGGTGTCAGCCGACCGTCGCCCGATGTCTCGTGCGGCCGGATGCTGGATTGAGGTGGGGGGCGCCGGCATCCGCGTCCGGGGCCCTTTGCCCGAGCTCCCCGTAGGTGGTCCAGACCGGGTAGCGGCGGAGGTCGGCGTGGAGGTCCTCGCCGAGATGCAGGTCGGGATCGCCGGGGTGGATGGCGATCCTGAGCCAACGGACTCGAAGGGCCCGGCGGCGGTTCCAGGCGTTCCAGAGGCGCACGGCCGGGGCACGCAGCCGGGTATCGGCCTCGTAGCCGAGCATGGGGATGCGCCACAGCCGGCCGGTTGCGGCCTCGCGGACCCCGATGAGGGTCTCGTACTGGGCGAAGGGGAGGGCGGCGAGGGCGCCTGGCGCGAGCCGGCCCATGGCCCAGGCGGGCGGCACATAGAGCCCCGGGGGCGCGAGTCCGTTGGACTCGAACCAGGCGTGACACCGCCGCACGAGGGCGGCGACCTCGGGGGCGTCCAGCGCAAGATGCTCGGCCACCCGGCGGGACAGCAGGAGCCCATGCATCCGGTGGGCGAGGCCGCCGAAACGCTCCACACGATGCAGCCATCCGTGGCCCGCGAGGCTGTGTCCGGCGGCCTGCCAGGCACGCAGCTGGTCGATCCCGGCGGCGTCCCAGGCCCGCCCGGGCACGACCAGGAGGGTGACGGGGCCTGGATTGATGTGCGCGCAGCGTGCGAGCAGCCCCCGCACCCGATCGAGGGTCTCGGGCATGACGTCGTGGATCGAGACCAGGGCCCGGATGGGCGCGAGCCCTGCGTCAACGCCGGTCATCGAGTACCCGGTCGTGGTTGCCGCCGAGCACGGCGAGCCAATGGTCGAGGTTACGGCGGTTGATCTCGACGGCGGCCTCGCGGGCGATTCGGGCCCTGCGCTCCCGGATGGCCGGGTCGATCTCGCGCACGCGCTCGAGTGCGTCCGCCAGGTGCTCGTCGTCGCGGATCGGGAACAGGCCGCGGGCCAGCAGATCCCAGCTCAGGATGCCGCAGGCCGAGGAGACCAGCACGGTGCGCGAGCGGGCCATGGCCTCCAGGGCGATCGTCCCGAAGGACTCCACCTGCGAGGGCAGGATGAGGGCGTCGACGCTGTCGATCAGTGCCATGATCCGCGCCCGCTTCACCCAGCCGACCTGGGTCAGGTTGGGGAGCGAGCGGCCCTGCTCTTGGAGCCAGGGGCGCAGGGGCCCGTCGCCGGCGATCAGGAACTCGATCTCGGGGAGACGCCGGGCGGCCTCCACCACCAGCTCGATGTTCTTCTCCGGTGCCAGGCGCCCGGCGAACAGCACCCGGTCGATGGACGGTCCCGGAGGCACCGGATCGCGGTCGATGAAGCGCTTGGGGATGGGCGTGCCCATCAGTCCCACCCGGCCGGCACCGATGCGCCGCGCCACCTCCACCATGTCGTCCGAGTTGGCGAGCACCAGGTCGCTGCGCTGGAACAGCACGCGGTGGCAGGCCTTGAGGTAGGCCTGGGCGATGCGTCCCCGCACCCCCCAGTCCTGGAACAGATCGGTGATGCGCTCGAAATGGGTGTGGAAGCCCACCACCAGCGAGGCGCCCACTCGGCCCGCCAGATGCATGCCGAGCATCCCGTAGGGACCCGGGGTCGGCACGATGACCACATCCGGGGCCAGGCGCCTGATCCTGCGGCTCACCAATGCGGGCGAGGGCACCAGGATCTTCTGGGTGGGATCACCGGGAAGCGGCAGGGCGAGTCCGCCATACCAGGCACCGCCCCGGAAGCGGGGCGCGACCAGGTCCACCCGCGCCCCCGCGGACTTGAGATGGTCCGCGAGGTCGCGGTAGTAGGCGCCCACCCCGTTGCGCTCTGGGGCCGCGTCCGAGACGATGGCCACGCGCAAACCCCGTCCGTTCGCCGGGTCGAGGTCGCTCGCGTGGCTGGGCGTGAGGTTCAGCATGGCAACGCGGACTCCTTCCGCACGGCGGGATCGCGATCCCTCGTGTCCCCCGGTGTGAGGCCGACCTGACCCTCGGCGGGTCCGCGGGCGGTCGCGCGCAGTACCGAGCGGGTGGCCATGCGCCGGTAGCGTTCGCTCAGGTCGCCCTCCAGGACATGTCCGATGGATTCGAATTCCTCGGCAGTGTAGCTGTGTTCGCTGCGGTAGGTGCGCGAGCGCCTGTCCGCGGCCTCGAGGTGCGTGCGGAACCCGGGTGCGAGCGGCAGCCCGAGGCGGCCGTAAGCGGCGCTGATGGCGTCGCCCAGCCGGTCCTTGAGGTCTTCCAGGGTGACCCAGGCGCAGCGCCCCTCCTGGATCGGTCCCAGCGCCCGATCCAGATTCTCATAGTAGAAGCCGATCTGGCGGGCCAGTCGCTCGCGAAAGTCGGGCACGACCTGGTCGACCCGAAAGAATCGGACCCCCGGCTCGACCGAGCTGAGCTGGGAGGGCAGGGTCTGCTCGGGGGGGCGCAGGCAGACCAGGAAACGGGCATCGGGGAAGGTCCGGCGCAGGCCGTGGGCCAGGGGGGCGAAGGCCGCGTTCTTGGAGAGCAGCCGCTTGTCTCGTCCGTGGACATAGAGATGACGCTGGAGACAGCCGCGATAGAAGGCCAGCAGGTCCTCCCGCTCGCGCTCCGGCATGTCCCGGTCGAAGGTGCCCATCCGCCACAGGTAGGTATCGAAGGGAAAGGGCAGGATCAGGATGAAGGTGGCCAGGGCGGGTAGCAGGGCGAAGTAGTCCTCCTCCGGATCGGCCAGCCGCATGCTGTGCACCGACTCCATGCCGCGGAAGGCGTGTCGCTCGACCCAACCCAGCAGGCGTCCCAGAGGTCGGCCGATCTTGCGATCGAGGCGCCCGAGGCCGAGCCAGAGACGCCGTTCGGTGACCGATGGCGCGAACAGACATTCCCAGGTGCTGAAGGTTGTGAACTGGGGGTCCTGCGCCAGGACCCGATGCAGATGGGTGGTGCCGCTGCGGGGCACGCCGAGCACGAATAGGGGCTCCTTGACCTCGACCTGCCGGTATCCTCGGAATAGGAGCTCGTCCAGCAGCAGGCCGATCCAGTGGATGCACTGGAGCAAGGCGAAGGGCACGAAGAAGGCGAGGTGGACCAGGGGCCGCAAGGGGGCGATGCCGAGCTCGCCAGAGGGCCGACGCGCCACCGGCCAGAGACCCCGGAGCCCCACCGTGATCAAGCGTCCGCTGCTCGCGAGGAAGAGTCTGGGGAGGCTCATGCTGGGTCCGGGGTCGATCCGGTGGGCGGATCCGTTGCGTCCACAGGGGACGAACACGCCCGATAGTATACCCGGGCCATGTCAGTTCTTCGGTGTGGCCGGAGCTAAGTGGCGGGCCAGTCTGAGAATCCTCACCGCTCGCGACTCGCCACTCGCGACGCGCACCTGTTCCGTCTACCCGGCCCCCATCTTTCCCCGCCCGTCCCCGGCGACGGGCGAGGGAGACGCCCCCTTGCGGGGGAGTCGGGCCGCACGGTGCACCGGGACGGGGCTCGGGCTAACCCTCGCGGGTATCGGTCAACTCGGCTGCATGGGCCTCGCCGCGCGGCTGCTCGCTGCGGGTGGCGGGCGCTGGCTCCGCGGCCGGGGACGCGGGCGCCGGCGGTGCCGCGGGTGCTGGGGACACCGGTGCAGGTGCCACGGGTGCGCGCGGCGCATCGGGCTGCGCCTCGCTCGCGACGTGTCTGACCTCTGGCCTGGCAGACTCGACCGTCTCGGACCGCGGGCCGCTCGGCGCGCCTGCTGAACGATCGGCCGGAGACGCCGGCACCGGCTCGCGCCGGGCGTCGCGGGGGCTTGGCCGATTGCCACCCGTCTCGTCGCTGGTCCCGCCGCTAGTCTCGCCCCCTGGCTCTCCGCCGCCCTCGCCGTTGGCCGTCACTCCCGTGGCCTCGGCGCCTTGGACCTGACCAGTGCGCTCACCCGCACCCCGACGGCGGCCGCGGCCGCCGCGTCGGCGGCGCGGACGGGGCCGGCTGTCGTCACCGGATTCTGCGCCCTCGCGGACCTCGTCTCCCGCGGCTTTCCGCGCGGGGCCCTGGTCCCCATCGCCCCTGGAGGTGGGGACCGCATCTGCGAGGGTTGCGTCCCCGGCGCGCGGGGCCTCGGGCTCGGGGCGCCCACCGCCCGCGGGGCGCGGGGTGTCCGAGGAGCCACCGACCTCGGCGCCCGTGGCCCGGGCCGTCTCGACCGGACCCTCGGCAGGCTCCCGTTTGGCGCGCTGCTCAGGCGGCTCGGCCGCGGGGGCGGGCTCGCCTGCCGTGGCTGCTGGCGCGCGTTGCGCCGGGCGAGGGCCGGCGGTGTCGGCTACCTGACCTTGGGGGCCATCGGAGGGCCTGGCGGCCCGGCCCGGCTCAGCGGCTGGGGTGCCGGCGTCGGGGGTCTGGGCCGCCGATGTGGCTCGCCCGCCCTGGGCGGTCTCGTCGCCATCCCGGCGCGGGAAGAGATGCTGATCGTCGACCACCGCGGCGGCGCTCGCCCCTGCATCCGGGGCGGGGCGGGGCGCTCTGCGCTCGGTCGGCGCCTGTTCCCCGCGGGCAGGTTGCTGCCCCCGACCGTTCGGCGACTGGCCGGCCTGAGCGGTGCCCTCCGACTCGGTTCGGGGCTCGCCTGGGCCATCACCGCGTCGACCCCGATTGCGGCCGCCGCGGCGTGAGCGTTGATCGGCGTCTCGGCGCCGCTGGGCGCCGCCGTCGGGCGTCGATTCGGCACGGGGCCCCGGCTCCCGGCGGACCTCCTTCTCGGCTGCGCGCTCATCGCCCCGGCCCCGTGTCTGGGCGCGGCGTTCCTGCCCACCGCGCGCGCCGGAGCGGCGCTCGTCCCGCTCGCCCCGGGGCTCCTCCGCCCGGACCTGGGGGCGGGCCTCGGGACGCCCCGCGGCACCGCGTGCCCGGGCATCCCGGTCGCCCTGGGGGCGCTCCGGCTGGGAACGCTCCCGGGGCGGGCGATCGGCGGGTCTAGACGCGGAGTCTCGGGCGGGTCCCCGCTCGGTGCCGCTCTCGCCGTGGCGGGGCACGAACCATCGGGCCAAGCGCGACAATAGTCCGTCTCCCTGGGGCGCGCGCTCCACGGCCGGGGGCGTGCGCCCCTCTGCGGCGCTGGCCGGCTGGGGATCGGGCCGCTCCGGTGCCGGCTCCCGCTCTGGCATGGGCGCGGAGGGTGTGATCTGACGCACGGCCGGTTGCTCCAGACGCACGCCTTCGCCGCTGCGGGTGTAGGGCAGTCCGGCCGGCTCGGGATCGGCGGCCATCTCGTAGCTGGGGCGCTCGTCGGGCTCCTTGCCCATGTCCTGGGTACGCAGGCGCTCGATGCGGTAGTCCGGGGTCTCCACGTGGGCGCTGGGCAGGAGCAGGATCTCGACGTCCTGGCGGCTCTCGATGTCCAGGATCGCGCGGCGCTTCTCGTTGAGCAGGAAGGTGGCGACGCTCACCGGGAGATGGGCGAGGATGCGCTCGCTGTTCTCCTTCATCGCCTCCTCTTCGATGATCCGCAGGATCGAGAGCGCCAGGGACTCGACCCCGCGGATCTTCCCCTGACCGTGGCAGCGCGGGCATTCGATGCTGCTCGAGTCACCCAGTGACGGGCGCAGCCGCTGGCGCGACATCTCCAGCAGGCCGAAGCGGGAGATGCGCGCCACCTGCACCCGCGCCCGGTCGTGCTTGAGGGCATCGCGCAGGCGGTCCTCCACGGCACGCTGGTTGCGCGGCGGGGTCATGTCGATGAAGTCGATGACGAACAGCCCACCCAGGTCGCGCAGACGCAGCTGACGGGCGATCTCGTCGGCGGCCTCCAGGTTGGTGTTCAGCGCCGTCTCCTCGATGTCCGCGCCCTTGGTGGCGCGCGAGGAGTTGATGTCGATGGCGGTGAGGGCCTCGCCGTGGTCGACGACGATGGAGCCGCCCGAGGGCAGACGCACCTCGCGCTGGAAGGCGGACTCGATCTGGCTCTCGATCTGATAGCGGGTGAACAGCGGCACCTCGTCCTTGTAGAGCCGCAGCTTCTTCAGGTTGCCCGGCATCACCTGGCGCATGAAGGCCTCGGCGCGGCCATAGACCGACTCGTCGTCGATCACGATCTCGCCGATGTCCGCGCGCAGATAGTCGCGGATCGAGCGGATGATGACGTCGCTCTCCTGATAGATCAGGAAGGGCGCCTTGCGCTGGCTCGCCGAGGCCTCGATGGCCTGCCAGAGCTGGATGAGGTAGTCCAGGTCCCACTGGAGCTCCTCGGTATTCTTGCCGACCCCGGCGGTGCGCACGATCAGCCCCATGTCCTCGGGGATGGAGAGCTGACTCATCACGTCGCGCAGCTCGCTGCGATCCTGTCCCTCGATGCGTCGGGAGACCCCGCCGGCGCGCGGGTTGTTGGGCATCAGGACCAAATAGCGTCCGGCCAGGGAGACGAAGGTGGTGAGGGCTGCGCCTTTGGTGCCGCGCTCCTCCTTGTCGATCTGGACGACGACCTCACGGCCCTCCTTGACCGCCTCCTTGATGTTGATTCGGCTGCCGGGCTTAGCGCTGTCGGGCTCGAAATAGGCGCGGGAGATCTCTTTGAGGGGGAGGAAGCCGTGACGCTCGGCGCCGTAGTCGACGAAGGCCGCCTCGAGGCTGGGCTCTACGCGGGTGATGGTGCCCTTGTAGATGTTCGCCTTCTTTTGTTCGCGTCCGGGGGATTCGATGTCGAGGTCGTAGAGGAGTTGACCGTCCACGGTCGCCACCCGCAACTCTTCCGGTTGAGTCGCGTTGATCAGCATGCGTTTCATGTTGTATCGGGCTCAATTTGCGCACGGTCCGCCGGCGGCCTACTCAGTACCGCGCAATGCGCGCGTCCGGCGCGGGATGGTCCCGCGACGCGCTCATCTGCGGCCCGGCGGCGAGCCGGGGCGGACAGACGCTCAATCTCGTTACGGTCCTCGTCATGCCGGGCGCCGCGCCGGGCAATCGGACCTCCGTTGGGACCGGCCCGCCCCTCGGGGGGCGCCGGATCCCGGAGCGGCGCATGGGCGCCCGCTCCCGTAGTCATGAACGGCCTCGGCCGGAGGGGCGGGCGCAAGCTCGGGGGCGGGTGTAGAATCCGCGCTCGCCGGTGTCGGCGCGTTCCGCGGAGGACCCCGCGGCCCTTGATGTCGCCCAGGCTGGCCAGGTTCTGGCGGCCTTGCAGTCCGGCTGCGGCATGCGGGATCGGCGGCCCCTGACCTTGCGGGTCCTACGATCCCGGCTTTTGCGCCGGGGCACGGGGGCTTAGAAGGGGCCTCCCGCCGCGGCACAAGCGCGAAATACTAACAGTGATCCCAACCAGCGGCAATTGAGCCCTCCCAGGCGCGGTCTCTTTGACTTCCATCGATTTCGTTTCCCATCCAAGCACTTCCGGCAACCAGGCCAGCCAGGGCCCGGGGGTCTCCGAGGTCCGTGTGGGGAGCGAGTATGCCGGGCAGCGGATCGATAATTTCTTGCTTCGGGAGCTCAAGGGCGTCCCGCGCAGCCGTCTCTACCGGGTCCTGCGCAAGGGCGAGGTGCGGGTGAACAAGGGCCGGGTGAAGGCCGACTACCGCCTGCAGACGGGCGATCTGGTGCGTATCCCGCCACTGCGCCTGCCCGAGCCCCGGGAGCCGGCGCGGGCGCCCGACGCCCAGCGGACGCGGGTCGAGGAGGGCGTGTTGTACGAGGACGCGCGTCTCTTGGTCCTCGACAAGCCGGCGGGGCTCGCGGTCCACGGGGGCAGCGGACTCAGCTACGGCCTGATCGAGACCCTGCGTCAGATCAGACCCGGGGCCGAGCTGGAGCTGGTGCATCGCCTCGACCGCGATACCTCAGGCTGTCTGCTCATCGCCAAGCGGCGCAGCACCTTACGCCAGCTCCACGAGCTGATCCGCGGGGGCGCCATGGAGAAGCATTACCTGGCGCTCCTGGTCGGCGATCTGCCCCGCGAGCGGGTGAGCGTGAATGCGGCCCTGGCCAAGAATGTCCTGAAGGGCGGTGAGCGGATGGTCCGGGTGGACGAGACCTCCGGCAAGCCGGCGC
Organism: uncultured Gammaproteobacteria bacterium; assembly: GCA_963714915.1. Taxonomy (GTDB): domain Bacteria; phylum Pseudomonadota; class Gammaproteobacteria; order Chromatiales; family Chromatiaceae; genus Thiodictyon. The sequence continues at coordinate 110,064 of CAVQQM010000011.1, forward strand.
GAACCCTGTTCCGCCGTCTCGCACGGGCCTCCCTCGACGGCCAGGCCCTGACCCTGGTCGACGCGGAGCTGATCACGGGCCGCACCCACCAGATCCGCGTCCATGCGGCGCATCTCGGCGCGCCCCTGGCGGGAGACGCCAAGTACGGCGACTTCGAGGCCAACCGCCGGCTGAAGTCGATCGGGCTCGGACGTCTGTTCCTCCACGCGAGCCGGCTGAGCGTCGAGGCGGATCACCTCGAGCGGCCCCTCAGCGTCAGCGCGCCCCTGCCGGACGACCTGGCGCGCGTGCTCCGTGCCCTCGGCATCGATCCGCCCACGACCGCGCACGCCCACCCATGAGATCGGCACCCGGGCGGTTCGAGCTGATCGTCTTCGACTGGGACGGGACCCTCATGGACTCCCAGGCGCGGATCGTGGCCTGTATCCAGGCGGCCTTCGCCGACGCTGGACAGGAGGTCCCGACCCTGGAGGCCGCGAGCGACATCATCGGTCTGGGGCTCACCGAGGCCATGGGTCGGCTGCTCCCGGGCGGTGACGCCGAGACCTGCGCCGTCGTGGTCGCCCATTACAGGCGCCACTTCCTCACCGGCGATCGGGCCCATTCCGAGCTCTTCCCGGGTGCCCGGGAGACCCTGGAGGCCCTGGCCGAGCTGGGCTATCTGCTCGCCGTCGCCACCGGCAAGAGCCGCGTCGGGCTCGACCGGGAGCTGGAGCGCACGGGTCTGGGGGTGTTCTTCCATGCCACCCGCTGTGCGGACGAGACGCGCTCCAAGCCCCATCCGGAGATGCTGCTCGCACTCACGGATGAGCTGGGCGTGAGGCCCGACGCGGCCCTGATGGTGGGCGACACGGAGTACGACCTCCTGATGGCCGCGAATGCGCGGGCCTGGTCGCTGGCCCTGTGCCACGGCGTGCACGCCGCGGATCGGCTGCTTGCCTGCGGCCCCCTTGCGTGTCTGGAGTCCCTGCCCGATATCCCCCCCTGGCTCGCCGCCCGCGGATGAGGGGCGGCAAGCACAGGACCCTCGAACCCTAATCCAGCCGAGAGCCGACAACGCCCAAGCCCATGAACTGGCGATTCTGGAACCGTCACCGCGAGCCCATGCCCTCCCCGGACGACCCCGATTGGGAGCGTTCGCTGATCAATCGCATGGCGCTCGAGCACCTGCGCGACCAGCGTCGCGGACGGCGCTGGGCGAACGTCTTCAAGCTCCTGATCCTGCTCTATCTGGTGGGCCTGCTGGTGGCGGCCCTGTCGCGGGACCTGTGGCAGGAGTCCAAGACCGACGAGGACCATACCGCCCTGGTCGAGGTCAAGGGCGTCATCTCCTCCGAGACCGACGCCAGCGCCGATAGGGTGATCAAGGCCCTGCGCGAGGCCTTCGAGGCCGACAAGGCCAAAGGGATCATCGTGCGCATCAACAGCCCCGGCGGGAGCCCGGTGCAATCGGCCTACATCAACGACGAGATCCGCCGTCTCAAGGCCAAGTACAAGGAAGACAACGACAAGGAGATGCCGGTCTATGCGGTGGCCGTGGACCTGTGCGCCTCGGGGGGCTATTACATCGCCGTGGCCGCCGACGAGATCTATGCCGACAAGGGCAGCCTGGTGGGCTCCATCGGGGTGCGTCTCGACGGCTTCGGTTTTGTGGAGGCCATGCGCGAGCTGGGCGTGGAGCGGCGCCTGCTCACGGCGGGGGCCAACAAGGGCATCCTCGACCCCTTCTCACCCCTCGCCGAGGGTCAGCGTGAATTCTTGCAGTCGGTCCTCGATGATCTCCACTCGCAGTTCATAGCCGCCGTGAAGGAGGGGCGCGGTGAGCGCCTGACGGGCGGCGAGGAGATCTTCAGCGGGCTCTTCTGGAGCGGCCAGCAGGCCCTGGACCTGGGCCTGGTGGACGGGCTCGGCAGCTCGAGCTACGTGGCCCGCGAGCTGATCAAGGCCGAGACCATCGTCGACTACACCAAGCAACGGGACCTCTTAGAGAGGCTGGCGGAGCGGCTCGGGGCTCGGCTCGCGGCGGGGTTGAGCGAAGGGCTCGGTGGGCTCTGGGGCGGCACCCTGCGTTAGTCAATATCCTCAAGATATCGGCGGAAGCCGTTCACCTTAGAGGAGATTTTGCGACAGTCGCGGCCCTGATCGGCGATCCGCCGGCGTGGCTCCGGGGCGTCGATCAATCGCCCTCGCCGCCATTCAGGAGCCGCCCGATCTCCGCCTCGACCGCGGCGAATCCAGGGATGATGCGCTCCACGTCGCCGATCCGGGCGGCGCGCTCTAGGGCCTCGATGGCGTCATCCAGGGCCGGCACCCCGCAGTAACGGGTGGCGCCGCGGACCTGGTGGGCGTGCTCCGCGAGGCCCGGCCAATCCTCCTCGCCGAGGCAGACGCGGAGGTCCTCGAGCTCCTCCGGCAGTCCGGCACGCAGGGCCTCGAAGAGCTCCTGGGCGAGTGCCTGGTCACCGCCGACACTGGCCAGGGCCGCGACCTGGTCACGGGCTGGCAGGGGCGTGATGGGCTGTTGATCGTCCATTCCCTCGTCTCCTCGAGTCGGGTCGCATGAATCAGGGCGCGCACATGCTAGCGAGTCACCGCGCGCGGCGTCCAGGGAAGCGCGGATGTGGCCGCCTGGCGTTGCCTGGTGCACAATCGGACGCGAACCCTATCCCCGTCCCGAGGCCTGTCGCGATCCCCGTGGTCCCGGCGCGCGCACCTGAAGCCCCATGCCCATCCCAACCATCGAACAGTATGTCGGCAACACCCCCCTGGTGCGGTTGCAGCGTCTGCCCGGCGATACGGACAACCTGATCCTGGCGAAGCTCGAGGGCAACAACCCGGCGGGCTCGGTCAAGGATCGCCCCGCGCTCAACATGATCCGGCGCGCCGAGGAGCGCGGCACCATCCGCCCCGGCGACACCCTGATCGAGGCCACCAGCGGCAACACCGGGATCGCGCTCGCCATGGCTGCGGCCATCAAGGGCTATCGCATGGTGCTGGTGATGCCCGAGCACATGAGCGCGGAGCGGCGCGGGGTGATGCGGGCCTTCGGGGCCGAGATCGTGCTCACCCCCCGCGAGGGGAGCATGGAGGCGGCCATCGACCGGGCGCGGGAGATGGAGTCGGCGGGCCTGGGGCTGCGCCTCGACCAGTTCGCGAACCCGGACAACCCCGACGCCCACTACCGCTCCACCGGCCCCGAGATCTGGCGCGACACCGAGGGCAGGGTCACCCATTTCGTCAGCGCCATGGGGACCACGGGCACCATCATGGGGACCGGCCGTTTCCTCAAGGAGCAGGACCCCGGCGTGGAGATCGTCGGCGTCCAGCCCGAGGAGGGTTCCAGCATCCCCGGCATCCGCCGCTGGCCTGAGGCCTATCTGCCGCGGATCTACGACCCCGCCGGGGTGGACCGCATCATCGACGTCTCCCAGGCCCTCGCCGAGGAGACGACCCGTGCGCTCGCCGCCCGAGAGGGGATCTTCGCCGGCGTCTCATCGGGCGGCGCGGTGGCCGCGGCCTTGCGGCTGTCTTCCGAGTTAAGCGGCGCGGTGATCGTCGCCATCATCTGCGATCGCGGCGATCGCTATCTCTCTACCGGCTTGTTCCCGGACTGAGAGTCAATTAGGACAATCGGTTGTCGAAGAAACGTAAACCGCTTCCGCAGGATCCGGTCGAGGTCGAGATCGAATCCCTCACCCACGAGGGCCGCGGTCTCGCCCATTTCGACGGCAAGGTGACCTTCGTCGACGGCAGCCTGCCGGGGGAGCGGGTGCGCTTCCGCTACACGCGCATCCAGCGGCGCTTCGACGAGGGCCGGGTGGTGGAGGTGCTGCGCCCCTCGCCGGATCGGGTCAGCCCGCGGTGCGCCCACTTCGGGGTGTGCGGGGGCTGTAGCCTCCAGCACATGGCGCCCGAGGCCCAGATCCGGGCCAAGCAGTCGATGCTGGCCGACGTCTTCGCCCGAATCGGCAAGGTCGCCCCGGAGACTTGGCTCGAGCCCCTGGTCGCCGGTCACTGGGGCTATCGGCGCAAGGCGCGGCTCGGCGTGCGCTATGTGACCAAGAAGGGCCGCACCCTGGTGGGCTTCCGCGAGCGGGGCACGCCCTACCTGGCGGACCTGCGCCGCTGCGAGGTGCTGCATCCCCTGGTCGGGGAGCGCCTGGAGGAGCTGGCCGCCGCGGTGGATGCGCTCAGCATCCGCGACCAGGTGCCCCAGATCGAGATGGCGGTGGGCGACCATCACTGCGTGCTGGTGTTCCGGGTCATGCAGCCGCCGAGCGCGGCCGACCTGGGGGTGCTCCTGGGCCTGTCCGAATCACTCGGATTCCGTGTCTATCTCCAGGAGGGCGGGGCCGACAGCATTCGCCCGCTGCCGGGTCAGGGCATCGAGCTGCGCTACGAGCTGCCCCGTCATCAGGTGAGCCTGAGCTTCGAGCCGACAGACTTCACCCAGGTCAACCTGGAGCTCAACCGGCTCATGGTGGACCGGGCCCTTGAGCTGCTCGACCCGGGGCCCGACGAACGGGTGCTGGATCTCTTCTGCGGACTCGGCAACTTCAGCCTGCCCCTGGCCCGCCTTGCCCAGGAGGTGCTCGGCGTGGAGGCCGATCCGGGGCTGATCGAGCGCGCGACGGGGAACGCCCGGGCCAATGGCATCACCAACGCCCGCTTCGAGCCGGCCGACCTCTATGCGGACCTGGGCGGCCAGATCTGGGTCGGCGAGCACTTCCAGAAGGTGCTGCTCGACCCACCCCGCAGCGGGGCCATCCAGGTGCTGGACCATCTCCCGCGGCTGGGCGCGGAGCGCATCCTCTACGTCTCTTGTTATCCGGCCACCCTGGCGCGGGACGCGGACCGGTTGGTCAATGGGCTCGGTTACCGGATGCGGTTCGCCGGGGTCATGGACATGTTTCCCCACACCGCGCACGTGGAGTCCATGGCGGTCTTCGAGCGGGCGTGATCCCCTGGCCGCGAGCGGTGCGGGCGAGGACCCTTGGGAGTTTCAGGCATGGCATTGGAGATCGAACGCAAGTATCTGGTCAAGAACGACTCCTGGCGTGAATCGGTGGAGTCTCAACAGCATGTCATGCAGGGTTACGTGGCGGCCGGGGCCAACGCCACGGTGCGGGTGCGGGTGAAGGGGGAGCGCGCCTATCTCACCGTCAAGGGACCGAGCGCAGGCATCGGGCGGAGCGAGTACGAGTATCAGATCCCGGTGGCCGACGGCGAGGCCATGCTCCGTGAGCTGTCGGCGACACCCCTGGTTGAGAAGATCCGCTATGGGGTGCGCTGCGGCGAGCACCTCTGGGACCTGGACGTCTTCGAGGGCGCCAACGCCGGCCTGGTGATGGCGGAGGTGGAGCTCTCCCGCGAGGACGAGACCTTCGTCCTGCCCGCATGGGCTGGGGAGGAGGTGAGCGGCGATCCCCGCTATTACAACGTCAACCTGGCACGTCTGCCCTTCCGGGACTGGTGAGGCCGGGCGGGGTGCGACGCAGGGATCTCGTCCGCGTCTGTGCCCTGCTGCCCGTGGCGGCGCTCCCGGCCTGTATCGGTGGCGGCGGGCGCCAGGACGGGGTGCTGCGGATGGCGGTGGCCGCCCCGCCGCGAAACCTCGATCCGCGCCTGGCCACGGACGCCACCTCGGAGCGGGTGAATCGTCTGCTCTATCGGCGCCTGGTGGAGCTCGATCCACGCGGCCTGCCCACCCCGGGGATCGCCCATTGGGAGCGGGTCTCGCCCGTCCACTATCGCTTCCATCTCAACGAAGGCGGGCGCGCCTTCACCAACGGCGCGCGCCTCGATGCCCGCGACGTGGCAGCGACCTACGAGTCGATCCTCGCCCCCGGGAGCCTGTCGCCCCACGGGGCCCTGCTGTCCGTGATCCGCGGGATCGAGACCCGGGGGCCCGACCGGGTCGATGTCCGGCTGGAGGCCCCGGACCCGCTCTTCCCGGCCTATCTGGGCATCGGCATCCTCCCGGCGTCTGCCCTGGAGGCCGAGCATCCCTTCGTGGAGCGCCCGATCGGCAGCGGCGGTTTTCGGATCGCCGGGCGTCCTGAGCCGGGACGCCTGAGGCTCGAACGCCGGCGCGACGCCCAGCCCGTGGAGTTGGTGGGGGTGAAGGACCCGAGCGTGCGGGTCATGAAGCTCTTGCGCGGCGAGGTCGACCTGCTCCAGAACGATCTCAGCCCGGAGCTGGTGAGCTTTCTCCAAGGGCAAGACGGGGTCCGGGTGACCACCCGCCCCGGATCCAACTTCTCCTATCTCGGGTTCAACCTGGCGGACCCGCTCACCGGGCAGCTGCCGATCCGGCAGGCGGTCGCACACGCCATCGACCGCCCGGGACTCTTGCGTCACCTGTTCCAGGGACGCGCGCGGGCGGCCGAGATGGTCTTCCCGCCCGACCACTGGTCCGGTCATTCGGGGCTCGCACCCCACGACCACGACCCGGAGCGGTCGCGGCGGCTGCTCGCGGGCCTGGGCTACGGCCCGGACAGGCCCCTCGAGCTCGCCTACAAGACCACCAGCGACCCGTTCCGGGTGCGGATCGCCACCGCCATCCAATCCCAGCTCGGGGAGGTCGGTATCCGCTTGCGCATCAGGAGCCTCGATTGGGGGACCTTCTTCGGGGACGTCAAGGCCGGGCGCTTCCAGCTCTACGGGCTGACCTGGGTCGGGATCCGCATCCCCGACATCTTTCGCTACGCCTTCCACAGCGCATCCGTGCCACCGGACGGCGCCAACCGCGGACGCTACCGCAGCGCCGAGGCAGACAGCCTGATCGAGCGCGCCCGCTCCGCGGTCGAGCTCGCCGAGCAGGCGGGGCACTACCGGTCGTTGCAGGAACGGCTGCACGCGGACCTGCCCTACGCCCCGCTGTGGTTCGAGGATCAGGTGCTCGCCGCCCGCGCGGACGTCCGCGGATACGAGCTCGCCGCGGACGGTAACTACGATGCCCTCGAATGGACGCGGCTGGGCAAGGGCGAGGTGACCGCACATGCCTGATCGCCTCCCATCAGCCGGTCGGGTCATCCGGATCGATCTCGACGACCAGCGCCTCAGCCTGATGGCAGGCTCGCGGACCCTGGGGGGGTTTCCCGTCTCCTCCGGCCTGAACGGTCCGGGCGAGCAGTCCGGCAGCGGCTGCACCCCCCGCGGGTTGCACCGGGTGCGTCTGCGCATCGGGGCCGGTTGTCCCGAGGGCACGGTGTTCGTGGGCCGGCGGCCGACCGGGGAGCTCTACACGCCCGAGCTCGCCGCCCGGCATCCGGGGCGAGACTGGATACTCACCCGCATCCTCTGGCTCACCGGCTGCGAGGGGGGGCGCAATCGCGGCGGCGAGGTGGACACCCTGCGCCGGTTCATCTACATCCACGGTTGCCCGGACACCGAGCCCATGGGGGTCCCCTGTTCCCATGGTTGTATCCGCATGCGCAACGGCGACTTGCTGACCCTGTTCGAGCAGGTCCCGAACGGCACCGCGGTCGAGCTGGTGTGCGCCGAGGGCTGAGGTGCTGCGGCTCCTCGTCCCCCGTCTCGCCAGCGCGGCGTTGGCCGTCCTCGGGGTCTCCACCCTGGTCTTCCTGCTGATCCACCTGGTGCCCGGCGATCCCGTCGAGGCGATGCTGGGGGAGGGGGCGAGTCCGGCCGATCGGGGGGCGCTGCGGGCGGCCCTGGGTCTCGATCGGCCGCTCGGGACCCAGTATCTGGATTTCCTCGCCGGACTCACACGCCTCGATCTGGGGGATTCGCTCCAGGCCCAGCGGCCGGTGGCGGATCTGATCGGCGAGCGTCTCGGGCCGACCCTGGAGCTGGCGGCGGCGTCGCTGCTGCTCGCCCTGATCATCGCCATCCCACTGGGGGTGATCGCCGCCCAGCACCGGGGCAAGACCCTGGACAGCGCGGTCATGGGCTTCTCCCTGCTCGGGGCGGCCATCCCCAACTTCTGGCTGGGGCCCATGCTGATCCTGGGGTTCTCCCTGTGGCTCGGCTGGACACCCGTGAGCGGGCGCGACGGCTGGTCGAGCCTGGTCCTGCCCGCCATCACCCTGGGGACCGGGCTCGCGGCGGTGCTGGCGCGCATGGTGCGGGCCAGCGTGCTGGAGGTGCTGGGGGAGGACTATGTGCGCACCGCTCGCGCCAAGGGGCTCGGTCCCGGCACGGTCCTCTGGCGCCATGCGCTGCGCAACGCCTGGCTGCCCATTCTCACCCTGATCGGGTTGCAGCTCGGCGCGCTGCTCGCCGGGGCGGTGATCACCGAAACGGTCTTCGCCTGGCCAGGGATCGGCAGCCTGCTGATCGAGGCCATCGGCCAGCGGGACTATCCGGTGGTGCAGGGCACGGTGCTGGTGATCAGCGTGCTCTATGTGGCGGTCAACACCCTCACGGATCTGGCCTATGGCTGGATCGACCCGCGGGTGCGCGGTGCGGCTGGTTGAGGATTCACAGTGGCGAGTGGCGAGTGGCGAGGGTGGCCGGCCGCTTGGCACATGCCAACACAAGACCGAGGACGCTCGTGGATAGTCCTATGGAGACTGGGAGACGCTGCCTGGTGGGCCGCGGGTGGATGCGACTCATCGGCGGCCTGGTGATGCTGGCGGCCTTGACGGCCCCGGGTCTGTCGGCCGCCGAAGACTCAGGGGTGACGGGTCCCGCGCGGCAGGTCCTTCGGGTCGGACCGGGTCGGCCGTTCGCGCTGCCCAGCGAGGCCGCCCGGGTCGCACGCGACGGCGCCTTAGTGGAGATCCATGGCGGGGACTACCTGGGCGACGTGGCGGTCTGGGATCAAGACGATCTCACCCTGCGCGGGGTCGGTGCGCGACCGCACCTGCGCGCGGGCGGCAAGGCAGCCGAGGGCAAGGCGATCTGGGTCATCAAGGGGGATCGCGTTACCGTTGAGAACCTGGAGCTCTCCGGGGCCCGGGTCCCGTCCCACAACGGCGCGGGCATTCGGGCCGAGGGTGCAGGCTTGACCATCCGCGGGTGCCGCCTGCACCACAACGAGATGGGGCTTCTGACCAATCCGAGTCCGAACGGCGTGGTCCTGATCGAGGACTCGGAGTTCGACCACAACACCACGGACACGGGACGTCACGGCAGGCTCGGACACAACCTCTATGTCCACCGCGCGCAGCGCTTCGTGCTGCGCAACAGCCAGGTACACGGCGCCCAGACGGGTCACCAGGTCAAGACCCGGGCGCGGCACAACGAGATCCGCGGCAATTGGATCCGCGATGGGGACGGGGCCTCGAGCTACCTGCTCGACATCGCCGAGGGCGGGCAGGCGGAGGTCATCGGCAATCGTTTCGAGCAGGGGGCGCTGGCCGCGAATCGCACGGCCATCGCCTTCGGGGCCGAGGCAAACGACCCGGCCTCGCCGCGCCACGACCTGCGGGTCGAGGACAACGGCTTCGAGAACGCCGGCGGGGCCGCGACCTTCGTGCGTAACCACACCCGCGCGCCGGCCCTGCTCAAGGGAAACCGGCTCCCAGCCAGGGGCGTGACGCCCCTCAGGGGTCCCGGCGAGGTCCGGTGACATCGCCATGCCGCTCCCCGAGTGGGCGGGACCCCGGTTCGGCCTCGGTCGAGCCGGCCCTCAGGCGGTCATGGCGTCGATCTCGGCGAGCAGACGCTGGAAGTCCGGAGACTCGGGCGCGGAGTAGTGGAAGTTCTTGAAGAGCCCGGTCAGCTTGTTGAAGTACTGGCGCACCGCGGGCTTGTCCTCGAAGCCCAGTTCGTGCTCGACGATCTCCCAGACACGGTCTAGCGTGAGCTTCTGGCGATCCATGGGGACCGAGCCGTCCACATCGTCGAAGGCATCCTGCTGGAGGAAGACCATGTCGAGGAAGAGCGCCTTCTGGTAGACGACATAGTCCTCCGTCGTGATGCCTTCCTCGCCGGTCACCTGCATCATCTGCTGGACACTGTCGCCGCGGATCAGAAGCTCCTTGAGGGCCTTGACGCGCTCGGTCCAGGTCGGGTCCAGGTTGCGGGCGTACCAGTCGGACATCTGCTCGAGGTAACGCGACCAGGAGATCAGCGGATCGATCGCCGGGTAGAAGCGGCGGTAGGCGCGATCGTAGGACAGGCCGAGGAAGCTCTTCACCGTGCTGAGCGTCGCCTGGGTGACGGGCTCCTCGAAGTTGCCCCCGGCCGGGGAGACGGTACCGATCATGGTCAGGCTGCCCGAGCTGCCGTCGGCGCCGCGGATCAGGCCGGCGCGCTCGTAGACGCTGCGGATCGCGGATTCCAGATAGGCCGGGAAGGCCTCTTCGCCGGGGATCTCCTCCAGGCGTCCCGAGGTCTCGCGCATCGCCTGGGCCCAGCGCGAGGTGGAGTCCGCGAGCAGCAAGACGTGGTAGCCCATCTGGCGGTAGTACTCGCCGATGGTGATGCCGGTGTAGATCGACGCCTCGCGCGCGGCCACCGGCATGGACGAGGTGTTGCAGATGATGATGGTGCGGTCCATCAGGGAGCCGCCGGTGGCCGGGTCCTTGATGCGGGGGAACTCCTGGATGGTCTCCACCACCTCGCCCGCGCGCTCGCCGCAGGCAACCACCAGCACGATATCCACGTCGGCATGCTTGGCCAGGGAATGCTGCAACACGGTCTTGCCGGCACCGAAGGGGCCGGGGATGCAGGCGGTGCCGCCGCGCGCCACCGGGAAGAAGGTGTCGATGGTGCGCATGGTCGTGGTCATGGGCTCGTTGGGATAGAGCCGCTCGGTGGTGCGCTCGCGCAGCATGTGCTCGGTGAGCGGGCGGCGGACCGGCCAGCGCTGGGTCAGGTCGAGGGAGTGCTCCTCGCCCTGGTGATCCCGGATGCGGGCCACCGGCGTGTCGAGGGTCACGCTCCCCTCCTGGATCCAGGTGACCTCGACCTCGCCGGCCTGATCGAACGGCACCATGATCTTGTGCCTGAAGCGGCCCTCCGCCACCGTGCCCAGCAGGCCGCCGGCACCGAGGCGTGCACCTTGCGCCACGGCGGGGACGAAGGACCATTTGCGCTCCCGGTCCAAGGGATCGACATCGACACCGCGCGGCAGGAAGACACCATGCTCGATGGCGATCTTGTCGAGCGGGCTTTGCAGGCCGTCGTAGACCTGGCCGAGCAGGCCGGGTCCGAGGATGACCGACAGCATCTCGCCGGTCTGCTCCACCGGGTCACCGATGGTGATGCCCCGCGTGTCCTCGAACACCTGGACATCGGCGGTCGCCCCACGCACCCGCAGGACCTCGGCCTTGAGCCGCTCCTGGCGTCCATCGGCGATGCGCCGCGGCAGGATGAGGACCACCTCGTTCTTCTTCAGGCGGCGGCGTTTGCCGTTCTCCCAGCCCGCTTCGATGGTCACCAGACTCTCCTGCACGGCGACGACGCGGGCAAGCGCATCCTCCGGCGGGGCGGTCGCTGCGTCTTCGGGCATGGTGGCGAGGTCCTGTGATGGGTGGGCGCCTGCGGCTGGATGCGGACCTTGCGCGGGCCCTGGCGTGCCTGGGGTCGGGTGTATTGCCATCGGTAGATCCAGTGGGGCGCCGACGTCGGGCCGCGGTCGACAGGGTTAGGGGCGTTGCGGTTGGGGCGCGGAGGGGCTCGGACGGAGGCGCGCGTCGATCCCCGCCATGGCCTGCTCGACCAGCTCGTCGAAGCGTCGTGCGGCCTCCTCCCGGTCGTAGGTCGTCCAGCGCGCGATCATGTCCCAGCGCAAGACATAGATGACGACGGCCTCGAAATCGAGATAGTGCCCGTCGCTCTGCCTCTCCAAGTAATCCCACACCGCGCCGAGCAGCACGCGCTCGAGCTCGACGGAGGCACCGCGCTTGAGCAGGCGCTCCGCCTCGGGCAGCCAGGGAAAGGCACGCTCCAGACCGAAGGCGGGCTCGTTCCAGTGTTGCATGATCCGGCTCACCCAGCGGCCAAAGCCCCAGCGGCGGTCACGGGGTGCGGACTCGCCGCGGTGCCGCCGCCGCAGGGCGGCGACCAGCGTGCGCATCTCCAGACGCCAGGTCACCAGGTCTCGGATGAAGGGGTTGGTGATCTCATCGATGACCCGTTTCGCCCGGGCCACGGCCTGCGGGTCGGTCTGACCCGGCTCCTGTTGCGCCCATTCGAGCAGGCCCCTGGCGGCGCGCAGACATTCGGCCTCGTCCGGATCCAGCAGGGCGAGACGCTGGTTCAATCGGATCCGCGACAGGGGCGTCTGCTTGGCTCCGAAGAGCGGGCCGTGATAGGGCAGGGCGCTCAGGAGCATCGCGTAACGGTCGGGGTGGGCCAAGGTCGCCTCGCTTCCTTACCGCACCATGCCTTCGAGGATGGCCCGAAAGCGCGGCTGCAGGTGCGCGAGCAGGGTGGCCGCGACCGTCTCGTCGGTCAGGTCGATGTGCACGTCCTGGCCCTTGAGGGCGAGCCGGATGCCCTTGCCGTCGGAGCCGGCGGCGACGCCGAAGGTCACGCCCTCGGCGAGGATGTTGCCCGCCAGGGAGAGCACGAAGTGGGACAGGGAGCCCTCGCGGAGCTCCAGCGGGTTGCGCCGAAGCTCGTCCGGGCTCACCAGCGCCTTGGGGAGCTCAATCTCCACCGCCGCCCCGGCGTCGATCCCGGCCTCGGCACGGGCCCTGGCCGCCACCTCCAGGATCAGGCGCTCGAGGAACGCCTCCTGCTCGATCTTGGCGGCGATCAGGCGTTTGACCTCGTCGCCGAAGCGGTCGGAGAGCTCGGCCTTGAGCCGCAGCACGGTGTCGCGCATGGCGATCCGCAGGGCCTCTTCGCCGCCCTTCTTGAGGGCGTCGACCTCTTGCTGGGCCGCCTCGCGGATGGCCTTGGCCCGGGACTCGGCCTCGCGCACGATGCGGGCGGCCTCGCGCCGCGCCTCCGCCTCGATCCGTTGCGCCTCGGCCTGGCCGACCTGGACCCCCTCGTCGCGCAGTCGCTCGATCAGGGCCTCGACCCCGGACGAGGCGAGCCCGCCGAGCCGGTCCTTGTCGTCTGTGGTCATGGCGTCGCGCCTCTCGCTTGAAGTGCGGCTCACCCGGGGATCCCGCCGGCCAACACCAGCGCGAACACGAAGGCGAAGACCGCGAAACCCTCGACGATGGCCGCCGGAGCCAACGACAGGCCGAAGATCTCGGGCTTGGTCTTGCTGGCGTGAATCGCCGAGGCGCAGGCCTGGCCCTGACGCATCGCCGAGACGAGCAGCGCGAGACCCGAGAGCAGCCCGATGCCGAAGAGCGCCGGTGCGGTCTCCGGGGTGACGTCGCGCTGCAGGCTGAACATGATCACGATGCCGTAGATGACCTGGGAAGAGGGCATGACCGAGACGCCGATGTAACGTCCGTAGCCGGAATCCGTATCGACCATGGCGCCGATCGCCGCCTGTCCGGCCACCGCGCAGCCGATCACGCTGCCGATCGCCCCCAGTGACATGGGGGCGAAGAGTCCGGCCCAGCCCAGCGCAACCACAAATTCGTTCATTCGCGCCACTCCGTCCGTTTGAAAGGTGTGAAGGGATAGCCTTCGCCGGCCAGGGCCCAGTTGTAGAACTCGATGAAGTTGAGCCGCAGCCCGTGGACCACGCCGCTCATCAGCGCGAGCGCCAGGTTGAGGATGTGACCGGCGAGCAGGATGAGGATGGCGAGCAGCAGTCCCAGGCCGGGCAGCTCGGCCGCGACATCGCGGGCCAACCCGTTGAAGGTCATCGCCATCGACGCGGACGCCAGACCGAGGGCGAAGAGCCGCAGATATGAGAGCACGTCACCGAACACCTGCGTCACCCGCGCCAGATTGCCCAGCCCGTCCAAACCGCGCAGGGCGAGCGTCTTGACGCCGTCCACCCGCCGATCGCTGCCCAGGAAAAGGACCACCGCCAGCCCGAGGCCCATCAACCCTTGAGCCGAGCGGATCACCCAGTCGGGCGCGCCCGCATCCCCCGCGATCCAGAGGGCGAAGCCGCCCGAGATGACGGCGATCCAGCCGATCGCCACGCGTCCCGCGGCCCGGCCGCGCCGGGCGCTCGCCATCTCGAGGTTGGCGAGGATCAGGTGGACCACGCCGATCCCGACCGACAGTCGCATCATGACCTCGAAGTCGTTGATATCGAGCAGACGCAGATGTCCCAGGAGGCTGTCCGGCGGGGGCGTGAACCCGAAGTAGCTACCGACCAGCATGCCCCAGACCAGGGATGTGCCGACCAGCGCCGCGGCCAGGATGCGCAGGCGTCCGCCCATGGCGCTGCGGCCGATCCGGCGCCAATAGGCCGCCAGCAGGACGCCCAGGAGCGCGGCATAGCCGGCGTCGGACAGGATCAGCGCGAAGAAGGCCGCGAAGGAGAAGAACAGCACCCGGGAGGGGTCCCAGGCGTCGTAGGCCGGCATCTGGTAGAAGGCCACCAGGTCCTGACCCGCGGCGGTGACGCCGGGGTTGTCGAGCAGGGTCGGGGGCGCGTCGTCCTGTCCGGGCGGCTCCAGCAGGAGTGCCAGGCCCTGTTGGTCGGCGAGTGCCTGCACCGGCGCGATCGCGTCCTCGGGCACCCACCCCTGGACCAGGAAGAGGGTCTCCTCGTCGCGGGTCTGTGCCTGTGCATGGCGAAGCTGGGCCGCGTCCTCCGCCTGGGCGAGGTGGGTCGAGAGGAGGTAGATCCAGCGCGTGAGTGCGAGGTGCTCCGCCTGGACCTCCTCGAGCTCCATCTCGGCCGTCTCGAGCCGGCGCCTGACCTCGGAGAGACCCAAGGCGCCGGCCAGGGTACGGGGCACCGGCAGGGCATCGCGGGGCGGCTCCTCGGGGTGGATCACCACCACCCAGGAGCGACGGTTGTCCCGATGGACCTCCTGCCAGGGGAGATCCAGCGATTCGAGCTGGACCATCTGGCGCCGCGGCACGATGTAGAACCAGAGCTTGCGGTCGGCCAGGTCGCCCGGCGGCGGCAGGGTGAAATCGCCCCAGGGCTCGAGCTCGCCGATGCGCTCGATCAGCGCGTCGCGGCGGTCGGTGACGTCGCGCAGGCGTTGCTGGTTGTCCAGCACGGCCGTGATGGTCCCGGTCAGATCGAACCCCGCCGGGTCGCGGACCTGGCGGCGCTTCTCGCGCATGTCCTGAAGGTAGCGCAGGGCCTGCAGGGCCTCGACGGCGTGGCTTGCCGGCTCCTTCTCGGGCTCCCGGGGCGCCGGGCGCAACGGGATCAGGTGCAGACAGCCAAGCGTCTGGAGTCGGTCCAGCACCGCCTCCTTGTCCCTTGCCAGCCCGGCAAGGGTCAGGCGCATCAAGCGTTGGATGCTCATGCCAGGGCCTCTTTGAGGCGTTTCTGCTTTGCGATCTTCGAGCGCACGATGGCCGCGCGCTCGGCGTCGGAGAGGTGGACCTTGATCCGCTTGATGTTCGCTCGGGTGCGCGGGATCAGGACCTTATCGAACAGGTTGACGCGCTGGGTCACCTTGCGCAACGCCTCGTCGAGCAGGACCAAACGGCGATCGTGCAGCGCGAGCTGGGCCTGTAGGGTCAGCATCTCGGCGAGGGCATCGACCAATGTGTCCACCCAATGGGGCAGGCTCAGGAAGCCATAGTCGCGCTTGACCAGATCGAGCGCCTCCAGCACCGGCAGGCGCGTTCCCAGGAGGTTCTCCTCCCCCAGGCGCGCGCCCTTTACCCGGACCAGGTCGGGCAGCTCGATCTCGCGATTGGCGAGCATCGGCAGGCCCTCGGCGACCCGCTCGCGCAGCGCCGCGATGCGCCGACGCGTCTCCCCTTGGGCGACCACCTCCTTGGCGCGCTCGATCATGATCTGCTTGCGCTTGAGGTCGAGCGAGGGCAGGTAGCGCTCGTAGGTCTGGAGTGCGCGGTTCTGCTTGGCGAGCGACGACTTGCTGAGACTGACGCGTGACATAGGCCTACCCGCCCCCGTCAGGTCGGCGCCTGGGCGCGCTCGTCGTCATCGAGCGCCGGCAGGTACTTGTCGATCAGGCTCTCCTTCATAAGCAGCTCGTCGCGCTCGAAACACTCGGCCAGGGTTTGCCAGCAGAGGTCCAGGCCCTTCTCCAGCGGGATACCGACATTGATGTCCATGAAGCGTTCGCGGAAGAGGTTCCCGAACTTGATCAGGCGGGTGTCGAGCTCGGACAGGTCGAAGGCCATGGCCTGTTTTTGCTCCGCATCCCGGGCGCCGGAATAGAAGCGGATCATGGTGTTCATGATCTGCCCGTGGTCCTCGCGCGTGACCTTGCCGATCACATGCTGCTTCAGGCGCGAGAGCGAGCCGAAGGGGTCGAGCATGCCATCGTGGAGATAGAACTGGCCTTCGGTGATGTAGCCGGTGTTGTCCGGGACCGGATGGGTGACGTCGCCCCCGGGCATGGTGGTCACGGCGAGGATGGTCAGCGAGCCGCCGTCCTTGAAGTCGGCGGCCTTCTCGTAACGGCGCGCGAGCTGGGAGTAGAGATCACCCATGTAGCCGCGATTGGAGGGCACGGCCTCCATGGCGATACCGACCTCCTTCATGGCATCGGCATAGGCGGTCATGTCGGTCAGCAGGACGAGCACCCGCTTGCCCTCCTCGACGGCGAATCGCTCAGCGACCGCGAGTGCCATGTCTGGAACCAGCAGACGCTCGACCACGGGGTCGGAGGCGAGGTTGACGAACATGACCGTGCGGGCGAAGACGCCAGCATCCTCGAAGCGGCGCAAGAAGAAGTGATAGTCGTCGAAGATGAGGCCGAGCCCGCCGAAGACGACGATATCGGCGTCGGCCTGGATCCCGATGCGGGCGAGCAGCGCGTTATAGGGCTCGCCAGCGACCGAGAAGATCGGGATCTTCTGGCTCTCCACCAGCGAGTTGAAGATGTCGATCATCGGCACGTCGGTGCGCACCATCTTGGATGCGAGCGAGCGTCGCGCCGGGTTGGCCGAGGGGCCGTCTATCTCGATCCGGGGATCCTGGGCGAGACCCGGCCCGGTATCGAAGGGCGTGCCGTCGCCGCGGAAGACGCGGCCCAGGATATTGGGGGAATAGGTCACCCGCATGGGGTGCCCGAGGAATCGGACCGACGCCTCGGTCGAGAGCCCCTTGGTGCCCGAAAAGACCTGGAGCGACACCAGCTCGCCTTCGAGCCTGATGACGCGCGCCATCGACTTGAAGCCGCTGGGGTCCTCGACCAGCCCCAGATCGCCGAACGCGACGCGTTCGCCCCCCTCCGACGCCGGGGGCGGTACCAGGACCTTGAGGAGGTCGCCGACGATCTCGACGACCTTCGAGTAGCGCACGAGCGTCTGGGACATCGGAGGTCTTTCCCTGCGTGAAGGTGCCGGTTTCAGGGCGCGGCGGTCGCGCGGCCCCCGAGCGTTCGAACGGCAGTCTAACCAGAGTGACGCCCGCGGAGCGACCCTTTCTCGAAACGCTGTACGTAGAGCCCCAGGGTGCGGCAGTGTTTGGTCAGCCTACGCACCACCTCGTCTGAGGCCCGGTCGGGGGCCTCCGTCGCCACCTCGATGGTCACCGTCACCTTTGATCTAGCGAGGCCGGCGAGGTGCGAAATGACCTCTCCGGCGGGGCAGCAGCTAGGGCGACCCCGAGGGTGCCGGGGCGGCGACTCCCTTCAGCAGGGTCGCCCCATGTTGCACGCCCGTGGCGTCCGCGGCGGCGTAGGCCGCGACGATGGCCTGATCGGTGTTGGAGAAGATGTTCTCCTGGCCGATGTGGTCGAAGAGCCCCGTGGCCCGCATGACGTCCAACACCTGTTTCTTGAGCCCGGCGAACATCACCGTGATGCCGCTCAGCCTCAGGCGCTCGACCAGGTGGTGCATCACCTCCTCGCCCGAGGCATCGATCTCGTTGATGCCGTCGGCGACCACGAGCAGGAAGGATATCCGCGGATGATCGGCCACGGCCTCGAGGATGGCCTCCTCGAAGTAGGAGACGTTGGCGAAGTAGAGCCGGCCGTCGAAGCGAACGGCGACCACGACCTTGGACTCGGGGAGCTGATGGGCCCTGACGTCGCGCAACGTGCCGTCCTGGTGGCGGCCGAGGATGGCCACGCGCGGCGTCATGGTGCGATAGAGATAGAGCCCGATGGCCAGCCCGGCGCCGACCAGGATGCCCGAGTCGAGGTGCGGCGCAAAGGCGAGGGTGGCCACGAAGGTGACGACCGCGGCGATGCCGTCGTGCCGGTTGGCCAGCCAGGCGTGCTTGATGGCGGCGAAGTTGATCAGGCCGATCACCGCCATGATGATGACCGCCGCCAGCACGGCCTGGGGCAGGTGATAGAGCAGCGGCGTCAGGAACAGCAGGGTCAGCAGCACGAGGGCCGCGGTGATGACCGACGACAGGCCAGTCCGTGCCCCGGCGTTGATGTTCACCGCCGAGCGCGAGAAGGATCCGGATACGGGAAAGGCCTGGGTCAGACTCCCCACGACGTTCGCCAGTCCCTGGCCGATCAGCTCCTGGTTCGGGTCGATCTTGTCCTTGGTCCGGGCGGCGATCGCCTTGGCGATGGAGATGGCCTCCATGAAGCCGACCAGTGAGATCACGACCGCGGCGGACAGCAGGGCCTCGAAGGCATCCCAGGACATGCGCGGCAGGCTGAACGACGGCAGCCCTTCAGGGATGCTGCCGACCACCTGACCGCCACCCCCCAGCCGGATCTCGCCGCCCGAGCCGTGCACGGTGCGGGTGATGCGCCAGCGCCGCCCGTCGGATTGCTCGCCCTCCGGGATCTTGCCCCAGGCGTAGAACCGGGTTCCCCCCGGACCGGTCACCTGCTCGAAGACGAAGCTTCGCAGCGCGCGGCTGCGCTTGCGGTTCTCCTGCTCGCGATCCCCGACCTGTAGCCGGAGTAGCTCGATCTCGTAGCGGAGTCTCGCCTCCTCCCGCGGGTCCAGCCCACCGGCCCTGCGTGCCTGCTGCAGCGCCTCGCCCTCGTCCGCGATCCGGCCCCTCAGCTCCGCGACGCGGGCCTCGGTATCCATGAAGTCCTGCAGTAGATCCCTCGCCTGTACGTCGGCGAACTGCTCCAGGGTGGCGCTGGCATTGCGCTCGAATCCGGTCTGCCAGGACAGGAGGGTGGTGACGACCACCGCGATCAGGACACCGGGCAGCCTGGGCGCCCACTTCCTGGCGGCCCACATGATGAAGAAGGCCAGCGCCCCCATGGCCAGCGTCGGCCAGTGGGTATCGCCCGCAAGCTGCAGCACGCCCCAGATGTCGTTGACGAAAGACTCGGAGCGCCCCATGGGCACGCCGATCAGCTTGTTGATCTGGGACAGACCGATGATGATGGCGGCGGCGTTGGTGAACCCCACGATCACGGGGTGCGACAGGAAGTTCACCACCACCCCGAGCTTGAAGACCCCTAGCGCCAGCTGGATCAGGCCGACCATGAGCGCCAGCATGATGGCCATAGCGATGAACGGCTCTGAGCCCGCCGCGGCGAAGGGCGCGAGAGAGGAGGCCGTCAGCAGCGAGACCACGGCCACCGGCCCGGTCCCGAGCTGGCTCGAAGACCCCCAGAGGGCCGCCACGGCCACCGGCAGGGACGCGGCATAGAGACCGTAATAGGCCGGAAGCCCGGCCAGCTGGGCATAGGCCATCGACTGCGGCACCAGCACCAGCGCCACGGTCAGGCCGGCGACGAAATCGGCGCGGAGGGTGGCGCCGTCGTAGGGCAGCCAGCGCAGAAAGGGCAACAGGCGCACGAGGCGCGGGGGGAGGCTCATGCTCGGGCCACACCGGCAAGGTTGACGGGTCTCAGGGGTTCTGAAGAGCCCCCGGGTCGTCGCGCGGGCATGCGCGCCAGAGCGGGGATCTCGTCACAGCCTCTGCGGGTGGCGTGAGTCCGCGGCACCCAGTCGCCATCGGGCGGCGCGAACCGGAGCTCCGGATGGGAGGGGTCGATGCGCCCTGGCTCGATCTGCTCGCGCCGAGGCCCGGGATCTTAGCAGCGACGAAGCCGCCCACGGAATAGGGTTTTGGAGCGCCGAACCCGCGGTCAAGGCGTCGGGCTCGGGGACACGGAACGGCGGTACACGACGGACACAGCCACGCTGCACGAGAAGGCGACCAGGAGGCCATGACCAGACTCCGTGCAGCCGGCGCGTGCGAAGACGTCAGCCGGGATGCCAAGGTGCTTGAGGGGCCCGCTCGACCATCGCCTATCCTTGCAAAAGCTAAGCGACACTTTTGATTTGCAAGGATGATTCCTCGCGTCATTCGACTAGCAGTCGAAGCCGCCCTTGCGCGCCAAGCCAGCCGGGACCATCGATGCGGGGCCGAAAACGAGAGAGTGACCTGGCAGGGTCGATCGACCTCGCATCCCGGCTTCCCTTGTAGGCCGGGATCAGGCTCGCTGGGATCAGCTAATTCGGAGCGGGCACCGTTCGCGCACGTGCGCGTGACGACGCCAACGGCCTGACGGGCCTGTTGGCATCGAGCTCGGCTTGCAGAGCGGTCAGGTCGGCGTGGACCCTCCCGGTGCGGGCTGCGGACTGCCCGGGCGCGGCTCCACCTGGGTGCCGTGGAACCGTTCCCGCAGCCACTGGAAGACCACGTAGAGCATCGGGATCAGGAAGACGGCGAGGGTGGAGGCGGCCAGCATGCCGCCGAACACCGCGGTGCCCACGGCGCGCTGGCTGGCCTCGCCCGCCCCGCTCGCGATCACCAGGGGGATCAGCCCGAGGATGAAGGCGAAGCTGGTCATGAGCACGGCCCGGATACGCAGGCGCCCGGCGTTGATGGCGGCCTGCTGGATGGATTGGCCCGCGCGGCGCTCCGCCATGGCGAACTCGACGATCAGGATGGCGTTCTTGCTCGCAAGCCCGATCAGCACCACCAGACCGACCTGCGCATAGAGGTCATTGGGCAGCCCGGTGATCAGCAGGGCCATCATGGCCCCCACCACGCCGACCGTGACCGACAGCAGCACGGCGATGGGCATGGTCCAGGACTCGTAGAGGGCCACCAGGAACAGATACGCGAAGAGCACGGCGAGTCCCAGCACGATGGGGGTCTTGCCGCCGGCCTCCTTCTCCTGCAGCGCGGTTCCGCTCCACTCAAAGCCGTAGCCGTTGGGCAGGGTCGTGGCGCTCAGCTCCTCCATGGCCGTCAGGGCCTGGCCGGACGACTTACCGGGGGCCGGCTCGCCCTGGATGGTGGTGCTGCGGTAGTTGTTGTAACGCTGGATGAGCTGGGGGCCGAGGATGAGCTTGGGCTCCATGAAGGCGCGGATGGGTACCATGTCGCCCTCGCCGTTGCGCACGTGGACCCGGTAGACGTCGTCGAAGCGCGCCCGGTCCTGCTCCTCACCCTGTACCTGGACCTGCCATACCCGGCCGAACTTATTGAAGTCGTTGACGTAATACCCGCCAAGGGTGGCCTGCAAGGCGGTGAAGACGTCGTCGATCTGGATACCGAGGGTCTGGGCCTTCTCGCGGTCTATGTCCAGATACACCTGGGGATTGTCGGTGGCCCAGGTGGAGAAGACGCGCGCGAGGTCCGGATCCTGGTTGGCGGCCAACACCAGGGCGCGCATGACCGCCGCTAGTTCGTCGGGGGTGCGACCCTGGAGGTCTTCGAGCTGATACTCGAAGCCGCTGCCGGTACCCAGGCCCATGATGGGCGGCAGATTGAAGGGCATCACCCGGGCCGCCGGGATGGCGGCGGTCTGGGCGGCCACCCGGGCGATCACCGCCTGGACCTTGAGCTCGGGGTCCGCACGCTCCTCGAAGGGCTTCAGGCGTCCGATCAGAAGGGCGGCGTTGGACTCGACGGCACCGTCCAAAAGGCTGTAGCCAGGGGCGGTCAGCACGTATTGGACCGCCGGGTCCTGCATGACGATCTCTTCGACCTGCTTCACCACCTCCAGGGTGCGGCTCACTGAGGCGCCCTGGGGCAGCTGGATCTCTGCCATGAAGGCGCCTTGGTCCTCCTCCGGCAGGAAGCCCGTGGGGGTCACCTTGAACAGCCAGCCGGAGCCGGCGATGGCGAAACCTATCAACACCAGCGCCAGCACGGAGATCCGCACCAGGCGAGCGACCACCGCCGCATAGCCGTCGCGGATGCCGTCGATGCCACGCGACAACAGCCCCATGAGCCCGCTCTTGTGGCCGCCGGGCTTGAGCAGGATGGCGCACAGGGCGGGAGACAGGGTGAGGGCGTTGATGGCGGAGATGAGCATGGAGAAGGCCACCACCGCGGCGAACTGCTGGAACAGCTGGCCGGTGATGCCGGGTATGAAGGCCACCGGCAGGAACACCGACAAGAGCACCAGGGTGATGGCGAGGATGGGCCCGGTGATCTGGGTCATGGCCTTCTTGGCCGCCTCGCGGGGGGAAAGCCCCTCCTCCTCCATCAGGTGCTCCACCGCCTCCACCACCACGATGGCGTCGTCCACCACGATGCCGATGGCGAGCACCACGGCGAGCAGGGAGATGGTATTGGCGGAGAAGCCGATGGAGAGCAGGAAGGCGAAGGTGCCCACCAGGGCCACGGGCACCGCGACCAAGGGGATCAGGGTGGCGCGCCAGCTGCCCAGGAACACGAACACCACCAGGATGACGAGGGCGAAGGCCTCGAACAGGGTGTGGATGACCTTCTCGATACTGGCGTTGACGAAGTCCGTGGTGTCGTACATCACCAGGTAGTCGAGGTCGTCGGGGAATCGCTCCTTGAGGGTCTCCATGGCCTCCTTGATCCCAGCCGCTACCGCCACGGCGTTGGCCCCGGGGGCCAGATAGATGCCAATGCCGGCGGCCGGGCCACCGTCGAGGCGGGCGACGGCGTCGGTGGACTTGGCGGCCAGCTCTACCCGCCCGAGGTCGCGCACGCGCACGGTGGAGCCGTCCGGGTTGGCACGGACCACGATCTCCTCGAATTCCCCGACCTCCGTTAGACGGCCCTTGGTCTGCAGGGTGATCTGGAACTGCTCATCCTCTGACATTGGCTGGGCGCCGATGCGACCCACCGCCGCCTGGACGTTCTGGCCCTGGATCGCGGCGATCACATCGCCCGGGGAGACGCTGAGCGCGGTCAGCCGGTCGGAGTCCAGCCAGATGCGCATGCTGTAGTCGAGGGGGCCGAACAGGGCCGCCTTGCCCACGCCTTTCACCCGGGCCAGGGTGTCGATGATATTGATGGTGGCGTAGTTGCTGAGGAAGAGCGCGTCGTAGGAGCCTTTGGGCGAGATCAGGCTGACCACCTGAAGCAGCGCGCTGGACTGTTTCTGGACGGTCACCCCGGCGCGCTGAGCCTCCTGGGGGAGCTGGGCAATGGCCTGGTTGACCCGGGTCTGGACGTTGACGGTGTTGAGATCAGGGTCGGTGCCCAGGGCGAAGGAGATGTTGAGGGAGTAGCTCCCGTCGTTGGCGCTACTCGACTTCATGTAGAGCATGTTATCGACGCCGTTAACCTTGGACTCGATGGGCTGGGCCACCGTCGCCTCCACCACCGAGGCCGAGGCGCCGGGATAGGCGGTGGTCACCGAGACCTGGGGCGGGACGATATCCGGGAACTGGGCCACCGGGATCTGGGTGATGGCGATCAGACCCGCCAGGGTCACCACCACCGAGATGACGATGGAGAGCCTGGGGCGGTCGATGAAGACGTCGGAGATCATTTGGACTCACCCCCGCTGGAGCCCGGCTGCGCCGCGTCCTCGGCGTCTGGTTCAGACGCCACGTCGATGCCTTGGGCGGACTCGACGGACTGGGGCGGGGATGCGGTCACGGGCTGACCAGGGCGCACCTTTTGGACACCCTGGGTGATCACCAGGTCGCCCTCCGCGAGCCCCTCGGTTACCGCCACCTTGGCGCCTTGCTGGGCGCCGGTCTGAATGCGGCGAATCTGGGCCTTGCCCTCCGCGTCCACGATCAGCACGAAGACCCCTTGCTGATCCACTTGCATTGCGGACTGGGGGATGACGATGGCCGACTCGTGCTCCCCGGCCTGAGCGACCACGCCAACGAACTGACCGTCCACCAGGATGCCCTCGGGGTTGGCCAACTCGGCGCGCAGGGTCACCGAGTCGGTGCCCTGGTCGGTGGTCACATCGATGAAGTTGATATGACCGGTGTGATCGTAGAGGCTGCCGTCAGGCAGGCGTGCGCTCACCACGACGCTCTTGGGGTCACCGCCCTTCGCCTTGATGTCCCGCCGTGCCTCCAGGACCTCCCGCTGGGTGAGCGGGAACTGCACATAGATCGGATCCGCGCTGACCAGGGTCGCCAGGGGTCCGGATTCCGGGCCAACCAGGTTGCCCACCGTGTATTTGGCGAGGCCTACACGTCCAGCCACCGGGGCCTTGATCTGGGTGTATCCGAGGTCCAGCTCGGCCGCGGCCAGGGCCGCCTTGGCCTGCTCGATGCTCGCCTTGGCGATGGATTGGGCGGCCCGCAGTTTGTCCACCTCCGCCGCCGAGATGTTCTTGCTCTTGAGGAGCTCCTCGCCGCGCTTCAACTGGGCGATGGCGTTCTGCTCCTCGGCCACGGCCTTGGCCACGTCCGCCTTACGCTGCTCGACGATCGCCTGGTATTGATCCGGCTCGATCTGGAACAGCACCTCGTCGGCCTGTGCCTGCTGGCCCTCGGTGAAGCGCCGCTCCTTGAGGAAGCCCGGCACCCGGGCCCGCAGCTCCACCCGGTTCACCGCCACCACCCGGCCGACGAACGCGGCCTGCTCGTCGATGGGCTCGCTCTTGGCCGGGACCGCGACGACCGAGGGCGGCGGCGCGGCGGTGTTCGCGTCGGTGGCGTCGGGCTGTTCCCCGCAACCCGTCAGGGTGACGGCCGCGGCCAGCAACAGGGCGCCGCCGCGGATGACACCGATGGGGCGTTGGGCAGATGCGGCGGGGGACATGGCGGGCTCCTGTTTGGCGGCGGTCAGCGGGGCGGGCCGCTAGTGTAGCCGCATCGAGGGACGAACCGAACGTCAGAGACCGCCCGACGGGCGCCATCGGCCCCGGGGTTGTCGGCCCGGTCCGCTGCGCGCGGCGGCGGGATCAAGGGATTCGCGGC
>CAVQQM010000012.1:0-23737 GCA_963714915.1 uncultured Gammaproteobacteria bacterium
GCCAGGTGCGCCAGATGATCGACGCCTCCGGCTTCGACATCCGGCTGGAGATCGATGGCGGCGTGAAGGCCGACAACATCGCCGAGATCAAGGCCGCCGGGGCCGACACCTTCGTCTCCGGCTCGGGGATCTTCAGCAAGGCGCGCGACGGCGACCCCCATCGCTACGACACCATCATCCGCCAGATGCGCGAGGCCATGGCTGGCGTGCAGCGCTAGGGGGCACACGCCCCGAGGAGCCGTCACCGCATGCTGCGACCACGCATGGTGCTGATCGACGTGGACGGGACCCTGGTGGACAGCGTCCCGGACCTCGCCTACTGCGTCGACGAGATGATGGCCCGGCTCGGCCGGCCGCCCCACGGTGAGGCGGCCGTGCGCAACTGGGTGGGCAACGGGGTGGAGCGCCTGGTGCGCCGGGCGCTGATCGGCGCGCTCGACGGTGAGCCCGCGGAGTCCGACTACGAGCGCGCCTATCCGATCTTTCTCGACCTCTACGCCGAGAATACCTCGGGGCGTTCCATGCTCTATCCAGGTGTGCGGGAGGGCCTCGAGTATCTGCGCGCCAACGGCTATCCGCTCGGCTGCGTCACCAATAAGGCGGCCCAGTTCACCGAGCCCCTGCTCAAGGATCTGGGTGTCTACGATGCCTTCGGGATCGTGGTGAGCGGCGATACCCTGCCCAAGAAGAAACCGGATCCGCTGCCGCTCTTGTACGCCGCCGAGAACTTCGGGGTCGAGCCGAGGGAGTCGCTGATGATCGGGGACTCGGTGAGTGACGTGAAGGCCGCGCGCGCGGCCGGGTTCCACATCATCTGCATGAGCTACGGCTACAACCACGGCCAGGACATCCGTCTCGCGGAGCCGGACGCGGTCATCGACTCCATGGCCGAGCTGCCCCGGCTGGTGGCGCCCGCCTGACCGGTCCCGTCGGACCCCGTTGCATCCCGCCGACCTCTGAGGATAGCCGTCGATGAACGCCCGGAGACCCGGTTCCATGAGCCCCAGGCGATGGCGACGCTGAGCGTCCGCCCCCGCCCTGACTCGCTCATCCTCCGGAGACTCCCATGACCCCCGACGACTTCGATGCCCTGGCGCGCCAGGGCCACAACCGCATCCCGCTGGTGTGCGAGGTCCTTGCCGACCTCGACACCCCCTTGAGCGTCTATCTCAAGCTCGCCGAGGGGCCCTACTCCTATCTCTTCGAGTCCGTCCAGGGCGGCGAGAAATGGGGCCGCTACTCGATCATCGGCCTGCCGTGCCGCAGCGTGCTGAAGGTCAGCGGCAACCGCATCACCGTCGAGCGCGACGGCGCCCCGATCGAGGAGACCGAGAGCGCCGACCCGCTGGCCTGGATCGCGGATTTCCAGGCCCGCTTCGAGGTCGCCCATCATGCCGGGATGCCGCGCTTCACCGGCGGGCTGGTGGGCTACTTCGGCTACGACACCATCCGCTATATCGAGCCCCGCCTGGCCCAGAGCCCAAACCCGGACCGGCTCGGGACACCGGACATCCTGCTGATGGTCTCGGACGAGGTGGTGGTGTTCGACAACCTGAGCGGGCGGATGTACATCATCCTGCACCTCGATCCCACCGCCGGTGACACCCTGGATGCGGGCCGCGCACGCATGGCTGAGCTGGTCTCGCGCATGCGGCGAGGGGCCCCGCGTCGCAACAGCGCGGACCGCCGGGAGGTCCAGGAGGCCGACTTCGTCTCCGGTTTCAGCGAGGACGCCTTCAAGGCCGCCGTGGAGCGGATCAAGGGCTACATCGTCGAGGGCGACTGCATGCAGGTGGTCCTGTCGCAACGGCTCTCGATCCCCTACCAGGCCCCGCCGCTCGACCTCTACCGCGCCTTGCGCGGCCTCAATCCCTCGCCCTACATGTATTTCCTCGACCTCGGGGGGTTCCAGATCGTCGGCTCGTCACCTGAGATCCTCACCCGGCTCGAGGACGGGGTGGTCACGGTGCGTCCCATCGCCGGCACCCGCCGCCGCGGCTACACCGAGGCCGAGGACCGGGCCCTGGAGGCCGAGCTGCTCGCCGACCCCAAGGAGCGCGCCGAGCACCTGATGTTGATCGATCTGGGCCGCAACGACACCGGCCGGGTGGCCCGGGTCGGCAGCGTGCGGGTCACCGATCAGATGATCGTGGAGCGCTACTCACACGTGATGCACATCGTCTCCAACGTGGTCGGGGAGCTCGCCGACGGCATGAGCGCCATCGATGTCCTGCGCGCCACCTTCCCGGCGGGCACGGTGTCCGGGGCGCCCAAGATCCGCGCCATGGAGATCATCGACGAGCTGGAGCCCGTGAAGCGCGGCATCTACTCGGGGGCCGTCGGCTACCTGGCCTGGAACGGCAACATGGACACCGCCATCGCCATCCGCACCGCCGTGATCAAGGACGGGATGCTCCACATCCAGGCGGGCGCCGGCGTCGTCGCCGACTCCCTGCCCGAGCTCGAGTGGAAGGAGACCATGAACAAGGGCCGCGCCATCTTCCGCGCGGTCGCCGTGGCGGAGGCGGGGATCGAAGGCGACCCCTGTTAGGCCCCTGCCGGTCGGGCTCAGTGGCTGACCCGGGTGATGCGCATCACCAGGGGGATCTGGCGCAGCCGCCTCATGACGACGGCGAGGTGCTTGCGCCCGCGCACCGAGATCAGGAACTCGAGCGCGGAGGTCATCCCGTCCTTCTCCCGGGAGTGGACGTTCTCGATGTTGGAGCCCTGCTCGGCGATGGCCCCGGCCACCACCGCGAGCGCGCCGCGGCGGTTGCCGATCTCCACCCGGATCTCGACCGAGAACTCGCCGTCGGGGTCGGCCGCCCACTCGATGTCGAGCCGCTTGTCGCGCTTGGTCTCCAGGCTGCCCAGATTACGGCAGTCGTTGCGATGCACCACGATCCCGCGGCCCGGGCTGAACAGTCCGGCGATGCCGTCGCCCGGGATCGGCCGGCAGCAGCGCGCGAAGTTCACGACCATGCCCTCGGTCCCGCGGATCGCGAGCCGGTGTGGGTGCAGGTGGGCGTCGTC
This sequence comes from uncultured Gammaproteobacteria bacterium, assembly GCA_963714915.1. Lineage (GTDB taxonomy): Bacteria > Pseudomonadota > Gammaproteobacteria > Chromatiales > Chromatiaceae > Thiodictyon. The sequence goes on from CAVQQM010000012.1 coordinate 3,034, forward strand.
GGGGCCGGGTTCGTGGGCGGGCAGCTCCTCCCCCTCGGCGGCGGCGAGCCGTCTTGCGACCAGGGCGGGGAGGCGGTTGCCGAGCCCGATGTCGGCGAGCAGGGCCTCCTGGGAGACCAGGCTGGCGTCCTCCAGATAGGCGGCGATGCGGATCGGGTCGACCTGACCCAGATCGACCCCGAAGGCGGCGAGCTCGGCGTTGATCAAGCGTCTGCCCAGGGCCTCGGCCTCGATCTGCTTGAGGTTCTTGAGGTAGGCGCGGATGCTGGCGCGGGCCTTGCCGCTCACCACGAAGGCAAGCCAGGCCGGGTTGGGCTTGCCGCCGGGGGCGGGGATGATCTCGACGGTCTGACCGTTGCGCAGTACCGTGCTCAGGGATGCCAGGCGCCGGTCGATGCGCGCCGCCACGCAGCTGTTGCCGACGTCGGAATGGATCGCATAGGCGAAGTCCACCACCGTTGCGCCCCGCTTGAGGGTCAGGATGCGACCTTTGGGCGTGAAGACATAGACCTCGTCCGGGAACAGGTCGACCTTCACATGCTCGAGGAACTCCACCGAGTTGCCCGCGCCGCGCTGCATCTCGAGCAGGTTCTGGAGCCAGTCCTGGGCCAGGGCGGGCGGCCCCGCGGGGGCCTGCCCGCCGCTCTTGTACATCCAATGGGCCGCGATGCCCGACTCGGCGTTGCGCTGCATCTGCTCGGTGCGGATCTGGATCTCGATCGGCACCCCCTGGGGGCCGAAGAGCACCGTGTGCAGGGACTGGTAGCCGTTGGCCTTGGGGATGGCGATGTAGTCCTTGAAGCGCCCGGGCACCGGCTTGTACAGGTTGTGGACCTGGCCGAGGACGCGGTAGCAGGTGTCCACCCGGTCGACCGTGACACGGAATCCAAACACGTCCACCAGGTCGCGGAAGGCGCGGCGTTTGTCGCGCATCTTGCGGTAGACGCTGTAGAGGTTCTTGCGGCGGCCCTCCACGCGTCCGGGGATGTCCTCCTGGTGCAGGCGCCGCTTCAGCGCGGTCTCGACCGTCTGCAGCGGCTCCCGGTGGCCCGCGCTCGCCCTCTGAACCGCCCGCTCCAGGGTGCGATGCCGCCAAGGCCAGCGGTGCCTGAAGCCGAGCTCCTCGAGCTCCAGGCGGACGCGGTCGATGCCGAGCCGGTAGGCGATGGGGGCGAAGATGTCCAGGGTCTCGCCGGCGATGCGCCGCCGCGACTCGGGCCGCATGGCCCCCAGGGTGCGCATGTTGTGCAGCCGGTCCGCGAGCTTGATCAGGATCACCCGAATGTCCCGGGTCATGGCCAGCAGCATCTTCTGGAGACTGGCCGCCTGGGCCTCGGCGCGGGACTCGAAGTCGATCTGGGAGAGCTTGCTCACCCCGTCCACCAGATCGGCCACCTCGGTGTCGAAGGCCGCCTCCACCTGCTCCTTGGGGACCGGGGTGTCCTCGATCACGTCATGCAGGATGGCCGCGATGAGACCCTTGTAGTCCATGCGCATCTCCGCGAGGATGCGCGCCACCGCGACCGGGTGGTAGATGTAAGGCTCGCCGGACTTGCGCCGCTGGCCCTCGTGGGCCTCGGCCCCAAACAGATAGGCGCGATAGACCTCCGCGACCTGCTCCGGCGGGAGGTACTCCCCCAGGTAGCTGCACAGATCGCTGATCAGATAACGCGGCGTTGAGTGCGACAGGTCCAGACGCGGCTCGGGGGCGGGCAGGACGGGGGCGGACATGTCGCGGGGCTCAGGCGAGGCCCGGTGGCGGGCCCGCCAGGGCCACGCCGCAGCGCGCCCGGCAGCGCGGCCGGGACATCCCCGGGCGAGCCGACCTGCGCATGGTCACTATTCCCGTTCCAAGTCCACATCGGGCAGCTCGGCGAGCTCGGCGGCGATGCGCTGCTCGAGGGCCGCGGCGGCCTCGTCCATGTCGCGCTGGGTGGCCTGCACGAACTCGGTGGTGATCTTGCCCTCGGCGATCTCGCGCAGTGCCATGACCGTGGGCTTGTCGTTCTCCCAGGTCAGGGTGGGCTCCACCCCATTGGCGAGCTGGCGGGCCCGCTTGGTGGCGAGCAGCACGAGGTCGAAACGGTTGTCGACGTGGTCGAGGCAGTCCTCGACGGTAATACGGGCCATGATCTGATGCTCCTCGAGCAGATTGGTTGGCGAGCCCATCCGGGTGCGGGCCCGCAGCGCGGGCGCCGCGGCCCGCCCTCATGCTCCCAACGTGGGGGCATCAGGGCGCGGGACCATCGGCTGGTGCCAGGAAAAGACCCTAGAGACTAGCACGCGACCGGTATCCCGGCGATCCCAATGCGGCTGATCCTGGGCCCGCCGATCGGGCCCGCCGACCCGGCCCCGCAGTCCCGGTCTGCCGATCCTGGCTCGACGGCCGCCGAGCCCATGTGGGATGCCGGATGTCCTCGGTCGTCCGGCCGGGGCCAGGGCGATCCTATGTGCCGATCAGGCCCGAGAGGTCCACACGGCCACGGCTGGCCCGCAGCCGCTCGGCGGTGACGATGGCGGCGAGGGCGTCGAGGGCCGCGTCGAAGGCGTCGTTCAGCACCAGGTAGTCGTAGTCCTGGCAATGGCTCATGTCTTCGCGGGCCTGGGCGAGGCGGGCGGAGACCACCTCGGGCGCGTCGGTGCCGCGCCCGCGCAGCCGGCGTTCCAGCTCCGGCAGGCTGGGCGGCAGGACGAAGAGGCTCGCCGCCCCCGGGAAACGGGTGCGCACCTGCCTGGCCCCCTGCCAGTCGATCTCCAGGATCAGGTCCCGCCCCGATTCCAGGGCCGCCGTGACATCGCCCGCCCGCGTGCCATAGAGGTTGCCGAAGACCTCCGCGTGCTCGAGCAACTCCCCGGCGGCGATGGCCGCCTCGAAGCGTCCACGATCTAGGAAATGGTAATGGACCCCATCCTCCTCGCCGGTGCGCGGTGCGCGGGTGGTGCAGGAGACCGACAGGCCGAGGCTCGGGTCGCGCGCGAGCAACGCCCGCACCAGGCTGGTCTTGCCCGCACCGGAGGGGGCTGAGACGACGAACAGGATCCCCGTCGGGGGACTCTCGTGGCTCATGGTTGGTTACTCGAGGTTTTGGACCTGCTCGCGCATCTGCTCGATGACGACCTTCATCTCCACCGCCTCGCGGGTGGTCTCCACGTCCCCGGACTTGGAGCCCAGGGTGTTGGCCTCTCGATTGAGCTCCTGCATGAGGAAGTCCAGCCGGCGTCCCACCGGCTCGTCGCGATCGAGCACCGCCCGCACCTCGGCCACGTGGGCGGCGAGCCGGTCCATCTCTTCGTCCACGTCCAGACGCGAGGCGAGCAGGGCCATCTCCTGCTCGAGCCGGGTTTGGTCCAGCTCCCCGAGGACCTCGGCGAGGCGGTCCGCGAGCCGTTGACGCACCCCGGCGAGGACCGCCGGCAGGCGCTCACGGACCCGCTCAACGGAGGCCTCGAGGCGGAGACAGCGCTCGCGCAGGAGCTCGCCCAGGCGCGCCCCCTCGCGCTCGCGGTTGGCGAGGAGCGAGTCGAGCGCCGAGTCCAGCAGGGCCAGTGCGGCGGCGCCGACTGCATCGAGGTCACGCTCGGGCTCCATCAGGACGCCCGGCCAGCGCAGCAGGTCGAGTGCGCGCGGGCTCGAGACATCGCCGCTCAGCTGCGCCACCTCGCGCGACGCCGCGAGGAGCTGCTCCACCAGCGGGCGGTTGAGGTGCAGGGTGGTCACGGCCGTGCCGCCGGGGTTGAAGCGCAGGGTGCAGTCGAGCTTGCCCCGCTGCAGGCGCGCGGCGAGGCGCTCGCGCACCGCGGGCTCGAGCGCCCGGAGCTCCTCGGGCAGGCGCAGGTGCGGCTCGAGGAACCGGTGGTTCACCGAGCGCAGCTCCCAGGCGAGCTCCCCCAGCTCGCTGCTCTGGGTCTCGCGTGCGAACCCGGTCATGCTCTTGATCATCGGGGCCTCCTGGGGGCTGGGGCGTCGGCCGCGGATGCGGGTTGCGGCTATGATAGCGCCAACCCGCCAGCCCAAGCCGGCCGAGGACCCTACCGAAACAGATGGCCGCTGCCCGTGAAAGCCTGCCGATCGGCACCCTGATGGGTGCCTATCGACTGCTCGAGCTTATCGGCAAGGGCGGTTTCAGCCTGATCTATCGGGCGCGCGTGGAGGATTCGGGCGACGAGGTGGTCATCAAGGAGTTCATGCCCAAGAAGGTCGCCTGTCGTGGCGCCCGCGGGCAGGTGGTCCCCATGGAGCCCAGGCTTGCCGAGAACCTGCATCGGGGCCGCAAGCTGTTCTTCAACGAGGTCAAGGCCCTGGCCTCGATCCAGCATCCCAACATCGTGCGGGTGCTGGATTTCTTCCTGGCGCACGCGACCTGCTATCTGGTCATGCCCGATGAGCGCGGACGCAATCTCGGGGCCTACATCCAGGAGCGGCGGGGCGGGATGAGCACCACCTTCCTGCTCGATGTCTTCGTCCCTATCCTCGACGCACTGGCCCTGATGCATCGCCGGGCGATGCTGCATCTCGACGTGAAACCCGGCAACATCCATCTGCGCCACGGTGACCAGCCGTTGCTGCTCGACCTGGGGGCGGTGCACCCCCTGAGTCGCGGCCGCGTTCGGGGGGGGCAGGTCATCACCGCGGGCTACTCGCCCTTGGAGCAGTATTATCGCGGCGGCCAGGTGGGTCCCTGGACCGATGTCTATGCGGTGGGGGCCAGCATCCGCACCTGCATGGAGGGACGCACGCCGCCGCCATCCGTGGAACGCCAGAAGAAGGACACCCTGATCCCGGCGACCGTAGAGCTGAAGCGCCGCTACCCCATGTTCCTGTTGGAGGCGGTGGATTGGGCCATGTCCATGGATGCCACCGGGCGTCCCCAGGATGCGGGCGAGCTCCTGGCCGTGCTGAGCAGCGCGATGGGCGATCTGCCCCACTCGCGGTTCTCCGAGCTGGCGCAACAGGTCCAGCTGGACGACCCGACCCAGGACACCGGACGCGTCCGCCATTGACGCCCGTCGGCCGGCTCGCGAGCCGGCCCGTTCGGGGCGCGATGCAATCGATAGCCCAACGACCATTCTTGCCCCGCTGGGGCTCGAGCAGGAGTTTTTGCCACCATGAGACCCTCTGAGCGTCGACCGGACCAACTGCGTGAGCTGCGGCTTACCCGAGGCTTCACGCGCCACGCGGAGGGCTCGGTGCTGGTGGAGGTCGGCGATACCCGGGTGCTCTGCACCGCCAGCGTCGAGGAGCGGGTGCCGCCCTTCCTCAAGGGCCAGGGGCAGGGCTGGGTGACTGCAGAGTACGGGATGCTCCCGCGCTCCACCGGCGAGCGCACCCCGCGCGAGGCGGCGCGCGGCAAGCAGGGCGGGCGCACCCTCGAGATCCAGCGACTGATCGGGCGCTCGCTGCGCGCGGCCCTCGACCTCGGTCAGCTCGGCGAGCGCACCCTGACCCTGGACTGCGACGTCATCCAGGCCGACGGCGGCACCCGTACCGCCGCCATCACCGGGGCCTGGGTCGCGCTGCACGACGCCATCGCCGGATTGCGTGCGAGCGGTGCGCTCACCGCCGATCCCCTGCGCCGGCAGGTGGCCGCCGTGTCCGTGGGGGTCTACCGGGGGGTGCCCGTGCTCGACCTCGATTATGCCGAGGACTGCGTCGCCGAGACCGATATGAATCTGGTGATGGACGGCGAGGGCCGCTTCATCGAGGTTCAGGGGACCGCCGAGGGCGTCCCTTACGGCCGAGCCGAGCTTGACGCCCTCCTCGATCTTGGGGCCGCAGGTATCGCCGAGATCCAGGCGGAGCAGCGCCGAGTCCTCGGGCTCGCTTGAGCCGCCCGGGCTGCCGCATGCAGGAGAGTCCATCTATGACCCCGACCCAGGATCACGCCGGCGAGACCGTCGTGCTCGCGAGCAACAACCATGGCAAGGTGCGGGAGCTCGCCGAGCTCCTCGCCGACAGTCATATCCGCATCGTCCCCCAGGGGGAGCTCGGGATCGACGAGGCGGAGGAGACCGGTCTCAGCTTCGTCGAGAACGCCATCCTCAAGGCGCGCCATGCCGCCGCCGCGAGCGGTCTTGCCGCCATAGCCGATGATTCGGGGCTCGAGGTGGATGCCCTGCGCGGGGCGCCGGGGATCTACTCCGCGCGCTACGCGGGCCCCGGTGCTGGGGACGAGGCGAACCTGCGCAAGCTGCTCGAGGCGATGGACGCGGTACCCGACGCCGAGCGCGGCGCCCGCTTCCAGTGCGTGATGGTCTATCTGCGCCACGCCGCTGATCCCACCCCGCTGATCAGTCAGGGCACCTGGGAGGGCCGTATCCTGCGTGCCCCCCGAGGCGAGAACGGATTCGGGTACGACCCGGTCTTCCTGGTCCCCGGCGAGGGATGCAGCGCCGCGGAGCTGGAGCCGGCGGTCAAGAATCTACTCAGCCATCGCGGTCAGGCCCTGTTGCGGCTGCGGCGGCTGCTCGAGGGGCGCCGGGACGATGGGCACGGCCGAGACGTCTGATCGTCCGGGAGGCGATGCCCCGCGGGTGCGTCTCGAGCGGGTCCGCGCGCGTATCGCGGCCGCCTGCGAGCGCGCGGGTCGCGAGCCCGACTCCGTCGCGCTTGTCGCGGTGAGCAAGCGCCATCCCGCCGAGGCCGTGCGCGCGCTCATCGCGGCCGGTCAGCGCGCCTTCGGCGAGAGCTATGTGCAGGAGGCCGTTGAGAAACAGCTGGCCCTCACGCACCCTGACGTCCAATGGCACTTCATCGGGCGGATCCAGGCCAACAAGACCCGCCTCATCGCCGAGCACTTCGACTGGGTCCACGGGCTCTGCGATGTCGCCCATGCGCGGCGGCTCGCCGAGCAGCGTCCCGCGCACCTGCCGCCCCTGAAGGTCTGTCTCCAGGTGAATCTCAGCGGGGAGCCTAGCAAGGCGGGGATCGCCCCGGAGGCGGCCGGGCGATCTGCTCGCCGCCTGCCTGGGGCTGCACCGGCTCGCCGTGGTCGGACTGATGACCCTCCCCGAGCCGGCGCCCGACGAGTCCGCCGCCCGTGCGCCCTTCCGCGCCCTGCGTGAGCTGCGCGACCGCCTCGCCAGCCCGGATCACCCCCTGCCAGAGCTCTCCATGGGGATGTCGGACGACCTGGAGGCGGCGATCCTGGAGGGTGCCACCCTGGTTCGCGTGGGCACGGCGGTCTTCGGTCCCCGCCCGTATAATGCCGGCGCGCCCGCTCCCGCGGCCTAGCAGTCTGTCGACCCTGAGATCACTGGATCAGTCACGATGAAACCCGGAATCGCCTTTATCGGCGGCGGAAACATGGCCACCAGCCTGATCGCGGGGCTGGTCGCCGATGGCTATCCGCCTGGCTCCCTGCAAATCGCCGAGCCGGACCCCAACCGCCGCGAGCTGCTCCGCGAGCGCTTCGGGGTCACCGTCGTGGCCGATAACCGCGACGCGCTGGCCGAGGCCGACACGGTGGTGCTGTGCGTGAAACCCCAGCTCGCCCCCGGCGTGTGCCGGGAGATCGGCGACCTGGTGGTGGGGCTGCGCGTGCTGGTGGTCTCGGTCATGGCGGGCGTGAGCGAGGCGGGGATCCAGCGCTGGCTGGGTGCCCCCCTGCCGGTGGTGCGGGCCATGCCCAACACCCCGGCCATGGTGCAGAGCGGGGCGATCGGATTGCACGCGAGCCCCGAGGTCGACGAGGCCGGACGCAACCGGGCCGAGACCATCCTGCGGGCCGCCGGCCTGGCCCTGTGGGTCGCGGAGGAGACGCAGATCGACGCGGTCACCGCCCTGTCGGGCAGCGGACCGGCCTACTTCTTCCTGCTCATGGAGGCGATGGAGCAGGCCGGGACCGCGCTCGGGCTGGATGCGGAGACGGCGCGGCTGCTGACCATCCAGACCGCGCTCGGGGCGGCGCGCATGGCGGTGGAGAGCGAGTCGTCGCCCGCGCAACTACGCGAGCAGGTCACCTCACCCGGGGGCACCACCGAGCGGGCCCTGGCGGTGTTCGAGGCCGCCGGGCTGCGCGATCAGGTCGCCGCGGCCGTTGGGGCCGCCCGTGATCGCGCCGCCGAGATCTCCCGCACCCTGCTGGAGCAGCCATGACCGGCACCTATCTGACCAATCCGCTGATCTTCCTGATCCATACCCTGTTCGGGCTCTATATCGCCGTCGTCCTGATCCGATTTCTGCTCCAGTGGGCGCGCGCGGACTTCTACAATCCCATCTCCCAGTTCATCGTGCGGGTCACCTCGCCGGTCCTCAGGCCGCTGCGGCAGCTCATCCCCGGCTACGCGGGACTTGACCTCGCCTCACTCCTACTTGCCTGGGCGCTCAAGGCGATCGAGCTGGCCCTGGTGGCCGGACTGGTCGGTTTCACGGGTCCACTGCTCGGATCACTGGCCTGGGCGGTGCCGGCGGTGGTGGAGCTGCTCATCGACATCTTCCTGCTCGCGGTGATCATCCGCGTGGTCTTGAGCTGGCTGAACCCGGACCCGTTCAACCCGGCCGTCGCGCTGATCGAGCGGCTCACGGACCCGATCATGCGGCCGGCGCAGCGGATGGTGCCGCCCATCAGCGGGATCGATCTCTCCCCGATGGTGGTGATCATCGCCCTGGTCCTGCTCCAGATGCTGGTGATCCCGCCCCTCAAGGTGCTCACAGGCAGCCCATTCTGAGCCCATGTCCAGCGCCCCGCAGGAGGAATCCCACTGGTTTCGCTGGATTGGGGACGACCTGGAGCTGTCTCTGCGGGTCCAGCCGCGGGCCTCGCGGGAGGGATTCGATGAGCCGGTTGGCGATCACTGCCGGATCAGGGTCAAGGCGCCGCCGGTCGAGGGTCAGGCCAACGCGGCCCTGTGCCGCTTTCTGGCCCGCTCCTTCGGTGTGCCCAAGGGGGCTGTCGAGCTCGTCTCGGGAGAGCAGTCGCGGAACAAGCGGGTGATGATCCGCTCCCCGCGTCGCCTGCCGGAGCCCATCGCCGGACCCTGAGCGCGTGGTCCGAGGTCGGCGCCTTCACCCTCGCCGCCCCCCAACTCGGCGTCACGCCACCCACCTCGCCCCATCGCATCGCTGCCGGGATTCGGGCGTTGGGCCCTATACTGGACCCGAATCGACGGATGGTCCCCGCGAGGGTGCCGGCGTCAACCGAACCCCAACCAGCGAAAGACCGGCGCGAGAGCCGGCCGGCGAACCGGGACAAGGCATGCAGACCCCAGCGCTTGCACAGTGCCTGACCACCTATCAGCAGTGGAAGACGCGGGTCTCGCGCGCCGTGTTGGACCTGGAGCGCTGGCTCGAGGCCCATGAGCGGGCGACGCCTGCCAGCGGCGAGGCGCTGGCCGCGACCCTGGATGCCCTCGAGAGAGACAGGCTCACGATCGCCTTCGTCGCCGAGCGGTCGCGGGGCAAGTCCGAGCTCATCAACGCCATGGTCTTCTCGGACCTCGGCGGGCGCCTGCTCCCCAGCGCCGCCGGAGGCGCCATCGTCTGTCCGACCGAGATCCTGTGGGACGGCCAACGCAAGGAGCCCTACCTGCGCCTGCTGCCCATCGAGACCCGCGCCCGGGACACCAGCCTAGCCGCGCTCAAGGTCGATCCCAAGCAGTGGGTGCACTATCCGCTGGACCCGAACGCCCCCGAGCAGATGGCCGCGACCCTCAAGGAGCTGGTGCGCACCAAGTCGGTGCCGGCGGCAGAGGCGACCCGGCTGGGTCTCGCCGCACCCGATGTCGCTGCGGCTCGGGCGCCCGAGACCGATCAATCCGCGGCTGACCAATCCGCATCCGACCCCGTCGAGATCCCCAGGTGGCGGTATGCGGTAGTGAGCCTCCCGCACCCGCTGCTGAAACAGGGGCTCGTGGTCGTCGACACCCCAGGGGTGGAGGTCCTGCGGGGCGAGCCCGAGCTGTCGGCGGGCCTGCTCACCGCCGCCCAGGCGGTGGTCTTCCTGCTCGCCGCGGACAGCGGTGCCTCTCCGGGTGACCTGGAGATCTGGCAGCGCCATCTGAAGGCCTTTCGGGGCTCCCCGGGGCGGGCGACCCTGGTCGGTCTCAACAGGATCGATGTCCTCTGGGAGGGCGGGGAGGACCGCAGGGCGATCGAGGCCGCGATCGCCGAGCGGCGCCGCACCGTTTGCGGTCTGCTCGGGATCGGCGAGGACGCGGTGCTCCCGGTCTCGGGAAGGAAGGGCGTGGTCGCCCGGGTGCGCAGGGATGACGCCCTGCTGCGCCGCAGCGGTCTGCCGGTCCTCGAACGTCAACTCGCGGGCCTTCTGCTGGCGTCGAAACAGGTCCGCCTGGTGGAGATGATCGACGCGACCGCCGGGCGGCTGGTCGAGCAGCATCGGAAGCGGATTGCCTCGCGCATCGGCAAGGTGCGCTCGGAGCTCGACGAGCTCGAGGGGCTGCGGGACAAGAGCGAGGAGGTCATCGGCCAGCTACTCGAGCGCACGCGCCGGGAGCAGGATCGCTACCTCAAGGGGGTGCAGCAGTTCCAGCGCGGGCGCGAGGCCCTCATCGACGAGTGCCGGCATGCCCGCGAGATCCTGGGGCGCGAGTACATCGACGAGCTCATCGAGAACACCCGGCTTGCCCTCTCGGCCAGTTGGACCACCCGCGGCCTGAAGCGCGGGATGTTGTCCCTATTCGAGGACCTCAGACGGGTGATCCAGACCATCGCCACGGAGAGCGAGCGGATCCGCAAGCTGGTGCGCGAGATCTATGCCGCTGTTCCGGGACGATTTCGAGCTCGAGGTGGAGACGCCCAAGGTGTTCAGCCCCATGAGATACCGGGTCGAGATCGAGCTGCTGTTCCAGGAGGTGGATGCGTTCCGGGGCAGCCCCGCCATGGCCCTTTCAGGCCGGCGGGCGGTGATTCGCCGTTTCGAGGAACAGATGGTCACCCGGGCCCAGGTGCTCTTCGACCAGCTCCGGGAGGCCTTCGACGGTTGGATTCGCGACACCCTGCAGCCGCTGGCCGATGAGATCCAAGAGCACAAGGGGATGATGGAGACCCGCTTGGAGAACCTCCAGCGGGTCGGCCGATCAAAGGACGCCCTGCAGCAACGCATCGACGACATCCAGGCGCAGTACGTGGCGCTCGCCCAGGATCTGACCGCCCTGCGCAACATCCACAACGCGCTGCATCATGACCCCCGTGGCGAATCCCAGGAGCCGCAACGGCCGCGTCTCGTCGTTGGCCAATGAGCCAGCCCTGGCGGCCGGTTGAGAAGGGTCTGGTGTGTGCCCCACCGGGCACGCCTGGTGGTCGGGCGCCGAGGGGCGGGTCGGGTCCCGCCTGCACCCGCGAGGGCGCGATCTCTGGGCTGCGGGGGCTTGCGCACCTTTCCTCGTGCCTCCCCGGGCCCTATGCTCTAGCGAGCGCGCACCCGGACGTCAGGACCGACGCGCCGTACCAACAAAGAGACCGATAACCGTACCCAGGAGGATCGACCCATGCGCAGACAACACCTGATCGCCTTCACCGCCGCCCTGGCCTTTGCGGCCTCGCTGCCCGCGCTGGCCGAGAACAGCACCAAGGCCGATGGCTACACCATCCATCACAATGCCTTTTCCGCCGACACCCTGAACCCGGAGGTCGCCAAGGCCTACGGACTCCAGCGCAGCAAGTACCGCGGCCTGCTGAACGTGACCGTGATCAAGGACGAGCCCGGGACCACCGGCATTCCCCAGACCGCGGCAGTGGACGTGGACATCGTGACCCTGAGCGGCCAGAAGAGTCGGATACCCATGCGGCAACTCGGTGACCAGAAGGCCATCTATTACATCGGTGAGTTCCCGGTCTACGACCAGCAGACCATCAACTTCGAGATCCGAGTGAAGCCCCAGGGGGCCGAGTCCACCCACACGATGAAGATGAGTCAGCAGTTCTTTACGGACTAGCAGCCTGTCCCCGCCCGGTGCTCAGCCGTCGCTTATGAGCTGAGCCAGGGCGTAGATCCCAAATCCGATGACCGTCAGGCCCGCGGCCTGACGCACCCACGCGCGCTCCGCGAGCCGGGCCGCGGCGCCGGCCAAGAGGCCGATGCCGAGCAGGTTGGGCAGGGTGCCGGCGCCGAAGGCCAGCATGAGGAGCGCCCCGCGTAATGGGTCGCCAGTCGCGAGGGCGGAGATCAGTACGCTGTAGACCAGGCCGCAGGGGATCCAGGCCCAGAGGAACCCGATGCCCACGGCGTGCGCGAGGTGTCGGATCGGGATCAACCGCCTGCCGAGGGGCTCCAGGGCTCGCCACAGCCGGCCGCCGAGACGCTCGGCGACCGCCAAGATGCGCCACCAGCCGCCGAGATAGAGCCCGAGCAGGACCATCATGACCCCGGCGAGGCCGTAGAGGACCCGCTGGGCGACCTGGAAGCCGCCGAGATCGAGGATCAGCGCCCCCATCCCACCGAAGAGTGCCCCGGCGAAGGCGTATCCGGCGATGCGTCCCAGGTTGTAGCCGACCTGGTAGGGGAGGATTCGCAGCGGGTTGGCGCGCAGCTCTGGTGCGAGACCGAATGTCAGCGAGCCGACGAGCCCGCCGCACATGGCGAGACAGTGGACCCCGCCGAGGAGTCCGACGAGAAAGGCGGTCAGATAAGGGCCGAGCCCGGTCAACGGGTTTACTCCTGGCTTGGTGATCGACTCAGCCGAGCCATCCGACAGGGTGCCGATCTAGCGGGCCGGACGTGAGCGGTCTCCCGATTCGCCTCGGGACGACCTTGTATCATATCCGCGCATCGACGCCCCTCCCCGGATGCCTCCCCATGGAGATCTACCAACGCGAATTCCTCGCCTATGCCGCCGCGATCGGCGTGCTGCGCTTCGGCGACTTCACCCTGAAGTCCGGCCGTGAGAGCCCCTATTTCTTCAACTCGGGGCTGTTCGACAGTGGCGAGCGCCTGGCCCGGCTCGCGGATGCCTACGCCCGCCGCATCCGCGATTCCGGGATCCCATTCGACGTGCTCTACGGGCCCGCCTACAAGGGGATCCCCCTGGCCGCGGCGACCAGCGTCTCCCTGGCGGCACTGCGCGGGGAGGATGTTCCGTTCGCCTTCAACCGCAAGGAGGCCAAGGACCACGGCGAGGGCGGGGTGATCGTGGGTCGCCCGCTCGGCGGCCGGGTGCTGATCATCGATGATGTGATCACCGCGGGCACCTCGGTGCGTGAATCCGTGGAGCTGATTCGCGCGGCCGGTGCCGAACCGGCGGGTGTGGTTATCGCGCTCGACCGTCAGGAGCGCGGACCGACCGGGCGCTCGGCGGTCGCGGAGGTGCAGGCGCTCTATGGCTGTCCCGTCATCAGTATCGTCACACTCGACGATCTGATCCGCTACCTCGGGGAGGGGGGCGTGGATGGGAACAACCTGGAGCGACTGAGCGCCTATCGGGCCGAGCATGGTGTCTGAGCCAGGCAGTGCCCGCCGCCCCTCCGGGGGCTGCCGGGACCGGCTGGTCTGGCGGGTGGCCCCTATGGCTCCGCGACTGCTGTTGGTGCTCGGCTGTCTACTGCTGGCCGCGGGCGCCTGCCAGGCGGATACCAAGCTCTACCGTTGGGTGGACCAGAACGGCGTGGTCCACTACACCGACCATATCCCGCCCAGCGAGGCCGAGCGGGGCCACACGGAGCTGAACGCCCAGGGCGTCCCCGTCGAGACGGTCGCGCCGGCCAAGAGCGTCCAGGAGCTGCGGCGCGAGCGCGAGCTAGAACGGCTGCGTGCCGAGCAGGAGCGTCTGCTCGCCCAGCAACGGGAGGCGGATCAGATCCTGTTGCGGACCTTCCGCTCGGTGGACGATCTGATCATGGCCCGGGACGGCAAGCTCGCCGCGATCGACGTCGTGATCGACGTCGCGCGCAGCAACATCCGCAGCCAGCAGAAATGGTTGAGTGACGTGCGCCGTGAGGCCGCCGACCTGGAGCGGGCCGGACAGCCGGTCCCGGATCATCTCCAGGCAAGCATCTCCAAGACCGAGCGCTATATCCGCGACGCCTACGCCTCCATCGTCGAGCGCGAGCAGCAGAAGGACGGCATTCGTCGCGACTTCGACCGCAGCCTGGTGCGTTTCCGTCAACTGCGCAACATCCCCGCCGAGCCCGACGAGAGCCCGGTGGGCGAGGATCGACCGGCCCTCGGCAACCTCTTGACCTGTAGCGGACGCGAGGACTGCGAGCGCCTGTGGGCGCGGGCCCTGGCCTATGTCGAGTCCCAGGCCACCACCCCCGTGCAGACCTCGGGTCCCAACATCCTCATGACCGCGCCACCGACGTCCACGGACGACCTGAGTCTCACCCTGTCCCTGATTCGCGAGCCCGACGCGCAGAACGCGTCGCTCTTCCTCGATATGCAGTGTAAGTCGGCGGGCACGGCGGATACGCGCTGCCCGGAGGAGCGGGCGAGGGCGATCCTGGAGGGATTCCGCGACCTCGTGTCGGTGGATGATGCTGGGCGCCCTCACCGCTCCGGTGCGGCGCGCTGAGGGCAGAGGCGCGACCTCAACGACGGCGGATCAGGGTGCCGATCCCCTCGTCGGTGAATAGATCCAGCATGACGGCGTGCTCGACCCGTCCGTCGATGATATGGGCCGAGCGGACCCCGGTCTGGACCGCCTCCACCGCGCACCTGACCTTGGGCAGCATCCCCCCCGCGATCACGCCTTCCTGGATCAGGTCCATCACCCGCGCCACCTCCAGCTCCGGGATCAGGGCCCCGTCCGCATCGAGCAGACCCTCCGTGTTGGTGAGCAGCAGGAGCTTCTCCGCCTTGAGCACCTCGGCCATCTTGCCGGCGACCAGGTCGGCGTTGATGTTGTAGGAGTGGCCGTCGTCGCCGACGCCGATGGGCGCGATCACGGGGATGAAGTCGCCATGCACCAACATGTCCACCACCGAAGCGTCGATGCTCTCCACCTCGCCCACGTGTCCGATGTCGATGATCTCCGGTGCCTTGAGCTCGGGGGCGTCGCGGCGCAGGAAGAGCTTGCGGGCGCGGATCAGGTCCCCGTCCTTGCCGGTGAGCCCGACCGCCGAGCCGCCGTGGCGGTTGATGAGATTGACGATCTCCTTGTTCACCAGTCCGCCGAGGACCATCTCCACCACGTCCATGGTCTCGGAATCGGTGACCCGCATCCCCTGGACGAACTCGCTCGCCTTGCCCAGTCGCTGTAGCAGGGAGCCGATCTGAGGGCCTCCCCCGTGCACCACCACCGGGTTCACGCCCACCAGCTTCATGAGCACGATATCGCGGGCGAAGCTCTGTTTCAGGGCCCCGTCCACCATGGCGTTGCCGCCGTATTTGATGACGACGGTCTTGCCCCGGAAACGGCGGATATAGGGTAGGGCCTCGATGAGGACCCGGGCGGTGGATTGGGCGCGTTCGCTTGGGAGTGACATGGCTGCGGTGTTTCGGACTGTGGATCGGAAAAGGGTCTCGGGTCCCGGGTGCGGCAGACGGATGGATGGCGTTGGGCGTCCAGGCCAAGGATCGCCCGGCATGTTCAACGGCGGCAAGCCATTGAACAGGTTCGCCTAGAAGGGCAGATCGACCTCGGGGGCCGCCTTGGCCATGATCTTGCGGAACAGGCCCTGGATCTTGGCCAGGGCCTGCTCGTCGTCGCCCTCGAATCGGAAGGTCAGCGCGGGGCGGGTGTTGGAGGCGCGCACCAGACCCCAGCCGCGGTCGAACTCCGCGCGCAGCCCGTCGATCAGCAGCACCTGCACCCCGTCGAGGCGACCGACCAGGTCCAGCACGGCGGCCATGACCTCCGCCGGCTCGCCCTCCTCCATGGGCAGGGTTAGCTCGGGGGTGGCGATGCCGCCGGGAAGGCTCGCGAATACCTCCTGAGAGGGGCGCGAATCGAGCGCCAACAGCTCGAGCAACCTCGCCCCAGCATAGAGGGCGTCGTCGAAGCCGAACCAGCGTTCGGCAAAGATCAGATGCCCGGTCAGCTCGCCGGCGATCAGGGCGCCGCTCTCCTTGAGCTTCGCCTTCAGGGGGGCATGGCCCGATTGCCACATGATGGGGCGCCCGCCCGCGCGCCGGATCTCAGCGGCGAGATGACGGGTGCACTTCACGTCGAAGATCACATCGGTGCCCGGGTTGCGCGCCAGCACATCGGCCGCGAGCAGCATCAGCAGGCGATCCGCCGCAATGAACCCGCCGTTCGAGTCGACGACACCCAAGCGGTCACCGTCGCCGTCGAATGCCAGGCCGAGATCGGCGCCCTCGGCGCGCACGGCCTCGCCTAGACCGCGGAGCTGCTCGGGCACCGAGGGGTCGGACATCTGTCCCTCCATGCCCCCGTCGATATCGCAGTTGCGCTCGACCACCTCGCAGCCCAGGCGCCGGAAGAGCGTGGGGGCGATCTCCGACGTGGACCCGTTTCCGCAGTCGAGCACCAGCTCGAGCGGCCGCGCCAGGGCGACGTCGTGCTCGACATAGTCCATGTAGGCCTCGCGCAGATCCTCCTCGCGGTACCCGCCCCGGCCAGCGGCGAGTTGACCCTGGAGCAGTCTGGTGCGCAGGGCCGCGATCCCGTCCGCGGCGGGGCTCTCGCCGGCGAGGACCGGTTTGACGCCGTTGTAATCCGGCGGGTTGTGGCTCGCGGTGACCATGGCCCCCGAGCGTCTGCGGGGATGGTTGCAGGCGAAATAGACGACGGGGGTGGGCACGATGCCGAGATCGACCACCTCGAGCCCGCAGGCCTCGAGCCCCTCGGTGACGGCCACCCTCAGGGACGGGCTCGACGCGCGGCAGTCACGACCGATCACCGCCTCGGTCTCGCCCAGGTCGCGGATCTCGCTGCCGATCGCCCGTCCGAGGGCGCGCGCAACCTCCACATTGAGCTGCCGATCGACGATGCCCCGGATGTCGTAGGCGCGGAAGATCTCCGCGGGTGGCAGGACGGTGTCGGCCAGGGCATCGTCGGCGGCCTCGGGCCGGTCGCCGGTGTCCGCGGCACCGGTGTCGGTGGCGTGCGGGGCTCGCCGCGGGACTGGTGGCGGGGGGGCTTTGGGGGGGGCTGCGTCCACCTGCCCGCGCTCCTCGGCGAGCAGGGCGGCCAGGGGATCGAAGGCATCTGGTAGCTCGATCTCCTCGACCTCCACCCTTGGGTCGCTGGCGAGGGAGGGGCGCACCTTGGCCGGCGCAGGGGGGGGCGAGATCGGCCGCTCCACGCGCGTTGCGGGCGCGTCGGGACGGGTCTCGGGTGGCCGCCCCGGCGAGGCGTCCGGCGGGGCCTCGGCCTCACCGGCGGTCGGGCGGCTGGTCTCGGTGGGTCGGGGTCGCACACCACGCGTGGGCCGATCCGGGAGCGGGTCGCCGGGGCCCGTCGCGAACGGGCTGGCATCCGCAGGCGAGGGTCCGCGCGAGTGCCCGGGCCGACAGGGCCATGATGGCGGCGATGATCCCGCAGACCACCAGATAGACCGCCGCGATGGTGCCGATCATCCGGAGATCCGTCTGGCGGGGAGGCAGCCAGGCCGCCAGCTGCAACCGGGTGCCGGCGATGTCACTGGTGGCATCGGGCGTCTGCTCGCGGGGGCGTCCTCTACCCGGGTCAGGTAGGCCGTCTGCTCGCCCACCACCTGGCGGTAGACGGGGGCCGGTCCCGCGGCGAAGGGCGCGGGGGGCGGGGGCAGCAGGGACATGGGGAAGGCCGCGTGGATCACGCCGACCGCCCGTCCGTTCGAGGCGTCCAGCACGGGGGCCGCGATGGCGAGATGCATGTCCGGTTGTCCGATCCTGTGGGATTCGAACCGCGTGACATCAAGCCCCTCGGCCGCCTCACGGGCGAGGTCGAGCCCCGCATAGCTCATGGAGTCCACCGAGCCTGCCGCGTCCGGGATCAGTAGGGTCACGGAGATGGGGTGGGGCAGCCGGGCCGCGAGCGTCTGCTCGGCCTCCCGAAGGGCCTGCTCCCGGTGGGCGGAGAAGGCGGAGCGCAGGGCCTGGTCGGTGCGCGCGGACTCGAGCAGGCCGCGGATTCGCGCCACCTCGATGGCCGCGTCCGCCGATTCGGCCGCGGTGATCTGGACCAGCGCTTGGCGGGCATGGGCCGCTTCCCGCGCGCTCCACAGCCAGCCCGCCAATACGGCCGGCCCGAGCAGGACGAGGGCAATCGCGACATAGCCGCCGAGCCAGGGGACGCGGTTGGCCGGCGATCTGCCGCCGCGGGCGGTCGTGCGACCGGTGTCTGGATTCATCGGTGGTGCCATGGGTGCCCTTCGAGGCCCTCTGCTCGTCTTGTTCTCGTGCCCCGTCGAACGGGTGCGTGGCGCCATATCCCCGTGCTAGCTCGTCCCCGTGTGTCCGAAGCCGCCCTCACCGCGGGAGGACGACTCGAACTGCTCGACTAGGGCGAGCTCGGCACGCAGCGCGGGGACCAGGATGAGCTGTGCGATGCGCTCGCCCACGTCGATGCGGAAGCTCGCATCGCCCCGGTTCCAGCAGGACACCATGAGCGGGCCCTGATAGTCGGAGTCGATGAGGCCCACCAGATTCCCCAGCACGATCCCGTGCCGGTGACCGAGACCCGAGCGCGGCAGGATCATCCCCGCGATCCCCGGATCGGCGATGTGGATGGCCAGCCCGGTGGGGATCAGCTCGGCCGCACCGGGGGCGAGCTCGAGGGGCGCGGCGAGCATGGCGCGCAGGTCGAGCCCGGCCGATCCCTCGGTGGCGTAGTGGGGGAGCGGGAAGTCCCGTCCCAGCCGGGTGTCCAGCACCTTGACCTCAAGTCGATGCATGGAATCGCTCCGCGATCAGGCCCGCGAGTGCCCGCGCGAGTTGGGGTTTCGGCATCAACGGCAGCTCCCGGCGACCATCCGCCCAGAAGACGGTCAGGGCATTGTCCTCCCGCTCGAAGCCGCCCTCGTCCCCCGCGACCCGATTGGCGGCGATCATGTCGACGCCCTTCGCCGAGAGCTTGTGCAGTGCGTGGACCTCGAGATCATGGGTCTCCGCGGCGAACCCCACCGTGAAGGGAGGCCTTGGCCGGGCCGCCACATCGGCCAGGATATCCGGGTTCCTCACCAGTCGGACCTCGAGCACCTCGGCCGATTTCTTGAGCTTCGCGGTCGCCGGCCGCTCGGGCCGATAGTCCGCGACCGCGGCGGTGGCGACGAACAGGTCACAGGCCTCCACGCGGGTCATCACGGCCTCGTGCATCTCCAGCGCCGTCTCGACCCGGACGATCGCCCCGACCCGGGGCTCGGCCAGGCTGGTCGGGCCGCTCACCAGGACGACATGGGCCCCGAGCTCGCCGAGGGCCTCGGCGAGGGCGTAGCCCATCCGCCCGGAGCTGCGGTTGCCGATGAAGCGCACGGGGTCGATGGGCTCGCGCGTGGGTCCCGCGGTGATCAGGACGCGTCTATCGGCAAGGCTGTGGACGGGCGGGGGCTCGGGCGGCTCGCAGACCCGGGCCGCGATCTCCGCCGGCTCGAGCAGCCGGCCCGGCCCGGACTCGCCGCACGCCTGGGAGCCGCTCGCGGGTCCGAGCACCCTCACGCCTCGCCCGACGAGGGTGGCCAGGTTCGCCTGAGTCGCCGGGTGCTGCCACATGACCCGGTTCATCGCCGGGGCCACGAGCACGGGGGCCTCGGTTGCCAGGGCGAGGGTGGTGAGGAGATCGTCCGCGAGTCCGGCGGCGAGCCGGGCGATCAGGTCCGCGGTGGCCGGGGCGATCACGAGTCGCTCGGCCCAACGGGCCAGCTCGATATGATCCATGCCCGCCTCGGCGGCGGGGTCGAGCAAGGCGCTGCGCGCCGGATGCCCGGATAGGGCCTGGAAGGTCAGGGACGAGACGAACTGGCCTGCGGCCTCCGTGAGGACCACGCGCACCTCACAGCCCTGCTCGCGCAGCCGGCGCACCAGGTCCGCCGCCTTGTAGGCGGCGATCCCGCCGCCCACGCCGAGCAGGACCCGTGTACCGGTAGTAGGATTCATCGACCCCGCGTAACCCCTTGCGAAAAGACGCCCGAGTGTAACTGATCGAGGATGCGGACGCGGAGGGTGCCTGTCACGAACGCGATAGGGCGCGGGCATGCGCTGATCGGAGGACCAGGACATGACCATCAAAGACTGGATGGAGGACGAGCGCCCGCGCGAGAAGCTGCTGAACAAGGGGGCCGAGAGCCTCGCCGACGCCGAGCTGCTGGCGATCTTCCTGCGCACCGGGATCCCGGGCAAGACGGCGGTGGACCTCGCGCGCGAGCTCCTCGCCTCCCTGGGTGGGCTGGCGGGACTGATGGCCGCGGACGAGCGCCGGTTCTGCGAGTTGAAGGGCCTCGGCAGGGCCAAGTTCGCCCAGCTTCGCGCGGTGACCGAGCTCTCCAGGCGCTACCTGGAGAGCCGCCTCAACGGCGAGGACGTCCTGACCAGCCCGGACGCCACCCGCGACTATCTCAAGCTCAAGCTCTACCGGCTGCCCTACGAGGTCTTCGCCTGTCTGTTTCTGGACAACCGCCATCGCGTCCTGCGCTACGAGGAGCTGTTCCGCGGCACCATCGATGGCGCCAGCGTCCATCCGCGCGAGGTCGTGCGCAAGGTGATGGAGACCAATGCGGCCGCCGTGATCTTCGCCCACAACCATCCCTCGGGGGTGGCGGAGCCCAGTCAGGCCGATCTACGTATCACCGAGCGACTGCGCGATGCCCTGGCCCTGATCGATGTCCGTGTGCTCGATCACCTGATCATCGGCGAGGGTCGGGGTACATCCCTCG
>CAVQQM010000013.1:0-21668 GCA_963714915.1 uncultured Gammaproteobacteria bacterium
CGTACTGCGGTCTCCGGAGAGCCCGAGGGGAGTGTCTGCTACGTGACGGCCCCGCCGTGCCCCGTGGGCCGGGCTTGATGCAGGTGATGGGCGTGTCGCTGAGCGGTCCCTGTGCGATAGTCCCTTGGACGCACGAGACAGACGAGCCGCCGGCCCAGGCCGAGAGGCTCGGGAGGGCCAGGCCCCAGCCGGGTCCCCAACACCACACGCGCCTGTAGCTCAGATGGATAGAGCATCGGCCTTCGAAGCCGAGCGTCGGGGGTTCGAGTCCCTCCAGGCGCGCCAACCGTGTGAGAACTTGGGCTAAGGGCGGCAAGAACGTCTGGAGCCAAGCGGTCGCATCCCGCGACCACCAGCTCGGGCCCCTGTAATCGGCAGCATCACGCCGCCCCCGCACCCCATCCACGAACGCACCCACCAGCGCGGGGGATCACCTCCCGTCCCTGGCGCAACCCCCAGGCCTCCGCTACGGTGAAGCCATGTGCGGCCGCTTCGTCCAGTACTCCGACCCCGAGGTCTACGCGAGCCACTTCCAGGCAGAACTCTCATGCGAGGGGCCAGGGCCCCGCTACAACCTCGCCCCCACCCAGCCGGTGCTCGCCGTGCGCCAGACCCAGGACGGTCGGCGCGAACTCGTGCCCCTGCGTTGGGGTCTCGTCCCCGCGTGGTCGAAGGGCCCCGACAGCCGCTTTCAAATGATCAACGCCCGCGCGGAGACGGTGGACACCAAGCCCGCCTACCGCACCGCCTTCAAGCACCGTCGGTGCCTCATCCCCACGGAGGGCTTCTACGAGTGGAAAGCGGAGGAGCACGGCAAGACGCCCTACCTGATCCGCCGCAGCGACGGCGCACCCTTCGGCATGGCGGGACTTTGGGAGACCTGGAGAGACCCCGACGGCGCGCCGCTGGAGTCCTGTACCGTGATTGTCACCGACGCGAACGACCTGGTCCGCACCCTCCACGACCGGATGCCAGTCATCCTCGCCCCTGAGGACTACGCCGCGTGGCTCGACCCGGGCAACCAGGACGCGACGGGGTTACTGAGGATGCTGCGACCTGCGGAGCCCGCCGCATGGGAGCTACGCCAGGTCTCCCGCAAGGTGAAGAGCCCGCGCAACGATAGCCCCGACCTCCTCGAGCCCGTCACCGCGCCCTAGCGCGACGCCTCATCCTCCGCCCCACTTCCGCGCCATCGCGTCCGTGATGGCGATCGGTGGGACATCACCCCCGCCCGCGGAACCTCTCCTCCCGGCTCCAACGCCCCTTGCTGGAGGTAGCCCGGTTCAGCGGACGGATGATCGCTTTCGGGAGTGTGCGGTAGGTGGAGCCTTCTTTCGCAATCGCGCGATCAACGGTGGTGGATGGTGTTCGCCCGGCGCGATGGGCGCTCCAGGCGAGCACAGCCAAGCGACCCTTGCCGGATCATCATCGAGCGCGCCGGCCCACCAGGATCCGGCGTGTTGACGAGGTTCACCGTTCGCGCCTCGTCCGCTCGCGTATGTTCGGCGCGCCCGCGGCCCGCGGGAGGGGCCGGCATCGATGCCGAGCAACTTCGCGGCGATACCCATTGAGGCCCTTCTCGCCCTGTTGACCTGGGCCATCCCCGCCATCGCGGCCGTGTTGGCGCTCAAGGCATTGCTGCCGAGGCTCCTCGGCTGGGCCGGCGAGGCACGCGTCGGGGCGCGACTCAAGCGGTTGCTGCCCGAGGTGCGCGATGATCTGATCCTGCCCGACGGGCGCGGGGGGCTCACCCAGATCGACCACCTGGCCTTGACCCCGGCGGGCCTCCTGGTGGTGGAGACCAAGACCTACAGTGGACTGATCCTCGGGCAGGCCCACGAGCCCACCTGGACCCAGGTGATCGGGCGCCGGCGTCATCGCTTCCAGAACCCATTGCGCCAGAACTTCGCCCATCTGCGGGCGATCGAGGCCCTGCTGCCGGACATCCCCGTTGAGGGTCGGGTGGTGTTCGCGGGCCAGGCGCGGTTCGCCAACGGGATGCCGGAAGGGGTTTGTCATGCCGCCGACCTCGCCGATGAGCTGCGGTCCCTTGCGGGTGTTCGCGTAATCGGTGGCCTGGCTGGCGGGGCAGTGGTTCCACCAACGCCCGATGTTCCGGTGGCTGGAGGCAAGCACGATGGGAGTCCAGCATGCGCGGCTGTGCAGCCCGGCCGACGCGCCCCGCGTCTCGAGCCTGAAGCCGTCGATCGCTCCCCCGCATCGGGGCGCCGCCGCGCGTCGGTTCGCGTCGGGCTGTGGGGTGCTTCGTCACCGCCGGTCACCGGCGGGATCGACATCATGAGGGGTGCGGCGACGTCGTTCGATGCGTCCAGGGTTGGACACGGGGGCTAGGAGTCGCTCCGCGCGCTTGAAACGGCGACCCGAAAAAAGGTGGGCACAGGATGGGCACAGTGCCCAAGAGTAGGGAAATGTCCGTCTTCTGCCTGAACGTGGCTAGGGATCAGAAGTCGAGCCGGAAACCGCGGGTCGGATGTACGCTGGGGTCGCGGCGGGGAGCTTGCCTCCCTCGCCCGATAGATCAAGCAACCAACTGATATGAAAGAAAATTTGGCGCGCCCGACAGGATTCGAACCTGTGACCCCAGCCTTCGGAGGGCTGTACTCTATCCAACTGAGCTACGGGCGCTTGAAACTGATTTTGAGCGGTGGCCTTTGGCCGCGGTGCGAGGGATGGCGACCCCCGGGCTCGGCAACATCACTCGATATCGCTCGGCGCGACCTCTTCAGGGTCCCCCTCGGAAGGGGCGAAAGTCTACAGGCGCCTGGCGACGCTGTCCACGCACTCGGCGCGCCCGCGCCGCCGCGCTGGCGGTTCGTATGCTCGTTTGCCCGGCGGCCCGATTTCGGCGAACATTAGCCCGCGCTGATAAAGCCTTCGGCCTGGCCGCGGACTCCAGTGTCCGGTCGCCATCCCTCTCCTGCGGCGGATCGACTGCCTGGCCGGCATCGTCCGCTCCCTCTGCTCAATCGAGGTCTTAACGTGAGTCATCACACCGAAACCCACTTCGGCGGGTCCATCTCCGGACTGATCGGGGTCGCACTGCTGGTGGCCTTGATCTATGGGGTCGTCATGTTCAGCTTCGACAGCGGCGAGGTGGTTGCGCCGGAGCAGGTGGTGGCGGCGCGTCTTGCGCCCATCGGCTCGGTGAACACGGATGCGGCGGCGGTGGTCGCCGCCGCGGCCCCTGCCGACTCCGCGGCCGCGGGCGATCCGGGCGAGGCAGTCTACAACAAGGCCTGCCAGGCCTGTCACGCGACGGGTGCCGCCGGGGCGCCGCTCCTGGGTAACAAGGAGGCCTGGCAGGCGCGGATCGACCTGGGGCTCGATGCGCTCTTGCAGACCGCGATCACCGGCAAGGGTGCCATGCCCCCGCGCGGCACCTGCGCGGACTGTTCGGACGACGACCTCAAGGCGGCCATCGCGTTCATGGTCTCGAAGGTGCAGTGACCGCGGCGCGGATTGCCGCGATGACCGGCACCCCGGGCTCAGGTTTTGAGCCTGGGGGTGGGCTAGACTGATCCCAGGTCGCGATCCACCCGGGTTCCCCCCGGACCCGATCCCCCCACCGGATCGCGACCCGACTGACGCCCCCGATGCCACCCCCCTTCGGCATCGGGGGCTTTCTTTTTGCGGGGTTCGGCGGGTCTCAACCCAGACGCAGTGACTTCTTATAGAAGCGCGGGATCTCGTCGGGGTCCGCGGTCATCAGGATGTTGTCGAGGAGCCATTCCGGCATGCGGTGCTCGCGGGTCATGCGCTCGAACTGGGCCTTGAGACCGGCCCAGTAGAAGTCGCCGCCGGAGCTGTCGAGGAACACCACCGGGCTCGCCTCGATGACGCCGAGCTTCATGTCGGTCAGCGTGAGGCCGATCTCTTCCAGGGTGCCGACCCCGCCGACCAGGAACAGATGAAAGCTCGCGATCTCGAACCAGCGCTGTCGCGACTGACGGCTGCGGGCCTGGAAGGTCTGGTAGAAATCCGCGGACTTGTTGGTCTTCTGGTCCTGGGTCTCGATGAAGCTGGAGCCGACCATCAGCCCCAGGCGGTGCGCGGTGTCCGTGATCTGCTGCATGGCCCCCGGGCCGCCGCCGGTCAGGATCCCGATATCGTTGCCGAATAGCCCCTTGAGGTTCTCCAGAAGGCGCTCGGCGCAGGCCACCTCGTGATCGCTCAGGGGCTTGATGGATCCGTACATGCCGAAGATCAGGGTGGAGCGGAAGCGATCCACCTTGTCCGGGGTGGTGAAATAGCCGCGCATGCCGCGAAACACGTGGCGCACCACATGCCCGCGGTCGTCGTTGCACCAGAAGACCTCGATCCCCAGCCCCTCGTAGTCGGCGAGCCGGCCGTGGTCGCGCTCCGAGAGGAAGGTCGCGTGCTCGTAGGAGGCGCGCCGGAAGCAGATCCGCGCGACCTTGCGCCGCAGGGCCGCGGCGCAGATCTCGGCGTGCTCGATGAGATTGGGGAAGTAGCCGAGCAGCAGGGTCGCGCCGGCGCCGTCGGGCAGGCCCGCGAGCAGGCTGGCGGCATCGTTCTCGGGCCCCGCGCCGCTGCCCGGCGGGCGCGGGGCGTCGGCATCGGCGGCGGGGCTCACGGGCGCATCGGGACGCGCCCACACGAAATCGGGTGCCGAGCCGGCGAGCAGGGCCTGGGGGTCGAGGGTCGCGGCCATCAGGCGATGCGATGATGGGTTGAAGACCGGCGAGCGTTCCAGCCGGTCGAAGACCTCGATCAGTGCCTCGAATCCGCCCGTGGGGGCCTCGAGCAGGTTGCGTGGACTGCCGTGCCAGTAGCGCCGCTCGGGCTCCAGCTCGATGGCCTCGTGCACGGTCGCCGCCACCGAGGGGTTGACGATCAGGGCATCGGATCGATTGATGAACTCCAGATAGATATTGGTCCCGCGGGTGGACACCGGGTCGAGCACCGTGGCCTGGAGATGGAAGCCCAGGGAGTCGTCGAGGTTCTGAAGGACCACGAAATGACGATGCAGGAACATGGAGCAGGCGGTCACCAGCCCGTCGTGGGCCGGGAGCTCGATGTTGTCGACCGTCTCGCGTACCTGGAGCCGATTGAGCAGGTCCTTGCCGTCCGCGTGGTTGGCGATGGCGTTGACCTCCTCGAAGCTCAGCGCATGGGAGAACCGGAACACCTGCTGCTGTGGGCGCAGGATCAGGTAGCCGTGGGCGTCCAGGGAGAAGCCGGCCGGCACCTGGAGCTGGTTGGCGCGGATCAGGTCGTGGATCTGGGTCGAGCCGAGCCGGTTCTCGGACGGGCAGAAGACCAGGCGGCCCACCTTGAGGCCGGGGACCACCAGTCGCTCCAGATGCTCGCCCATCCCGTAGGCGCGGATCGCCGGGACCACGGACAGGCGCAGGTCGCAGCGCCGGCCGTCGAAGTCGGGTAGCCCGAGCGGGGTGATGTCGATCCCCAGGCGGGCGAGCCGGCTGCGGGCGGCGAACACCAGATCGGATTCGCGTCCGCGCACCAGGGTGCGGAACTGGGGCGGCAGGGCGAAGCGGGCGTCGACCACCAGGGCCTCGCCGTCATGGCCGTGGACCGCGGTGATCCAGCCGTCGTCGGTTTGAGGGGTCGCGTACATGCGGGCACCTTCGCGCGGGGTCCGGGGCGGGGCCGGGATGCTACACCCGTGTGCGTTCGCGCGCATCCGCGCGCCCGTTGTCCATGACCCTGAGCCAGGGTGGCGCCCGGGGTCGTGGCCTAGCCCGCGGGTGCTTGGTCCGTGCCCGCGGCGCGATGCTAAACTCGGGCACTTTTCCCCATACCCCAGCCGCCGCGACCTGCCATCAGTGTCGCGAGCGGTCAGTCCCCCGTGCCGAGCGGCCCAAGGCCGAACGCCCGGGGCCGCAACGACCGGAGATCCCAACCATGGCCGGACACAGTAAGTGGGCCAACATCAAGCATCGCAAGGCGGCGCAGGACAAGCAGCGCGGCAAGATATGGACCAAGCTCATCCGGGAGGTCACGGTGGCCGCCCGGGCCGGGGGGGGCGATCCGGGCGCGAACCCGCGCCTGCGCCTGGCGATGGACAAGGCCTTCGGCGCCAACATGCCGCGCGACACCGTTGACCGCGCCATCAAGCGCGGCGCCGGGGCCAACGAGGGCGACGATTACGAGGAAATCCGCTACGAGGGCTATGGGCCCGGCGGGGTGGCCGTGATGGTCGATTGCATGACCGACAACCGTAATCGCACCGCCTCCGATGTCCGGCATGCCTTCACCAAGTACGGCGGCAACCTGGGGACCGACGGCTCGGTCGCCTATCTGTTCGCCAAGCAGGGGGTCATCAGCCTCCAGCCCGGCACCGACGAGGATCGTCTGATGGAGGCCGCCCTCGAGGCCGGTGCCGATGACGTGGTCTCGAACGACGACGGCTCCTTCGACGTGATCACCAACCCCGACGAATACAGCGCGGTGAAGGATGCCCTGACCAGCGCCGGATTCGACACTGAGATGGGGGAGGTGACCTACAACGCCTCCACCAGCGCCGAGCTAGACCTCGACGGCGCTGAGCGGCTGCTCAAGATGGTCGAGATGCTGGAGGACCTGGACGACGTGCAGGAGGTCTACCACAACGCCGACATCGCCGACGCCATCATGGCCGAGTTGGAGGCGTGACCGCCGGGCCCCGCATCGGCGCCGTGCGCCGTCTCGGGCGAGGCCCGACGGTCGCCCACGGCGGAAGGGCGTGAAGCGACCGTGACCGTCGCCGACCCCAGACAGCGTCCACGCCACCGCATCCTGGGCATCGACCCCGGGTCGCGCACCACCGGTTTCGGGGTCATCGACAGCGACGGCCATCACAGCATCCGCGTGGAGAGTGGCTGCATCCGGGTGGCCGCGGAGCCCTGGCCCGAGCGTCTCGCCAGCATCTACGACCGGGTCGCCGCGCTGGTCGCCGAACATCGTCCCCACGAGATGGCGGTGGAGCAGTTGATCTTCGCCCGTGACCCCACCGCGGCCCTCAAGATCGGGCAGGCCCGCGGGGCGGTGCTGTGCGCCGGTCTGCGCGGCGGGGTGAAGGTGCACGAATACAGCCCGAAGTCCGTGAAGCTCGCCGTGGTCGGCACCGGCGGGGCGGACAAGGCCCAGGTCCAGCACATGGTGCGGGTCCTGCTCGCCCTGCCGGAGCAGCCGGGGGAGGACGAGGCCGACGCCCTGGCGATCGCCTTGTGCCATGCGCACTCCATGGGCATCCCCGCGCGCAAGCGGGCGGCCGCCTCCTGGCGGGACTGGCGGCCATGATGGGTCATCACCCGGGCGGGAGCCCGGACCGATCTGGTCTCGGCGCCTTGGGGGTGCATCCGCGACCTCCCCCTCAGCCATCGCAGCGAGGAGTCAGGGAACCATGATCGGACGCCTGCGTGGACAGCTCCTGGTCAAGCGCCCGCCCCATCTCTTGATCGAGGTGAACGGGGTCGGATACGAGCTGGAAGCCCCCATGTCCACCATCTACGACCTGCCGGCGGTGGGCGAGACGGTGACCCTGGTGACCCACCTGGCGGTCCGCGAGGACGCCCATGTGCTCTACGGCTTCGCCCGCGAGGGCGATCGGGATCTCTTCCGGGCCTTGCTCAAGGTCACCGGGGTGGGGGCCAAGATGGGCCTCGCCGTGCTCTCGGGGATGGACGCGGCGCGTTTCGTCCAGTGCGTGGAGCAAGAGGACGTGCACGCCCTCACGCGGCTGCCCGGGATCGGGACCAAGACCGCCCAGCGGGTGGTGATGGAGATGAAGGACCGGGTGGCGGCGATCGGCGCCGGCGCCTGGGGAAAGGTCCCGGTGGGCAAGGCCACGGCGGGCGGCCAAACCGGAGAGGACGGCGCCCTGACCCAGGCCGTGGATGCCTTGATCGCCCTGGGCTACAAGCCCGCGGAGGCCAACCGGATGGCGCGCGCCGTGGATGACGGCGCCAAGACCACCGAGGACATCATCCGGCTCGCCTTGCGCGCCGCGGCGAGCGGGTAGGGCGACCGGACCCGGGCACCTCGCCCCTTGGGGGGCAAGCCTCGGAACCGCGCGACCCCACAGCGGAGCAACCCCTTGATCCCCGAAACCAGCACCGATCAGACCGCCTGGCTCACGGAACAGGTGCGTGCCGCAGCCGATGCCCGCCGAGCGATCCGCATCCAGGGGAGCGGAAGCAAGTGGTTCCTTGGGCGGGATCCCGGCGCCGAGGCTGCGGGCGAGCCCCTGGACGTCACCGGCCATGCCGGGATCCTCAACTACCAGCCCAAGGAGCTGGTGATCACCGCCCGTGCCGGGACTACCCTCGAGGTCATCGAGTCGGCGCTGGCCGAGCATGGCCAGCTGCTCCCCTTCGAGCCCCCGCGCTTCGGCCCCGGAGCTACCCTCGGCGGGACCATCGCGTGCGGCCTCTCCGGCCCCGCCCGGCCCTACGCAGGTGCGGCTCGCGACCTGGTGCTGGGGACGCGGGTCCTCAGCGGTCGGGGCGAGGTGCTGCGCTTCGGCGGCGAGGTGATGAAGAACGTCGCGGGCTACGACATCTCCCGCTTGATGGCGGGGGCCTTCGGGACCCTCGGGGTCTTGCTCGACCTGAGCATGAAGGTGCTGCCGGTGCCTGCGGTCACCCGCACCCGGGTGCAGGAGTGCGGCGAGGCGGAGGCCATCGCACGCATGAACCGCTGGGCCGCGCGGCCCCTGCCCATCACCGCCACCTGCTGGGATGGCGACCGGCTCTGGGTGCGTCTTGCGGGGGCCGAGCAGGGGGTGTTATCTGCCGCCTCCGGGATCGGTGGCGACTCCGTGGATGACGCCGAGGCCGCGTCCTTCTGGACCGCCAAGATCCGCGAGCAGGGACATGGGTTCTTCGCCGGTGACCAGCCGTTGTGGCGGCTATCGCTCCCGCCGGCCACCCCGCCCCTCGGGCTTCCGGGCAAGCAGCTGATCGAGTGGGGCGGGGCCCAGCGTTGGCTGCGCGGCGACGCCCCGGCGCAGCTCATCCGTGCCGCGGCCGCCGCGGCGGGCGGACATGCCACTCGGTTCCGCGGCGGTGACCGCGCCGGCGAGGTCTTCCATCCGCTCCCCGGACCGCTGATGGCCCTGCACCGTAACCTCAAGGCCGCCTTCGACCCCGCTGGGATCCTGAATCCGGGTCGGCTCTTCCCGGGTCTCTAAGCCATGCAGACCGAAGTCCTCCCCGAATTCCTGGCGACGGCGGAGGGCCGCGAGGCGGACGCCATCCTGCGCACCTGCGTCCACTGCGGCTTCTGCACCGCCACCTGCCCCACCTATCAGCTCCTCGGCGACGAGCTCGACGGTCCGCGCGGGCGCATCTATCAGATCAAACAGGTGCTGGAAGGTCGCGCCCCCAGCCGCATCACCCAGCTCCATCTCGACCGCTGTCTCACCTGTCGCTCCTGCGAGACCACCTGCCCCTCGGGGGTGCGCTACGGGCGACTCGCGGACATCGGCCGCCATCTGGTCGAGGAGCGGGTCGAGAGACCCCTGGGCGAGCGCCTGCTGCGCAAGGCCCTGGTCTCGCTCTTGCCGCATCCGCGCGCGGTGGGCGCCATCACCGCCCTGGGACGCCTCGCCCGACCCTTCCTCCCGGGCGCCCTGGCCGCCAAGGTTCCGCGACCTCGATCTGCCGGTCCCTGGCCGGCGCCACTAGGCCGCCGGCGGGCGCTGGTGCTCGCGGGCTGCGTGCAGTCGGTGGCGACCCCGCTGACCAATGCTGCCGCCGCTCGGGTCCTGGACCGGCTCGGGGTCGATCTGGTCACGGCGCCGCGGGCGGGTTGCTGCGGCGCGGTTGCCTATCACCTCAACGACCAGGCCCAGGGGCTGGACGCGGCACGGCGCAACATCGACGCCTGGTGGCCCGAGATCGAGGGCGGCTGCGAGGCGATCCTGGTGACCGCCAGCGGTTGCGGGGTGATGGTGAAGGACTACGGCGCCCTGCTCGCGGACGACCCGGGCTACGCCGAGCGGGCCGCTCGGGTCTCGGCCCTGGCCCGAGACCCGGCGGAGTACCTGGCCGGTCTGGACCTGGGGCCGCTGGGCCATCCAGGGGCGGGGCGTCGCATCGCCTTCCATCCACCCTGCACCCTGCAGCATGGCCAGGGGCTCCCCGGCGTGACCGAGGGGCTGCTCGGGCGTCTCGGTTTCACCCTGACCCCGGTCAGTGACGTCCATCTGTGCTGCGGCTCAGCGGGGACCTACTCCCTGACCCAGCCGGAGCTCTCGCTGCGCCTGCGTGACAACAAGGTCGCGGCCCTGGAGGCAGGCGGCCCGGAGCTGATCGCCACCGCCAACATCGGCTGCCAGCTCCATCTGGAGGCGGGCAGCGGGCTTGCGGTCGTCCACTGGCTGGAGCTGCTGGACCCCCAAGCCGCATCGCATCCGCGAGAGGGACGATCATGACAGAACGCGTCGGTTTCATCGGTCTCGGCATCATGGGTCGTCCCATGGCCCTGAATCTTCACCAGGCGGGACATTCGCTGAGCGTCCATGCCCGCCGGCCCGAGTCCATGACACCCCTGGCCGAGGCGGGCGCGGCCACCGCCATGAGCCCCGCCGAGTGCGCTGCGCGCTCCGACGTGGTCTTCACCATGGTGTCGGACACCCCGGACGTTGAGGAGGTCATCTTCGGTCCCGGCGGTGTCGCCGAGGGGATCGCCCCCGGGGGCGTGGTGGTCGACATGAGCACCATCTCCCCCTCCGCGACCCGGTCCATGGCCGAGCGGCTCGCCGGGCAAGGGGTACAGATGCTCGACGCCCCGGTCTCGGGCGGCGACCTCGGGGCAATCAACGGCACCCTCTCGATCATGGTGGGTGGCGAGGCCAGCGCGTTCGAGCGCGTGCTGCCCCTGTTCCAGGCCATGGGCAAGAACATCGTCCATATCGGGGCCAGCGGGGCCGGCCAGGTGTGCAAGGCCTGCAACCAGGTGGTGGTCGGGGCGACCATCGCCGGGGTCGCGGAGGCCATCCTCCTCGCGCGTTCCTCGGGGGTCGATCCGGCACGGGTGCGGGAGGCCCTGCTCGGCGGCTTTGCCGCCAGCCGCATCCTCGAGGTGCACGGCCGGCGCATGATCGAGGGCGACTACGCCCCCGGCTTCAAGGCCAGGCTGCATCAGAAGGACATGGGGATCGTCGCCGCGGCGGCGCGCGAGCTGGGTCTGGCCCTGCCCGGTGCCGCCCAGACCGGCCAGTACCTCAACGCTTTGATGGGCATGGGGCTCGGCGAGGACGACTCGGCGGCCATCTACCGGGTGCTGGAGGCGATGTCCGGTGGCGCCCCCGGGGCGAAGGCCAGCGGATGAGTGGGCGCCTGATCCCGGGCGCGGCGATGCTCCTGCTTGCCGTCTCGGTGATCTCCGGCAGGCTTGGGGCGGAGACCCTTCGGGTGGGGGATTTCTCCGGCGCCGCGCCGGGCGCGTCCCTGCCGAGCGGTTGGCGCCTGGCCAAGCTGCCGGGGCTCGCCGCGACTCGCTTCAGCCTGGTACCCGACGCCGGGGTGACGGTGCTCCAGATGGACGCGGACAACGCCGCCGCATCCCTGTTTCGGCCCCTGCGGGTCGATCCGGCGACGCACCCGACCTTGAGCTGGCGTTGGCGGGTCTCGGGCCACATCCCGGGGGCTGATCTGCGCACCAAGGCGGGCGACGATCTGCCCGCCCGAATCTATGTGCTATTCGACTATCCACTGGAACGCCTGTCGCTTATCGAACGCGGCAAGATCCTGCTCGCCCGCTCGGTGGCGGGTGAGATGGTGCCCGCCGCCGCGCTCTGCTACGTCTGGGACGGGACCCTGGCCCCCGGCACCAGTCTCTGGAACGCCTATACGGACCGGGTGCGGGTGATCGTCCTGCGCGGTCGCGGCGACCCGGTGGGCGAGTGGCGGAGTGAATCGCGGAACGTCGCGGCGGACTTCCGCGCCGCCTTCGGCGAGGAGCCGCCGCCGATCAGCGGGGTCGCGGTCGGGGCCGATACGGATCAGACCGGCGAGACGGTGCGCGCATGGATCGGCGACCTCGCCTTCGGCCCGGCGGGCGAAGGCTGATCGCGGCCAGCCGGATCAAGGCAGGGCGGTCTCGCCGTGGTGCGCTCGCCGATGGCTGACCAGAGATCTCTCGGTGATTCGCCGGCCTCTCCCGCCTCCTGACCCCTCAGGCGTCGAGCTGCCTGGCGATGCGCCGCACCCGGTCGATGAAGGCCTCCATGCCCGCCCGCCGTTTCGCGCTCAGGGCCTCCTCGAGATGCAGGGGCGCGAAGATCGCGTTGGGGTCGGTCTCCAAGACCTCGCGGGGAGTGTGGCCCTGGAAGGGCATCAACAGGAGCGCCACCAGGCCCCGCACCAGGGGCGTCTCGGCGTCGGCCCGAAACTCGATGGTGTCGGGCGCGCTGGGCGTCGCGCCCGGCCGCAGGCTGCCGGTGAGCCAGGTCTTGGTCTCGCAGCCCGGCACCCGGTTGGCGTCGATCCGCTCGGACTCGGCGATGGGGGTGAGCTGGCGCCCGAGGTCGGCCACGATCTCGAATCGCTCCTCCCAGGAGTCGATCAGATCGAAGGCCTCGGTGACGGTTTTCATGTCCATGGTGGGTCGGATTCGGTCTCTTGGTCGGTCTTGGGTCGCGGGGGTCGCGAGCCGGATACGGATGGGGCCTCGGCAGCGCTTTGGGTCGATGGGGTGCCCGCCCTGGGTGATCACCACCCGTCCGGATCCCCAGAGCACCCGCGCCGATGCCCTGGTCGCCTCCATCAGGGGCCGCCAGTCGCCGCCCTCGGCCACGACGCGCGCGGCCTCGCTCGGGCAGATGCTGGAGCCGGGTGGGCGACGCGCGAGCTGGTTGAGGATAGCCCGTTGGAGTCGGATCGAGATAGGGTCTTGTGCAGACCCGGCCCCGCTCATCCTAGAAAGAGCAGTTGGACGGTCGTCAGGGTGCGTCCCGCGTGCCTGATCCCGAACAGGCCAGCAAGGCACAACGAGGCGGAATAGTCGCTCTATTCCAACGAGTTGTAACGAAGCTGGACGCCGCGCGGGGCGTGCCATGGCGGCCGTAGCGACGTCCACCCAGCGGGTGACGATTGGAGGCCGCCTGGATCCCAACAGGCACAGGCGGTTGCATACACTCCGAAGCGGTCAACTGCTCTTTCTATGATCATGGGGCGCGCGCGAAGGGGAGCTTGAGCAGCCCGAGGACACCCTGCCAGCGCGGCTCGTCGAACCGTCCGATCCCATAGCGGATCGACCCGATGTCGGCACGCAGGCGCAGGCTGCCGAAGAGCCGGTCCCAGACCGAGAGCACCGTCCCGTAGTTGGAGTTGGTCTCCTCGATGATCTCGGAGTGGTGGACGCGATGGAGCGAGGGCGGGACGATCACCAGGCGCAGGATCCGATCCACGTCCGCCGGGAGGCGCAGATTGCTGTGATGGAGCAGGATGACCGGGATCATCACGGCCTTATAGAGCACCAGGGTCTCCAGGCTCAGGCCGATCAGCAGGATCACGCCGCTGTTGAGCAGGGTGGAGATGAGGATCTCGCCCGGGTGGAAGCGCAGGGCGGTGCTGGCGTCCATCCGCGGGTCCGTGTGGTGGACCCGGTGCAGCCGCCACAGGAGCGGGATCTCGTGGTTGGCGCGATGCCAGAGATACATCCAGAGATCGAACAGGACCAGGGCCGCGAGCACGGCGACCCAATCGGGCACGGGCAGCAGCCGGGTGATCCCGAGCCCGTGCTCGGCCGACACGACCGCGCTGAGCGCGAGTAGGGGCGCCAGGGCCGCCCCGAGGACGGCGTTCACCAGGGCGAGACCGCCGTTGGTGAGGTCGTGGACGAGGCGTCCCTGTTGATCCCGAAACGGGATCAGGCCCTCGAGGAGCAGCAGCGCGGCGAGCGCGGCGGCGCCGACCCAGAGATCCAGGCTCATGGCGATCCGCGCTCGTAGATGACGGCGATCCGCTCGGCGGGGAGCCCCGTGAGGAAGCGCAGGATCAGCCAGGCGTTGAGGATCTGCTGGCGGAGCACCCCGTTCTCCCGGTAGCGCGCGGCGGAGGTGATCATCTCACCGGCGAGCTTGACCACGCCGCCGCGGCGGCGGGCGCGTCGCAAGAGCTCCACGTCCTCGAAGATGGGCCATTCCGGGAAGCCGCCCAGGGCGTGGAAGTGCTCGCGGCGGATGGCGATCCCCTGGTCGCCGAAGCTGGTCCAGAGGGAATCGAAGCGGGTGAACCAGGCGGACAGCCCGAGCAGCCAATGGTCCAGATCGAAGCGCAGGCGGAAGCAGGCGGTGCGGGCGTCGTCGCGAACGAAGGCGTCCTCGAGCAAGGCGCGGGCGTCGCCTGGCGGGAGCGAGTCGTCGTGCAGGAACAACAGCAGGTCACCCTTGGCCGCGCGTGCCCCGGCGTTGCATTGGGTGCCGCGGCCCTTGAGGGCCGTGACCACCGACAGCCCCTCGCCCAGTCGGTGGACCTCGCCTGGGGCCTGGTTAGGCGCGGCCGGCACCGCCACCACCAGATCGTCCCAACCGAGCCGCTCGCGCTCTGCGAGCAGCCGTACCCGCAGCTCCGGCGTGAAGGTTCGGGTGGGTACGATCAACGACAGCCCCAGAGCGCCGATCACCGGGTCAGGATCCCCCCTTCAGGGCCATACGCTCCATCACTCCATCGCGCCACTTGAGCCAGTGGGTGAGGGCCGCGGCCACATGCACCAGGATCAGCGCGAGCAGGACATAGCCCACCAGGCCATGCAGATCGAATAGGGTCTCGGAGAGCTTCGCGTCCTTTCCGATGAGGCCCGGGAGGTTCCACTCGAAGAACTGGACCGGATAGCCCCCGGCGGCGGTCCCGAGCCAGCCGAGCACCGGCATGGCGATGAGCAGGGCATAGAAAAGCCCGTGTACGGCGCGGCTCGCGGTGTGCTGCCAGGGGGCCAGGGGCCGCGCGTAGGGGGGCGCACCCAGGGCGAGTCTCAGGATCAGGCGCAGGGCCATCAGGGCGAGCAACAGGACACCAAAGGTCTTGTGGTACTTGTAGAGGGCGTTGGTCGTGTCGGCGCCGAAGGTCTCCTTGAGCCCGTCGAAGCCCAGGTTCCCGAGGAGTATCCCCGCGCCGAGCAGGACCACTACCAGGAAGGCGATCAGCCAGTGGAGCAGGCGTTGGATGAGGGCGTAGCGGTGGGCGGCGCCGACGAATGGTGGTCCGCCGCTGAGGGTATCCGTGCTCATCGTTGCACCTCGACCCCGCGCCAGAAGGCGACGTGGTCCTTGATCCGCGCGGCGGCGGGTTTGGGGTCAGGGTAGGTCCAGGCGGCATCGGGGTTGCGCTCGCCGTTCACCACCACCGTGAAATACCGGGCCTCCCCCTTCCAGGGACAACTGGTGCGGGTCTCGCTCGGCTCGAGATGGGCCGCGCGCATCGCCGCGGGCGGAAAGTACAGGTTGCCCTCAACCTCCACGCAGGAGTCGGTCTCGGCAATGACCGCGCCACGCCAGCTTGCTTGTGCCATAGGTGATCCGATCGGTTCGATCATGATGGGTTGACTGGAACCCTGCACATGTGAGCGCCGGCCAGGCCCTACAACCCGATCCGTTGACGGGAAACCGCCAAGGCGCTCAGCGGCGGCCTCCGACCGCCACGGATCGGGGACCGCGAGGCATTTCTATCAACAATCCTGATATCAAACTGACGATGGATAGATCCAGGCGTATGCCGTCGCCCCTGGTGAGCTTGCCAGTGCGAAAGAAGTCGAGGCGGCACAAGACCTTGCATGTGGCACGAAGCGGTCAACTGCCGTTTCTTGGATCATGGCCGAGGCCATCTCGAACGGGTCGCTGATGGTGGTGGGGGCCTACTGCGACCTCGACACGGGTGTCGTCGACCTGATGCGTCCCCGGACGTCTCAGGCATGATCCGACGCCGCGGCCGGCATCCTCGGGACAGGGACGTCCCGCTGCCGTCCGGCCGATGGGGCACGGGAATCAGCGGGCGAACAGCCGCGGGTTGAGCAGGCCGTCTAGCTCGGCGTAGGGGATGAGCACTTCCTGGATGCCCGCCGCGTAAGGCGCCACCGAGTAGGGGAGGAAGGTGATGACGAGCCCATCGGGCCCCGGGAAGAGGTGCTGGTAGTTGGCCGGGTCCGGGGCGGTCCCGGTGCGTAGCCAGTCGCCGTCGGTGGTGAGCAGGTCGCGTTCGCGCAGGACGTTGAACGCCCGCTTGGAGAGCACGGTGAGCCAAT
Organism: uncultured Gammaproteobacteria bacterium; assembly: GCA_963714915.1. Lineage (GTDB taxonomy): Bacteria > Pseudomonadota > Gammaproteobacteria > Chromatiales > Chromatiaceae > Thiodictyon. Next base: position 16,231 of record CAVQQM010000013.1, read on the forward strand.
CCGCCCCCGGCTCGAAGAGGCCCTCCGGCGGGATCGGCTCGCCGGTCTGGCGGTCGAGGACCAGATAGGCGCCGATGGGCATGCCGTGGGCGCCGCCGGTGAAGACATAGCCCGAGAGCGGGATGGCGATGAAGCGTTTCGCCTGATGCACCGCGCCATAGTCGAGGTCGAGTGACCAGTCGGCACCCGGCCAGGTCGATGCCGGCTCCGGGTCCTGATCCGATCCCGGTGCAGGCCCATCCCCAGGCTGATCGCCGGCCCGCCCCGTGGATCGGGCTTCAGCCCGACAAGGCGGCCCAACACCAGGCCGACTGCCGGGCTCACTGCCGGGCTCACAATCAGGCCCGGACCCGCCCTCGGCGGCGTCGAGCTCCGATTGGGCCTCCACCGCCCGCGCCTGTTCGCGAAAGTCCGCGATCTCGGCCTCCACCCAGCCCAAGATCGCGCGGTTGGCGACCTCGCCCGCCGGATCGGGCAGGTCGAGACGCGGATAATGGGCCTTGATCGTCCAGTGGGGGCCGGACTCCTCGATGGTCTCGGCGATCACTAGATCGGCGTCGGTCCGCTCCATCAGCACCCGGATCCGTCGGTCGTAGGTCCGGGCGATACAGGCGAGGGAGCCACAGCGGTTGCGCTCTCTCATCCAGGCGCGCTGGGCCTCGCGCAGGGTCTCAGTCGCAGGGATGTCCTTGCGGATGCGCCAGCGGGCGTCCAGGTAGAGTTTGCTCATCCGCTCGTCCAGGGTGCTCAGGGCCGGGTCGCCGCACACGGCGTGCTCGACCCAGGTCGTGGCCTTGGCGCAGTCGAACGAGGCCGCCGCGACCGACGTCGCCCGGATTCCGATCAGGATCAGGATCGGGAGCAGCGCGGCGGTGGTGAGGCGGGTGAGGCTCAAGGTGTCAGCCCCCGGACTTGGGGCCGGGCTCGGCCCGGTCCGATCCAAGGGCCTCCCCTTGGGCCTCCGAGTGCTCAGCACACAGTGGATCTCCGCAGGGCACACCCGGCTCGTGATGGTGGTGATGACCGTCCGGGGCGGCCCGAGCCGCGAGCCGCTCCTCGCGCACGGCGGTTCGCAGGGCCGCGCGCACCGAGGCGACGCACAGGGCCACCAGACGCAGCACCTGGTCCTCGTTGTCGGCGGTGACCAGGATGCGTGACTCCAGGGCCGCGAGGACGCGGCGCATTTCCTCGGCGGGCGAATCGGGCAGCGAGTCCTCCGTGAACACGGCCTCGAGCACCGCCGACATCAGGGCGTCCATGTCGCGCTCGCCCAGGTCGCCCGCGATCCGCTCGACGTGGCGCATGAGCTCCTTGTGCTTGATGGTCTGGATCTTGCCTCCGAAGATTCGGGCGTCGCAGGTGAGCAGCTCGCGGGTCTTCATGGGGTCTGGCCTGGTTGATGCGGGCGGGCGCGGCGGCGGGGTGCCTGGGCCCCGCGCCGGGATCGTGGATTATCCGCCATGTGGCGTGAGGTGGTACGACGCGTCCGCGCGGCATGGCTTCCAACCGCCGGTGTCCAAGGCTCGGCAGTGCGCGTCCCGCTCAGCAGCCGCCGGCATCCCCCTGGGGATCGGGCGGTGGATCGAAGGCCAGGAACCATTGGTCCTGACCGTTGCGGTCTTGACCCCTGGGCGCGAAACCGAGCCCTGCGAGGTGCCGGCGCGCCCCCGGTCGGGCGAGCTTCGGGTTCTCCGCGATCAGGCGCACCCCCGCGGCCGGGTGGGCGAGGCCGTCGTTGCGCAAGACATCGAGGCTGGTCAGGGTCAGGCGCCGGGCGAGCCCGGGAATGCGATGGGGCGGGGCGACATAGAGGCGCAGGTTGTAGACGTTACGTCCGTCGGGGGTGCGCCGGCCCAGGCTCGCGGTCGCGGTGCCCGCGAGCTCGCCAGCGGGCGAGCGGGCCAGGGCGACCAGCTCGTGGCTGCGCCGGTCGGCCAGGCAGGATTCGACGATGGCCCGCTGTCTGATCCACAGACAGACCGCCTCGGAGCGTTGGTGTAGGGTCACATCCCGGTAGACCGGGACGAGGGTGTAGGCGGCACAGTGGGCCGCGCCCGCGGGCGTGCCGGGCACGGACCCCGCCGACGGAGGCATCACGCGATCGGAGCCATCATGACCCTCGCCGCGGTCAGATCCCGACCTTGAGCTTCTGACCTACCCGGATGTTGTTGTCGTTCGGACCCAGGCGGTTGAGCTTGCGCAGCTCCGCGACCGAGATCCCATTGATCGTCGCGACCCGGTACAGGGTCTCCTGGGCCTTGACCACGTGGTACCGGGGCGCGGACTTGGCCGATACCTTGACGGGCTTGGCCGCGTTGGACTTCGGGGCGCTCGCGACCTTGATGGTCGCGGCCGACTGTTTGCGTGGCTCGGCGCGGGCCACCGCGGGTGTCGCCTTGGCCGAGACGGGGGCCGTTCTGGTCGCGGGCTTCGGATCGTTGCGCGCCACCAGGGTCGCGGTGGACGGCTCCGAGAGCGGGGTGCGGTAGGCAGGCGGATGGCTCGCGACCCGGCGGGTGCTCCCCGCCGGTAGCCACACCGTGCTGCCGGCCGGCAGATGGGCACGTCCGTCGCGGGCCGGGTCGCGCCAATGCAGGTTCAGGCTGGCGAGGCTCCCGGTCGAGACACCGTAGTGTTTCGCCACATGATTGGCGGGCATGGTGCTCCGCAGCACCAGCCGGTCGTGGGGCCAGCTCTGCTCGTAGCGCACGCCCTCGGGGAAATAGCGGTCGGCATGGGAGGCGACCTCCCGGGCGGCGACGAAGGAGGCGTAGAAGTTACGCGAAGAGAACCCGAAGGCACGGCCCTTGTAGTTCTTGACGATACGTCCGATGTCGCCGCCATACTCGGCCTTGGCATTGGCCACGCCGCCCTTGCCGTGGTTGTAGGAGGTAATGGCCAGGGGCCAGTTGCCGAGCTTGCGATGGGCCGCGGAGAGATAGCGGGCGGCGCTGTCGGCGCAGATGATAGGGTCGAGTCGCTCGTCGATGGTCCCGTTCACGTCCATGCCGTAGTGGCGCCCCGTGGCAGGCATGAACTGCCAAACACCGGCCGCGCCCACGCTCGAGCGGGCGTTGGTCTGGAACGAGGACTCCACGTGGGGCAGATAGGCGAGATCCTCCGGCACCCCGTTGGCCCGCATGATCTCTCTGAAATGGGCATCGTAGCGCCCGCTGATCTCCACACCGCGGCGAAAGCGCTCGCGCACGCCCCGCTGGGTGCGCAGACGGTCGGCAGCCCCGTAGACCGCCCCCGGCCCGCCGCCCTTCTCGAGCTTCGCGAGCAGCTCCTTGTCCTGCGGGGTTAGGGACTCACGGGTCCGGACCTTTGATTCCAATGTCCGCAGCCGGTCCTTGTAGAGTGCGTAGCGGGACTTCACCCAGCCCTTCTGCTCGTTGGTGTAGCCCTCGTGGATGGCGCCGGGCAGACGCGCCACCTCGTAGACCACGCCCATGTACTCATCGTCGTGGAAGACCACCTGGCCGCGGCTCCAAACGCCGTAGACATTGCGCCAGAAATCCACGTTCGGTCGGATCTCGTTCGGTACCGGGAACTGCCCCGAGGTGTCGTATTTGATCGCGGACGCCTGGTCCTCTCGAACATTGCCGCCGCCGCAGCCACCCAAGGCCAGGGCGGTGAGCGCCACCGCCATCAAGGCCCAGCATCGGCGCCCCGAGATCAAGTAGCCAGTCAGCGACGGAACGGGCAATGCAGCGCGCGCCAGCGCGCGAGTGATCGGCAGTGTGCTCATGGTCCCCCCCAGGACGCTCCGCCGCGGGCGCGGCGTTTGAAAACAAGCGCTAATGGTCGCTTACCTTGAGTCCGCATGCAATCCGCTGGCGTCTCGACGGGCCATTGCCCGGATCATGGTACGGGCCAAGGGCCGGGTGCGTCGTTGACCCGGCCAGGATCGTCCCTCAGGCGCCGTCCAGCGGGTCCACCCCCTCGGCCGCCAGTAGGCTGACCAGCCGGATCAGCGGCAGTCCGATGAGTGCGTTGGGGTCGTCGCCCTCCAGGCGCTCGAAGAGGGTGATCCCGAGCCCCTCGGACTTGAAGCTTCCCGCGCACTTAAAGGGTTGCTCGAGATCGAGATAGGCCTCGATGCGGGGGCGGGTCAGGGGACGAAAGTGGACCCGGAAGGGCTCGACCAGGGTCTGGGCGCGTCCGCTCGCGGTATTGAAGAGGCACAGACCCGTGAGGAATTCCACCGTCCGTCCCGACGCCCGCTCGAGCTGGGAAATCGCTTCCGGGCGCCCCCCGGGCTTGCCGAGGACGCGGTCGTCGATACAGGCCACCTGATCGGACCCGATCACCAGCGCACCCGGATGACGCGGGGCCACCGCCCGTGCCTTGGCCTCCGCGAGCCGCAGCACCAGGGCATGGGGCGGCTCGCCGGGGTGACGCGCCTCGTCGACCTCGGGTGAGTCGACGCTGAAGGGCAGTCCCAGCCGTTCGAGGAGCGCACGGCGAAAGGGGGATGTCGAGGCGAGAACGAGTGGCGGGCGCATGGGTTGGCTCCGACGGCCTTCACTGTGAACCCTCATCCTAACGGCAACCGGGGCGCGGTGCCTCGCCAGCTGGGCCTGCTAGCCCGCATGGCTCAGTGCGCCGTGAGAGGCGCGCTCTCTCAGTAGGTGGAAGTCCCACCCACCCTTGGCGAAACCGGGTAGACAGAGACGTGAGCGGCCCTGTGGGGCCTATGGCAACGTTGGACTCCCGCCCGTTTTAGTCCCTGTGCCAGGCCTCTGGGTTCTGAATCGCACGCCACCACTCGCGTGTGGCAACGTCACGATTTGCGGCCGTAACGACTATAACTCGGCTATCAGGATCACTTCTGAAAAGTGGCATCTCATGCCCATCCCGGGTATGCCAGCCACCGAATGAAACCCGACGTGCGGTGCCCGCATAATCGCCTCGCATAAGTGGAATGGCGGGAGGACCGTCGACATCTCCTTCCGGATCTAGGAGGTCGGGCACGGTTTCCAGCATGCGCTCGCGCGATCCGTCAACCATGCGCTTGCGACGGTCGTCAGCGGCCCACCCACGATCACAACGAGCGGGTTGTCCGAATGCGCCGCGTTAGCCGCTTCGTTAATCCGTTTGCTACCCGGTGAGACTAGTGGCTCCGAATCCTCGATGATGCCCGAGGCAGGTCTTTCCAGGTGCCCGATGCTCCCTGCCACCGGATCAGGTATACGGCGAAAACCGCTGGCGCGGCCAACCTGCACGTTGGTTAGACGATCTACCCGTTGCGTCGCTAGATCGGATACGGACATATACCGATTGTATGACGGAATGGATGATGATGTGCTAATGCAGACGTATTCAATGTCACCCGCACTGGCAAGCGGCATCAGATACCAATCAACGGAGTCATTAGCTAAGCAGCCGGCTGGCCGCGCCCGGCGACGCCCGCCGACCCGCTCAGCCGCCCGTAG
>CAVQQM010000014.1:0-116724 GCA_963714915.1 uncultured Gammaproteobacteria bacterium
CTATATCCTCTAGCGAGGCTTCGCCTCAGACCGACAAGTCGTGGGGATGGCCCGAATTGACCGAACGAGGCGTCTAAGCTGCGGATGTAGCCTCCTTGGCGGTCGGAGGAGTCGAGCTTTTGCGAGCATCGCCGGGCGGTAGCCCCCACTGCCAGGATAGATGTCGCCTCCCTGTGGGGGGTTTTGTGTGAGGCTGGGGCATCACGGGAGCTGAGCGCCATGGCGCGAGCCCGTCGGGTCCATCGCAAGGCGACAAGAGAGCAACGGCGACAACCTATTCCCCGGAATTCTAGGCGAGCACCATCGCCAAGATCCTGCCACCGAACAGCGTGCCGGTGGCGCAGCTGGTGAAGGAAACGGGTTCCCCCAAGGACACCCTGTACGCTTGGCGCTCCAAGGCCGGCCAGGACTGCATCAGCTCCGCGTAGGGAATCGAGTCGAAGTAGCCTGTTGGATCCGCGTCGACGACGTCCGTGTAGCCTGTGTCGATCAGCGTGTGGACGTGCCCCACCGCCTCAAGGGCATTGCGTCCTTCCCGGTAAGTCTATTGTTCCGGTTGCACGTCGACCTCGAAGACCGGCGCGACCACCAGGACCGCAGCCGTCTGGACCACCCGACCCCGGATCGTTTCGATGCCCAAACGGCGCTGCTTGCCGTTCGGCTTGGGGATATAGTCCGGGCCCAGCGGGCTCGACCGGTGACACCTCCCTCTCATTGCTTGCGCCAGCTCGCCCAGCCACCGCTCGACCCCATAAGCCTCGATCCCCAGCGGATCTCCGGGCCTCCCGCCTTGCCTTGCTCATGCCCTGGTTGCCAACCCGGTTGGGCATCCACACAATGCCGGGTCGATCTCACCCCGGGCAGGCGCGGCCGCGATCGGCCAATCCGCGCGGCCTCGCACCGTGCGAGCGTCCCGCGCGGCCGCCGAAAACGACCTGCCCGCCACATCATCCAACGCCAATTCCCGGCACGACGTCTTAGCGCCCTATCGAAGCGAAGGAGCTACCATGACCCGATCCCACGACCTCTTCTCCGCGGCCCAGCGCCACATCCCCGGGGGCGTCAATTCACCCGTACGTGCCTTCCGTGGGGTGGGCGGCGATCCGGTGTTCTTCGAGAGCGCGTCCGGCCCCTATGTCTTCGACGCCGACGGCAAGCGCTACATCGACTACGTCGGCTCCTGGGGACCGATGATCCTCGGTCACGCGCATCCCGAGGTGATCGAGGCGGTGCAGGCACGGCTGCACAAGGGGCTCTCCTTCGGCGCCCCCACCGAACAAGAGACCAGCATGGCGGATCTCGTCTGCGCTCTGGTCCCCAGCATGGACATGGTGCGCATGGTGAGCTCCGGGACCGAGGCCACCATGAGCGCCCTGCGGCTCGCCCGCGGATTCACGGGCCGCGACAAGATCGTGAAATTCGAGGGCTGCTACCACGGCCACGCGGACTCATTACTGGTCAAGGCCGGCTCCGGGGCGCTGACCCTGGGCGAGCCGAGCTCGCCAGGGGTCCCCGCGGCCCTGGCGGAGCTCACCATCACCCTGCGCTACAACGACCTGGATCAGGTGCGGGAGACCTTCGACGCCATCGGCGATGAGGTCGCCTGCATCATCGTGGAGCCAGTGGCGGGCAACATGAACTGTATCCCGCCGGTCCCGGGGTTCCTCGAAGGCTTGCGTGAGGTCTGCGACCGACACGGGGCCCTGCTGATCTTCGACGAGGTGATGACCGGCTTTCGTGTCGCCCTGGGCGGCGCCCAGGGGCTCTACGGGATCACGCCCGACCTCACTGCGCTGGGCAAGATCATCGGTGGGGGCATGCCGGTGGGGGCTTTCGGCGGCCGGCGGGAGGTCATGGAGCGGATCTCGCCCCTGGGGCCCGTCTACCAGGCGGGCACACTCTCCGGTAATCCCATCGCCATGGCAGCGGGCCGCAAGACCCTGGAGCTGATCTCCGCCCCCGGTTTCCACGAGGCCGTCGCCGATCGGACCGAGGCGCTCATCGACGGATTGCTGGAGCGCGCCCGCGCCGCCGGGGTTCCGCTCACCGCCAACCGGGTCGGGGGCATGTTCGGCATCTTCTTTACCGATGCGCCGCGAGTGACCAACTACGAGCAGGCCACCGCCTGCAATCAGGCCCAGTTCCGCGCCTTCTTCCACGGCATGCTCGAGCGCGGGGTCTACCTGGCCCCCTCGGCCTTCGAGGCGGGATTCGTCTCCATCGCCCATGAGGGGCCGCAGATCCAGGCGACCCTGGACGCGGCGGAGGAGGCCTTTGCCGCCCTGGCAGGCTAGATCTGTTCAGGGTCCAGAGCACAGACGCAGGCCCGCAGAGGGAGGGGATTAGACGGGGTCAAGCTCGATCCGCAGGCGTCGCTGGTGAGCGCGGCCTTCTGGGTTCAGGCCGCTGTTTTCGTGGGGCCGGCCTCAGCTCGGGGTGACGACGGAACGCTCGATGGCCTCGCAGAGGAAATGACCCAGCATCAGGTGGACCTCCTGAATGCGGGGGGTGTCGCGGGACGGCACCGCGAGCACCAGGTCGGCGCCGCTCCCGGTCGTGGCCCCGCCCTCGCCCGTCAACAGGATGCTGGTGAGTCCGCGGGCCCGTGCCACCTTGATCGCTTCGAGCACGTTCGGCGATCTTCCGCTGGTCGACAAGGCCCAGAGCACGTCGCCCGGGCGGGCCAGGGCCTCGAGCTGGCGAGCGAAGAGCTGATCGAAGGAGAAGTCGTTCGCGACCGCGGTCGCGGCGGCGGTATCGAATCCGAGCGCCACCGCGGGTAGCGGCCTGCGTTGCTTGTCGAGGAAGGGGCCGATCAGCTCGCCGCTGAGATGGGTTGCCTCCCCGGCGCTGCCACCGTTTCCGCAGATGAACAGGGTCCCGCCGGCGTTGATGGCCGCGGCGGTGACCTCGGCCGCACGCAGGGCGGCATCTAGCAGAGGGGCGTCGGACCGCACCCGCTCGAGCAGCTCGGCCGCGGCGGCCAACCGTTGGCCGAGCAGGTCAGAGAGTCCCGCAGAGCCGCTCAACGTCCGCGCCTCGGCACGAGCGCCCGAGCGTCGATGCGGCTAGATGTCATCGCAATACTCATCGCAGTCCTCAGCGTATTTCTTGTCCTCTTCGGCGAGACGCCGCTCGATCTCCGCGTGCCTGCGCGCCTCCCACACATCTTGGCGCGCGGCGACCCGTTGCTCCCAGGCATTCGCCACCTCGTCGATGGTGCGCTCACCGAACAGCACCTGACGCAGGAACCGATAGGCGAACCCCAGCAAGGCCTCGTCATCGGCCCCCACCTCCTCGTAGAAGCCATCCGGCAGGACATAGGCGCGCTTGAAGCCGTCACTCAACACGAAGCGGCGGAAACTGTCGAGATCGTAGGACGCCATAAAGAAGAGCTGCAAGCTGGTCCGGGACGGTCTGCCCACGGTCGGGCCGGCGGACCTCTTCTTCAGCAGGAGCTGAAACCACTCCCGATTACGGGCGTCATACTCCTCGCAACCCTGCTCCGTGCGGTAGTTGGCGACGCTGATCTCGCGATCGTCATCATGCCCCTTGCAATGCTCCTCCTTGACGAGCGAGTAACGCTCCTCTGCCTTTGAGGCACCCTTCGCGCGGAGTGCCAGCAGTGCCACCGGATAGTAGCGGCACGCGGTCGGGCGGTCCTGATAGACCCTACAGCCGTCGTCGCCACTGAACTGCAGGCAGGCGCCGCTATCGGCCGTCTTGAGCTTGACCCCGGGCAGACCGTCACCGTCCATCTGGAAAGGGACCGTGTACTCCTTGAGGAGCTCGCCAGAGGTGATCCCCAAGCGCCGTTTGAGGCGCAGGATGTCATAGGGGGCCAGCGTCACGTCCGCTTGCTTACAGCAAGCGTTGAAACAGGAGATGCCCTCGAAGCAGCGGAAACGGATATTGGTATCCGGGGTGAGCGCCGCCGGGATGTTCGGGCTCTGAAAGGGAATATCCAAGCTGGTGTCGATCATGAATCTGCCCAGCGCACAGGGCCGTCGAAGCGCCGGTCAGCCGCGAAGGTTGAGGACGATGCCCGACCATCGAAGCGCCCGTGGCAGCTACGTGCCGTTCGAGGCGTCGCGAGTTCGCGGCTAACCCCTCGGAGGTGGTGTCGCACGAGGGCATTCCCAGTCAGCGCATCATCGCGCGGGAGATGCTCGGATCCCTGGAGGTTTAACCCGGACCGGTCCCGGGATGCGACCGGGTAGGGCGGAGCCGGGGAGGTCAGAGCCAACTGACCCTGCCAACCAACGGGGGGCTTGAACCTAGAAATGGCAGTTGGACGCCCCTCAGAGTGCGTCCCGCGTGGTGGCCTGATTGCAAACCGGCAAGGCGCAACGAGGCGCAATAGTGATTCAATTGCAACGAGTTGCAACGCAGACCAGGCGCCTCGCGGGGCGTGCTCTGGGGGGCGTCGCGGCCTCACCCACGTGGTGAGCCTGCCAGGACAGAGGAAGTCGCGGCTGCACAAGACCTTGCATGTGGCACGAAGCGGTCAGCCGCCGCTTCTAGGTTGAACGGTTGAGGACATGCGGGGCCCGATCGCCGGTCAAGGCACGCCCCCGGAACCCGGGCACCGACCCGGCCAGGCGCCCCGTCGGTGTTAGCTCACACGCTGCCCCTCGCAGCCAACCAGGGTGTTGACCTGGACGCCGCCGAGGGAGTTAAGGAAGTCCGCGCTCGAAACTGAAAAGGCCCAGGCGTCTTCCGGCGCTCGGGCCTTGTAGGGGATGCACTTCGACCGCGTCACCGCATTATTACGCAGACCGTCTTGTCCGCGAAATCGCCACCCACACGCTTGCACATCCGCCCAGCCTTTCCGCTCTTGTCGTCGCTCGGATCGCCGAACCGATCCAGGATCTCGTCATCGCCCATGCTGAAGCGTATCCGCAAGGACAACCCCGGGTAGGGGACCGCCCGCAGCACCGGATGTGCTCCAATACGGCCCCTGGCGACAGGATGTGGTGGTCATACACCCAAGCAAGGACGCGCTAGTGGCCATCCTTGACGCACCCCGTGACCGTTTCTCCCTTCACCATCTCGAGGAATCAGGGTACGCGCAGATCACCCTTGGCATTCGCTAGATCAATCGGTTCCGGAGTTACACATGCCTGTGACAGGCCGCGCCAAGCGAACCGGGAAGAATACTCCACGCGCCACCCCACCGGGCCATTCGCACCTTGGAGATCCCGACATACTGCCGGCTGAAATTCCCGCCGGGTTGAGGTCGCGAATACAACCTACCCGGCAGTCGCCACAAGACTCAGGGCCGTTTCGGGGTCTTGTACTCGACCTCTTTCTGGAGCGAATCCCAGATAGTCTCATATCCGACGAAACCCTTCTCATTGGGCGCCAGTTGCTTCGTCTTGTAAAAACGCGCTTGGCCTTCCGGAACCTTTGGTCTGCTTTTGCTTGGCTCGCTCATAAGTCACCTTCTCTCAACATGCTACCTTGGAATGACCGGGACGCACTAGGATTGTGCGCCCCGTTAGGGCACCAGGCTTCATCTCTCTCATCACCGAAGCATGGCGATCTAGAAAAACAGGCGGGCACCGCTAGACGCTGGCGAAAGACCCTCAAAGGAGATGGATCCGGCGCCGCGCCCGACAGATACCCGGCTCACCGTTCGTTGATCTTCTGCAACATCTCGTAAACAAACTCATGCGTGTACGCATTGTCGCCGCAATGAGTCAGCTCTTCATCCGACGTGCGAAACGTCAGATACGGATGCACCTCCGTCCCGTCGACTTCAATCGCCGATGTATCATCGATCGTGCTGGCGACGCTGAACGCGACACTGACTGTCGCATCTTCCAGCTGATTCCCGCTCAATCCGGCCTCTTGCAGCTTGACCCTGATGCCCTCGACCAAGGCGCGAACCAGGGCCACCTGTTGGTCTTCGAATCGTGTCGGATCAAGATTCAGGTGCATTCTCTATTACCTTCGCCGAAAGCTCTAGGCGCGCGACTCGATCGTTCACTAGAGCGGCACGGGCTTGACGCCTGCGAGGTCGGGACGCGTTTCGACCCTACCGCCGGCGGCCATCTCGGCTTCCGTTGCATCCCGGACGTTCAGTATCTCCAGCTCAAAAACCACTTGCCGACCACACAAGGGGTTGTTTCCGTCGATCGTCAGTGTCTTATCGTCAATCCGCGTGACCAGGAATGTCTTCGTCTTGCCCTGCTCGCTCTCCATGACGATGGTCGTTCCGACCTCTCTATATTCTTCCGGAACATTCTCTACATAGTCAGTAATGACCAAAGACTCGTCCCTGGGGCCAAACAACTTGTTGCAGTCCAGCTCGACCGAGATCGTCTCACCGGCCGCCTTGCCTTCCAGCTCCGCCATGACTTGAGCCGAAAGCACATCGTTGACACCATGGACATAGCCCAAGGGGAACTCGACGTTGGTCAGAACGTTACCAGTCTTGGCGTCGACAACCTTGTATTTGAGCTCGACGAACTTATTATGTCGAATCGTTTCGGTCATAACGCTAGAAGATCGATGCGGCAAAGATACGTACTTCGCCCTTCTCATAGCCGAGGACAATTCTTCCCAGCCACTCGCCTTCCTTGTTCGTGCTCCGCACCCGGTAGAGAACGGTCACATGCTCGCCCCGCCGGATCAGGCCGAGAAAATCCCGCTCTTCGACCAGATTGCGGGACAGTTCGCTGTGTGCAAACTGCTTACCGAGCTCAACCTCGTTCAGGCCGAGCAGCAGCTCATAAGAAAATTTACGAATAAACTTACCGTACTGGCCTTTGTTCGAATATTTGATCAGATCGTCCCATATGGGATGGGCGATCTCGAGAATCTCTTCGTCTGATTGTTCGATGATGTTCATTTCAGATCGGGATCTTTTAGCGCGTCAATTGCACAACCTGTGATCAGGCCGCGAGTTTGAACCCTGCCAGCTCGCCCGGGGTCACCCATACTCGATGGCGGTCTCCAACCCGCACAAGACGCTCCACCCAACCTTGGATCCGCGAACGCTGCGTCACCTGGAGAAAAAGCCGGGGGCCCGGTACCGGGCCCCGGCTTCAGGAGGGCCTACGCAGCTACAGCCTCGGGCTTGTCCTCGATCAGGTGGTAGCAGGGCGCCTTTTCCATGGTGTACTCACCTGTCTCGGGATCACGGCGCGACACGGTCAGCACATGCCAGTTGTCGTCATCCACCCTCATCGCATCACCCCGGTAGTAGTAACCCGGCCAACGGGTCTCCTTACGGAACAGGGTGTGGTGCATGACCGACTCGGAGGTGAGGTGGCGATGCTTCAGCTCCCATGCACGGAGCAGCTCGTGGATGTTCTCTGCCGCAATCTTCTCGAGGTCCTCCTCGAGGAGCTTCAGCTTCTTGAGGCCGATGTGTAGCAGCTTCTCATTGGTCATGTAGTTGACCGTGACGCCGCCGCAGTACTCATCCATCAACTTCTGCAGGCGATCCAGGCCCTGGCGCGGGTTGATGTAGTTCGGGTTGACCGAACCGGCCGTGATCTCGTTCCGATAGATCTTGTAATGCTCCATCGGCTTGTAGATCTCTTCCTTGCGGCGGTTGATCTGATCCTCAGAGATGCGGATACCTTCCGCCTTTCCGTCATCGATGTACTTGCATGCAGCCTTGGCTGCAAGACGACCTTCGGTGAAGGAGCCGGACGAGAAGGCGTGCGGGGTTCCACCGACGGCGTCGCCGGCACCGAACAGACCCTCGACGGTGGTCATCCGGTTGTAGCCCCAGTAGTACTCCGGCGGGGAAAGGTCCTCGGGACCCGAGCACCAAGCGCCACAACCGGTCGCGTGAGAACCCATGACATAGGGCTCGGAGGTCGTCAGCTCGGGATTCTCGTACTTCGGATTGACGTCGGTCGCTGCCCAGAGCACGGCCTGACCCACGGTCATCCCCAGGAAGTTGTGCCAGCCGATCTCCTCGAGATGGGGATCCTGGAAGGCCTCCATGGTGACCATGTGGATCGGACCGCGGCCGGCATTCACCTCGTTGATGAATGCGTGGTTACGCAGGCAGGTCGGGATCGGACGATGGGTGCGGTGTGAGGCCTCAACGTCCAGGTACCGCTTGCCAACCATCTCCTCCAGGGCGGGGAACCACTTGGATTCGTACTCTTCGCCCAGGCCGTTCTGGGTATAGGTCTTGAGATGCAGGAAGTAGGCACCCACGGGACCATAACCGTCCTTGAAGCGCGCGAGAACGATCCGGTTCTCCATCTGGGTCATCTTGGCGCCGGCGCCGATCATCAGGCCATAGGCGGACCCGGAGGACCAAGGCGCATACCAGACACGACCAGCGCCCTCACCAACCGAACGCGGCTTGAAGATGTTGGATGCCCCACCGGCAGCCACAACCACGGTCTTGGACTTGAACACGTGATAGTTACCGGTACGCACGTTGAAGCCAACGGCACCAGCAACGCGGTTCTCCTTGGACTCATCCATCAGCAGATGGGTCACGCAGACACGGTTGAAGACCTTGTCGGCGGACTTCTTGGCGGCCTCGGCAACGATCGGCTTGTAGGACTCGCCGTGGATCATGATCTGCCAACGACCCTCACGCTGATAAGCACCCGTCTTCGGGTTACGCATCAGCGGCAGGCCCCACTCTTCGAACTGGTGAACCGCCGAGTCGACGTGACGGGCCATGTCGAACAGGAGGTCTTCACGGACCATCCCCATGAGGTCGATGCGCGCGTAGCGGACATGATCCTCGGGATTGTTCTCGCCGAAACGGGTGCCCATGTAGCAGTTGATCGCGTACAGGCCCTGGGCGACGGCGCCGGAGCGGTCGATATTCGCCTTCTCCGCGATGACGATCTTCTTGTCCTTGCCCCAGTAGCGGGCCTCGAAAGCGGCTCCAGTACCGCCCAGACCTGCACCGCAGACCAGGACGTCGATGCCGTCTTCAACGATTGTCTTGTAAGCCATTAGTAACCCTCCGCCCCGGCTAGCATCTTCAGACCGTTCGACTTGAGCGTATGTATATCGCCATCGTCGAAACGGATGTATTTCGGCTCGTTGAACAGCAGCTGGCTATCGCGCATCTCCTGGCTGGGAGCAGGCTGATCGGCGAGCTGAGGAATGTGCTTACCCCAGGGCTTCGTGGTGATCGGCGCCAGCAGGTTCATGTCCTTTTCGCCGTTGCGGAAGATGATCCGCCAAGCGATGACGCCCTTCTCCTCATCACGGCGCACACGCACCGAGTGGCCCAGGGGGGCGAAGTCGGCATATCCACGAACGTCGATCGCGTTGTGCGGGCATGCCTTGACGCAGGAGTAGCACTCCCAGCACATGTTGGGCTCGATGTTATAGGCACGGCGAACCTTCGGGTCGATGTGCATGATGTCCGACGGACAGATATCGACACACTGGCCACAGCCGTCGCAGCGAGTCATATAGACGAAAGTTGGCATATTCGGTTCCTCTTCGTGACTTGAGTCAGCGAATCACAATCAGTAGTGGGACGGTGCTTCGCGCTTGATACCCAGGCCCATGTACGGCGGGTTGGCACCCATGTACTCGGGGATGTCCGGGAAACGCTCCTTGCACTCGGCACTGGCCAGGTCTGGGATCTCGGGCAGCTTGTCGCGCGAACCGTCGGCCACGGCAACCTTCTTCTGGAACGCAGCCGCGGGCTTGAAGAACATGTGGGCGAATTTCGACCACAGGATGGTGCTGAACAGCGTGGTGGAAGCGACGATGAAGATGACGAACGCGATCATGCTCGATACCGAGGTCACGCCGTTTGCCGCCTGCAGCACGGACCAGATCAACGCAAAGGTTCCCATCAGCAGGAGGGACACGATGAACAGGTCGGACTGGTGCACGTCATGCCACTTGTTGCCCTCAGAGCGCACATCGGCCCGGATCTTGAACCAGAACCAGTAACCGCCAAAACACATCGCGAGCGCACCCAGGTGCCAAAGCAAGGGCACCAGCCCCGAACCCTCACCTGCCGGGACGGGCAGGCCAAAGATCATGATGGCGGTAGTCGCCACGAAGAAGATGAAACCGTACATCGTGAACAAGTGCGAGACGCGACGAGCAGGATTCTCGAACTCGCTCGAGGTCAATACCTCATTCGTAAGCGTGCTCACGGCGATGCCGATCTTCTCCCCGCCACCAACCTCGCGCTTGGCGATCTTCTTCAGCGACTGTCCTTTTTCGAAGAAGTACTTGGCACTCTTCTTGTGGACGACGTCCAGCAAGGTGCCGCCGATGACCAGAAGGACCATCAGAACGATGTATGCCTGCATGACCCCAGGGTCAAGCGGAAGGCCCGCGGAGAGCGCCGCGAAAGGATTGCTTGTGAACATTAGCTAGTGACTCCAATTACTGTGGTGGACCCGATAGCCTCGAGGGAGCTTTTGCCCGAACCGCCCGCGCGGCAGGTCGACGAGCTGTTTCGAAGAAGCGGATACCCGACCGCTCCACTGGGAGACCCCCGGTGCGAGGCTCCTCCCAGGTTCAGCGACGGGATAGTATAAGCATTGAAGTATATGCGCCGCGACTCATACTTTTTCGGGAGCCATTATATTTGTTGATGAAGTCCCTCAGTCGGCGAGGGATCCGCGCCAGCGCCAGACGGTACCAGCGCTGCGACGCCTGGCCGGGGCCCGAAAACCCCCTCGCCCCCTTCGTCCGCCCCCGTCCGTAGGAACGCCCGACACCGCGGCGAGGCGTGCCGCGCTGCCAAGACCTTGGGTCACGCGCGGCCGTGGGTGCCTAAAAGTCGTGCTGCACCTCGTCGTCTAGTGCGGCAACGGACTGAATCGTGCGCTCCGTGGCTGTCACCCAAGGGCGTCCATGTTGTGCCCCAAGCGACCTTGCGCGCGCCTCAGTCGCTGAACGGATCGTCAGACAGAAGGCCGACAAGGATCGGGGCGTAAGTCAGAACGGCGCCCTGTAGCACCCCGAGGTCGCCCACGACATCGGAGAGACGGGCCAACAACGCCTCATCATCCGGACGCTTGGCCAGTTCGCCCAACACGCTGAGCAAGGGCGCAAGCTCTTCGGCATCAACGTATTGCTTGAGCATCGAAATCGCTTCATCGAGCTTCGCCGCATTGATGCCGCGATCGGTTTCAGTCATGTCTTCCAGCTCGCAGCGACTCGAATTCCTTGCGCATGACGCGGCGTGTGCGCACCCTTCGTCCGCCCGTTCTGTGAGGCCCAGCCACACCCAGCCACTCGTTCGATACGAAAGAGTAAAGTCGAGGACCTCGGCGCAAACGCATCACTGGTAGAGAACCCCATCCCGGCGACCCATCGCGTACGCCGTCTCGCCTGCCGCCATTCTAAGTCGAGCTTCGATCCGGATTTTATCCATGACGTCCTTGTCGGCGATTTCCGGGTACAGCGAATAGAAGCGCACCACATCGAGCGCGTTCGCCTTCGCCGCCAACTCCATTCGCCGCCGGTCGTCCCTGCCGATCCCATGGAGCATCAACAACCGGGGGGCTTGGCGATGCAAATAACGTTGACAAAGATCCCGATGCTCTTCGCTCTTCCAATCTTCGCGTACCAAATAGGGCGGGAAATCCTCGGTCTCATTGGACAGACGCGTAAACCACCGCGCTCGCGGTTTGGCACCTGCACGTTCGGCGACGCATCGCTCCAACCTGTAGTTCACGGGTCCATAGGACCGGCTGCGCTCATCCTCGTTCATCTCAATCGGCATAACCGCCGCCGGAAGCGCCGTCCAGTCAGTGAGTTTCGGAAATGACGCCATCTCCGATGATTCGACGCAAGAGAAGATCAGGGCGAGCGGAGAGTTGTCTGTCGGGTCAAGAAGCCAATACTCATACCTGTCGGCAGCCTCGAACGGCAAAGTGGCCTCCAGGAGAAAGCTCGCTAGCTCAAGGATGCGCTCGTCGACCGCTCCATCTTCGGCGGCCGAATTATTCCTGACCTTTTCGAGGTCGCAATGCCGGATGTGTGCCGCCCTGATGAAGCGCCCTTGTTGCTGCCCTGATGCCGTGCTGCTGCTGCGCCCGTTCGCATAGATGAACTGAAACTCCCACATATCGCCGTCCATCGAGAGCGCGCGCGCACTGTCGGATTGAGCGATCTGGACTTGAGCCGAGTACGGCTGTAAGAGGCGTTGAGAGTGAGCTGTGATCATCTATCCGAATCGCGGCGAGAGGGCTGTCGGAAACGAGGAAAAAGGCTGCATCGCGCGCTCCATACTCCGGCGCCCGTGCGCCTCACCATCGGGGCGGAGACTACGCGATCACCTGAGGGTTTGCACTGCCACAAATGATAAGGAAAAGCAGCCGGGCGCCTGCAGAAGGCCTCATGGATGCCCGGCGCCCGCCCGACGAGCCAAGACCGACCGGGACCGTAGCAGACCGCGACACCGTCGGAGTCTGCAAGTGCAGGATCGAGTCGAAACCGCTACACACGTTGCCTGGCTGGCGCATGGCGGGTCTCCAGGTACCCGTTTTGGCTTGACCACAACAGGTCGCGCTTCAACGCTGCGGACTGGCTGCGCCGGGGCCTGCTAGTGGGGCGCGTGGGTCGGCCACCTTTCCATGTGCCTGCGCATTACGTCCATCACTGGATCTGGAACGCTCTGGAACGCCGCTTGCCGCAGGCCGTCGGACAGGAAGCCTGGCATGTCGTAGGGCAGACGGCGGCCCATCTTCTCGAAGGTTCTCTCCATGAGCGCCGGGTCGAGCGATCGGGTTGCCGCGATGCCAGCGTTGAGGTTGATGACGCGCCAAGGACGCCAGGCGTCTCCGCGCTCCTCGTCAAGTTGCAATCTCTGCGATGCCGCCTCGATCACTTCCTCCATGAGCTCGCACAAGACACGGAGATCATCGGGCGCGCTCGTGGCGTTCACGATCATGCCGAAACCGTCGGCGGTACCCTCGAGGTTGTCGATGGTGGCGCCGCGCCGAGCGACCCAGGGGCCCATGGAGGCAAATATGCGCGCGACCGTGTCTCTCTTGTCCATGATCTCGACCTTGCGCACCAGGAATGCGAGACGGTCGAGCAGGTCCAGGCCGTAGGCGCAGAGCTCATCGAGGTCCTCCTGATCCAGCCGGGCTGCTCCAGACTCCAATGCCCCGGCGATCTGAAAGAAATCCGACAAGGCCCGCGCAAGGGCGATTGGACTAGATTGGTCCTCCATGATCGACTGCGCTTCCTCGTTCCTTGCGAGCACGGCCTGCATGACTTCCAGCGCGAGGTCAGAGATGGCGTTGATTTCGATCACAAGATGATTCGTCGACATGGGGGATGACCTGCTGGCAAGATCGAGCTGAGAGTCAGGCTCGCACGCCCGATGGAGCGCGAGGTTGCGGGCGGGAGAATTGCGATGATTCACCGGACTTCAACCGGATCGAGTCCCTAGAAGCGCTGACAGGAACGATCGATCGACGCCCGCCGTCCCGCGCTTGAGAAGGCCCGCCGAAGGCTGAAACGCCTCGCCATCGGCACTTGACCCCGACCTATCGGACCCGCAGGTTTGGGCCGGCAAGGCGCTTTCCCCATCAACATGTGTACCTTTCCGGAGACCTCCATGACCGAAACCAACGCCACCATTACCGACGGTAAGTACGTCGAGCTCACCTACCTCGTGCGGGACAGCAAGACCGGCGACGTCTTGACCGAGATCTCCCGCCCACTCAACTACGTTCACGGCTTGAACGAGATATTGGCTCCGACGATCACCCGGGAGCTCGAAGGCAAGACGCAAGGTGAACGGGTCGACCTGCTTGTGGACTGCAACGAGCTGTACGGCCCGAGAGACGCGTCACTCGTGATCACCGAAAAGGTTGCGACCGTGCCGCGCGAGTATCGCCAGGTCGGCAGACAGATCTTGATGGAGAACAACCTCGGTCAGATGAAGAGCTTCCTGGTGACCAAGATGGAAGGAGACACGATCACCTTTGACGGTAACAACCCGCTCTGTGGCCGTGAGGTCATCTATCAGGTGAAGATCCAATTGGTTCGCGATGCGACAGCTGAAGAGAAGGAGGGCGGCGGTTGAGCCAAGGCTGATCTGCGACCTGAGGCCCGCGGCGGCGTGACTCGCGACAACGAGTCAGGCTGGACAATAGAAGCATACACAAGACAGGGCCGAACCACCTCTTGGTGGTCGGGCTCTCACGTCAGCGCGTCCCTGGACCAGGCCTCAAGCCCTCCGACTTACTTGTATGAGACCGTCTTGTCCACCAGGTCGACGTGCTTGCGCTTGAACACCGTCCAGGTCTTGGTGCTCTTGTCGTAGACCGAGTTGACGAAGCACTTCCAGTTCTCGTCATCGACCTTATTGAAGTCCATCCGGTAGTAGAAGCCCGGGTACCGGGACTCCTCGCGGAACTGGATGTGCTTCATGTGGGCCTCGGCGGCCAGGATGCGGTGGTAATTCTCCCACGCGCGGAGCAGCTCGTGGAGGTCCTTGGCACGCATCATGAGTGCGTCTTCCTTGAGCATCTCGAGCTTCGTCTCGGCGACTTCCATCATCTTGGCGTTGGTGCGGTAGTAGGTCGCCACACCGGCAACGTACTCGTCCATGATCTTCTGTAGACGGAACTGGAGCATCCGCGGGGTGATGTAGTGCGGGTTCACATCGATCGCGGTGGTGTCGTCCTTGTGCTCCAGGAAGTTTCGCACCGGGCGGTAGATCTCCTCGATGAGATCGTCGACTGAGGTGTCCAGCTCGGGCTTGTAGTCCTGGTTGTCCATGACGAACTTGACCATGGCCTTGGCGCACAGGCGCCCTTCGGCATGGGAGCCCGAGGAGAACTTGTGGCCGGAGGCGCCCACACCATCCGCGGCGGTGAACAGGCCCTTTACGGTGGTCATGGAGCGGTAGCCCCAGCTCCAGCCCTCGGGCAGGTGGCTCGGGATGCGATCCTTCTCGGGATGGTCCTCGTCGGTCGGGGCGCCGAGGTCGGTGGGCCCGGAGACCCAGAGGCCAGAGCAGCCGGCGTGGGAGCCGAGGAGGTAAGGCTCGGTAGGCATCAGCTCGGAGTTCTTCTTCTCCGGCTCGATGTTCTCACCCGCCCAGACGCCGGCCTGGCCGATGCTCATGTCGAGGAAGTCTTCCCAGGCATCGGCCTGGAGGCGCTTGATCTCCCGGGGGGTCATGGTCTCGGCGAGCTTGCCGAGCGCGGTGACGGTGTCCATGTATATCGGGCCGCGGCCTTCCAGCATCTCGTTGAGCATGACGTGGTTGCGCAGGCACGACGGGGTGACGTAGGCCTTGTTGTAGGGGGCGTAGGGCTCGAGCAGGGCCTGGGCCTCCGGCTTCTTGAGGTATTCCTCGCCGTAGGCGTTGATGGCGCGGGACTTGAAGAGCAGGAACCAGGCGCCCACCGGACCGTAGCCATCCTTGAACCGGGTGGGGACGAAGCGGTTCTCCATCATGGTCAGCTCGGCGCCGGCCTCGGCGGCCATGGCGTAGGTGGAGCCGGCATTCCACACGGGATACCAGGCGCGGCCGATGCCCTCACCCACGGAGCGCGGGCGGAAGATGTTCACGCAGCCGCCGGCGACGAGCAGGCAGGCCTTGAACTTGTAGACGTAGAGCTTGTGCTCGCGAATGGAGAAGCCGACGGCACCGGCAACGCGGTTCCTGTCGTTCCTGTCATTCACCAGCCTGGCGATGAAGACGTGCTCTTGAATGCGCTCTGTCCCTAAGGCCTTCTTAGCGGCCTCGGCGACGATCCACTTGTAGGACTCGCCGTTGATCATGATCTGCCACTTGCCTGTGCGCACCGGCTTGCCACCCTCGACCAGGGGCCTGCCCTCGTCGCCAGGCTGCTTCCAGATCGGCAGACCCCACTCCTCGAACAGGTGCACCGAATCATCGACGTGACGGCCGAGGTCGTAGGTGAGGTCGTCGCGGGTGATGCCCATCAGATCGTTGGAGACCATGCGGGCATAGTCGGCGGGGTCGTTATCGCCGAGGTAGGTGTTGATGGCGGACAGACCCTGGGCCACGGCGCCTGAGCGGTCCAGGGCAGCCTTGTCGACCAGCTTGACCTTGATGTCGACGCCCTGGGCCCTGGCCTGGTCCAGCCAGGGGACGATCTCGAAGGCCGCGCCGCAGGCGGCCATGCCGCCGCCGATGATGAGGATGTCGACCTCTTCCTCGACGACTTCCGGTCTTCCGAGTTCACCTGCCATGCTCGGCTACCCTCGCGTTCTCGTTTTGCGTTCTCGTTCGATCACCGGCGGGGACGGCCCTTACTTGCGGATGAGCTGGCTGGCATCGGCCGCGTGCAGACCCTCGATACCATTGGTCGTGAAGAACCCAGCGCCCTCGATCTTGGCCATGTCGGCGGTGGGTTTGCCGCCGTAGGGATCGATGGAGCCCTTGGGGGTGGTGCGGATTGGGAACTTGAAGCGCTTGGTGGTCCCGTTGCGGAACTTGATAGTCCATTGGATGGACTCGCCCTCACGCAGTGGCTGCACGGAGGCGCCCAGGGGCACGACATCGGCGTAGTGACGGACCTCGACGGCCTGCTGCGGGCAGATCTTCACACAGGCGTAGCACTCCCAGCACTGCTCGGGCTCCTGGTTGTAGGCCTTCATGGCGTGACCGGTCTCGGAGCCGTCCTCGTCGAGCCTCATCAGGTCGTGGGGGCAGATGTACATGCAGGCCGCCTTGTCCTGCCCCTTACAGCCATCGCACTTATCGGTACGCACGAAGGTTGGCATGGCGCTCGGTCTCGTAAGGTTTCACGGCAGTGGTTCGCCGCCGGGAATGCAAAGTCACGCGGCGCTGTGTCGCCCCTAGGGGGGGCCTGAAATCCCACGGAAGGTGCTGATTCAGCGCCTTGGGGCATCCATCCTTCGATCGACGTGTACTTCCCGGGAGCCGGCGCGCAACCTCAACCGGGATCTTCGACTCGATGTCGTCGCGGCGACGCGGCCGCCTGGGGCAGTGCTTCGCCGGCCGGTCAGGGTAGTGATCGGCGCTCAGATGTGTCAAAACAGTATTCGCGGGCGCCTTCATAAGCTCGCTTTATTAGATAATTCTGATGTTGCCAAAGAGGTTATCCATGGCGGCCCCCGGGGCCCGCGCTCAGGCCCTGTAGCATGGGTCGCGCGACTCGGGTTACCGTTGCGCGATGGCTGCCCCAAGACCCGCCAGCGCACCCGAGGCCCTGCTCCTCGTCACCACACGCTGCCCCCACTGCCAGGCCACGCTCGACGCCCTCGCCCGTCTGGTCAAGGCCGGCACCCTGGCTCGCCTGACGATCGTCAATCTCGATGCCAGCCCCCAGGTTCCCGAGGCCGCGGACGTGCGCAGCGTGCCCTGGACCCGGCTCGGGCCCTTCGAGCTGATGGGCGCCCAATCCGCCGCCGACCTCGCCCGTTGGGCGGAGCTGGCGGCCACGGGTCAGGGTCGCGGGGCCTATCTCGCCCATCTCATCGAGACCCAGCGTCTGCCGGCGGTGATCGAGTGCGTCCGCTCCCAACCGTCTGCGATGTCCGATCTGCTGAACCTGGTCGCGGCCAACGACACGCCCTTGACGGTGCGCATCGGCATCAGCGCCGTGATCGAGTCCGTCGCGGGCGAGCCCGCCCTGCGCGCGGCGGTGGGCGAGATCGAGGCACTCGCACTCGCGGATTCGCCGCAGGTGCGAGCCGATGCCTGCTGGTTCCTCGGCCTCGCGGGAGACCCAGGGGCCCTGCCCACCGTGCGCCGCCTGCTCGACGACGAGCAAGCGGACGTGCGCGACGTGGCCTCTGAGGTCCTCGGGATCTTGACCGGTGCCCCGGGCGACTGACCCCGCGCCATGCCCGTACCCCGCGTCTATGTCGACCTAGCGCTCGAGCCCGGGGCCGCGCTCGACCTCCCAGGGCCCGCCTCCCGTCACGTCGCCCAGGTGCTGCGCCTGGGCGCGGGCTCCGAGCTGCGCCTCTTCAACGGCGACGGCCGCGACTACGAGGCGCGCGTCGCCCAGGTGACCCGCCAGGGTGCCCGCGTCGAGGTCCTGACCGCCGGGGGCGAGGAGCCAACCCCGCCCCTGGCCATCCATCTCGCCCTTGGGGTCTCCAAGGGCGAGCGCATGGACTTCGCCATCCAGAAGGCCGTGGAGCTCGGGGTCGCCGGGATCAATCCGCTCTTCACCGAGCGCAGCGTGGTCCAGCTCCAGGGCGAACGCCTCGCCCGGCGCCGCGAGCATTGGCGCCGGGTCATGATCGGGGCCTGCGAGCAGTCGGGGCGGCGTCGGCTACCCCTGCTCCTGGGACCGAGCAGCCTCGCCGACTGGCTGGCGCAAGCGCACCCGGACACCCTGCTGCTCGATCCATTGGGTGAGCTGCCACTGCCCGCGCTGCCGGCACCCTCGGGACCCTTGACCCTGTTGGTCGGCCCCGAGGGCGGGCTGGCCCCCCGCGAGCGGGCGGCGGCACGGGCGCGGGGCGTGCGCGGGGTACGACTCGGACCGCGCATCCTGCGCACGGAGACCGCCCCGCTGGCCGCCATCGCCATCATCCAGGCCCTGTGGGGGGATCTCGCCTCCTGAGCAGGGGCGAGGGCCGAACGGGGACCTGCCGCGGGCAGGCAGCCCCTACTTGCGCCGCTTGGCGCGCGGGTGCGCCTGATCGTAGACCTGAGCGAGATGCTGGAAGTCGAGGTGGGTGTAGACCTGGGTGGTGCTGATATCGGCATGGCCGAGCAGCTCCTGGACCGCGCGCAGATCCCCCGAGGACTCCAATAGATGGCTGGCGAAGGAATGCCTGAGCAGATGGGGATGGACACCGCGGGCGGCCCCCCGCTCGCGGGCCCATTGGGCGATACGGACCTCCACCGTGCGCGGGTGGATGCGTCGCCCCCGGCTGCTCACGAAGAGCGCGCCCTCGCCCTCCGCCGCCAGGTTGGCGCGCACCCGCATCCAGCGCGAGACCGCCTCCCGCGCCTGCCGGCCCACGGGCACCCGGCGGGTCTTGGCGCCCTTGCCCGTGACACTGAGGGAGCCATCCGCCATGTCGATGTCGCCGAGGTTGACCGACACCAGCTCGGCGAGCCGCAGGCCGGAGGAATACAGGAGCTCCACCATGGCGGAGTCGCGCAGACCCAGCACATCGTCCCCGGGCGTGTCCAGTAGCTGGCCGAGCTGATCGGCATCCAGGGTGCCCGGGAGCTTGCGCGGCGTCTTGGGGGCGCGCACGCCGGTGACCGGACTCACCCGGGCGATCCCTTCGCGCATCAGCCAGCGATAGAGGCTGCGCAGCCCCGAGAGCTCGCGCTGGAGGGTCCTCCCCGAGACCCCGCCGCGGTGGCGCCAGGCCACATAGCGGCGCACCTGGGCCTGGTCCATGCGCGCGATGCCGTCCGGGGCGGCGCCCGGATCCTGGGCGCACAGCCAGTCGGCCATGCGGCTCAGGTCACGACGGTAGGTCTGGACGGTGAGGGGGGAGAGCCGCCGCTCATGGGCGAGATGATCGAGAAAGCCCTGGATGCACCCGCCGTCCGCCAGGTCAGTGGGACCGGCTCCGCCCAGCGGCCCAGGGGCTCTCGCCACCGGGTCAGTCCGCCGGTGCCTCGTCGCCAGCAACCGCAAGGGACGCCTCGGGGGCGTCGGCCGATGCGGGGTCGACGTCGCCCTTGCCCTCGGCGGCCAGCGCGGGCCCGGGGCAGCGCAGATCGTCCTCGGGGGACGGGGCCCCCAATGCACGCAGCTTCTGGCCGACGATCTCGCCCAGCCGGTCGAGGAGGTCCGTGCCCATCTCGGGCTTGAAGCGATCGGGATCCGCGGAGCCGATGGCCAGCACCCCGGAGCGGCCCTCGGCACGGATCGGCACCAGGGCCGCGGAGGACACCCCCGCACCCCGAGCACCGAAGAGAATCTGGTTCTTGGCCGCATCCAAAGGTCCGCACAGGGCGGTCTCGCGATCGATGAAGCCCTGGAATGCCTCGGTGATCGGATCCCCGTCGGGGGCGGCGCCGGGATCGATGGGGAACAGCTTGAGGATCACGGCGGCGGCATCGAACTCGCGGCGCAGCGCATCGTTCAACACCTGACAGAGTGCCTCGTGGGTGCCGACCGGGACGATCTGCACCACCAGGGCGTGTAGCCGAGAGGCCAGCGACTCGTACTCGCGGGCGCGGGTGATCAGATGGGCCAGGCGCCCCCGCTCGGTGTCGAGGTGGCGGCGCAGCACCTTGACCTGATGCTCGATGAGCGAGACCGTCCCGCCAGGACCATGGGCGACCTGGACCTCGGCGAGGACCTCGGGATTACGTTCGAAGAAGTCGGGGTGCCCGCGCAGATAGGCGGCGACGGTCGCCTCGAGTCCGGCCTCGAGCGCATCGCCGGTGCGGGTGTTGGGTGTCGCGGACCGGGACGCGGGGCCGGTGGCCGTGCTCGAGGCGATTGCCTCACCGGGGCCCGGTTTGGCGTGCTCACTGCTCATCCGTCGATGTCCCCCAACCCGATCTGCCCGTCGAAGACCCGCGTGGCCGGACCGGTCATGAGCACCGGTTGGAGCGGGCCGGGCCAATGTATCACAAGATCGCCGCCCGGCAGGCTGACCCGCACGTGCGCCTCCAGGAGCCCCCGCAGCCGCCCGCTGACCACCGCGGCGCAGGCGCCGGTCCCGCAGGCCAGGGTCTCGCCCGCGCCACGCTCGTAGACCCGCAGTCGGACATGGCTGGGGCTCTCGATCTGCATGAAGCCCGCATTCACGCGCCGTGGGAAGCGCGGGTGTGTCTCGATCAGCGGACCGAGGCGTTCGACCGGGGCCCGATCCAGCTCGTCCACCACCAGCACCGCATGGGGGTTGCCCATGGACACCGCGCCGATGGTGAAGGTCTCGCCATCGACCTCGAGGGCATAGGTGGTCGCCTCCACGGCGGCCTCGAAGGGGATCCTGGCCGGGTCGAGGATGGGCTCGCCCATGTCTACCCGGACCTGCCCATCGGGCTCCACGTGGAGTCGGATCGGTCCAGCCGCGGTCCCCACCCGGATCTCGGTCTTGGCGGTCAGCCCGGCCTCGCGCACGAAGCGCGCGAAACAGCGGGCGCCGTTGCCGCACTGTTCCACCTCGTGGCCGTCGGCGTTGAAGATCCGGTAGTGGAAGTCGGTGCCCGGGAGGCGCGCCGGCTCCACCAGCAGGACCTGGTCGCAACCAATGCCGCGACGGCGATCGGCCAGACGGCGGATGGCGGGCGCATCGAGCACGACGCGCTGGCGCACCGCGTCGAAGACCACGAAGTCGTTGCCGAGGCCATGCATCTTGGTGAAACGCAGCACGCGACTTGGCGCGCTTCCCCCACTGGCCTGCCCCTGGTCGGACCCGGCCAGGCCTTGATCAGGCTGGGTGGGGATCACGGCAGACGCCCGGAGACCGCCAGGTGCCGGTCGCTGACGACGCCCACCTCCAGGGTGTCGAGCCCCGCCTCCCTCAGCTGGCTCACCACCTCCTGGGGCTCGAAGGCCGCGTGGAGTGAGTTGCGGAAATCGGTCCGCAGGACCTCCGGGGCGTCGGCGGCATAGGTCTCCACCAGGGCCGCCGCCCAGGCCGCCGAGGCCGGACGCATGAGGTCCATCACCAGGACCAGGGCGCCCGGCCGGGCGGTCTGGCGCACCGTCTGCCACAGCACCTGGGGGTCGTGGAGATGGTGCAGCAGGCTGTTGGAGAGGATCAGGTCGTAGTGGCCGCCCGCCAGGTCGGCGCAGGGCAAGGTGTGGCAGAGCAGCCGGCAGCGGGCCGCCACCCCGGGCAGGCGCTCGAGCGCCGCACGGGCGTGGGCGAGCATGGCGGGCGAGCCGTCCAGGGCGTCGCAGGTCGCCCCCGGATAGGCGGTCAGGAAGCGGACCACGATGTCGCCGTTGCCGGCGCCCAGATCCAGCACCCGCGCCCCCTCGAGCCGCCCCGGATTCAGTCGGGCGAGCAGCTCGAGGAACAGGGTGTTGGGCTCGGAGAAGTCGGCCTCGGCATAGGCGCGGGCCTGCTCCTCGCCCTCCATCAGCTCGGGCTCGGGTCGGCGTCTCATGGCAGCACGGACTCCGCGGCGAACAGCTCGGCCACCGCCTCGCGCCGTCGCACCAGATGGGCCTCGGCCCCGTCCACCATGACCTCGGCGGCGCGCGGCCGGCTGTTGTAGTTGGAGCTCATGCTGAACCCATAAGCACCGCTGCCACGGATCGCGATCAGGTCACCCGGGGCGATGGCGAGCGCCCGGTCCTTGCCCAGGAAGTCCGCCGTCTCGCACACCGGACCCACCACGTCATAGCGCGCCTCGGGGGCGTCCGAGTCGAGACACACGGGGACGATCTCCTGTTGGGCCTGGTAGAGCGCCGGACGCATGAGGTCGTTCATGGCCGCGTCCACCACGGCGAAGCGCCGGTGCGCGGTGGGCTTGAGGTACTCCACCCGGGTGAGCAGGATCCCGGCGTTGCCGGCGATCGCCCGCCCGGGCTCCAGGAGGATCTCGTAGGGCCGCTCACCGAGGCAGTGCAGGAGGGCGCTCGCGTGGGCCGCAGGATCCGGCGGATGCTCGTTGGTATAGCGGATGCCGAGCCCCCCGCCGAGATCCAGGTGGCCGATGGCGACCCCGCG
Source organism: uncultured Gammaproteobacteria bacterium (assembly GCA_963714915.1). Classification (GTDB taxonomy): domain Bacteria; phylum Pseudomonadota; class Gammaproteobacteria; order Chromatiales; family Chromatiaceae; genus Thiodictyon. The sequence goes on from CAVQQM010000014.1 coordinate 22,549, forward strand.
CTCCGCGAGACGGTCCGCCAGGGCCAGCACCCGCTCGAGTGCCGCGATGAAGGGTGCGAGATCCGTGAGCTGGGAGCCGATGTGGCAATCGATCCCGGTGATCCGCAGATGGGGCAGCTCGGCCGCGCGCAGGTAGACGGCCTCCGCCTCCTGGACATCGATCCCGAACTTGTTCTCCTTGAGGCCCGTGGCGATGTAGGGGTGGGTGCGGGCATCCACGTCCGGGTTGACCCGCAGGGAGACGGGGGCGATCCGGCCCATCTCACCGGCCAAGCGGTCGATGCGCAGGAGCTCCGGCTCGGATTCGACGTTGAAGCAGCGGATGCCCACCTCGAGCGCCCGGCGGATCTCGTCCTCCCGCTTGCCGACCCCCGAGAAGACCACCCGCGCGGGGTCGCCGCCGGCGGCCAGGACACGCTCCAGCTCGCCGACCGAGACGATGTCGAAACCCGATCCCAGGCGCGCCAGCACGTTCAGCACCGCGAGGTTCGAATTGGCCTTGACGGCAAAGCAGATCAGGTGCGGATGAGCGCCCAGGGAGCGGTCGAAGGCCCGCCAGTGACGCTCCAGGGTCGCCCGCGAATAGACATAGCAGGGGGTGCCGAAGCGGGCGGCGATCTCCGGCAGGGGCAGATCCTCTGCGTGGAGCAACGGCCCGCGGTAGTTGAAATGATCCATGCTGGCGCTTGTGCGGCCTCGATGCTGGGTTCGGGATGAGGCCGGACGAACGCCGGCCCCCGTTCAGGGCCTCGCGGGCGGGGGCGGACTCGGCACCTCGCTGTCGGCGGGGGCGGCCGTTCCCGCGTCGGGGGCCTGAGCGGCCTGGGCCGGCGGCTCGTCCGGGAGATAGAGCGGGCCTCGGCGCCCACAGGCACCCAGGATGCTCAGCACACCGAGCACCACGACGACGACGATAAAGAGGGCTCCAGCCCGGCAAGGCATGGCGGACTCCGGCGAGGGTGAGACAGGGCAAGGCAGTGTATGCCCGGGGGATCAGCCCGGGAGTATACCCGAGAGTGGCGAGTCTCCAGTGGCGAGCCGCGAGGATTTCTCGACGATCCAGAGGCTTAGGCCTGGACAAACCGGAAGATTGGGGTGGCTCGGGAACCCCTGTCCGTCGCCCGTGAATCCTCCGGCGGGGCCGCGGTGTGGCGCACCGACCGCGGGGCCGGAGGCCCGAAGACCCCGCGTCACCCGTGAGACGCCGATCGCGTCGCGGGGATCAGCGTGCGGCAGGATCCGACGCTGGCCCGGGCGCCGGATCGGAGGTCGGCCCTGACCCGGGCTCCTCGGCCTCCGCCTCCTGCGCCCGGAAGCGCGCCGCGATGGTTCCCTCCGCCGTAAGCAGGGTCAGCTGGTCGCCCTCGACCTCGTAGCCAGCGACCATCGCCAGGGCCTGGGCAAAGGCCCGGGCCTGCTCGGCGGCGCCCTCGGGCCCGCGGCAGGCCATCCGGGTGGTCGCCACGGGCCCCAGCGAGAGCACGTCACCCTCGAGGGTGAAGCCGCTCATGTAGCGGTTACAGCCATCCGACCCACCCAGGGTCCCGTCGTCCCGGAGCTCGAGGGTGATCTCCGTGTCGGTCAGGACCGAGACCACCGCCTGCCGGCCGTTGTTGAAGGCCACCAGCCGCCAGGTCTGGCCGGTGAGGGGCGTGGACTCCAGCGCGATGAAGCGTAGGAGCGGCTGCCCGGAGGCGTCGAGGATCTCGAGGAGCTTGCCATCCATGCGGAAGGCCGCCGTGGCGGCGAAGGCGGCGGCGATCGCCTGCTCGGTGGCCATGAGTGGCTCCGCGCACGCCATCATGGTCGATACGGCATTGGGCTCGAAGGTCAAGGCGTCGCCGCTCAGGGTGTAGGCGGCGAGCAGCCGATTGCAGCCGACACTCCCGCCGAGCCGGCCGTCCTCGAACCTGAAACTCGCCGGGCTCGGGCCCTCGGACGCCTCCACTGCGACCAGGGCGTCCCCGGAACGGTAGGCCGCGAGCGACCAGGCGATCCCCTCGAAGGGCGCCGGCTGAGCGGGGGCAGCGGGCTCGTCTGCCGCGGAAGTGGCCGAGGCGCCCTCCTCATCGGCCGCCTGGAGCGACGGGACGCCCGCGAGTAGGAGGCTGAGACCAAGGGTGCACAGGGCCAGGGGCGATGGACGGACTCGGGTCTTCATCTGGGCTCGAACCTCTCGGGCGGTGGCGGCGGCAGGGGCCGCAGTGTACCCCGAGGGATGGGGCGCGACCCAGGGTCGAGGGCGGGCCTATCAGGACGCTTGAGTCGGCGCACCCGCTGACCTTACGCTTCCGCCATGCGAACCTGCCCACACCTGTTCCGCCGCGCCGCGGCCCTCGCCGGACTGCTGATCGGCCTGCTGATCGGCCCGGTCGCCGCCGTGGCGGCCAAAGCCGAGGACGGCGCCCTCCCCGACCCGTTGTCACTCGACGAGGCCCTGGCCCTGGCCGAGGCCCACCCCAGGGTGAGCGCATCCCCTGGGCTGGTCGCCCGGCTGCCCGAGCGGCGCCCGCTCTATCTCGACTGCCATACCCTGGCCTACGGGAACGCGGCCATCGACCCCGGACGCGGACGACCGGCGAGCGCACTGATCGGGACCGCGGATACCCAGAGGCTCGAGATCCTGGCCCGGTTCTTCGATGTCCTGCTCGCCGATCTGGCCTACGCCCGCTACAACGAGGCCATGGCCGTCGCCTACATCCAGTTCGACCGCGCGGCCAGCCGCCGGGATCTAGGCCAGATCTCGGACCTGCGGGTCCTGGAGCTCGAGTCCGTCTACCAGGAGGTGCTCCAGAACCGCGCGGGAAGCGAGGTCGCCCAGCGGTTCACCCGCGCCCTGCTCGGCCATGCCCTGGGGCGCGTGGACGCCCTGCCCCGCGAGCTCACGCGACCCGCCCTGCCGGCCCTGCCCAAGGAGCTGCCGGACGAGGGCGCCCTGATCGGCGCCGCCGTCGCCGACAACCGCGCCCTGGGGGCCTTGCTCGCGAACGGTGATGACGCGGATCGGGCCCTGGTGGAGCTCGAGCTCACCCAACAGGTCCGGGAGCTTCTGATGCGCCTCGCGGCGTTCACGGCGGCCGCCCGGCAGGTGGCCACCGAGTCGGCCTACCGGGACCTCAAGCTCGACGAGAGCCGTACCCTCTACGACCAGGAGGTCACCGCGGACCTCGGCTACTCCATGAGCCAGCAGACCATGACCCGGATGCGCGAGGCGCGCATCCAATTCTGCCGCGTCCTGGCCTGGGGCGAGCTCAACGCGCTCGCCGCACGGCCCATCCTCACCCCAGCCGAAGACACCCCATGAAGCCCGCATCCCTGGCCGCCGCCCTGCTGTTCGCCCTTGCACTCGATGTCCAGGCCGAGGTGGAGCTCAAGGGCTGGCTCGAATGGGTGCACGAGGTGCAGATGCGTGTGGTCGAGAACGGGGTAGTGGAGGAGGTCACGGTCAGTCCGGGACAACGGGTCGAGAAGGGTGAGCTCTTGCTGCGCATGGACCAGCGTGAGGCCCAGGCGACCCTGCTCGAGGCCAAGGCCCGGGTCGCACGGGCGCAGGTGGCCGCGGAAAAGGCCGAGCGGGCCCTGGGCCGCGCCCAGGAGCTCTTCGACCGCGGTCTGATCGCGGTGGAGGAGCTCAAGGACGCGCAGCTGGAACGGGTGGCAGCGACCGCCGAGGAAGAGGCGGCCAAGGCGGCGGAGGCGGTGGCAACCGTCGCGCTCGAGCGCACGGAGCTGCGCGCACCCTTCGACGGGATCGTGGTGGCCCGCAACGTCTGGAACGGGGCCGTGATCTACAAGACCCTGCAGCAGGAGCCGCTGATCGTGGTCGCACCGGACGACCGCATGCTGGCGCGCGCCCTGGTCACCGCCGGCATGCTGCGCCGCTTCAAGCTCGGCCAGCGGGTGCAGGTACGCATCAACGGCGGGCTGCGCCAGGCCAGCATCTACAGCCAGGGCGTCGAGTCCGTGCGGGTCGAGCGCGAGGGCTCCGTCTACTATCTCGACGCCATCTTCGACCTGCTCCCGAACGAGCTGCTGCGCCCATCCGAGACGGTCCAGATCATCGCCCGTTGAGGCCGACGGCAAGGGGCCGGGGTGAGGGATCTCGCCCCGGCCCGCCCACGGGACGCCTGTCGCCGCGGGCGCCGACCCGGGTACTGGCCCGACATCGCATCGGCCGTTGTTTAGGGTCCCTCTATGGTCAGACGGGCGTGAATCAGGGCCGCGTCGCGCCCACCCCGTGACGCCACGCTGAGGCTCGCGCTCTCACCCCCGCAGCGGTGTCCCGCGTCCGATCCCTCCACGAATCCAGCCGCCACCACCCGCATCGGCGCGAACAACTCAGCCACATAACGGTGGGAAAACTCCCGCGGGAAGAGCACCGGATGCTCGCCCCCGAGGGTCTCGAACACGACGTATTTCATTGCCATCTCCGCATCCCAGGGAGGGCGCCGGCGGCGCTCGGGCCATGGGCAGGTTACTACCATCCGGCACGCGGGTTTGACGAGGGTTAGGGAAAACCCTTAAATTAGAAAAAAAGCATATTCCGAGTTGCCACTCCCCATGACCCAGACCCCCATCCCGGCCGCCGTCGCGGCCCTCGCTACCCTGCTGCTGTCCGGCTCACCCATCACCCTGGCCGCGAACGAACCGGCGATCGTCATCGTCTCCCCGGAGGTGACGCGCAGCTACTCGATCAAGCCCAAGGCCGTCGAAAAGGACGACCAAGTGGACCGCAAGGTCGGCGACGGCGAGCCGGCCGTAAAGGCGAGCGGAAGCACCACCGTCGGTGGGGAGACGCCGCCAGGGTCGAAGGCCAAGACCCAGATCGCAAAGCCAGAGAAGGCGCTCCCGGTCCCGCCCATGTCCGAGCGCGAACGCAAGGAGGCAGAGCACTGCCTGGCCCTCAACATCTATCACGAGGCTCGTTCTGAGCCAAGCAAGGGCCAGGAGGCGGTGGCCGCGGTCACCATCAACCGGGTCGCATCGGCGGCATTCCCCGACTCGGTGTGTCAGGTCGTCAAGCAGGGCGGCAAGAAACGCAACCGCTGCCAGTTCTCCTGGTGGTGCGACCGCAACTCCGACCATCCCCGCGAGCACGGTGCCTGGGAGGAGGCCCTGTATCTGAGCCGCAAGGCGCTCGACGGCAAGGTGAGCGACCCCACCAACGGGGCACTCTACTACCACGCCAACTATGTGAAGCCCCGCTGGGCGCGCACCTTCAAGCGCACCAACAAGATCGGTCGCCACCTCTTCTACAAGCCGCGCGGGGCCTGACGCGCCACCGACTCCAAGGTCCCGATCAACCGCTCAGCCGCCGCCCGCCGCGGCGCGCAACCGGTCCAGCCGCAGGCGGTCACGCTCGTCGAAGAGACGGCGCGAGCCCAACCAGACCGCCGCCACCGAGCCGATCCCGGTCCCGCCTGAGATCAGGAACATGATCAGTAGCTGGTACTTCGCCGCCTCCATGGGCGGACTGCCGCCGAGGATCTGACCTGTCATCATCCCAGGCAGGCTGACCAGGCCGGCCGTCGCCATGGCGTTGACGATGGGGATGAGCCCCGAGCGCAACGAATCCCGTCGGATGTCCTCGATCGCCTCCTCCCAGGTGGCACCGGTGAGCAGCCGCGCCTCGATGCGCCCGCGCGAGTCCCAGGCGCCGCGGGTGAGGTTGTCGAGCGCGATCGCGACCCCGCTCATGGTGTTGCCCAGCAGCATGCCGAGCAGGGGGATGAGGTACTGGGGCTGATACCAGGGTTGCACCCCAATGATCACCGTGAGCGCGAGCAGGAGCACGCAGAACGACGACAGGAACATGGACGAGGCGCCGATCCCGTAGCCCCAGACGCCCCGGAAACGCCGCTTCTGGCGCTGCATGGCCTCGAAGCCCGCCACCGAGAGCATCACCAGGGCCATCAGGGCCACCAACCCCGGATGACTCTGCTCGAACAGCGCCTTGAGCACCAGCCCGACCAGCAGGAGCTGCACGGTGCTGCGCGCGGCGGCGATCAGCACCCGACCCTCGACACCCAGGTGCAGCCACCAGGACATGGCGGCCAGCAGGATCACCAGCCCGGAGGCCAGGGCGAGATCGAAGGGCGAGAGTAGGATCAGCTCCAAGGCACCGCCCTCATGCCGTCTCCTCGAGCCGCCCGTCGCGGATCACGAGCTGGCGCCCGCCGGACGCGGCCACCAGCCGCTCGCGCTGATCCGGGTCGTGGCTCACCCAGATCACGGCCGCGCCGTGCTCCACCCGGTAGACGCCGACCACAGACTCCACCCGCTCGCGGTTGGCCGGGTCGAGGTTCGCCGTCGCCTCGTCGAGCAGCAGGGCCTCGGGCCCCAGGGCCAACATCCGGGCCAAGGCGAGCCGCTGACGCTCACCGGTGGAGAGACGCGACACCGACCAGCCCAGCACGTCGGGGTCGAACCCGAGCCCGGCGAGCAGCCCGGCCGACGCCTGCGCCTCGGGAAAGTGATCGCCGACCCGATCGGCCCACCAGAATGACTCCGCGGGCAGCAGGCCCACCCGGCGTCGCCAGCGAGACGCGGGCATCGCCGAGCGGGCATCCCCGTCGAGCCAGGCCTCCCCGGCATTGGGATCGAGATCCGAGATGGCCCGCAGCAGGAGACTCTTGCCGGAGCCGGAGGGTCCGGAGACCAGCGCGAGACCGCCCGCCCCGACGCTGAGGTCGACCGCTGCGAGCGCCACCCGAGGCGCGATGCCCGCGAGCCTCAGCGCGGCCATGGGTCCAACGGGCGCGTTCGAGACCACACACGAAGGGCAAAGGTCTGCGGGGGCATCAGCGGCGCCGAAACACCAGGTCGCGCACCCGATGGCCCAGCCGCTCCCCGCGCTGCTCGAATCGGGTGAGAGGCCGCTCCGGCGGGCGCTCGGCGAAGCGACCCGGACCCGCCGTGTTCTCGAACGGGCCGCCCGGCGAGTCCAGCACGGCGAGCATCTGCTCGGCGTAGGGCTCCCAATCGGTCGCGGCATGAAAGATGCCGCCCGTGGGGATCACCCTGGCGAGCAGGGCGACGAAGTGGGGCGAGAGGATGCGGCGCTTGTGGTGCCGCTTCTTGGGCCAGGGATCGGGGAAGAAGAGCTGCACCCGCTCGCAGGCGCCGGGTGCGACGCCGCGGGAGAGCAGCTCCACCGCGTCGTGCCGCACCAGCCGCAGGTTGTGCAACCCGAGGCGCTCGATCTCCAGGAGCAAATGCCCCACCCCGGGACCATGCACCTCCACCCCGAGCCAGTTGCGCTCCGGCTGCGCCTGCGCCATCGCGGCCAGGCTGTCACCGTTGCCGAATCCGATCTCCAGCACCACCGGGTTGGGGTTGCCGAACAAGGCCGGGAGGTCCAAGGCCTCGCCAGACACCCAGTCCACGCCATAACGGGGCCAGAGCTCGGAAAAGGCACGCTCCTGGGCAGCGGTCAGACGTCCCTGACGCAGCACGTAGCTGCGAATGGGACGACGGGTAGGATCGGTCACGGACGTCATGATCTGCGAGGCGGTGTGGGTTCTGGTGCCGGAAGCGGACTGGACGTGCGCGCGGCGCGTCCTTATACCATGCGGCATCTGCGTTGGTGCCGCAGGGCCCCAGGGCCTGCGCCGGGACGCCGCCGGCAAGACCCGGCAGAAAGGCCCGCGCGAGGCGCGGTGCCGGATGACGCACGAGGGAGACATACGATGGAGGGCGACTGGTTGCGGATCAGGCCGGCCGGGCTCGATACACCCGCGGATGCGGACGCGGTGGTGGCGCTGCTGGACGCCTATGCGAGCGACCCCATGGGCAGCGGCGCACCGCTGCCGGACGCGGTGAAGGCGCGGCTGGTCACCGCCCTGCGCGCGGTCCCCAATCACCTGATCCTGCTGGCCTTCGATGAGGGACGAGCGGTGGGTATCGCGGTCTGCTTCCAGGGTCTCTCGACCTTCCGCGCACGGCTCCTGCTCAATATCCACGACCTGGCAGTTCTGCCGAGCCACCGGGGCCGGGGGGTGGGACGCGCCCTGCTGAGCGCCGTGGAGGCCGAGGCGCGGGCGCGCGGCTGCTGCAAATTGACCCTCGAGGTCCGTGAGGACAATCCGGTGGCCGCCGGCCTCTACCGAGGCCTCGGCTTCGGACCGGGCGGCGCCGAGGGCGCGCCCGTCCCTCATCGCTTCCTCGAGAAGCGCCTGACGGAATGACCCACCGTTTCCTTCAGAAAGGGGCGTCCGAGGGCTCCGCCGGTCGGGCATCTTTGGCGTTCTCCGACGCGCCCCCCGCGTCCTTGTCGGATGGCTCGGCCGGACCCTCATAGGGTGCGGTATAGCCGCACTCCTTGCGCGGACAGACCTTCTCCATGCCCTTGCTGCGCGTGGTCTTGACCGTCAGCACCGGCCACTGGCAGTTCGGACAGGGCTCGCCGATGGGCTCGTTCCAGACCGCGTAATCACACTTCGGATAGGTCGAGCAGGAGTAGAAGATCTTGCCGCGGCGGGACTTCTTACGCTGGAGGCTACCCTTGCGGCATTGCGGGCAGGCCACGCCCGTGTCCACCGGCCGCTCCAAGGGCTCGATGTGCTTGCACTTGGGGTAGGCGCTACAGCCGATGAACTTGCCGTAGCGGCCGTTCTTCACCTCCAGGGGCGAGCCGCACTCGGGGCAGGCGCGGCCCTCGACGATCTCCCTGGGCTCCGGCGCGGCCTTGTCGGCGTTCAGGTCGCGGGTGTAGTCGCACTCGGGATAGTTGGTGCAACCGATGAAGCGGCCGTTGCGGCCGAGTCGGATGGCGAGCTGCCCGCCGCAGGTGGGGCAGGTCTCCTCGATTCGCTCCTGGGTGACGTCGCTGCGCTTGACGTTCTCCTGAGTGTGGTCCACCCGCTCCTTGAAGGGACTCCAGAACTTCTCCAGGAGCGGGATCCAGTCCTCCTCGCCCCGCGAGACGGCATCGAGCTCGTCCTCCAGCCGGGCGGTGAAGTCGTAATCGACATAGGTGCGGAAGTATTCGGTGAGGAACTTGTTCACCACCCGCCCGACGTCCGTGGGCTTGAAGCGCTTGTTCTCCAGCAGGGCGTACTCGCGCTCCTGGAGGGTGGAGATGATCGAGGCATAGGTGGAGGGCCGGCCGATGCCGTATTCCTCGAGCGCCTTCACCAGGGTCGCCTCACTGTACCGGGGCGGCGGCTCGGTGAAGTGCTGCTCGGCACGGATGGCGGCCAGGTCGACCCGCTCCCCTTCCACCATGGGCGGCAGCATGCGCTCCTCGTCATCGTCGCCGCCCCTGGCGTCGTCGCGCCCCTCCAGATAGACCCGCATGAACCCGGGCTCGGCCACGGTGGAGCCGGTGGCACGGAACAGGTTCCTCGGCCCCGCGCTGAGGGTCACCGCCACCTGATTGATGAGCGCGTGGGCCATCTGGCAGGCCAGGGTGCGCTTCCAGATCAGCTCGTAGAGCCGCGCCTGCTCGACGGTGAGATGGGCCTTGATGTGGGAGGGGTCGCGCCTGATGGAGGTGGGGCGGATCGCCTCGTGGGCCTCCTGGGCGTTCTTTGCCTTGGTCTTGTAGTGCCGCGGGGCGTCGGGCAGGTGATCGGCCCCGTAGCGCTCGGTGACGTAGTCGCGGATCTCGGCGAGGGCCTCCTGGGCGAGGTGCACCGAGTCGGTGCGCATATAGGTGATCAGACCGACCGCACCGCCGCCCACGTCCACCCCCTCGTAGAGCTGCTGGGCCACGCGCATGGTGCGCTGGGCGGTGAAGCCGAGCTTGCGCGCCGCCTCCTGTTGCAGGGTGGAGGTGATGAAGGGCGGCGCGGGGTTGCGCTTGCGCTGCTTGCGCTCGACCTGCTCCACCTGAAGGCTGCCGCCGGCGGCCTGCTCGAGGCGTGACTGGACCCCGTGGGCACGCTCCGCGTCGGTGATGCTGAACTGCTCGATCTTGTCCCCTTCGAACTGGACCAGCTTGGCGGTGAAGGGCCGCGAGTCCTTGGCGCAATCGGCCTCGAGGGTCCAGTACTCGCGCTGCTCGAAGGCCTCGATCTCGTTCTCGCGCTCGCAGATGAGGCGCAGGGCGGGACTCTGGACCCGCCCCGCCGAGAGCCCCCGGCGCACCTTCTTCCAGAGCAGGGGCGAGAGATTGAAGCCGACCAGATAGTCGAGCGCCCGACGCGCCTGCTGGGCGTTGACCAGGTCGTACGACAGCTCGCGGGGGTGGGCGACCGCGTCCTGCACGGCGCGCTTGGTGATCTCGTTGAAGACCACCCGATGCACGGGCTTCTTGCCGAGCTGGCGGCGCGCCTTGAGCAGCTCGTAGAGGTGCCAGGAGATGGCCTCACCCTCGCGATCCGGATCGGTCGCGAGATAGAGTGCGTCGGCCTCCTTGAGCTTCTTTGCGATCGCCGAGACATGCTTCTCGTTGCGGTCGATGATCTGGTACTTCATCTGGAACCCATGCTCCGGGTCCACGGCGCCCTCCTTGGGCACCAGATCGCGCACGTGGCCGTAAGAGGCGATCACGTCGAACCCCGGTCCGAGGTACTTCTTGATCGTCTTGGCCTTGGCCGGTGATTCAACGATAACGAGGTTCATAAGGCGCGCTGATGATGTTGGGCGGCCAGCGACCCGGACCGCCGTCTGGGGTTCTGGATGAAGCGGAGCGGAGGCCGCCAGGGCCTGGGATCGATGACTGCTCGACCGGATCGGGCGGGCCCGGAGGGGTCTGCCTCTTCGGGTCGTCGAACGGAACAGGTCGGCCGGCCGGGAATCGGGCGAGCCCCCGGCGGCCCGGTCAAGGGTCTGGCCGGCTCGCGAAAAACCAAGTCTAGGGGTGCCTGTCAACCCCTTCGGGACGCGACCAGGGCCGGGGAGGCGCGGTGAGATCCGGACCGGCGGGGCTCACCGGCGGGGATCAGTGGAGATATTCGGGCTCGTCGTTGTAGACCAGCTCTTCCATCTGTGAGAAGGCGTCCTCCCGGCCGGGCCGGTTCATGAGCACCAGCAGGACCACCCATTTCAGCTCGTCGACCGACACCCAGCCGTGGTCGATGGCCAGTGCACGCTCGATCACCATCTCTCGGCTCGCGGGGTCGAGGATCGCATTCTGCTCCAGGAACAACAGGAAACCGCGCGCCTCCACGTCGAGCTTGGCCGACTCCTGGTCCGTGTAGACCCGGATCGATCCAACCTCGTGGTCGGCATAGGGGGTCTCGGCCCCCGCGGCCAGGTCGTCCAGCCAGTGCAGTGCCTTGTCGATCTCCACCTTGCCGAAGCCGGCCTGGGCCAGCTCATCCTCCAGCTCGCTCTGATCCGTCGGGGCCTGGCTCTCGCCATCCATGTAGTTCTCATAGAGATAGATGAGAACGTCGACCATGTTTTCGTACATCAACCAACCTCGTGGACAGCGGCGTCCGCCGGGACGGGGCCGGCCCGCGGATTCAGCGCAGGCGGGTGTAACGGCCTCCTGCGCAGGATGATACATGACCCTCCAACTCGAGCAACAAGAGCATGGACGACAGCTGCTCCACCGGCGTCCCCGTGAGGCGGACCAGCTCGTCGGGGGCCACCGGGTCGAAGCCCATGGCCTCCAGCAGGAGCCGATACTCGGGGGCGAGCGCGGCGCGCGCCTGGTCGCCGGCAGGTGTTGGAGGGACCTCCCCCTCGGCGGGACGCCCGGGCTCCGCGAGTATCCCGCGCAGCCGCGGGGCGAGCTCGGCCAATACATCGCCGGCCCCCTCCACCAGGCGCGCCCCTTCGCGGATCAGGGCATGACAGCCGCGGGACAGCGGATTGCGGATGGAGCCCGGTACCGCGAACACCTCCCGACCCTGCTCCATGGCGAGTCGGGCGGTGATCAACGACCCGCTGCCAAGGGTCGCCTCGGTCACCAGGGTGCCGAGGGAGAGCCCGCTGATGATGCGGTTGCGCCGGGGAAAGTGGCGCGCCAGCGGCCCGGCGCCCGGGGTCAGCTCGCTGACCAGTGCGCCAAGGTCGGCGATACGGCGCGCCAGCTCCACGTGGCTCGCGGGGTAGACCCGGTCGGGCCCGGTGCCGAGCACCGCCAGGGTACGGCCCCGCTCGAGCGCCCCGGTGTGGGCCGCACCATCCACCCCCGTCGCCAATCCGCTGGTGATGGCGAGCCCGCTGCCCGCCAGCTCCGCGGCCAGCTCGCGCGACACCTCGATCCCCACCCGCGACGGGTTGCGGCTGCCGACGATGGCGAGCTGGGGATCGGCGAGCAGGGCGGGGTCGCCGCGCACGAACAGCACCGGCGGCGGATCCGGGATCTCGGCGAGCAGTGGCGGATAGCGCGGATCCGCGAGGGTGATCACATGGGCGCCGGGCTGGCCCGCCCAGGCCAGGGTGCGCTCGATGGTGGCCGGGTCCGGGGTGCGCAGGGCGTCGATGGCGTCGGGCTTGAGCCCGAGATCCGCGAGATCCCGGGTCCCGGCGGCCCTGATGGCCGCCGGGTGGCCGAAGCCCGCGATCAGGCGGGCGATGGTGCGGGGTCCGAGCCCCGGGGCGCAGATCAGGGCCAGCCAATCGGTGATGCCGGACATGGCCGGGAGGACGCCGATGGCCGAGGGCCGCGGGGCGTTTGCCTCAGGAGCGCGGCGCGGCGACGCGATCCTGAACGCGCATGGCGCGGGTCGCCTCCATGACCAGCGCGAAGCTCACCCGGTCGAAGGTGCGAAAGACCAGCAATGCCCCCGAGCGCTCGTAGGGCGCGACGAAGGTCGGCCGGGGATAGCGCACGTCCACCGCGGGCGGGAAGGGGTCGCTGCGCCAGCGGAAGATCTTGGCGTTCGCCCCGTACCAGAAATCGGTGGAGAACGGGCTCTCGTTCTTCCAGTTGAAGTCGGACTCGCCGGCGAGGACCTCGTCGCGCTCCTTGCGTCCGCCCTGGAAGACCTCGAAGACGTCCCCGCGCGCCACCCCGTCCTCGGTGCCCTTGTTGAGCACCACCACGTCGAACTGCCCGATCTGGGACACCCCGTTCAGCACCGCAATGATGCGGCCGCGCAGTCCGGCCGGACCGGGTCGGGGGAAGAAGTTGCTCAGGGGCTCCTCGAGCGCCGCGGGGATCACCCGGTCGCCGATGGACACCTCGCGCTCCGAGTTGACCACCTGGAGCGTGGCCGGGTCGCCGACCCGCTGGAGGTCGGCGTTCGCGACGAAGACGGCCAGGTGGCCGAGCTCCTCGTTGGTGTCGGGGTCGACCAGGGTGTCGCCGGGACGCAGGATCTGGAACTGGCGGGTCGCGGTGTCGTCGATCCGCCGCACGTAAACCGAGTCGCCGACGCCGGCGACGATGCGCTCGTCGGGGAAGCCGACCACGTAGGGCGCCCGGCGCACGTCCGCGGTCTCGGCCACGTAGGGCTGGGTCAGGAAGGGCGCGATGCTCGCGATGGGGATGGTCGGCACCGCGTTCGCGAGGGAGGAGGCGCGCACCTTGGGGCTGAGCTTGACCACCCGCAGCCCGCCCGAGTATCCACCGGCACGGTCGACCCCGATGCTGGGGCGACCGCCGTCCGTGCTCAGCCGTAGCACATCGCCCGGGTAGATGAGATTGGGATCGCCGACGTCGTTGCCTCGCCAGACCTCGCCCCAGCGCCAGGGGTCCTCGAGGAAACGGCCGGCGATGGACCACAGGGTATCGCCCGGGGCGACTACATAGGTCTCCGGGGCGTCGTCACGGAGGTCCGCGGCGATGACCGCGAATGAGAGGGACAAGAGTGCGCCGACTGCAAGTATCGCGGCGCGTTGGTGGGGGATGAGGCGTGCGCGCATGGCTCCTCCGGTGGGTTGGCCCCGACGACCCCTGCGGCCATCGGCGCGGCTGCAACGGCGCCTCGCGGCGCCCCCGGGCGGTCGATACAGGATTCACCCGCCCCCATTTCGGCGTTAGACTGCCGGCGGATAGTAGCGCACCGCCAAAGGGCGCTTCCAGCCGGCCGAACCGCCTGCAAATGGTCTCCTAGATTGCACCGACGCCCCCATGGCAACCCTCGACATCCTCACATTTCCAGACCCGCGCCTGCGCAACCGCGCCAAACCGGTGGAGCGCGTCGATGATACGGTGCGGGCGATCATCGACGATATGTTCGAGACCATGTACGCGGCACCCGGGATCGGGCTCGCCGCGATCCAGGTGAACATCCCCCGGCGGATCGTGGTCATCGACATCTCCGAGGAGAAGGACCAGCCCCTCGCGCTGGTCAATCCAGAGATCCTCGAGCGCTCCGGCGAGGAGCAGATGGACGAAGGCTGCCTGTCCGTCCCCGGCTTCTACGAGTCTGTCACGCGCGCCGAGCGCATCCGCGTGCGGGCCCTGGACCGCGGCGGGGCGCCCTTCGAGCTCGAGACCGACGGGTTGCTCGCCGTGTGCATCCAGCATGAGATCGACCACCTCGACGGCCGGCTGTTCGTCGACCACATCTCCGCCCTCAAGCGTCAGCGCATCCGCCGCAAGCTGGAAAAGGAGCAACGCCAGGGCGGGGCCTCCGAGCCCTCCCAGCGCAGGCGGGTCATCTGACCCCGCCCGATCGACCCGAGATCCACCGCCCTCATGCCCGCCCCCCGCCTGGTCTTCGCCGGCACGCCCGCGTTCTCGGTCCCCTGCCTGGCGGCCCTGATCGAGGCGGGCCAGGATGTCGTCTGCGTCTATACCCAACCCGATCGGCCCGCGGGGCGCGGACGCAAGCTCCAGCAGAGCCCGGTGAAGGAGCTCGCACTGAGCCACGGGATCCCGGTGCGGCAACCCGAGTCACTCAAGCGCGACCGCGACGAGCGGCAGGTCCTAAGCGAGCTCGCGCCAGACCTGATGGTAGTGGTCGCCTATGGGTTGATCCTGCCCCAGTCCGTTCTGGATACGCCCCGTCTGGGTTGCGTCAACGTCCACGCCTCGCTCCTGCCCCGCTGGCGGGGCGCGGCGCCGATCCAGCGCGCGGTGCTGGCTGGCGATGCGCAGACCGGGGTCTGCATCATGCGCATGGAGGCCGGACTGGATACAGGTCCGGTCTACCACCGGCTCGCGATCCCCATCGCGCCGGACGAGACCGGCGGCAGCCTGCACGACCGGCTCTCGACGCTGGGGGCGCGCGCCCTGATCGAGGCACTCCCGGGCATACTCGACGGGACCTCCCGGCCCGAGCCCCAGGACGACAGCCACGCCATCTATGCCCACAAGCTGGACAAGGCCGAGGCGGCGATCGACTGGGGCGAGCCAGCCGCGGCCATCGAGCGGCGGGTTCGGGCCTTCGATCCCTGGCCGGTGGCCAGCACCCGGCTGGACGGCGAGGTGCTGCGGATCTGGTCGGCCAAGGCAGAGGATACGAACGCAACCGGGGTCTCGCCCGGCGAGGTGCTCGCCACCGGGCGGGCGGGTATCGAGGTCGCCACCGGCTCCGGGCGCCTGCGCATCACCCGGCTCCAACCGCCCGGGAAGCGCCCCATGGACGCCCAGGACTTCCTCAACGCCAGGCGTTTGGATGGCGCCCGCTTTGACTGACCGCCGCCAACGGCGGCCGGGTCCGCCCGGCCGAGGCGACAACCCCACCACGGGCAAGGGTGCGCCACCGCGCGCCCCCGGGCGCCCGCCGACACGACCCGGGCCAGGATCGCGGCCGGATAGACCGGGGACGGCGCCGGGTCGGGATGCGGACCCCTGGGGGAGTGCCCGGGTCAGGCCAGGCGGCGGCAAGCCGCCCACGGGGGAGGCCGGTAACCGGCGGCCCCGCGCGCCGGATGCCCGCTCGGCACCCGGCGCCGACGCCCGCGCTGCGGCCGCCGCCGCCCTGCACCGGGTGCGGGATCGGGGGCAGTCCCTGAGTCGGGTGTTCGAGGGTGGTCCGATGCCCCGTCCACCGGCCGACCGCGCCCTCACCCAGGAGCTGGTCTACGGCTCGCTGCGGCTACTCCCGCGACTGGAGGCGATCGCCGGTCTGCTCCTACACCATCCGATGCGACCCGCGGATCGCGACCTCGAGGCCCTGATCCTGGTCGGGCTGTACCAGCTCACGGGCATGGACACCCCCGACCATGCCGCGGTCGCGGCCACCGTCGAGGCCGCCCGACTGATCGGCAAGCCCGACAAGGCGGCCCTGGTGAACGCCCTGCTGCGGCGCTTCATCCGTGAGCGCGAGACCCTGGTCGCCGAGGTCATGACCCTGCCCAGCGCCCGCTGGCTGTTCCCGGAATGGCTGCTCGCGGCACTGCGTCACGACTGGCCGGAGGATTGGGAGGCCATCGTGGAGGCCAGCAACGGGCGTGGCCCCATGAGCCTGCGGGTGAATCGGCTGCGGGGCGACCGCCAGGCGTACGCGGCGCGACTCGCCGCCGAGGGCCTCACCGCGCGTCCCATCCCAGGCACCGAGTCCGGGCTCACCCTGGACCGGCCGATACCCGCGCGGGAGCTCCCCGGCTTCGAGGAGGGGCTGGTCTCGATCCAGGACGGCGGCGCGCAGCTTGCCGCCGCCCTGCTCGCGGCCGGCCCCGGCGAGCGCGTGCTCGACGCCTGCGCCGCGCCGGGCGGTAAGACAGCGGCGATCCTGGAGCACGCCGACGACACCTTGGACCTGGTCGCCCTCGACCAGGACGCCACGCGGCTGAAGACCCTGCGCGAGAACCTCGAGCGTCTCGGGCTGCACGCCCGGGTGGTGCGCGGGGACGCGGCCGAGCCCCTGGGCGACTGGGCGCGCAGCCCGTTCGAGCGCATCCTGCTCGACGTGCCCTGCTCGGCGACGGGTGTCATCCGACGTCATCCCGACATCAAATGGCTGCGGCGCGCCGAGGATGTCACCGCCCTGTCCGACCTCCAGGCCCGCATGCTCGATGCCACCTGGGGCCTGCTGGCGCCCGGCGGACGACTGCTCTACGCGACCTGCTCCCTCCTGGCCGCCGAGAACCACGAGCAGGTCGCGGCCTTCCTGGCGCGCACCCCGGATGCCCGCGAATCCCTCATCCCGGCGACCTGGGGCGTCTCGGGCCCGCACGGGCGGCAGCTCCTGCCCACCCCGGGCGGCACCGACGGCTTCTATTACGCGGTCATCGACAAGGCCGCGGCCGCATCATGAGACGCGCGCTGGCCCTCCCGATCCTGGTGCTCGGCCTCCTGGCCGGGATGCTGCCCGCCGCGGCGCAGGCGCGGGACGCCTTCACCATCACCAACACGACCACCCGGTTGGACGAGGGCACCTACTGGCTGGATTTCGATATCGACTTCACCTTCTCCGAGCAGGCCCTGGAGGCACTGGAGAACGGCGTCCCCCTGACGATCATGGTGCACATCCAGTTGCGCGCGGCGGATGCGTGGATCTGGAACGACAGCCTGGTCGACGCCCGGCTGCGCTACGCCATCCGCTACAAGCCGCTCTCCGAGCGCTATGAGGTCTACCGTCTTCCAGGCACGCGGGGGCGCAGCTTCGTCTCCCGCGAGGCCGCGATCGCCGCGCTGGGCGAGTTTCGCAACCTCGACCTGGTGTCGGCCAGCGCGCTCGATCCCGAGGCTGACTACGAGGTGCACATCAAGGCCGAGCTGGACATCGAGGAGCTCCCCCTGCCGCTCCGCCCCATCGCCTATCTGCGACCGGCATGGGACCTCGAGAGCCCCTGGAGCACATGGCCTCTGAAACCCTGACCCGGCAACGCGTGCTGGGCGCGCTCCCCGTCGCCGCGTTGGTGATCGGCCTGTTCGTCGCCCTGGTCCTGATGCGCGACGCGGTCGAGAACTCCGAGGACCTCTCGCGCGCCTTCGTCCCCCTGCTCTTCCTGGTGCTGGCCGGACTGCTGGCGCTCGCGGTGCTGGCGGTGGTGAACGTGGTCAAGCTGGTGCGCCGCTACCGGCGCCAGGCCGCCGGCTCGCGGCTGACCCTGCGCATCGTCGTGCTCTTCGTGCTGATCTCACTGCTGCCCGTCGGGGTCGTCTATTACTTCTCGCTGGGGTTCCTGCTCCGCGGCATCGATAGTTGGTTCGATGTGGAGATCGACCGGGCGATGCAGGACGCGCTCGATCTCAACCAGGCCTCCCTCGACCTCAATCAGCGGGTGCTGGTCAAGTACACGGAGCAGCTGCTCGCCAGCGTCCAGGACCGCTCGTCCACGGCCATCGCCCTGACCCTCGGCAGCCTGCGCAGACACGCCGGGGCCGAGGAGCTCACGGTCTACGGCGACGGCGGCCGGGTCCTCGGGACCGCCAACCAGGATCCGGTGCGCCTGGTCCCGAGCCAGCCCGAGCGCGAGATCCAGCAGGAGGTGCGCGCGGGGAACAATTACGTGGGCCTGGAGGCCGGACCCGGCGACGAGCTGCGGGTGCGCGTCCTGGTGCAGGACCCCGCGGGTCGGCCCATGCAGATGCAGGCGATCTTCCCGACCTCGGAGCGCATCACCCAGCTCTCCGACCGTCTGGAGACCGCCTACAACCGCTACACCGAGCTGTCCTACCTGCGCAAATCACTCAAGCTCAGCTTCTCGCTCACCCTGTCGCTGGTGCTCCTGTTCGGGCTCATGGCGGCCCTGATCGCGGCCTTCCACACGGCGCGCCGACTGGTGGCACCGGTCGCGGACATCGCCCGCGGCACCCATGCCATCGCCACGGGTGACTACGAGCAGCAGCTGCCCCTGCCCAAGCACGACGACGAGCTGGCCTTCCTGGTCGCTTCCTTCAACACCATGACCCGCCGGATCGCCCAGGCGCGCGACGATGCGGCCCGCAGCCAGCAGGCGGTGGAGGCCCAGCGCACCTATCTGGAGACGGTGCTCGGACGGCTGTCCTCGGGCGTGGTGGCCTTCGACAACGCCCGGCGGCTACGCACGGCCAATCCGGCGGCCCGTCAGATCCTCGTCCTTGAGATCGCCGAGGGCGCCGAGCCCGACCTGGACGAGATCGAGTCGAGCAACCCCGGGCTCACCCCCTGGATCGAGGCGGTGCGCAAGCACGTCGCGAGCCGGGTGGATTGGCGCGCCGAGCTCACCCTGCACCGCGCCGAGGGGGCGCAGACCCTGATGTGCCGGGGCAGCCCCCTGCCCCTGCCCGGGATCGAGGAGCGCGGACACGTGGTGGTCTTCGACGACATCACCACCCTGATCAAGGCCCAGCGCGACGCGGCCTGGGGGGAGGTGGCACGTCGCCTCGCCCACGAGATCAAGAACCCGCTGACCCCGATCCAGCTCTCGGCCGAGCGGCTGCGCCACAAGCTCCTACCCAACGCGAGCGAGCACGATGCGGGCATCCTCGACCGCGCCACCCGCACCATCACCCAGCAGGTCGAGGCCATGAAGTCCATGGTCAACGACTTCTCCGACTATGCCCGCTCCCCCCAGATCCAGCCCGAGCCCCTCGAGCTCGACCGCCTGGTGGCGGAGGTCATGGACCTCTATCGCAGCGCCGGCGCCGGGCAGGTCTCGGTGCTGCTCGGCGCGCCGGGCACGCAGGTGCGCGGCGATCCCCTGCGCCTGCGCCAGGTGATCCACAACCTGGTCAAGAACGCCCTCGAGGCGCTGGACGGCAGCGCGGACGGCCGCGTCGAGGTCTCCACCAGCCGCCCCGACGACCCCGACCTCGACATCGTCCAGCTCAAGGTATCGGACAACGGCCCCGGCTTCGACGAGGCCATCCGGGAACGGCTGTTCGAGCCCTATGTCACCTCCAAGGCCAAGGGCACCGGACTGGGTCTCGCCATCGTCAAGAAGATTATCGAGGAGCACGGCGGTATCATCGTCGCGGAAAACACGACGGACGGGGCGCTGGTGCGCATCCGTCTGCCCGTCTGGCAGTCAGGGTCTCCCACGGAGACCGGGGCGGCCCCCGAGGAGCAACAGCGGCACCCCACCCCATGAGCGCCACCCACATCTTGGTCGTCGATGACGAGCCCGACATCCGCGGCCTGGTCCAGGAGATCCTGGAGGACGAGGGCTTCAAGGTCGCGGTGGCGGAGAATGGCGAGACCGCCCGTCTCGCGCTGCGCGATCGCCGTCCCGACCTGATACTGCTGGATATCTGGATGCCCGACCTCGACGGGATCAGCCTGCTCAAGGAGTGGGCCGAGGACGAGGGCCTGCCCTGCCCGATCATCATGATGTCCGGTCACGGCACGGTCGAGACCGCGGTCGAGGCGACCCGGCTCGGGGCCTACGACTTCCTCGAGAAACCGCTCTCCATGGCCAAGCTGCTGCTGACCGTGGAGCGCGCCCTCGAGGCCGACAAGCTCCAGCAGGAGAACCTCGGCCTCAAGCGCCGCACCCCCCTGGTCCACGAGCCCGTGGGACGCAGCGCCGCCATGCAGCGTCTGCGCGAGCAGGTCAAGCGCATCGCGGCCCACGACACCTGGGTGCTGATCACCGGCGAGGCGGGCAGCGGCCGGGAGACCTTCGCGCGCTATCTCCATTCCCAGAGCGCCCGGCGCGAGCGCCCATTCGTCGATCTCAGCGTCGCCAGCCTCGGCACCGGCAATGCCGGGCGCGAGCTGTTCGGGGCCGAGGACGAGGGCCACACCCATTACGGGAGCCTGGAGACGGCCGCGGGCGGGACCCTGCTCATGGACGAGGTGGCCGACATGGATCTCGAGGCCCAGGCGCTGCTCCTGGGTGCCCTGGACAGCGGCTCCTTCCTGCGGGTGGGCGGCGCCGAGCCGGTGGCCATCGACGTGCGGATCGTCGCGGTCACCCAGCGCAACCTGGAAGACGAGGTGCGTGCCGGTCGGTTCCGCGAGGACCTGTTCTTTCATCTCAATGTGGTGCCCCTGCACATCCCGGCCCTGCGCGATCACGCCGAGGACGTCCCGGACCTGCTCAACTTCTATCTGGACTACTTCGCCACCCACGAGAAGCTGCCCTACCGCCGCTTCAGCGTCGGGGCCCAAAACTTCCTGCGCAACTACGGCTGGCCCGGCAACGTCCGGGAGCTGAAGAACCTGGTGCAGCGGATCCTGATCCTGGGCACCGGCGACGAGGTGAGCCAGAAGGAGGTGGAATCGGCCCTGGGGGCCCCGCCGCCCACCCAGGCGCAACCCCTGGAGGGCCTGGTGTCGTTCGACCAGCCCCTACGTCAGGCCCGCGAACAGTTCGAGAAGGCCTATCTCGACTATCAGCTCGAGAAGCACGCCGGCAACGTCAGCAAGATGGCCAAGGAGGCCGGCATGGAGCGCACCCATCTCTATCGCAAGCTCCGCTCGCTGGGCGTTGAGATCAAGGAGAGACGATAGTGGCGAGTAGCGAGGACCGAGGGCCGAGGTTGAGCCTCGGCCCCGGCCTCGTCCGCGACGGCCGCCTCTTCGGCGCCCCGGACGCCAAGCCCGGCCACCACTCGGCCCTCGCGACTCGCCACTCGCCCCTTCCTCGATGAAGATCATCATCCTGGGCGCCGGCCAGGTGGGCACCTCGGTGGCCGCCAACCTGGTCAGCGAGGCCAACGACATCACGGTCGTGGATCAGGACCCGGACCTGCTGCGGGAGCTGCAAGACCGCTTCGATCTCGGCACGGTGCGCGGGCATGCGGCCCATCCCGACGTCTTGATGCGCGCGGGCGCCGAGGACGCGGACATGATCATCGCCGTGACCAACAGCGACGAGACCAACATGGTCGCCTGTCAGGTCGCCTACACCCTCTTCCAGACGCCCACCAAGATCGCCCGGGTGCGCAGCCAGGGCTTCCTCGATCATCCCAGGCTGTTCGGCTCCGAGGCCCTGCCCATCGACGTGCCCATCAGCCCCGAGGCCCTGGTCACCGATTACATCCTGCGACTGATCGAGAACCCCGGCGCCTTGCAGGTGCTGGACTTTGCCGAGGGTCGGGTGCGCCTCGTCGCCGTCAAGGCCTATTACGGCGGTCCCCTGGTGGGCCATGAGCTGAAGGCGCTCTACGAGCACATGCCCAAGGTGGACACCCGGGTGGCGGCCATCTATCGGCAGGACCGGGCCATCATGCCCCGCGGCGACACGGTCATCGAGGCCGACGACGAGGTGTTCTTCATCGCGGCGCCGATGCACATCCGCGCGGTGATGAGCGAGCTTCGGCGTCTGGAGAAGCCCTACCGGCGGCTCATGTTCGCCGGCGGCGGGAACATCGGCACCCGACTCGCCGGGGCCCTGGAGCGCCAGTACCGGGTCAAGGTGATCGAGCGCGACCTCAACCGCAGCAAGCGCATCGCCGAGCAGCTGGAGAAGACCATCGTGCTCCACGGCGACGCGGCGGACGAGGAGCTGCTGCTCGAGGAGAACGTGGAGAACACCGACGTCTTCTGCGCCGTCACCAACGACGACGAGGCCAACATCCTCTCGGCCATGCTCGCCAAGCGCATGGGGGCGCGCAAGGTGATGGCCCTGATCAACCGCCCGGCCTACGCCGACCTGGTACAGAGCGGACCCATCGACGTGGCCATCTCACCCCAGCAGGCCACCATCGGCAGCCTCTTGAAACACGTGCGCCGCGGGGACGTGGTGATGGTGCATAGCCTGCGCCGGGGGGCCGCGGAGGCGATCGAGGCGGTGGCCCATGGCGACCCCAGCTCCAGCAAGGTGGTGGGCCGGAGCATCGAGGAGATCAGCCTGCCCAAGGGGGCCAGCATCGGCGCCATCGTGCGCGGCGACGAGGTGCTCATCGCCCATCACGATACGGTGATCGAATCCGACGACCACGTGATCCTGTTCCTGCAGGACAAGCGTCGGGTGGGGGAGGTCGAGCGGCTGTTCCAGGTGAGCGTGACCTTCCTTTAGCCTCATGAAGCTCCTCGCGGTCCAAAAGGTCCTGGGACTGCTGCTCACCGTCTTCAGCTTCACCATGCTGCCGCCGGTATTGGTGTCGCTGATCTACGCGGACGGGGAGCTGCGCCCCTTCCTTTCGGCCTTCCTGGTGATCCTGGGGACCGGGGCCCTGATCTGGTTGCCGGTGCGCCATGCGCGCCAGGACCTGCGTCTGCGCGACGGCTTCCTGGTGGTGGTGCTGTTCTGGGTGAGCCTCGGGCTCGCCGGCTCGCTGCCCTTCTATCTGGCCCAGGACCCCCACCTCTCGTTCACCAACGCGGTCTTCGAATCGATCTCCGGACTCACCACCACGGGTGCGACCGTGATCCTGGGGCTCGATACCATGCCCCACTCCATCCTCTTCTACCGCCAGCAGCTCCAGTGGCTGGGGGGCATGGGCATCATCGTGCTGGCGGTGGCGGTGCTGCCCATGCTCGGGGTCGGGGGCATGCAGCTCTATCGGGCCGAGACCCCGGGGCCCATGAAGGACAACAAGCTCACCCCCCGCATCACCGAGACCGCCAAGGCCCTGTGGTACATCTATCTGTCACTCACGATCGCCTGCGGGCTGGCCTACTGGGTAGCGGGGATGAACGCCTTCGACGCCATCGGCCACGCCTTCTCCACGGTGGCCATCGGCGGATTCTCGACCCACGACCTCAGCATCGGCTACTTCGACAGCACCGCCATCGAGATGGTCGCGGTCTTCTTCATGGTCATATCCGGGGTCAACTTCGCCCTGCACTTCGTGGCAGTACGCCGCCAGGACCTCAGTGCCTACTGGCGCGACAGTGAGTTCCGCTTCTATCTGCTGATCATCGTCACGGTCACCACCATCGTGACCGTCGCGCTCTACTATACCGACACCTATATCGACTGGGCCACCGCCTTCACCAAGGGGCTCTTCCAGGCGGTCTCCATCGGCACCACCACCGGGTTCACCACCGCCGAGTTCTATTTCTGGCCGCCCTTCGTGGAGATCCTGCTCTTGTTCGCGAGCGTCGTGGGGGGCTGCGCCGGGTCCACCGGGGGCGGGATCAAGGTGATCCGCTTCCTGCTCCTGATCAAGCAGGGCCTGCGCGAGGTCGCTCGGCTGGTCCACCCCAACGCCCAGATGCCGGTGCGTATCGGCGGGCGGAGCGTCAATCATCGGGTGGTGGACGCGGTGTGGGGTTTCTTCTCCCTCTATGTCGGCAGCTTCACCCTCATGTATCTCCTGCTGGCGGCGACCGGGCTGGACCTGATGACGGCCTTCTCGGCGGTGGCCGCCTGCATCAACAACCTGGGGCCCGGGCTCGCCCAGGTGGGGGCCCATTACAACGACCTGGCGGACCCGGCCAAATGGATCCTGTGCTTCGCCATGCTCCTCGGCCGGCTCGAGATCTTCACCCTGCTGGTGCTGCTCACCCCCGCCTTCTGGCTGCGCTGAGCCCCCGGGCGGCAACCGCGGCCCCGGGCCCAATCCGCCCCGATCAGCCCCACTCCGCCCCAATCCAGAGGATCCGCCATGGGCATCATCGACAACCTCGAGGCCATGCTGGCCCGCGGTCAGGACTCCGCCCTGCTGCGTTACTCGCTCGGCAACGAGCACCTCAAGGCCGACGACGCCGAGACGGCAGCGAGCCATCTCGCCGAGGCCGTCCGTCTCGACCCCGGCTACTCCGCCGCCTGGAAGCTCTACGGCAAGGCCCTGGCCGCCCAGGACCTGCACGCGGAGGCCATCGCCGCCTTCGACCAGGGCATCGCCGCCGCCGAGACCAAGGGCGACGTCCAGGCCGCCAAGGAGATGCGGGTCTTCCGCAAGCGCTCCGAGAAGGCCCTGGGCGGCCAGGCCTGACCCGTTAGCCCAAATCCGTTATCCCTCAGCGCTCAGCCCGGGGCGGGGGCCGAGGTCGCCGACGTCGGCTCGGCACGGCGCGTGAAACGCAGCACCAGGGCCAGCAGGGCGGGCATGAAGGTGAGGGTGACCAGGGTCGAGAACAGCAGCCCGAAGAGCACGATCGCCCCCAGGCCCCGATAGAGCTCGGTCCCGGCGCCGGGGTTGAAGACCAGCGGCGAGAGACCGGCCACGGTCGTCACCATGGACATCATGATCGGGCGCAGGCGCACCCGCACCGCCTCGGTCACCGCCTCGGCGACCGCCATGCCCCCCTCGCGCAGGTTGGTCACCGCCCTTTCCACGATCAGGATAGGGTTGTTCACCACGGTGCCGATCAGGACCAGGAAGCCCAGCATGGTGATCATGTCGAAGGGCTGTTTGATGGGATAGAGCCCGATCGCGTCGAGGTGGCCCCCCGCGAGGTTCAGTAGCGCGAGGCCTGCAATACCACCGCTGATGCCGATCGGAACACTGGTCATGATCAGGAGCGGCCAGCCCCAGTGGCTGAACACGGCCACCATGAGCAGATAGGCGATCAACAGGGCCACCAGGAAGTTTCCCGCCAGCGCCGAGCGGGTC
Organism: uncultured Gammaproteobacteria bacterium; assembly: GCA_963714915.1. Taxonomy (GTDB): domain Bacteria; phylum Pseudomonadota; class Gammaproteobacteria; order Chromatiales; family Chromatiaceae; genus Thiodictyon. Next base: position 47,717 of record CAVQQM010000014.1, read on the forward strand.
GCCTCCAGGCGATCGCTGGCGCCGCTCAGCTCGAGCGCGATCTCCTCGGGCAGCTCGCCGCGCGCCTTCATCCCCTCGATGATCTCCTCACGCACCAGGCGCACCCCCTCCTCGAGGGGCACATCCGCCGGCGGGATGATGCTCAGGGTGATGGTGCGATCGCCGTCCACCCGGCGGATGGTCTCCGTGTTCACGGTCTCGGCCAGGCGGGCGACGGCGGACAGGGGCACGATGCCACCGCTCGGCGAGTAGAGCATCAGGCGCTCGAGGTCCTGAGGCTCCTCGATGTTGCCGGCGGTGCTGTAGAGGTAGATGTCGATCTCGTCGTCGCCCAGGAACAGCTCGTCGACGAAGGCCCCGTCGGAGTAGGCCCAGACCGTGTAGCCCAGATCGCCGGGCGAGATCCCAAGCTCCGCCGCCCGCTCCCAGTCCGGATGGACCTCGAGCAGGGGTTGTCCCAGCACCAGGCTGGATGGCTCTGATTTGACCCGCGGCCGGTCGAAGATCGTCTTGGCCTTGTCCTGCACCCGGCTGCCGGCCTCGAACAGGCTGACGAGGTCCGGTCCGCTCACCTCGATGTTGATGGAGCGGGTACCGCCGAAGTTGCTCGAGAAGATGGAGCCGCGGCTCGAGAAGCTGCGCAGGCCGGGCAGGCCCTCGGTCTTATCGGTGGCGACCCCCATCAGGGCCTCGGTCTGGCGGCGATCGGTCGCCTCGCGGACCACGAAGACCCGGCCCTGACTGGCGAACCCGATGGTGAAGTTGAGCGCCGGCACCTCCGTCTCGCCGCGGTCGAATAGCGCCGGATCCTGGCCGACCGCGGGATGGAAGTCCGCGTCCACCCGCTGAAAGGCGTCCCGCATCATGCCGATGTTGTAGCCCGGTGGCGCGAACATCAGGGTGAAGATCTTCGACTCCTCGCCCTCCGGCAGGTACTCGGCGTCCGGGGTCAGCCACCAGATGATCGCCCCGGCCCCGGCGAGGACCAGGGCGATCACCGCGAGCGGACGCACTACCCCGCGCGAGATCCAGTGCACCCCGCCGATCACCCCCCGGGAGAAGGCACCGCCCAGGCGGTTGAGCAGGGGCTCGCGCTCGCGCATCGGCGGGGGCCGCAGGAAGCGCCCGGCGGCGGCCGGCACCAGGGTGATGGCGACCAGCATGGACATCAGGATCGAGGCCGAGATGGCCACCGCGATGTCCGAGTAGAGCTGGCCCGCCTCCTCCTCGATGAAGATCACCGGCAGGAAGACCGCGACCGTGGTCAGGGTGGAGGCCAATACGGCGGGCCACACCTCTTGGACACCATCGAGCGCCGCCTGCATCCGCGCCCTGGCACCGGATCCGGCTCGGGCCAGGTGCCGGTAGATGTTCTCCAGCACCACGATGTTGTTATCGAGGGTCATCCCGATGGCGAAGGCGACACCCGCCAGCGAGATCACGTTGATGGTGCGCCCCGTGAGCAACAGCCCCAGGAAGGCAGCGACGGTGCAGATGGGGATGCCGACGGCCCCGATGAGGGTGGCGGGCACCGAGCGCAGGAACAGGAACAGCACCAGCACGGCGAGTCCCGCGCCGATGATCAGGTTGCGCTGCACGACTTTCACCGCATCGGTCACATAGACCACGTCGTCGGCCGTACGCACCAGCTTGAGTCCCTTGGGCGTGAGCACCCCGCGGTTCAGCTCCTCCACCCGCTCGAGCATGGCCTCCTTGATGGCGATCACGTTGCTGCCGATCTGCCGGCTCACCGCGAAGGCCAGGATCGGCTTGCCCTCCGAATAGGCGAAGCTGCGCACCTCCGCGTGGCTCAGCTCGACGCGGCCGACATCCTTCAGCCGCACGAATGCGCCGTCCCGCTCGGCGATCACCAGCGCCTCCAGCTCCTCGGCGGTCTCGAAACGGCCGATGGTGCGCAGCAGGTAGCGGCGCTTACCGCTGTCCAGATCCCCCCCGGAGACGTCCCGGTTACGCGCCCGGATGACATCACGCAGCTCGGTGAGCCGGATCTCCCGCTGGGCCAGCCGCACCGGGTCCACGTAGACCTTCATCTGACGCTCGGCCCCGCCGCGCATCTGTACGCTCGAGACCCCCGGGACCCGCTCCATGGGGGTCTGCACGTATTCCTCCGCCCAGTCCCTCAGGCCCAGGATGTCCGCCTCCGTGAAGCTCCCGGACTCGGGTATGAGACGGAAGTACATGAAGGCGTTGGAGGAGAAGGCCTCGGCCCGGATGCTCGGCTGATCGACGTTCTCCGGGTACCCGGGCACCTGGGAGAGGGCATTGTTGACGTTGAGCAGGGCCTCCTCCATCGGGATGGAGAAGGGAAACTCCAGCTCGATGTCGGCCGACCCGGTCTGGGCGGTGGCGACCATGCGCTCGAGCCCAGGGATGCGGCCCAGGTATTTCTCCTGCTCGACCAGGATCTCCTTCTCGATATCCTGCGGCGCCGCACCCGGCCATTGGGTGCTGACCGTGATCGCCCGCGCATCCAGGTCGGGGATCATCTGCACTGGCACCTTGAAGATGGCCAGCACCCCGAACAGGGTCAGGATCAGCACCGCCACGATGAGGATGACGGGGCGTTCGATGGCGAAACGGAACATGGGAGGCTCGCTCTAGGTCGGGTCCGTCTCGGGTCGGGGGGCCCGGCCCTACTCGGCCGAGGCCGTCTTGGGGTCGGGCTCGGGGGCGACCGGCTGGCCGGGGCGCAGGCCCTCATTGCCGAGCAGGACGACCCGATCGCCGGCGGCGAGCCCCCCGCCCAAGAGCTCCAGACGCTCGCCGAAGGCCCGGCCGGTCTCCACTGTCACCGGATATACCTTGGGCTCCCCATCGTCCACGCGCACCTGCCACAGCTCGCGCGTCCCGTCGCTTTTGGCGATCACCGCGTCCCTGGGCACGGTGAGTGCCGCCGCGGTCCCGCCCGCGAGCCCCACCCGCACCCGCGCGGACATCCCTGGGGCAAGCAGGCGGTCAGGGTTGGGGATGTCGATGAGGATCGGGAAGGTGCGGGTTCGGTCATCACCCTGGGCGATCCGCGCACCCACCTGGCCCTCGAAGTCCTGCCCCGGCAGGGCGTCGAAACGCACGCTGGCCGGGGCGCCAGGCAGCACCCGCGCGAAGTCCGCCTCGGGCAGGGTGGCGCGGATGCGCAGTTTCTCCAGCGCCACCAGCTCGACCGCGGCCTCGTCGCGCTGGGCCCATTCGCCGATCTCCACATGCTTCGCCACCACCATGCCCGCAAAGGGGGCGGCGAGACGGTGGCGGCTCACCAGCTCGTCGGCGCGCGCCGCCGCGGCCCGTTCGGCGCTGAGGGCGGCGGCGGTCATCTCGACCTGGGCGACCGCTGCGGCGATCTCGGTCTCGGAGGCATGACGGCCCTGCTTGAGCCGCAACAGCTCGTCGCGGACCCGCTCGGCATCCTGGTGACGCGCCTGCGCCTCGCGCACCCGGGCCTCGGCGGCCTCCGACTCCAGCTCCGCGAGCCGGGCGTCCAGGTGCAGGATCGGGGCGCCGGCCTCCACCAGGCTCCCCGTGTCCACGGAGAGTCCCGCCACCAGACCCTCCACCTTGGGAGACAGGGCCGCGCGCCGCCAGGGGATGGTCGTGCCGGAGAGGACTGACTGCTCGCTCAGGTGCTCGCGGGTCACCTCCGCGAGGGTGACCGGTGTCGCGGCCCCCGTGTCCCCCGCGGCGACGCCGGACATGGAGCCGAGCCAGACAGCAGCGACGGCGGCCCGTGCGCCCCGCGCCATCGCCGATTGATCGATCATGCTGCTGCCCCGTTGGTCCGATTGCCGACTGTGAGGCATATGGTGATGCCCGGGGGGATTCGCCAGCGCCGGCACCGCCACCGGCTCCGCGTCGGGGTGCTCGCCGTTGGCGGCTTGCAACCCCGCACGCCCCCTGGCAGGCTGGCCGCGCTGGCACGCAGCATCCAGTCTGGTCCGCCGCCGGGCCCCTGAATCCTGGATAAAATGGAGAATTGACGTGGTTCGGGTCGATTAGGGTGGAGCATCAAGCAACCATCTCCGCGCCGGCGGAGATCTCAGGCATCGGGCTGCACTCGGGCGTGGCAGCGCGACTGGTATTGAGACCGGCCCCAGCGGACACGGGGGTGGTGTTCCGCAGGGTGGACCTCGCCGGTCGCCCGGAGCTGCCAGCCCGCACCGCCCTGATCGACATCCAGCCCCGGCGCACCGCCCTCAGGCGTGGTGACGCGGAGGTCAACACCTGCGAGCACCTGCTGGCGGCGGCCTGGGCCCTGGGCGTGGACAACCTGGTGGCTGAGATCGACGGCGCCGAGCTGCCGGGGTGCGACGGCTCAGCCAAGGCCTTCGCCGACGCACTCCTGGCCTCCGAGCTGACACCCCAGGCGAGCCGCCGCCGAACCTTCGCCCTGCCCGGACCCTGCGCGCACATCGACCGCGACCGCTCCATCCTCGCCCTGCCTTACGGCCAGGGTCTGCGCATCACCTATGTCTACGCGCCGGAAGACGGCGCCTTCGGCGGACCCACCGTCTTCGATTGCGAGGTCACGCCCGAGGGCTTCCTGGAGCAGATCGCCCCGGCGCGAACCTTCGTCACGCTGGCGGAGGCAGAGCGCGCTCGGGCCGCCGGGCTCGGACTCGGCGCCAACTACGACAACACCCTGGTCTGGGACGCGGGGGAGGTGCTGCACAACACCCTGCGCTATCCCGACGAGCCCGCCCGACACAAGGCCCTGGATGTGATCGGCGACCTCGCATTGTGCTCGCGAAGGCTTCAGGCCCACGTCATCGCCCAGCGCACCGGCCATTGGGAGAACCTGGCCCTGGCGCGCCGGATCGAGGCGGTGATCGCCGCGACCCGCTGACTCGGGGCACCCGCAAGCGGCGCCCGGCGCGCGCCTGGTGTCACTCGCCTGGCTGACAGGTCGGCTGGCCAGCCCCTATACTGCGCGGGCTGCGCCGGAGTGGCGAAATTGGTAGACGCATCAGACTCAAAATCTGACGGTAGCAATACCGTGCCGGTTCGAGTCCGGCCTCCGGTACCATGTAAAACAGCGGGTTAGGTGGTTACGCCTGACCCGCTTTGTCTTGTCTTCCAGCTCTGCGCTACGCATGTGCTTCGGGGCGATCCCACCCGAGGAACGGTCAGCAACCGGAGCTTGTGGCGGCTACGTGCAACCGCCGCCCCCTGGGAACTGCTGGTGTCGGCCGCCGGTGCAGTCCAGCAGCCACCCCTGAAGATGCCTGGCGGCCTCGTCTTTCCCGAGCGCAGACAACTCTGGTTCAAGCACGCCGGATGGTCGTCGTTGACGTGGTCGAGATGCGCCGCAGCACGCCTCGAGGAGGTCTCGATAGGAGTCCGGTCAGCATCCGTCAGCGGACGCGTTGTCCGGCTTGCGCGTCGCGCGGAGTCCAGGGCCACTTCGACCTTGCGGGAACAGTCCGATCGAATTAGGCTTGCGCCCATGTAGAACGTCCCACAAAGGCAGTGAAATGCGCGAAGTCGTCTCTATTCGTGAAGCCAATCAACACCTTTCGCGTTACCTGGAGCGTGTCGAGCAGGGCGCAGAGATCATCATCACACGTCGCGGCAAGGCTATCGCCCGCGTGCTGCCGATCGAGGCCCAGCCACGGCTGTCCGATGCCCAGCGCGCCGCCCGCAAGCGTCTGCGGGAACGGATGAGTCGTGGCTATGCGCTGGGCGGGACTCACGTCGATCGAGAGGCCCTCCACGAGCGCCATCGGTGCCTAGAGCCTGATCGATGAAGGCGCAGCGCTTCAGCGTCGATACCAACATCCTGATCTACAGCATCGACACGGACGCGGGCACGCGCCACGAGCAGGCACGGGCATTGATGGACGAGCTGCCTGATGCAGATTGCGTGCTGACCCTCCAGGCACTCGCCGAGTTCTTCCATGCCGTGACGCGCAAGGACAAGATGCCGGTGGAAGAGGCCGCGGCGATGGTGCATGACTGGATGGAGCTCTTTCCGATCGCCGTCGCCGATGGTCGCACCCTGGCCGGAGCCGTTCGCCTGAAAGAGGCGGAGAGCTTTGCCTTCTGGGATGCCATGCTGGTCGAGGCGGCCAGGACCTCGGGGGTTACCCGTCTTCTTTCGGAAGACATGCAGGACGGTCGCATGATTGGTGCCCTCCGCCTCGAAAACCCGTTCAAGGAGGGCTTCGATCTGGGTCTGGATTGACCCGGGTCGGTCGAGCCCGGTCGCCGCCATATCCCAGCACCCCCGCTTCGACATCACGCCCGAGCACATTCTCGCGCTCGACGACGAGGGCCTGCGTCTTCTGATCGCCCGGCTCTGGAAGGCCGATCTGCGGTGCCGGGCGCTCCCGGTCAGCGCTGTCCCCGACCACCACCATAGGTCGGTATCCGCTTGCTGCGGCACTGTCCATTCCCTCCTCGCTTAGGTCAGTGACCGCATAGCGCGTGCAGCCGCCGCACGACTGGTCGAGGTTCAGTGACAAGTCCTTGGACGCATTGGAGACGCTGGCCGGCTACCCTCTGGGCGGCGCCGACCGGCCAATTCAGCACCCGGCGGTCTGATGGGTCGGCCTGCGACATGCCAAGAAACGCAGCCACGGATGAGATGGCTTAATTCAGATGACTGAGCGCCGAAACAGGCGGTCGCCTTGAAGGGTCAGGCGCAGGTCGACCGCTTAGCCGCCGTTACCACGGCGGTACAGTCCAACTTCCAGATCGGGGTATGAGGGCATCGGGGGACCAGAGTCAAGGAGATCAACCCCGCGGTGGTCACGACGAGCAAGGCCGAATTACAGGCGAAGCCTAGCAGCAACGGCGCCGCACCGGATTCGTCGATGCGAGCTTGGGTCCACCGGGCGCTGTTCGTTCCCGGTTGCTTCTGGAAAGCGCGTGAAGCGACGCGGGCGCAACGGGTTTCGCCGGGTGAGACCGCCTGACGAGTGTTCGGCGGCGCCAACGGGCGGACTGGCTCGGGCTCGCACGGCTTCGGCGCCGAGCAGGAGCCGCCAGCGGCGTGGTTCCCCGTGGCACCACCCGACGCCGCGACCGGCGGACCTGCGGCATGGCTCGCTTCTGGCTGCACCCGAATCGGTGAACGACGCCACATCCGGCGCAACGGCTTGGGGTTTCGGTTACCGCGGCCGAGTGCACCCTGGTCGGCGAATGGGCTAAAGTCCGCCGGTCGTCCAAGCCCTCGCCGGCGGCCGTTGCGCGTCGTCGCCTGCCCCCGGCCCGGGCCCGTCCCTTGAGCATCGCGCGCGATAGGACTGCCCATGCCCATGACCTCCCACTGGTCCGCCATCGCCCCCTCCCAGTTCCCGTGGGAGCGCGAGGCGCTGGACTGGCTGCGGGAGCACCTGCCCAACGCGGAGCCCTGGCACGCCTGGTCGAACTTCGAGTTCCTCGACGACGAGGGCCGGGTCAACGAGGTCGACACCCTGGTCCTCTCGCCCCAGGGACTGTTCCTGATCGAGATCAAGAGCCGCCCCGGTGTGCTGACCGGCGACGCGCACACCTGGACCTGGAGCGGGGACGGTCGCCGCTTCACCGACGACAACCCGCTGATCCTGACCAACCGCAAGGCCAAGCGGCTCGCCTCGCTGCTGCGTCGGCAGCCTTCACTCAAGAAGGCCCGGGTTCGGGTGCCCTGGGTGCAGCCGTTGGTGTTCCTCTCCTCGACCGGCACCGACTGCCGTCTCGACCCCGCCGCTCGCGCGCACATCTATGGCCGAGGCACCCCCGGACGCGAGGGAGACGGGGGACTGCTATCGGCCCTGACGGCGCCCGCCCTGCCCGCTGCCACCGGCGGTGGGCACCCGGGTCCGCGTGTCGACCGCAGCGCGGCCCGTGCCATCACCAAGGCCATCAGCGAATCCGGTATTCGACCATCGAACCGCTCCCGCCGGGTGGGGGACTACGAGCTGAAGGGACTGCTCGCCGAGGGTGACGGCTGGCAGGACTTCGAAGGGGTGCATGTGAGCGCCGGCGTCCATCGCCGCATCCGCGTCTATCCGTTCGCCGGCGGTGCGGGCGAGCAGACGCGCGCGGACCTCAAGAAGGCGGCGCTGCGCGAGTTCCAGGTGCTCGAAGGGATCGCGCACCCGGGGATCGTCAAGCTCCACGACTTCAAGGAGACGGAGCTCGGCCCGGCGCTGGTGTTCGAGCTCGACCCGGATGCCAAGCGGCTCGACTTCTTCCTCCGCGAGCAGGGGGGCTCGCTCAGCCTGGACCTGCGGCTGCGGGTGATCCGCCAGCTCGCCGAGGTGCTCAAGTACGCCCACGGCCGGCGGCTCTATCACCGCGCCCTGGCCCCCCAGAACGTCCTGGTCAAGTCCCCCGAGAGCGCCACGCCCACCCTGCAGGTCCTGAACTGGCAGACCGCGGTGCGCGAGGCGACCGCCGGGGCCACGCTCCTGCGCACCCAGGGCACCCGGCACATCGAGGACTACGTCGAGGAGCCGAGCCGGGTCTATCTGGCCCCGGAGGCGCTGCGCCCGGACATCGCCGCCGGTCCGCACATGGATGTCTTCTCCCTCGGCGCCATCGCCTACCTGCTGTTCACCGGCAGCCCCCCCGCGGCCTCCCTGCTGGAGCTGGCCGAGCGACTGCGCACGGGTCACGGTCTGCGCATCTCCGACGCCCTGGACGGGGCCGTTCAGGCGCTGCAGGACCTGGTGCAATCCAGCACCCAGCCCGAGGTCAGCAGCCGGATCGCGACGGTCGACGAGTTTCTCGAGTACCTGGAGCTGGTCGAGGACGAGCTGACCGCCCCGGAGGTCGCGCAGACGTCCGAGGTCACCGTCGATCCGACCCTGGCGGGGAAGGGCGACCGACTGGACGGGGGCTTCACGGTGGTCGCCCCGCGCCTCGGCATCGGGGCCACGGCGATCGCCTTGCTGGTCCGGCCCGATGGATCGGAGGAGGACCTGGTGCTCAAGGTCGCCGTCGACCAGAGCCAGGACGAGCGGATCCGGACCGAGGGCGAGGTGCTCGCCAAGCTGCGCCACCCCAATGTCATCGAGTACCGCGGGACCTACACGGTCTGCGGTCGCACCGCGATCCTGATGACCCTGGCGGGCGACAAGACGCTGCACAAGCGCATCCAGGAACCCGAGCCCCTCTCGCTGGACCTGGTCGCCCGGTTCGGCGAGGAGTTGCTCGCCGTCGTCGACTACCTGGAGTCCCAGGGCGTCGCGCACCGGGACATCAAGCCGGACAACATCGGCATCGCGACCGGGCGGGACAAGCGACTCCAGCTCGTCCTCTACGATTTCTCCCTGGCCAAGACCGCCCCGGAGAACCTGCACGCCGGCACCCGTCCCTATCTCGACCCCTTCCTCAGCCTGCGCGAGCGCCCGCGCTGGGACCTCTACGCCGAGCGGTTCGCCGTGGCGATGACCCTCTACGAGCTGCTCACCCGCACCGTCCCCGTCTGGGGCGACGGCGTGAGCGACCCCGCGACCCTGGAGTGCGAGGCGACCATCGAGTCCGAGCGCTTCGACCCCTCACTGCGCGAGGGGCTCACCGCCTTCTTCGCCAAGGCCCTGCGCCGCGATGCGCGCGAGCGTTACGACAACGCCGAGGAGATGCTGCGGGCCTGGCGCCGGGTCTTCGACGAGGCGCGACGGCCGACGACCGACGCGGACGATCTCGACGCCATCGCGCGGCGGGCCACCCCCGCGACCACCATCGCCGAGCTGGGCTACGGTCCTGGAGGCGCAGAACGTGCTCGAGCAGATGGGCATCCACAGCGTGCGCGAGCTGCTCGCGGTGGACCGGGTGCGGTTCCGTTATCTCAAAGGGGTCGGCGACAAGATCCGCAAGGAGATCCGGCTGCGCGCCAAGCGCCTGGCCCAGCTGCGCCCCGACCTGGTGCCGGGCGGGCTCACGGTGATCGACAGCGGGCCCGACGATGGGCCCGCGTACGCCAGCATCGACGACCTCGCGGCCCATCTCCTGCCGCGGCGTCCGTTGGGCGACGACCGCCCGGAGGAGCGCGCGCTCGCCATCTGGCTGGGGCTGGAGCCACTGCCGGGGCCGGGCGCCGACCGGTCGGTGCTCTGGCCCGCGCTCGGGGACGCCGCCCGCGCCTGTGATCTGGCCCGCGGGCGCCTCACCGACGCCCTGGTGCAGGCGCGCGAGCGCTGGCAGAAGGCCCCGCTCCTCACCGGCGCCCGGGAGCAGATCCTGGGACTGCTGGACACCCACGGGGGCGCGATGACCGCCGAGGAGGCGGCGCGCGGCCTGCTCGCCGCCCGGGGCTCGGTGGAGCGTTCCGACGGCGACCGTCTGGGCCTCGCGGCCGCCGTGGTGCGCGCGGCCGTGGAGGCGGAGGCGGGACTCGCCGGCCCCCGCTTCCTGGTGTTCCCGGGCGCCCGGCAACCCTTGATCGCCCGCGACACGGAGATCGCCGACTGGGCCCTGGCCCTGGGGCAGGAGGCCGATCGACTGTCCGCCGCGGACCCCATCCTGTCGCCGCAGCGGGTCATCGAGGCCGTGCAGCGGGTCGCGGCGCCCGAGGGTCTCGCGATGCCCGCGCCGTCGCGACTGCTCAAGCTCGCGGCCGCGTGCTCCGCCGGCGCGGCGCTCTCCAGCCGCGGTGAGCTCTATCCCGTCGGCATGCCGCCCGGCCAGTCCATCGCGCTCGCACTCGGGGCGCTCTACGGGCCGCCGACCCTCAGCGTCGAGCAGATCCGAGACCGGGTGCTCGGGCGTTACCCCCAGGCCGCCCCCTGCCCGACCCGCCGGCGCTGGACCGGCTCCTGAGCGACGCGGGTCTGGACCTGGTCTGGCGTCCGGACCACCCCGGCGGCCCCGTCTACGAACGCCCCGGCGCCGGTGTGGAGCCGTCGGCGGGCTCCAGCACCGCCTACCAGCGGCTGGCCACGGTCGCCGCGGGAGTGCCGCTGACGCCCGAGATCGCCGCCGCCCGCCAACTGGAGCTGAAGCTCGACGCCGCGGCCAAGGGCGGCGGCTTCCTCGCCTTGAGCTGCGGGGTGCGGCTCGCGCGCCATGTGGAGGACGAGCTCCTGCGCCGCTTCGACCTCGAGCGGCTGAGCCTCGATGCCCTGCTGCTGCGGGCCATGCGGGAGCAGGCACGGGCGCTCGGGGTGAGCTGGCCGCTGGTGTCGCGGGCCGACGGCGGCGGACCGCAAGGGTCGGACTGGGGCCGTCTGGTCCAGCTGGTGAACCGGGCCGTCCCACCCGTTCGCGAGCGCCTCCTGGCCGGGGCCCGCCCGATCCTGCTCACGGACCTCGGGCTCCTCGGCCGCTACCGGCTCCAGGGACTGGTCGCGGACCTCCAGGACGCCGTGAGCCGGCCCGGCGGACTGCCGGGGCTGTGGATGCTGGTGCCCATGGTCATCCCCGGGCCGCCCTCCATCGACGGCTTCGCCATCCCGACGGTGAGCGCCGCCCAGTGGGCGGTGGTCTCCGAGGCCTGGGCGCGCAACTGGCACCGGTCCGGGACCAGCGCCGCCGCGGACGGCGGCCCGGACGGAGACCGGGGGGTGGCCGCATGATCGAGGGCCGCCTGCTGCTGGGGGGGCTGCGCCAGCTCCTGACGCCCCTGCGGGACGACCTGCGGGATCGGATCGGCGAGGACGCCGCCCTCGAGGCGGGGCTGAGGGCCGACTGGACCCAGGCGCGTGACCGGGGCCGAACCGGCGCCGCCTACGCGGACTGGCTGGAGGACGAGATCACCCAGGCCGCGGTGCACTGGCTGCTGGGCTGCGTCTTCGTGCGCTTCATCGAGGACAACGGCCTGGTCGAGCGCCCCTGGCTCTCCGGGGCCACCCGGGCCCTGCGGCGACCTGGCCCGCGACCAGCACGAGCTCTACTTCCGCGCCCACCCCCTGCACTCGCGACCGCGACTACCTGCTCGCACTGCTTCGAGCGAGGCCGCGCGCCCTGCCGGCCCTGGCGGACCTGCTTCGACCGCGGCGCACAACCCGCTGTGGCGCATCGCCCCCAGCGGCGACGGCGCCATGGCCCTGCTCGGCTTCTGGCAGGCGGTGGACCCGGACACCGGCGCGCTGGCGCCACGACTTCACCGACCCCGACTGGAACACCCGCTTCCTCGGCGACCTCTACCAGGACCTCTCCGAGGCCGCCCGCAAGAAGCTACGCCCTGCTGCAGACGCCGGAGTTCGTCGAGGAGTTCATCCTCGACCGCACGCTGACCCCGGCCATCGAGAGTTCGGCTACCGCGAGGTGCGGCTGATCGACCCCACCTGCGGCTCCGGCCACTTCCTGCTCGGCGCCTTCCACCGCCTGTTCGACGCTGTGGGCCGCGCAGCGAGCCCGGCCCGCAACCTGCGCGGACCTGGCCCAGCGGGCGCTGGACGCGGTCGCACGGCGTGGACCTCAACCCCTTCGCGGTGGCCATCGCCCGCTTCCGGCTGCTGGTCGCGGCGCTCGCGCGCCGGCGGCGTGCGCCGCCTGGCGGACGCGCCCGGACTTCCACATCCACGTGGCCATCGGCGACAGCCTGCTGCACGGCCGGCGCTTCAGCCGGCCCTGGACCTGGGCGGGGAGGCGGACCTGCTGCGCCGAGCACCGGCTTCGGCCACGCCTACGCCACCGAGGACCTGGAGGCGGTGCAACCGCATCCTGGGGCAGCAGTACCACGCGGTGGTCGGCAACCCGCCCTACATCACGGTGAAGGACACGGCGCTGAACGCGGCCTACCGGCAGACGCTACCCGAGCCTGCCACCGGCAAGTACTCGCTGGTGCGTGCCCTTCACCGAGCGCTTCTTCGAGCTGGCGCAGCCGGGCACGCGAGCGGCACCCGGCCGGCTTCGTCGGGCATGATCACCGCGAACTCCTTCATGAAGCGGGAGTTCGGCAAGAAGCTCATCGAGGAGTTCCTGCCGCGGCTGGACCTCACCCACGTCATCGACACCTCCGGCGCCTACATCCCCGGGCACGGGACGCCGACGGTGATCCTGTTCGGGCGCAACCGCGCGCCGGTGGGCGACGCGTGCGCACGGTGATGGGCATCAAGGGCGAGCCCAGCGACGCCGGACGATCCGGCGCAGGGGCTGGTGTGGACGGCGATCCTCGACCAGATCGACCGAGCCGGGCAGCGAGAGCGAGTTCGTCAGCGTTGGCGACGTCGCCGCGGAGACGCTTCGCCAAGCATCCTTGGAGCATCGGCGGCGGCGGCGCAGCGGAGCTTGAAGGAGCTGATGGAGGCAGCGCGCAGCGAAGCGACTCGGCGAGCTCGTCGACGACATCGGTCGCGCGACGCATCACCGGCGAAGACGACGCCTTCTACGTCCGCGCCGATGCATCGCGAGCGTCGCGGATCTGCCGAGCACGTCGCGTGCCTTTGGTTGATCGGCGAGGAGGTCCGAGACTGGCAGATCGTACGCCGATCGCAGTCGCTCTTTCCCATACGATCGCGAAGCGTCGAGCGCTTGCTGGAGCCACGTGCTCCGTTGGCGCGGCACTTGTGGCGTACTCGGACGAGCTCTGCGGCAGCGCAAGGACTTCGGCAAGCACATCGAAGAGCGTGGGCTGCGCTGGTGCGAGTACTCGATGTTCTTCACGCAAGCGCTTTCGCACGCCGCTCTCCATCACCTTCGCCTTCGTCGCCACCCACAACCACTTCGTCCTCGACCGGGGCGGCAAGGTCTTCAACCAGTCGGCGCCGGTCATCAAGCTCCCGGCGGGCGCGAGCGAGGACGACCACCTCGCCCTGCTCGGGCTGCTGAACAGCTCGACGGCGTGCTTCTGGATGAAGCAGGTGTTCCATAACAAGGGCAGCACGGTGGACGCCAAGGGAGCCCGACAGACGACGGACGCCTTCGAGAACTTCTACGAGTTCACCGGCACCGGCCTCCAGCAATTCCCCCTCGCCGAACCCTACCCCACCGACCTCGCCCGCCGCCTGGACACCCTCGCCCAGGACCTCTCCGCCTGCCTCCCCGCCGCCCTCTGCGCCCGGGAGACCCCCACCCGCGCCGCCCTGGACGCCGCCCGGGAGCGGGCGCTGGCCCTCCGCCGCCGGATGATCGCCCTGCAGGAGGAGCTGGACTGGCGCTGTTATCGGCTCTACGGGCTCCTGCCGGACACGGCGGGTGACGGGGCCGACCCGATGGGCACGCTGCGCTTTGCCCATCCTACGGCCGGTGCCGCGGCGGCCCTGGAGACGGCCGAGCCGCCGGAGATCGAGCTGGGCGAGCGCGCCTTCGAGATCGTGCTGGCCCGGCGCATGGCCCGGGGCGAGCTGGAGACCGCCTGGTTCACCCGCCACGGCTCCACCCCCGTCACCGAGATCCCCGAGCGCTGGCCGGAGGACTACCGCCGCCTGGTGGAGCGGCGCATCGCGCTGATCGAGTCCGACCGCAACATCGGCCTCATCGAGCGCCCGGAGTACAAGCGCCGCTGGTCCTGGACCCCCTGGGCGGAGCAGGAGCGGGATGCGCTGCAAGGACTGGCTGCTCGACCGCATCGAGACCCACTTCTCGGGCCGGGAGGGCAGCCCGCCCCCGGAGCCCCGCATCACCACCACCGCCCGCCTCGCCCAGCGCCTGCACGACGACGCGGGACTTCATGGCCGTCGCCGCGGTCTACCGGGGCCGGGTGGACTTCGACCTGCCGGCCCTCACGGCGGAGCTGGTGGAGGCCGAGTCCGTCCCCTTCCTGCCGGTGCTGCGCTACAAGGACACGGGGCTGCGCAAGCGCGCCCAGTGGGAGGAGACCTGGGCGCTCCAGCGCCGGGAGGACGCCCTCGACGCCCAGGTGGAGGCCGAGTTCCGGGCGCGCCGGGGCCTCGACCGGCGAGCTGGACGAGACCGCGGCCAAGGCCCTGGCCGACGAGCAGCGCGCCCGCAGGCAGGCGGAGATCGGCGACATCCCCGTGCCGCCCAAGTACCGCTCCGCGGACTTCCTCAAAGCCCACCTGCTGGCGCCTGCGCGGCGGGCTGGACGTGCCCAAGGAGCGCTTCGTGAGCTACCCGGGCTGCGAGCGGGACGCCGACCGCACCCTGCCCATCGCCTGGGCCGGCTGGAACCCGCTGCAGCAGGCCATGGCCATCGCCACCTACTACCTGGAGGTGCAGGAGCGCGAGGGCTGGGACGCCGGGCGCCTGACCCCGCTGCTCGCCGGCATCCAGGAGCTGCTGCCCTGGGTGCTGCAGTGGCACAACGACTACGACCCCGCCTCCGGCCAGCGCATGGGCGACTACCTGCAGGACTTCCTCACCGAGGAGGCCCGCACCCAGGGCCTCACCCTGGAGGCGCTCCGCGCCTGGCGCCCGGCGGAACAGCCGAGGGCCCGGCGGGGCCGAAGATCCAATGCGTAGGATGGGCAAAGCGAAGCGTGCCCATCGTTGCGACGCCGATGGGCACGCGCCGCTCAACGACGGTGCTGGACTGCGCGTCGGTGCCGACGCGGCCCGACGGCGCTGGCATGTGGATTGGTGTCGGAGGCGCCTTGCCCATGCGACGCCTCCCGCCGTCCATCATTCGCCCCATTCGAGCTCCTTGCACTCCAAACCTGGCGGGTGCTCGCGGCCCCAGTCGAGCTCATACAGCCCGGCCGCGACGCAACGCCGGAACGAGCTGTAAGGCCAGTCGATCGGCGCCCCGCAGTGCCCGTGCTTCACGGGGTTGTAGTGGATGTAGTCCATGTGCCGCCGCCAGTCGTTCTCGTCGCGGATGAGGTGCTCCCAGAACCGGCGCTGCCAGACACCCTTTTCACGTTTGCGCGACGTCGATGGGGCGACGGCCGGCGACTCGAGGGCCGCCGAGAACAGGCGCTTGATGGTCATCCACCGGGTGGAGAAATCCGCGTCCCCATCCGGAAGCCGCCAAAGCGTGTGCAGGTGCTCCGGCAACACGACGATGGCGTCGATCTCGAACGGTCGGCGTCGGCGGGCGACGCTGAAGGCCCGACGCAGATGGTCGATGTGATCGACCAGCACGGGCCGCCGGCCGTTGGTCACGACCGTGAAGAAGTAGGTGCCGCCTGGTTGGAATACGCGACGATAGGTCGTCATCCCGTCTCCGGGGGGTTGGGTGATCGGCACATGCCTGCGTAGGATGGGCAAAGCGAAGCGTGCCCATCGTTGCGATGCCGATGGGCACGCGCCGCTCAACGACGGCGCTGGAATGCGGGTCGGTGCCGACGGCGCTTTGCCCATCCTACTCGGCTGGATGCGGCGTGAGGCGGCCCGTGGGCGGACACCGCCGCGAGCCGCGTCGGTCGGGTCAGTCCAAACCGTAGGATGGGCAAAGCGAAGCGTGCCCATCGGGGCCGGCAGATCGCCCCGGAGGATCGGTGCGCAAGACGCTTGCGATGACGGACTATTTTCGGGACCAGGTCATGGCCAAGCGGCCTTACATCCGCCTCGAATGGTGTCGGGCGGCCCTTGAGCAGCCGGTCCGCCGAGAGGTCCAGCCCGAGGACGGACGGGTCCGCTACTGGACCTTCGTCCCGGAGCTCGGCCGCTATCTTCGGGTGGTGACCCTGCCTGACGGGATTACCATCCACAATGCCTTCCCGGACCGGAGGTTCAAGCCGTGAGACTCGCCTACGACCCACAGACCGACTCGCTCTATATCCATTTGTCCGAATCCCCCGCGTCTGACTCGGACGAGGTGGCCGACGGCGTGGTTCTGGACTTCGACGCCGACGGCGCGCTGGTAGGGATCGACGTGCAGCACGCCAGCAGAAAGGCCGATATCCGCAGACTCTCGATCTCGCACCTGCCCCTCGTGGATCTGGATGCGGCATGACGCGGCCCGTGGGCGGACACCGCCGCGGGCCGCGTCGGTCGGGTGAGGCGCGCTCAGGAATGCCAGCCACTGCCTCCGAGCCCGATGCGCGCCGTAACCCGACGGAATGACCATTCACAACGCCTTCCCGAATCGGAGGCTCGAGCCATGACCGCAACCATCGACCCGCGCACGGAGCAGGCCGTGCGCCTCTTCCTCGAGCGGGCCGGGGAGGCGTTCGACCTGAAAGAGGCGCTCCTCTTCGGCAGCCGGGCGCGGCGCAGCCATCGCCCGGACAGCGACGCCGACCTCGCGGTGCTGCTTCGCGGCCCCAGCCGCCCCTTCCTGGACACCAAGCTCGCCCTGGCCGACATCGCCTTCGACGTCCTCCTGGAGACAGGGATCCTGATTCAGCCGCTCCCGATCTGGGAAGACGAGTGGGAGCACCCTGAGCACCACAGTGCGCCGGGCCTGATCCGCAACGTCCGCAGGGAGGGGATCAGGCTGTGACCCCCGAGGACCTGCTGGCGAAGGCGCAACGCGCCGCGGACTCCGCCAGGCTGCTGCTCGATGCCGGCGACGCGGACGGCGCCTGCAACCGGGCCTACTACGCGATGTTCGACGCGGCACGCGCCGCCTTGGCGGCCGAGCGGCCGGGTTCCGACTCCGCCGACGACTCCGCGAGCGTACGGACCCACAGTGGACTGATCTCTGCCTTCGGGCTGGGTCTGATCAAGACCGGCCGCCTGCCCCTGGAGCTTGGGAGAACGCTGAATCGTGCCGCCGAGATCCGAGCCGCCGCGGACTACACCGGCGGACCGATCGACGCTGACAAGGCCATCTGGATGGTCGATCAGGCGCAGCGCTTCATCGACGAGGTCCGCCCGCTGCTGAACGAACGGCACGGATCCAGTTAGGTGGCCGCGTCGGCGCGACCGGGAAAAGACGACGACCTGATTGCCGTCCAAGGGAGCCAACCATGACCCTACTCCGCGACCTGATCCCCATCCCCGAGCGGGTGCACCAGAGCGACTTCGTGCTGCGCCTGACCCAGGGGCTGGAGGACGCCGAGCGCACCCTCCAGGACTATGTGGTCACGGACCAGCTGGTGGGGTGCTTCGACGAGGCGCTCGGGATCATCCAGAAGGCGGTCGCCACCGGGGTCAGCAAGGCGGTCTATCTCAACGGCAGCTTCGGCTCGGGCAAGAGCCACTTCATGGCGGTGCTGAGCCTGCTCCTGGCCGGCAACCCCCGGGCGCGGTCCATCGGCGAGCTGTCCGCGGTGGTGGCGCGACACAACGGCTGGACCGAGGGGCGGCGCTTCCTGCTGGTGCCCTACCACATGATCGGCTCCACGCGACCTGGAGTCCGCCATCCTGGGCGGCTACGCCGAGCACGTCCGGCGGCTGCACCCGGAGGCGCCGGTGCCGGGCTTCTACGTGGCCGAGCACCTGTTCCGCGACGCCGAGGCGATGCGCGAGCGCCTGGGCGACGCGGCCTTCTTCGCCGCGCTGAACGGGTCGGCGGGGGACGGCGGCTCCGGCTGGGGCAGCCTGGCCGGGGGCTGGGACGCGGAGAGCTGGGAGTCGGCCCGACTGGAGCCCCCGGCCGGGGAGGAGCGGATCCGGCTGGTCGGGGACCTGATCAAGGCCTTCTTCAGCTCCTATCGGACCGCCGCGGGGGTGCAGGGGGAGTCCTTCCTGTCGCTGGACCAGGGTCTCGCGGTGCTCTCCAAGCACGCCCGGGACCTGGGCTACGACGCGGTGATCCTGTTCCTCGACGAGCTGATCCTGTGGCTCGCGAGCCGGGCCGCGGACACGGCCTTCGTGAGCAGCGAGGGGGCCAAGCTCTCCAAGCTGGTGGAGGCGCAGCATTCGGACCGACCGATCCCACTGGTGAGCTTCGTGGCCCGCCAGCGGGACCTGCGGGAGCTGGTGGGCGAGAACCTGGCGGGCGCCCTGCTCCTGACCTTCGCCGACGCCCTGAAATACTGGGAGGCGCGGTTCGAGAAGATCCGCCTGGAGGACCGCAACCTGCCGGTGATCGCGGAGCGACGGGTGCTGCGGCCCGTTGACGAGCGCGCCCGGGCCGAGATCGACGCGGCCTTCGCCGCGCTGAAGGATCTGCGGGCCGACGTGTCCGCCACCCTGCTCACGGACGAGGGCCAGTGGCGGGAGTTCCGCCAGGTCTATCCCTTCAGCCCGGCGCTGGTGCAGACCCTGGTGGCGGTGTCCTCCGTGCTGCAGCGCGAGCGCACGGCGCTGAAGCTGATGCAGCAGCTGCTGGTGGAGCGGCGCGACGACCTGGAGCTGGGGCAGCTGATCCCGGTGGGGGACCTGTTCGACGTCATCGCCGAGGGCGACGAGCCCTTCTCCGATGCCATGCGGCTGCACTTCAACAACGCCAAGTCGCTCTACAACCAGAAGCTCCTGCCCATGCTGGAGCGGCGCCACGGGGCGACCTGGCAGGACGTGCGCGCGGGCGTGGCCGACCCCCAGGCCGCCCAGCGCCTGACCAACGACGCCCGGCTGCTCAAGACGCTGCTGCTGGCGGCGCTGGTGCCCGAGGTGGAGTCGCTGCGGGCGCTCACCGCCCAGCGCCTGGCGGCGCTCAACCATGGGACCATCAGGGCGCCGATCCCGGGCCGGGAGGCCCAGATCGTGCTCAGCCGGTGCCGGGAGTGGGCGGCGGAGATCGGCGAGATCAAGGTGAGCGAGGATGTGAACCCCATCCTCTCCATCCAGGTGACCGGGATCGACGTGGCGCCCATCCTGGAGAACGCGGCCTCCCACGACAACCACGGCAACCGCCGCCGCAAGATCCGGGAGATGCTGTTCCAGGAGCTGGGCGTGCCCGAGGGGAACGACCTCTTCGCGACCTACACCACGGTCTGGCGGGGGACCCGCCGCACGGTCGACGTGGTCTTCGAGAACGTGCGCGAGCTGGTCGACGACAGCCGGCTGAGGGGGCGGGAGGGGGCCTGGACCCTGATCCTCGACTTCCCCTTCGACGACGGCGACTACAAGCCCTCGGACGACGTCGCGCGTCTGCACCGCTTCCCCGGCACGGCACAGACGGTCGCCTGGCTGCCGAACTTCCTGAGCGCCAAGGCCAAGCGGGAGCTCGGGACCCTGGTGCGGATCGACGCGGTCCTGACCGGGGAGCGTTTCGCCGACTACGCGGGTCATCTCTCCTCGGTGGACCAGGCCCAGGCCAAGGCGCTCCTGAAGAACCAGCAGAGCCAGTTGCAGCAGCGGATGCGCCAGTGCCTGGAGGTGGCCTACGGGATCGCCGGCGAGCCGCGGGACGCGGTCGACACGGTGCTGGCCGCCGGGGGAGCAGATCCGCTCACTCCAGCCGACGCTGAGTCCGAGGATGCCCGTGGGGTCCAACCTCCGGGAGGCGTTCGAGGCGCTGATCGACCAGATCCTCGCCCACCAATACCCGGCGCACCCGCGCTTCGACACCGAGGTCCGCACGGCGGTGGCGCAGAAGGTCCATGGGGTGGTCCAACAGGCCATCCAGGACCCGGACCACCGGACCTATGTGGCCGACCGGCCGCTGCGGGCCCTGGTCCGCTCCATCGCGGACCCGCTGAGGCTGGGGCAGACGGGAGACACCCATTTCGTCGCCGGCAGCCACTGGCGGACGCACTTCCTCCAGAGGCAGGCCCAGGAAGGCGGCGGCCAGGCCCCCGACGCGACCGGCGCGGCCCCGTTGACCGTGGCCAGGCTGCGGGCCTGGATCGACCAACCGGAGCCCATGGGGTTGCCGGTGGAGCTGCAGAACCTGGTCATCCTGGCCTTCGCGGACCAGGGCGATTACTCCTTCTTCCTCGGCACGGCCCCGATCAAGGCCAGCATCGAGCGCATCCCCGACGAGTGCGCGCTGCGGCAGCAGACCCTGCCTGCGGCGGATCTCTGGGCGACGGCCGTCGCCCGGATGGCGAGCCTCTTCGGGAAGGTGGAGCCCGAGGGACGCAACGCCGGCAACCTGGCCCGGCTGGTCGAGGAGCTGACGACGGCGACGGAACCCCTGCGCACGCCGTTGCGCGGGCTTGCCGCGGCGCTTCGGCAACGCCTGGCGGCGCTCGGCGGCCCGGTGGATCAGGCGCCGCGCCTGATCACGGTCGATGCGGCGCTCGCCCTGGTGGAGCACGTGCTGGCGGCGAGCGGGGCGGACCGGGTGGCGGCACTGGCCGAGTCGGAGGTGCGGACCTCGGAGGCGGCGATGTCCGCGATCCTCTCGCGGGCGCAGGCCCTGGAGGAGGCGGTCCGCACGGCGGACTGGCCGCTCTTCGAGGCCGTCTGGAAGCTCGAGGACCGGCGCGCGGCCGAGGCGGCGCGCATCCAGGCGCGGGTGGTAGAGGTGCTGACAGCGGACGAGCATGCCATTGCGCTCAAGCCGGCACTCGACGAGCAGCGGACGCGGGCCATCCGCCTGCTCAGCGAGACGGTGCGACCTCCCGAGCCGCCGCCTCCGCCGCCACCACCGCCACCCCCTACGCCGCGCGGCCGGGTGATCGCCGAGGAGCGCGCCAAGGGCCTGGATGTCGCGGGTGCCCGCGCGGTGCTCGGGCGGGTGCGGCAGACCCTGGACGCGCACCCGGACGCCCGCCTGGACATCGAGTGGCGGATCGTGAAGGGCGGGGGAGACTAGGCGATGGTGCCCAGCACGCGCCAGATCCAGCAGCAGATCGCGACCGTCCTGCGGCACGACGCCGAGGCGCGGACCCTGGGGATCTACGCGACGCGCCAGGGCAGCTGGCCGGAGCGGGTGAAGGTCGGCCCCCGGGCCTTTCGACTGCTGTGGTGCGAGTCTCCGCTGTCGGCCCGGGAGGCGCTGCTCGACGCCGGCGAAGACGGGGACGGCCTGGTCCTTCTGACCGAGGCGGACGACCAGTCACTGGGCGCGGACCTGCTCGCCCGCCTCTCGCGCGGCCGGGTGTTCCGGCTGCAGAGCTGGGAGCTGGTCCGCGACCTGTTCCAGGCCCGGGACATCGACCCGCGACTGGGACGTTACGACTGGATCGCGGACCTGCTGGTCGAGCGCGCCCCGGCCGCCGGCTATGCCCCGGCACCGGGCGGCTTTCTCTCCGCGGACGAGGCATGGCGGCAGGTGCTGGAGTGCGCGCTGGGCATCGCTGACGCCCGCCCGGACGCGCTGGCGCTGCTGGAGTGGACGCTGCGGGAGGACGCCTCGGCCCGGCTCCTGGCACTCGGCGAACCGATGCGCTCGGACGTCTGCGACTGGCTCGGGGCGGCCGCGGGGCCGGCCGGCCGCCCCATCGTTGCCTGCATCGCGGCGGGCAAGGGGGCGGACTGCGTGCCGCTCGGCCTGGTCTGCGAGCTGGTCTTCCGGGACGGCAGCCAGACCGACCCCGTGTTGTCGGCCGCCGCGGCGCGGCTCGAACGCTTCACCGACGGCCAGCCGATCGAGCGGTCCGGCGGGGGCCGATGGGCGACGGCCGCCGTGGCCGTGCTGGATCGGCTGTCAGATCACGCCCGCTCGCGCGCACTGCTCGCCCGCGCCGACCTCCTGCTCGGGGAGCTCAGCTTGGCTGCCCTTGCGGAGGCCAGCGACGTGCTGCAGGCCGGCTTCGATGCGCGACTGCTCCGTTACGCGGAGGCCATCGAGGCCGCCGGCGCGACACCGGACGCCGGCGGGCTGACCCGGTGCGAGACGGCGGCGGAACGGGTATTGACACACCGCCAGGCGGCGCACCATGCCGCTCGCTGCGGACGGGTGCGGATGTCGCTTCGACTCCTGCGCTGGCTGTCCGGGCGCGAGCCGGCGCCGGGGGACCTTGCGTCCGCGGCCGAGCACTATGCGAGCGAGGGGGCCTTCGCGGACTGGGCGCGGATGACCCTGCTCGGGGGGGACGAGGTCGCACGGCTTTCGTCGGCCTTCGGCGCCCTGACCGCGGCCGTCCGCGCGCGGCGCGAGCGCTTCAACCGCCGGTTCGCGGAGCTGTTGGTGACCTGGAATACCGGAGGCGGCGCCGACCCACGGCTGGTGCCGGTGGAGGACGCGCTCGGCTCGGTTCTGTCGCCGCTCGCCGCGCAGGGCCCGGCGCTGCTGCTGGTGGCCGACGGGATGAGTCTCGCGGTGTTTCGGGCCCTGGAGGAGAGCCTGACGGCCCAGGGCTGGACGGAGGTGGCACCGGACGCGGGGACGCGAACCCTGGCGGGCGTGGCCGTGTTGCCGACCCTGACGGAGTCGTCTCGAACGAGTCTCCTGTGTGGGCGGCGGACCCTGGGGAACGCCTCACAGGAGAAGGCGGGCTTCGGGGGCCACCTGGCCCTCCTGGCCGTGTCCAGGCCGACCGCCAAACCGCTCTTGTTCCACAAGTCGGAGCTCGGGGACGGGAGCGGTCTGTCCGATCAGGTGAGGGAGGCGATTCGTGCCCCGAACCAGAAGGTGATCGGGGTCGTCTACAACGCCGTCGACGACCATCTGGGGGGATCGGATCAATTGCACCAGACCTGGTCGGTCAGTGATCTGCGGCTCCTCGGCCCCCTGCTGCACGAGGCCCGGCTGGCCGGCCGGGTGCTGGTGATCACGGCGGACCACGGTCACGTGCTCGACGAGGGCACGATCCAACGCAGCCCCACGCGGGATCAGGTGTACGGCGACCGCTGGCGCCGATGCGACGGCCCCGTCGACAGGGACGAGATCGAGCTGAGCGGCGGCCGCGTGCTCGCGCCCGGGGGCCTGACCCGAGTCGTCATGCCCTGGAGCGAAGGGGTCAGGTACGCGGGCAAGAAGAACGGCTATCACGGCGGCGTCACACCCCAGGAGGTGCTGGTCCCTCTGGTTGCACTGGCCCCGACGGCCCAGGTGGTGCCGGGCTGGGTACCCGTCGCCCCGCTGGTTCCCGAGTGGTGGGAGGCGGGCCAGGCGCCGGTTCAGCCGCAGGCGCAGGCACCAGCGGCACCGCGGACGGCACCGGCTCCGACGCCGGGAAGGCGGCGCAAGGGATCGGAGCGGCAGACCGAGCTGGTGCTGACCCCGACGCCCGGGTCTGCGGGAGCAGACTGGGTGGATCGGTTGCTCGCCTCTCCGGTCTATGCGGACCAGAGACGCCTGGCGGCCCGCATCGCCCCCGGGGAAGCGGACCTGCGCCGGTTTCTACTGGCCCTCGACAGCCGCGGCGGGAAGCTCGGCAAGACCGCGCTCGCGCAGCGGCTCGGCATGCCGATGGTGCGCATCGGGGGGTTCCTCAGCGCGGTTCGGCGGGTGCTCAACGTGGATCGATCAGCGGTGGTCTCGGTGGACGAGGCCGCCGGCGTGGTCGAGCTGAACCGCGACCTCCTGGACATCCAGTTCCACCTGAGGGGCGAGTAGCCGATGGTTGCCGCCTCCCGTCTTGCCGAGGTCATCGGCGCCTTGCGCCGCGGCACGGTTCCCGAGGCTGGGCTGGACCTACTGGCGGTGGGGCTCGAGCGCTTCGAGCCGACCGTGACCGAGGAGTTGGAGACGATCCGCACGGGGCGCGGCCAGTTCAAGGCGGTGCGCGGGGAGTACGGCTGCGGCAAGACCTTCTTCGGCCGCTGGCTCCAGGAGCACGGCCGGGGATTGGGCTTCGCCACCAGCGAGGTGCAGGCCTCGGAGACGGAGACGCCCCTGCATCGGATGGAAACGGTCTACCGGCGCATCTGTGAGCGGCTGGCGACCAGCGAGGGCGACGGCGCCTTTCGCAGCGTGATCGATGGGTGGTTCTACACGCTGGAGCAGGACGTGCTGGCCGAGGGCCGGGTGAATCCGGAGGATGCCGGAGCCTTGGTGGAGGCCACCGAGCGCTTGATGGAGCAGCGACTGGCCGAGGTGACCAAGGTCGCGCCCGCCTTTTCCGCCTCCTTGCGGGCCTACCGCCAGGCACTGCTGCGGGAGGATGTGGCTATCGCGGAGGGGTTGATCGCCTGGGTCTCCGGACAGCCGACGGTCGCCGCGTCGGTCAAGCGTGTGGCGGGCATCCAGGGGGCCATCGACCATTTCGGGGCGACCAGCTTTCTTGCCGGGTTGCTGACGATCCTCAGGGACTCGGGGTATTCCGGGCTCGTGCTGGTCCTCGACGAGGTGGAGACCCTGCAGCGGATGCGCGGCGACACCCGCGACAAGGGACTCAACGCGCTGCGCCAGTGGCTCGACGAGATCGATGCCGGGCGCTTTCCGGGTCTCTACCTCCTCGTCACCGGGACCCCCGCCTTCTTCGATGGGCCCCAGGGCGCCCAGCGACTTCCGCCACTGGCCCAGAGGCTGCACACCGACTTTGCCACCGATGCGCGCTTCGACAACCCTCGGGCGGTGCAGATCAGGCTGACGGGATTCGGGTTGGAGTCGCTGTGCGAGGTCGGCCGCAAGGTTCGGGAACTGTATGCAAGCCAATCCAAGGTGCCGGAGCGGATTCGCTCGAAGGCCGATGACGCCTATGTCGCGGACCTGGCCGCGGCGGTGACCGGCCAGCTGGGCGGCAAGACCGGAATCGCGCCGCGGGTCTATCTGAAGAAGCTGGTCGCGGACGTGCTGGACCGGATCGATCAGTTCCCGGACTTCGATCCGCGGGTTCACTACGCGCTCACGGTGTCCGACGGCGAGCTGACCCCGACCGAGCGCGCCACACGCGGAACGCTCGGGGTCGACGACCTCGATCTGCCCCTGTGAGTCCGTTCGAGCGTCTCCATCCCGCGGTTCAGTACCACGTGGTCAATTCGCTCGGTTGGTCGACCCTGCGACCGACGCAGATCGAGGCGATCGAGCCGATCCTGGGCGGCGAGGACTGTCTCCTGTTGGCCCCGACGGCCGGGGGCAAGACAGAGGCGGCGGTGCTTCCGCTGATGTCCCGGATGCTGACCGAGTCCTGGTCGGGACTCGGCGTGCTCTACGTCTGTCCGATCAAGGCGCTGCTGAACAATCTGGAGCCGCGCCTGTCGGGCTATCTGGGGCTGGTCGGCCGGCGTGTGGGTCTCTGGCATGGGGACCTGGGCGCGAGCGCACGCAAGCGTCTGGTGACTGACCCGCCGGACCTGCTGTTGATCACACCGGAGTCCATCGAGGGGGCCCTGACCTCCCGGGACCCGGCGCGACAACAGCTCTTCGGCGAGGTTCGAACAGTCGTCGTCGATGAGCTGCACGCCTTCGCGGGCGACGACCGGGGTTGGCATCTGCTGGCCCTGATCGAGCGGCTGAGCCGGCTTGCGGGGAGACGCCTCCAGCGGCTGGGGCTCAGCGCCACGGTGGGCAACCCGGAGGCACTGCTGGACTGGCTGACGGTCGGTCGGGGCGGGCGCGTGATCGGCGAGGGCGGTCCATCCCTGGAGGCGGATGTCACGATCGACTACGTCGGGTCACTCGAGAATGCGGCCCTGGTGATCTCGCGGCTCCATCACGGTGAGAAGCGGCTGGTGTTCTGCGACAGCAGGAGCCGGGTGGAGACCCTGGCCGGCGCGCTGCGGGACACGGGCGTGCAGGTCTTCGTCTCGCACAGCTCGCTGGCCCTGGAGGAGCGCCGACAGGCTGAACGGGCCTTCGGGGAGGCCGACGACTGCGTGATCGTCGCCACCAGCACGCTGGAGCTGGGGATCGACGTCGGCGACCTCGACCGGGTGATCCAGGTCGATGCCCCGGCGTCCGTGTCCTCTTTCCTGCAGCGGATGGGTCGGACAGGCCGCCGGCCCGGCACGCTGCGAAACTGCCTGTTCCTGGCCACCTCCGACGAGGCGCTGCTGTGCGCGGCGGCTTTGGTCAGCCTCTGGCGTAGAGGATTGGTCGAGGCCGTCAGCCCTCCGCGCAAGCCGTACCAAGTCGTCGCCCAGCAGATCCTGGCCATGGTTCTTCAGGCGCGCGGGGCACCCGCCGATCAGTTGAGCGAGGCTGTCCGGGCCCCCTTCAGGGACCTGCCGGGGGAGGTGATCGAGCGGATTCTGGGGTACCTGACGGCGCAAGACATATTGTGGAGCGACAGCGGGCTGCTGTGGTTCGGACAGCGGGGCGAGCGCGAGCTCGGGCAGCGCAATTTTCTGGAGCTTTTGTCGGTGTTCACTTCCCCGGTGCAGATCCAGGTGCGTTACGGGGCCGCGGAGATCGGGACCGTCGATCCGCTGAGCCTCAGACAGGAGGAGAACAAGCCGGTGGTCCTGCAGCTCGGGGGGCGCGGGTGGACCCTGATGTCGGTCGATTGGGCGCGGCGCGTCGCACAGGTGGAGCCGACCCCCGGGCCGGGTCGGACGCACTGGGTGGGTAGCTCGCGTGCGTTGGGCTTCCCGATCTGCCAGGCCGTCCGCGATACGCTGGCCGGCGTTAACCCCGACGCGACCTTGTCTCGCCGGGCGAGCGCACGGCTCGCCGAGATCCGGGACGAGCTTCCTTTCTGCGGCGAGGGCTACAGCTCGCTGGTCACCGACGATGACGGCGTCGAACGGTGGTGGACGTTCGCGGGTTTCGGGGCCAACTGCGTCCTCGCGCAGGCGCTCCGTGAGGCCGGGGTCCGGGTGCGGGTGTTCGATAACTTTGCGATCACCCTGGCCTCCCAGTGGGACGGCGAATTCCGGTCGACATTCCTGGCCGCGAAGGAAGGGTTGCGCGAGGCGGTCTGGGAGCCCTGGATGGATCGAACGGAGCTCAAGTTCGCCCTCTGTCTGCCGGAATCCGCTGGCGAGAGCCGCGCTCGTGGCCCGACTCACCGATCACGAGGGGGCGCAACGGGTGCTGGAGCAGCCGATTCGGCGCGTTCGTATGCACGGACCCCCGACAACGTAAAGCAGGCAAGATCCATCGCGCTTATGGCCGTGCGCCCCTCTACCCCGGGGATGCGCTTTCCCGGACGCGGGCCCATCTGCCTGACGCTTCTCTATTCGCTCTGTTGGCGCGGGGACAACCGCTCTGTGCCAAGACCCCCGCCTATCCCGCACGCCTTTCGAACCAAGGGAGGGTGACATCGCACCGGCTCCGAAGCGGGGCGCATCCTGAGCAAGCAGGACCCGGCGGCCCCGACGAGATCACCCACCAGAAGCGCTCCGGCGGACCCGGGCGGACCGCGGTGGTCCGGTCAGGGAATGCCGAGAAGCGGCGTGGTTGCTGGGGATGGTCCGGTTGGTCCGATGTGCCGCGGTGACCGCGAAACTCGGCAGAACACGGGACACCAGAGTCTTTTCGTTCCCTTGCCTATATGAAACCTTCCTTGTCGAGGGTTTTCGGGGGCGACTCCTTTTTTCTTCCCCCCTTTCGTCCCCCAAGGGGGGACGCCCCCCGGCCCTGGCGGGCCACCCCCCCGGGGGGTTGACGCTGGCGCAACCGACTCGGGATGGCTTAGACCAGGTGGCGGGGGCGGCGGTCTGAAAGGAAGTCAGCCGATTTCAAAGTTGGGGCGCGCTGGCGCGGCCCTTGGCCTTCGCCGAACGCGTCCTTCCTTTCCCTGTATGAGCTACCTCGTGGACGACGCGGACCGGGCGGACCGGCATCAGCTGCGACGCGGGTTGCGGGCTGGTTGCGGACCTGGCGGCGGTGCGACCGCACCGCGCCGGCCGGTCGATGCAGCCGGCAGCGGCGGGCTTGTGGAAGTCGTGGCAGCGGGGGCGGCCGGCGCGAATCTCGGGGTCGCAGTTGCAGGGGCCGCGTCCGTTTGTGAATCGGCTGGGCCCTCTTTCTTTGGCCCGGCTTGCGCTCCGAACGGGCCGGACCGGGCAGCCCCTCCGCTCGGGTTTCAGACCAGCGGTCGCGCGTGGCCGATGAAACGTGTCAAGATTTAGCCTTGGGTCACGGTTTCGGGTAAGGGAGCTTTCGGGATGGAGGCAACGCGGATCGGCTTAGATCTCTCGAAGAGCCCGTTCGAGGTTCATGGTGTCGATGAACGGGGCGAGGTGATCCTGCGCAGGACCGTCAGACGCGGGCAGTTCCAAGACACCTTCGCGGAGCTCCCGAGGTCCGTCATCGGCCTGGAGTCGTTTGGAACGGCCCACAAATGGGGCAGACGGTTGACAGACCTCGGTCATGAGGTCTGGCTGATGGCTCCGCACGCCGTCGCCCCCTACCGTGCGACCGCCGGACGCGGGGCGAACCTGGCCCAGGTACTCTGCGAGGCGCTCGGTGACGAAGGCACCCGCTTCACCCGACTCAAACCGAGCAGCCGTCTGGGCCGATTCGCACTGATGCGCATCCCTCGGCAGATCCTGGGCGGCCTTCGCTCGGTCGCTCGATCGGAGCGATCAGGGTAGACCGCTGCTTCGTCGGGCCCCGGGCCCCTATCGTCTCCAGCGACCTGTCAGGGCATCCTCAAGCGCCCTCGATCCCAGCCTAATCCCCAGCCGGCCGCTCGCCGAGCAGATGACCCTCGGGGGTCTTGCGCTTGCCGTAGTAGTCGAACTTGCCGGCGTGGAACTGCTCGGTTGTCGCCGCGAGATCCCCCTCGTAGCGCGGGTCCTGGGGGCGCTCCTGGCTGTTCATGAAGGCGGCGACGTCCCACGCCTCCTGATCGCTCAGTGACCCGACGATGCCCAGCGGCATGTTGTGCTTGATGAAGGCCGCGGCGGTATCGATCTTGTGCATCCCGGCCCCCCAGTTGTAGGACTGTGCCCCCCATAGGGCGGGAAACAGGGTGCGACCGTCGGCGTGGGCGACACCGGCCCCGTCGTCGCCGTGACAGATGGCGCACTTCCCGGCATAGACGGCCGCGCCGCGCTCGGGATCGAAGCCCAGGTCGGTCTCCTCCAGACGCCCGTAGCCGCGTCCGGGCAGGGTCTCGTCACCCGTCGGGGCCCCTTTGGCGAGCCAGTAGCTGTAGGCGACCAGCGACACCATGGCCTCGCTGTCCGCCGCGGGCGGGCCACCGGCGGCGGATGCCTGGGCGTTCATGGAGTAGGTGAAGCAACCCTGGATGCGCTCGATGAAGGTGTTGACCTTCTTGTTCTTGGTCCGGTAGGCGGGATAGGCGACCCAGGCGGCCCAGAGCGGCGCTGAATCGGGCAGGCGTCCGGCATCCAGATGGCAGTTGCCGCAGGCCTGGCCGTTGCCGACATGGCGCGCCGAGACCGGGTCTGCATTGGTGTTCTCGAAGACGGCCTGCCCCTGGCGGATCGCATCTCCAAACGGCCCATCCGGGAGCGCGTCGCGCCCGGGCGGCTGGAAGTAGCCCTCCTCACCGGCGACCCGCGCGGGAGGCGGCGGGCCGTGGTCCTGAACCGCGCCCGGCTGAACCTCGGCCGCGGCCGCCGTCCCATCGGTGGCCGCGGGACCCGGCGCATTGGCCGCAGGGGTCGGCCACGCCCCTGGTCGGGCAGCATAGTAGGCCGCGAGGGCCTCGATCTCGGCGTCTGTCAATCGATCGGCGACCGCCTTCATCAGCCCCAGTGGATCGTTCGCCCGGGTCCCGGCCTTCCAGGCCTGGAGCTGGGCCTTGATATAGCCGGCCTGTTGGGCGGCGATACCTGGGAATACCGAGCCGATGCCGTTGCCATCCGGGGCGTGACACTGGGCGCAGGCCGGCAGGCCGCGGCCACTCCAATCGCCCCACTGGTCGAGGTCCCCGGCGATCTTGGCGAGGTCCTCGGGCAAGGCCTGACCCGGCAACGCGGGAACCGGCATGGCGGCATAGTAGGCCGAGACCGCGGCGATCTCGGGCTCGGTGAGGTTCGCCGCCATGGGCGTCATGACCGGGTGGCTGCGTCGCCCGGCGTGCAGGTCACCGAGCTGTTTGATCAGGTAGCCCGCGTCGAGGCCGGCGATGCGCGGATAGCCCGTCGCCGCCATGCCCGCGCCGTCGGCGCCGTGGCAGGTCATGCAGGGCGCGACACCCTTGGGGGTCCCCTGTTGGGCGATCGTGGCGCCAAGGTCCGTGGCGTCCGCGGCGGCCGCGGCCGGAGAAACCAAGATCGTGACGGCGATGAGGGCGGCGCGGGGGTCGATGTTCATGGCTGGACTCGGTTTGGAAGGGCGGCCGATCCGAGCATGACTGCCCGGTACGTCGCGGGGTATGCGCCCCCGGCTGACCTGGTCGCGGTCAGCGCAGGGCCTCGGTGTCGAGCTCGAACATGGGTCGACTCTCGGGGCCGACCTCGTGCAGCGCGGGGTTGAGCGAACGGCGACTGAGGGTCGGTTTCACGCTCAGGGACAGGAGCGAGGGGTCGAGATACTTCTTCATCAGACGTCTGGCCTTGGCGCTTCCGGCCCGTCCCCCATGGCCGCTGATCTTGCGCAGTGCGCTGACCTTGGTCAGGGCCTCCTGGGTGGGGCGGGTCCCACCGTTGCGACGGTAGTTGCGAATCACCGCCTCGGTGTAATCCAGGGTCTCTCTGAAGGTGACGTTGCTGTTGGTGCGGTCGACCACCCCCTCGCCGGCGTTGTAGGCCATGATCACCCGCCCGTAGTCGTCGTTGTACTTACGCAGCAGCCGTTTCAGGTGGCGGGTGCCGGTGCGCAGGTTGGTCTTGGGGTCGAACAGGGCACGGGTGGATGTCACGCCATAGTCGCCCGCGGTCGCCGGCATCACCTGCATCAGCCCGACGGCGCCCGCGTGGGAGACCGCGTGGGCGTTGTAGTTGGATTCAGCGGCCACCACGGCCCGGACCAGGGCCTCCTCCACGCCGTGCTGTCGCGCGACCTCGGAGATCATCACCTTGACCTGGGCCGAACTGGGCCGCGGGCCACCGGGCGGGGTGGGGAGGGCCGGTTTGGGGCGTGGCTCGGACTGATCCTCGCCCGTGGCGCCAGGGGTCGCGGCCTGCGCCAGGGCTGCCCGCGCGCCCCAAGGGCCCACGGCCAGCACCGCCAGGGCGAGGGCGATCGGCAGGATGCGGGGCTTCTCGAGCGGTGACATGGGTCCTCCGGTGCGCCTGGGCTGGCGGGCCCCGAGGGGACGGGCACCCCGGGTCGATGCCCCCGCGGCCCTTCCCGCGGTTCGCGGCACACCCTCGTCTGGAAGCGGATCAAACGCGAGTCCCGCCTGGATTTCAACCCCGTCGCTGGCTGGACCGGGTTGCGTCAGGCCCCCGCCGAGGGCCTCAGGCGCCCAATAAGGGGGCGATCAGGTCGGCGGCGGCCTCGATCCCGGAGGGCGGCACCGGCGCGGGCGGCCCCGCGGCCAGAAGATCGGCGACGACCTCCCAGAGCTGTCCGCTCACGAGGGCCTCCAGATCGACCTCGGCCGCCGGTATCAGGGCCCGGAGCCAGTCGACCAGGGCGGGCTCCTCGGGCCAATCGCCCCTGCTTACATAGAGCACCGGGATGCCGTTGCAGGCGGCCTCGGTGAAGGTGCCATAGCCGGGCTTCACCAGCATGAGATCGACGCCAGCCAAGACATCCAGCACGCTGAGCCCGAGCTCGGAGAGACCCGAGGCATCGCGCCTGGGCACCCCCCCGAGGTCTTGAACCAGCCAATGGATGCGATCCTGCTCCGGCCAGTCCAGGAGTGGATCGAACCCGCTGAAGCCGCCGAACTGCATGAGCGCCACCGGCCGCTCGACGGGGATCCCGAGGCGCGCCTTGAGCCGTGCCCGAGCCTCGGGTCCGGCGCCCGGCTGCACGCGTGCGATGGGCCCCACGTCGACCCCATTGGGTAGCCAGGCCATGGGCATGCTCGGTGCCGGTCGGATGAAGCGCTCGGCCCCGGCGTAGGCGGTCTGCATCCGTCCCGCGAGTGCGGCCGGGATCTCCCCCCCGACGGGGGATTCGGCCAGGATGTCGTACCACGACAGCGAGCAGAGACCCACCGCGGGGATACCCAGCCCGTGGGCCGCGTCGAGCGGCAGCCAGGGGATGTCCGCAAGCACAAGGTCAGGCGCCAGCCGGCGCAGGATCTCGGTCTCGTCCGCCAGCCGCCGCTCGTAGTCCGCATCGAAGGCGACGTAGGCATCGAGGCTGTCGCGCCAGCGGGTCACCAAGGGTCCGTCCATGAGCAGACCGACATCGGTCGGCTCGGGCCGATGCTCAAACCCCGCGGGCAGCCGGCGCCGGGCGAAGACCGGGTCCACATCGCTCTGCAGGGTCACCCGCAGATCCGGGATGCGGCGCCT
Organism: uncultured Gammaproteobacteria bacterium; assembly: GCA_963714915.1. Taxonomy (GTDB): domain Bacteria; phylum Pseudomonadota; class Gammaproteobacteria; order Chromatiales; family Chromatiaceae; genus Thiodictyon. Next base: position 80,438 of record CAVQQM010000014.1, read on the forward strand.
GAGGGCATGGACCACGGGCGCGGACTGGGCGAGGTGGCCGAAGCCATGGGCGGTGACGGCGAGGAGCAGGTGTGGCACGGCGCGGGCTCGGGCGGATCGGGTCAGGCGCATCGGGTCAGGTGGATTGGGTCAGGCGGGCCTCAGCCGAGGGTGTATCCGGCATCGACCTTCAGCACCGTACCGGTCACGGTGCGGGCCGACGCCAGATAGAGTGCCGCGCGGGCCACATCGTCGGCCTCCACGGGCCTGCCCGCGAGCACGTGCCGCTGGGCGACGATATCGGCGGCCAGGGCGGCACCGTCCGGACCCCAGATCTCGGTGGGCACCACCCCGGGCGCCAGGGCGTTGACCCGAATCCCCTGCGGTCCGAGACCGAGGGCGAGGCGCAGGGTCAGCATGTCGAGCCCCGCCTTGCTCACCGAATAGCTGGTCGAGGTGCAGGTGGTGTAGGGATGCTGGGCGCAGGCGGAGGACAGATTGATCACACAGGGATCGGCGGCGCGCTGGAGCAGGGGCGCCGCGGCCCGGGTCAGGGCAAACGGGGCGACCAGATTCACCTCCAGGGTGGCCCGCCAGTCCTCGAGGGTCTCCTCCAGGTAGCCGGAGCCGCGGATGATACCCGCGTTGTTGATAAGCACATCGAGCCGCCCGCGCTCCTCGCCGATGCGGGACATGAGGCCCGCCCGGAAGGCCTCATCGGTGACGTCCCCGGCCAGTGCCGTGAGCCGCCCGGATGCCTCGGCGTGATCCTCGGCGAGGCGCGCCACCCCCTCGGGTCGTCGTGCAAAGGCGTACACCCGGTCCCCGGCCGCTAGGAAGGCGCGCACCAGGGCGGCCCCGATTCCCGAGGTCCCGCCGCTGATACAGACCACGCGGGCCCCGGCCGGGGATGCGCTCATCGCTCCCGTTGGCCGAGGTTGGCGTGGATCAGGGCGCCGTTGAGCACCGGGGCGTGGGCGGCGAAGGAGACCGCGTCGGCGATCTCCTCGGGCTCTATCAGTCGGTCAAAGGCGGACATACCGGCGATGGCTGCGAGGACGTCCGGGTCATCCCCGATCAGGCCCCGCAACTGCTCGGTGTCGGTGAACCCGGGACAGATCATCGTCGTATGGATACCGCGGCCGGCGAGGTCCTGACAGGTGGCGCGCATCATCCCGACCAGGGCGTGCTTGGCGATCACATAGCTGGCCACGCCGGGCACCGCCTTTTCGGCAAGGGTGCTGCCGATGTAGAGGATGCTGGAGCCCTCCGACATGTGGGGGATGGCGATGCGGTTGAGTGCGTTGGCCGCGAGGATATTCAGCTCCAGGACAGCGCGCAGATGCTCGGTCTCGAGGGCATCGATGCGGTCCTTGTGCATCACCGAGGCGTTGTGGACAAGGCACACCCGCCCGGCGCCCCGCAGCCAAGGCTCCAGTGCCCCCGCGAGCCCATCCACCGCCCCCGGCAGGGCGAGGTCGCAGGCGATATTCTCGACGCCGCGCTCGGGGCAGGGGCGGCGCGACAGGTTCAGCACGGCGTAGCCATCGAGCAGGAATCGGGTCGCCACGGCCCGCCCGATGCCGGAGCTGGCCCCGGTCACGATCAACAGATTCATCGCTTCACCTCCCTCGACGCTGCACGAAACGGCCTACGGCCGGTTCCAGACCGCGGTGGCCCACTGCCCGAGTCCCGAGGAGACCCCGAGCTCCACGGCCCGTACATCCCAGCCCGCGACCTCCGGGCGCTCCAACAGACGCCCGAGCAACAGATCGGCCAGCTCCTCGACGGTGACGTTGCGCACCGGCAGCGGCAGACAATCTCGCTCGAGGAAGGGGATCCGCTCCCCACCGAAGACCGCGATCACCAGACTCCCGTCCCGCTCCAGGCGCAGATGGGGAGAGCGCTCCGGCAAGAGCACGCGCTCGTCGAGGGCGTCGCAGAGATCCTTGAGCATCCGTTTGAGCAGTACATAGTCGAAGGCCATCCCATCCGGTCCGACCCCCGACGTCACCGAGCAGCGTACCTGGAAATTGTGTCCGTGGAGGTTCTCCCGCTCGCGCTCGGAGAAGATGGTGAAGTGCCCGGCGCTGAAGTTCAGGTATTCCTTGCTGATATCGATGCGGGTAAGTCGGGGATCGGACACGGGGCTCTCCTGGCGGCGCGACTGATCGCAGCGATGTGGGGGCATCCGTCGGGATTCCCCGGCCCCAGGCGGGTCAATCGCCGGGTCTCAGGGTGAGCCGCCCGATGGACGCCCCGCCCGGCGGTCCGTTCCAGGGCCAGGGATGGGTCCGACCCGCCAGCCAGTCGTCGAGCTGGTCCGCCCGGTAGGGCGAGAGTCGATGTCCCGACTGACCGAGGGGCAGGGTGCCCCGGCTCTCTGGCCAGTCGCCCGCCGCGAGGACCAGCCGCGCCGAGGCGACGAACAGGCCCTTCTCTGGGGCCAGCACCGAGGACTTGGTGACATCGATCGTATCCGCGCCCCCGCCCACGCCGAGGGGGCCCACCTCGAACAGGCCCCCTAGCACGGGCATGTCGGAGAAGGCGTGGGGAAAGGTCAGACCGACCAGCCGATCGAGCCGCTGGTCCTCGCGCCGGGGCAGACGCTCCTCGAGCGAGCGCGCCGCTGCACGGATCGCGCGCCCCCAGATCTCCGCCGGGCCCTCTTCCTCGGGGGTGCCGACGTCGTCCCAGAAGCTCGAAACGCCGCTGCGGACAGTCTCCTGGACCGGGTTGTAGGCGACGATGGAGAGCGCCATCAGGGCCTCCACATCCTCGCCCAGCTCGTCGCCATAGAGGGCGCGATAGAGCGCCGGCTCGAGCAGCTCGAACAGGGCGGCGGCACGACTTGCGCCGTCCATCTCCCCATCCCAGGGCAGCAGCAGCTCCTCGGCGATGGCCCAGGCGGCCGGATCTGCGGCCTGGATCTCCGCGGCCAGACCCCTGATGGCCTGCTGGGCCAGCCGGGCCGGGATGCTGACGCGGTCCGCCTGCATCCTGGCCATGGCGGCGGGATCTAGGGGCGGCGCCTCGGCCAGCAGCTCGGCGACCCGCTGGGCCCGATACGGGGCCATCCAGGAGTGGGACACGGTCACCGGGTAATCCAGCGGGATGGTGCGGTTGTTGGCGGTGATGAGGGCGGCACCCTCGGGATCGGTCCGCCCCGGGTTCTGGTCACGCGGGACATAGCCCCGCCAGCCGTAGCCCGCGACCCAGCCAGGCGCCGGGAAGGCGCCGGCCCCCTTGCCGCGCAGGGGCAGCAGGCCGACCAGATGCCAGGCGATACCGCCGTCGCGATGGACCAGCATCAGGTTCTGGGCAACCTGCCTGAAGCCGTCCATGTGCTCGCGTGCCTCGGCCAGGGTGCGCGCCCGGTTGAGTCCCGCGAAGGCCGCGAACCCGCGGTCGGGCAGGTCGTCCACCTGGCGCAGCGTGAGCAGGTAGGGACTGTCTACCCGCGGGAGGGCCCCCGGATCTCCGTCCTCGAACCGGCCCATGGGATCGAGGGGCAGGATGTCGTTCAGGATCACCCCGTGACTGGTGCGCCGTACCCGCAGCTCTACGGGCTCGGCGCCCTTGACCTGGATGCGCTGGACGCGGGTCTCGATGGGCTCGCTGAGCCCTCCCGCGCGCTCCACGGCCTCGCCCCCCGGCCCAGTCGGCTGGACCAGGCGCTCGAGGAAGAGGTCCTGATTGTCGGCAATGGCACTGGTGAATCCCCAGCCGAGATCGGCGTTGTGGCCGATCAGCACCAGGGGCACCCCGGGCAGGGCCAGCCCGGCCACGTGCAGATCGGGTCCGATCAGCTCGAGCTCGTACCAGACCCCTGGGACCGAGGGCGCGAGATGGGGGTCGTTGGCCAGCAGGGCGGAGCCGTCGGCGCTGCGAGGTCCGGTCACCGCCCAGGCGTTGCTCGCGGGCCCCGGGACCGGGAGTCCGAACCGGCCGGGCGCCTGGACCAGGGTCGCCAAGGACTCGGCCAGCTCGCGGGTCTGGGCCAGCGCGGGATCGGGCAGCTCCGGCGGCACGGGGGGAGCGGGCACCCCCTCATCGGTCGGGAAGAGCTCGCGTGCCCGCTCCTTGCCCACCCGGGCGGCCACCCGCAGGAAGGTCAGCTCCTCGCGCAGGTTGAACGACTGGGTCCAGGCCATGAATGCGCCGATGGCCAAGCTGTCCTCGGGCGCCCAGGGCTCGGGGGTGAGCCCGGCGATGCGGTACTCGATCGGCAAACGCCCGGCGGCCGTCGTCTGGTAGGCGTTCACCCCGTCGGCAAAGGCGCGGAGCAGATCCCGCTCGGCGGCGTCCAGATCGGCGAGCCCACGCCGCGCGGAGGCCCCGAGCCCGAGGGTGCGGAAGAGGCGATCCACGTCCAGGGCACCGGCGCCGAAGAGCTCCGCGAGCCGCCCGCTGGCCAGTCGGCGCATGAGGTCCATCTGCCACATGCGCTCGCTCGCGACCACGTAGCCCTGGGCAAAGACCAGGTCGCGGGTGGATTCGGCGCGGATGCTGGGCACCGCATGGGGGCCGAAGTCCACCTGCACGGGCGCCTGCAACCCCGGGAGGCTCAGCTCGCCCGCGTAGTCGGGCTCGGCCTGTTTGGTCAGCCACAACCCGGACAGGGCCGCGGCCAAGGCCACAATGAGGAGGAGGCCGAGGAAGCCAAGAAAGAGCGAGATGGGGCGCGGCATGGGCATGACTGGGGCGGAGGGATCGTGGTCAGGGGCCTCAGCGAATCACGGCCCGAGCGGGTTGTCCAGCCTGCGGGCCGAGGGGCCACGAGCTGGGGATGGCGCACGGCCGGGCTGGCCCTGGCGGTGGTCCCCGCCGGGTCCGGTGCAGGGTTTTATTCGCGCCGGGCCCCGCCATCTCGAAAGCATACGGACCCGATGCAGGATTGAACCCTTGGAGACCCAGGCCCAGCAGCCCTCGACACACGCCCCGCCCCGCAGACCCGTGGTCTTCTACGACGGCAACTGCCCCCTGTGTCGCCGGGAGATCGGACACTACCGCGCCATCGACCGAGGCGAGGCGATCGAATGGCTCGATCTCCATCAGTCCGGCGAGCGCCTGAAGGCGGCCGGCATCACCCACGATCAGGCCATGGCGCGCCTGCATGTGATCGACCCGGATGATCGGCCTGATAGTGCTCCGGATGGGGGGCCGGGTGGGACCATCATCTCGGGCGTCCCGGGATTTCTCGCCATCTGGCGTCGCCTCCCCGGCTACCGGCATCTCGCGACCCTGGTGAGCGCACTGCGCCTCACCGGGCCCCTGGACCAGGCCTACACCCGCTTCGCCCGCTGGCGACTGCGACGACGCTGCCGCGAGGGGACCTGCGAGATCCGCTGAGACACCGACGGACAAGCCTGTACCCGACGGCTCGGCTAGAATCGCGCGATGCTCCTGTCCGTGCGTCGCCGTTTCCTCTTCGTCCACATCGCCAAGACCGGCGGCACCAGTGTGCGCGCGGCGCTCCAGCGGGGGCGTTGGGCCGACCCCTGGTACTGGCCCATGTTCCTGTGCAGCCGCTTCAGTCACCTGAGCGGCCACCGCATCGCCACCAAGCTGCCGCGTCATGCCAAGGTGGTCGCGGCCAAGGAGCTGCTGCCGCGGGAGTTCTTCGACTCGCTGTTCAAGTTCGCCTTCGTGCGCAACCCCTGGGACCTGCAGGTCAGCTCCTTCCACCACATCCGCCGTGAGCGCCCCCAGTATCTCGGCGGTCACCAAGACTTCGAGGGCTTCCTGCGCTGGAAGCTCGGCCCCGAGCGCCCTTTCCAGTTCCACGTCGATACCTCCATCGAGCTGCAGAGCGACTATCTGATCGACCTGCATGGCCAGGTGGTGGTCGATTTCATCGGGCGCTACGAGCGGCTCGAGGCCGATTTCGCCGCCGCCTGCGCGCGCATCGGTATCCGCCCGCCCGCCCTGCCCCACGCCCGCAAGGCGACGGACCGCAAGAAGGACTATCGCACCTACTACAACGCCGACACGGCCGAGCTGGTCGCGCGGCACTTCGCCCGGGATATCGAGCTACTCGGCTATGGCTTCGACCCCGCGCCTTGACACCCCATCCCAGATCCGGAGACCCGCCCCATGGAGCTGACCCCACTCACCGCCGTATCGCCGGTCGACGGCCGCTACGGCGACAAGACCGCAGAGCTCAGGCCCCTGTTCAGCGAGCTCGGGCTGATTCGGCAGCGGGTCGCGGTCGAGGTCCAGTGGCTGCGGGCGCTCGCGGACCACCCGGGGATCCCCGAGGTGCCGACCTTCTCGCCCGATGCCGTGGCGCTCTTGGAGGGGATCGTCGCGGACTTCGGGCTCGCCGACGCGGAGCGCGTGAAGGCGATCGAGCGCACCACCAACCACGACGTCAAGGCGGTCGAGTATTACCTGAAGGAGCGGGTAGCCGAGAACGCGGAGCTGGCCGCGGTGAGCGAGTTCATCCACTTCGCCTGCACCTCGGAGGACATCAATAACCTCGCCCACGGCCTGATGATCCGCGCCGGCCGCGATCAGGTCCTGCTGCCTCAGATGGACGCCTTGATCGACGCCCTCACCGACCTGGCCCATGCGACCGCGGGGCTGCCCATGCTCTCGCGCACCCACGGCCAGCCGGCGACCCCGACCACCCTGGGCAAGGAGATGGCGAACCTGGTCCATCGGCTGCGCGCCCAGCGCGAGCGCGTGGCGGCGGTGCTGCTGCTGGGCAAGATCAACGGGGCGGTGGGCAACTACAACGCCCATCTGGCGGCCTACCCGGAGGTCGACTGGCCGATCCTGGCCCGCTCCGTGGTCGAATCGCTGGGACTCGGACCTCAACCCCTACACCACCCAGATCGAGCCCCACGACTACATGGCGGAGCTCTTCAACGCCGTGGCCCGCTTCAACACGGTGGCGATCGACCTGTGCCGGGATGTATGGGGCTACATCTCCCTCGGCTATTTCAAACAGCGGACGGTCGCCGGGGAGGTCGGCTCGTCGACCATGCCCCACAAGGTGAACCCGATCGACTTCGAGAACGCCGAGGGCAACCTCGGGCTCGCCAACGCCATCCTCGGCCACCTGGCCGAGAAGCTGCCGATCTCCCGCTGGCAGCGCGACCTCACCGATTCCACGGTGCTGCGCAACCTCGGGGTTGGGTTGGCCCACACCAGCATCGCGCTGCAATCGGCGCTCAAGGGTGTCGGCAAGCTGGAGCCCGATCCCGCGCGTCTGGCGGTCGACCTGGACGCCAACTGGGAGGTGCTGGCGGAGCCCATCCAGACGGTGATGCGCCGCTATGGGGTCGACCAACCCTACGAGCGGCTCAAGGCCCTCACCCGCGGCCAGCGGATCGGCCCGGAGGCACTCGCGGCCTTCATCGACGCCTTGGAGATCCCCGACGGCGGCAAAGGCCCAGCTCAAGGCCCTGTCGCCCGGCACCTACCTCGGCAACGCGGTCAGTCAGGCGAAGACGCTCTGAAGACTCAAAGGAGAACACGCGGGGGTGCCCGCGGGCCCCAAAAAAAGGTCGGTCACCGGGAGACCCGGGACCGACCGTCCTATAAGCCCCGGTCGGGGGGAATGAGGCTTACGGGAGTCGTTGTGATCGTCTCACGGCCGCCTGGGGCGGCCCGAGGCTTACTGACCCGCCACCAGGAGCTCGGTCACCACCACGCGGCGGCGCAGGGGGTTGTTCTCCAGCGGGCCGAGGTCGATGATGCTCCCATCGGCGTCGACGTCGTCGCCGCCTTCCCAGGACACGCCGCGCACCGACTGGATGTTGTTCGGGGAGACACCGCGCTCAACCATGTAGTCACGGATGGTGTTAGCCCGGTTCTCGCTCAGGACCACGTTGTGCTCCCAGCTACCCAGCTTGTCGGTATGGCCGACGATGGTGAGCATCTCGTCGCGGGGGGTCTCTTTGATCTGGGCGATGAGGTCGTCGAGCTTCTGCAGGGCCTCGGGGTTACGGATGTTCTCGAGGCGATAGCGGTCGAGCTCAAACAGGAGCCGCAGGACCAGGGGGGCGCTCGGGACAGCGGCACAGGGCGGGAGGTTCTCGCCTTCGACGCCCTGCCAGCACTCGCCGTAGGGGTTGACCCAGGCGGACTCATTGGGCGGGGCCGCCCAGTAGGTCTCCATGGCATCGGCCTGGACGGCAAGGGGAGCGGCCATCGTGAGTGCCATGGCCAGCGGGGCTGCCAGCGAGGTGACGCGGAGCTTCAGTTCTTTGCGCATCTTGTTTACCTATATCGGGTTGGTTGAGATTGTTCTGCCGGGCCGTTTTTCGGATGTAGGCTGCCTGTTCCCAAAAAACAACAGAAGGTTCGCGTGGTTCTCGCCGCGGCCCTGCCCGTTCTCTCGACACGGCGCCTCGACGAGTGCGACCGAGCGACGTGCGATGACGGAACATTCGGACGTGGTTATTTTAGCCTAGTGCTACAACAAAAGTGCAACTTTTTTCATCGCTCGATACATATTTGCAACGCCCAGACACAGTAATGGTATCCATCAACCATAAATCAGCGCTTTGCGCCCATTTAGCGAGCCAGCGGCCACAGAGAAATGTTGCTATTTAGAGACATTCGCGCCACATCCCCGGTCTGCTGGCGACCGACGGCGGCGTGTGCTCCGGGCCATCAACGCGCGCCCGCGACCTGGCATGCCGCCTAGACTCCAAATCCCCGGCGGGCTGGACGCCTTTCTCCGCGAGGCCTGGCAGACCGGTCCGCTGCTGATGCGGCAGGCGTTGCCCGGGTTCCGGTCGCCCCTGAGCGCCGATGAGCTGGCGGGGCTCGCTTGTGAGCCGGACGTGGAGTCGAGGCTCGTCCTGGAGCAGGGCGCTCGCCCCTGGGAGGTCCGCAATGGGCCCTTCGACGATCCCGACTTCGCGGCCCTACCCGAGAGCCACTGGACCCTGCTGGTCCAGGACGTGGACAAGCACGTCCCCGCCGTCGCAGACCTGCTCGACGCCTTCGGGTTCATCCCCGACTGGCGATTCGACGACATCATGGTGAGCTACGCGGCGGACCAGGGATCGGTCGGGCCCCACCTGGACGAATACGACGTCTTCCTGATCCAGGCCGAGGGTCGGCGGCGCTGGCAGATCGCCCCACCCCCGGCGGGCGACCCCGACCTGGTGCCTGGGCTCGACCTGGCGATCCTCGAACGATTCCAGGGCACCGAGCAATGGGTCCTAGAACCGGGAGACCTACTCTATCTGCCCCCCGGCGTACCCCATTGGGGGATCGCCGAGGGCCCCTGCATGACCTGGTCGGTGGGGCTGCGCGCCCCGGACTGGCGGGAGCTGGCGACCGGCTGGTGCGACGAGGCGATCGCCCGCAGGCTACCGCGGGCACGCTACGGCGATCCGGGTCTGCGAGCCCAACGCCACCGCGGGGAGATCACGGCGGACCTGCGGTCCAGTCTGCGCGAGCGCATCGAGACCGCCCTGGGCGGGGCCGACGAGGCGACATTCGCCGCCTGGCTCGGGTCCTACCTGACCGAGCCAAAGGAGAATCTCGAGCCCCGGCCCCCGGAGGACCCGATCTCCACGGCGGACCTCCGCCGGGCCCTGAGGGAGGCCGGCCAACTGACCCGCACCGCCAGCCGCATCCTCTTCACCCGCCTCGGCGACGGGCGGACGCCTCCTGTTCGCCGCCGGCGGCACCCACAAGATCGCGCCCGCGCTGCACGAGCTGGCGGTGCTGCTCGCCGACAACCGAGACCTGCCGGCGGGGCGGCTCGCCCCCTGGCTGGACGACCCGGCCGGACTCGAGCTGCTCACCGCCCTCTACAATCAAGGCCACTATGAGCTTCGATCCTAGCCCCGATCCCCGCGTGCACCGCGCCGACTGGGCGAGCGACCAGGCCGCCCTGCGGGCCATCCGCGCCCGGGTCTTCGTGGAGGAGCAAGGGGTGCCGGTCGCGCTGGAATGGGACGGATGGGACCCCGGGGCCCGGCATCTGCTCGCCACCACGCCGGACGGTCTGGCCGTCGGTACCGCCCGCGTCCTCCCCGACGGTCAGATCGGGCGCATGGCGGTGCTCCCACAGTGGCGCCGACGCGGCGTCGGCTCCGCGCTGCTGCGCGCGGCCCTCACCCTGGCCCTGGGGCCCGGGCGTCCGCCGCCGTTCGTGCATGCCCAGACCAGCGCCGAGTCCTTCTATGCCCGTCATGGCTTCGTGCCGGAGGGGGCGGAGTTCGACGAGGCGGGGATCGCACACCGGCTCATGCGTTACCTGGGGCCGACATGACCGATCAAGACGACCCGGAGCTCCGCCTCGAGCCCGAAGACTCGGCCCCCGAGACCCTCGCCGGCCGCGCCGCCATCCAGGCCATGAGCCTGCGCCTGGCCGAGCAGGCGCGCCGGGAGGTCCTCATGCTCACGCGCGACCTCGACCCCGCCTATTACGATCGGCCCAAATTCATCGAGGCCCTGCGCCGGCTCGCACTCTCGGCACCCAGGCCGCCTATCCGCATCCTGGTGCGCGAGGCCCGCGCCCCCGTCGCGCGTGGGCACCGACTCATCGCGCTGGCGCGCCAGTTGACCTCGGCCGTGTCCATCCGGCGTCTGGGCGAGAACGACCGTGACCGGCCAGACGCCTTCCTGGTCGCAGACGCGACGGGTTACTGCCGCCGTCCCATTGCCGAGGTCCACGAGGCCGTCGCCAGTCTCGACACGCCGCGCGAGGCCCGGCTCCTAAGGGCCGAGTTCGAGTCACTCTGGGAGCAAGCAGATGAGGACACCGAGCTGCGTCGACTCTATCTTTAGCGGGACCCCTGGCGGCACGATTGGCGCCGCGCGCGACCTCGTCGCCGGGCTGTTGCTCGGGCTGTTCGCCGCATTGGCCGCCCAGGCCGCCGACCATCCGCTGGAGATCATCGAGTTGCGCGCCGCCCTGCCCGAGGATCTGATCCCGATCCTCGCCCCCCTCGCCGGCCCGGATGGCAGCGTAGTGGGTGCCCGCGGGGCACTGTTCGTGCGCGCCGCCCCGGAGCGAGTGTCCGATATCCGCCGGGCCCTGGAGCGGCTCGACCGTCCCGCGCGCGGCCTGGTGATCCAGGTCCGCCAGGCCCTGGAGGTCGCGGGCTCCGGCGCGGCCGTGGGCGCCGCGGTCGACGAGTCGGTGACCTGGGGGGACCAACGGGCGCGGGTGCGGATCGGCGTCCCGCCCGAGACCCGGCACACCGGTGGCAGCCGCGTGGTGGCCTCGGCCGGGCGCGTGGATCGCGAGGCGCGGCTCACCCAGGAGGTCCGGGTCATCGAGGGGCACACCGCCCGCATCCAGATCGGCACCGAGCGCCCCATCGTCCACCGGGAGACGGTTCGGGGCCCGCTGGGCGGAGGCGTGCGGGAGACGACCGAGTATGTCTCGGCGGACAGCGGTTTCCTGGTCACGCCTCGGGTGCAGGGCGAACGGGTCGTCCTGGAGATCGCGGCCGGGGCCGCCCGCCCGACCGGGGGCCAAGGGATTGCGACCAGCTCGGTGGCCACCCGGGTGGAGACCCGCCTCGGCGAATGGGTCCCCATCGGCGGCAGCTCCGAGACCCGCGACGGGCGATCCACGGGCATCCTCTACGGGGCCCAGGCATCGGGCGACCGGCAGCTGAGTTTCGAGCTACGCGTCCTGGACGCGGACGCTCCTTCATCGCGTCCGTGACCGTCCACCCGCACCGAAACAAGCTACAGCGAGCGATCCATGTCCGAAACCTCCGAGCCGTCCCGCTCCCCATTGGCACCGATTCAACTCTCGCCCATCGAGGCACGGGTGATCGGATGTCTGATGGAGAAGCAGCGCACCACCCCCGACCAATACCCCCTCACCCTCAATGCACTGGTGAGCGCCTGCAACCAGAAGAGCAGCAGACACCCGGTGATGCAGCTCGACCCCGGGGTGGTGGGCCATACGGTCAATCAGCTGCGTGACCGGGGGCTGGTGCACGCGGGATTCAGCGGCCGCACCGAGCGCTACGACCACAAGATGGTGGGCACCTTCCATCTCGACCGCCGGGAGCAGGCGGTGCTGACCGTGCTCATGCTGCGCGGGCCCCAGACCCCGGGCGAGCTGCGCGTGAATGCCGCGCGCATGGCCGAGTTCCCCGACCTCGAGGCCGTGGTCGCCGCCGTGCGCGCGCTGGTGGATCACTCACCCGCCCTGGCGGTGGAGCTGCCGCGGGCCCCGGGCCGGCGCGAGGAGCGTTATGCCCACCTGCTCTCCGGTGAGCCCGATGTGGAGCCGATCGCCCCCGCGCCGCCCGACGCCCGGACGAGTCCTCGGACCGCGGCCGGGGGCGAGCGCATCGCCGCCCTGGAGGACGAGTGCCGCGGTCTGCGCGCCGAGCTGGATCTGCTCTGGGAGCTCACGGGACTCGCCGACCGGCGTCCCGATTGAGCGCCCCGCCCGAGAGACCGACCCGCAAGCCCCCTCAGGCTGCCGACCGAGGCACCTGTAGCCGCAACTGGGCCAGATCGACCGCCCCGCAGTCGAACCCGACCTCGCAGTAGGCGAGGTAGTAATCCCACATGCGACGGAACACCGGGTCGTAGCCGAGCCGAGCGACCTGCCCCTGGGAGCGCTGGAAGGCGTCGCGCCAGCGACGCAGGGTCTCGGCATAGTCCGCACCCTGCCAGCGCTCCTCGAGCACCTCGAGTCCCGCGTCGCGCACGCACCCGAGCAGGCGCCCCGGCGAGGGCAACATCCCGCCGGGAAAGACATAGAGCTGGATGAAGTCCGCCGTGCGCCGATAGGTCTCGAAGTCATCCGGATGGATGGTGATGACCTGGAGCCCGATCCGCCCGCCCGGACGCACCAGTCGGCGCAGGGCCCCGAAATAGGTGGGCCAATAGGCCTCCCCCACGGCCTCCAGCATCTCGATGGAGATCGCGTGGTCGAACTGGCCGGTAATGTCGCGGTAGTCCTGGAGCCGAAACTCCACCAGGTCGGCGAGTCCCGCCCGGTCGATGCGCTCCTGGGCGTAGGCGAGCTGGGCCTTGGAGAGGGTCACGGCGGTCACCAGCAACCCGCGCCGCGCGGCCGCCTCGGCGAGACCACCCCAGCCGCAGCCGATCTCCAGGAGCGACTCCCCCGGGCGGGCGTCGAGCCAATCGAGCAGTCGCTCGTACTTGCGCGCCTGGGCCCGCTCCAGGTCTTGGTGCGCGGGGGCGTCGCCACCGGTGCGCTCGAACAGGGCGGCGGAGTAGGTCATGCCGGGGTCGAGCCACAGCCCGTAGAAGTCGTTGCCGAGATCGTAATGGCGGGCGATGTTGCGCCGGCTGTTGCGCCGATGATTCCTGCGCAGCCCGTGGCTCAGTCGATCCACCAGACGGGAGAGGCGCATCCCCTGATAGCCGCCTTGGAGATGCTCGGCGTTGTGCAGCAGCAGGTCGAGCAGGGCCGGCAGATCGGGGCTGGTCCAATGCCCCTCCAGGTAGGACTCGGCGAACCCCAGGTCGCCGCGGGTCGCCACGCGCATCAGGAAGGCACCCGGCCGAAGCACATGGAGCTCCGCCGAATTGCCGGGAAAGCGGCCGCGAAAGGGTTGCGCGCGACCGTCGGGAAGCCGCACGAGCAGGCTCCCGAAGGCCAGCCGGCCGCAGATCACTTGGAAGATGCGCCCCCAGAGGGCCGAGGTAAGGGTGCGCCGCGGTGCCGGCGCCCGCAGCGGTTCGTCGACGGACATCAGGAGACCTCCTGCGGGGGCAGCGCGGGCTTGGAGAAGAAGGAGGCGCCGCGCAGCCAGATCTTGAGCGCCTGCCAATGGATCATGACGACGATCTTGAGGGAGACCAGGGGATAGAGGGCCAGGGCACGCAGGAGGTTGGCGTCGTTGAGCTCGCGCGACTCCCCGCGCTGGACCGCCACCAGCATCAGCCGGTTGTCCTGGTACTCGTGGATGACGGTGCTCGATTCGATCCCCTTGCGGGCGAACCGGAAACGGTAGTCTGCCTCCATGCCCACGAAGGGCGAGACATAGAACTCCTTGGTGTGCTCGTGACGCACCACGGGCCATGCCATGGGCTCACCGTCGCGGTGCAGCAGATAGCTGTGCCGCTGCCCGAAGGTGTTGTGCACCTCGCAGAGCACCGCCGCCAGATCGTCCCCGGGTCCGTAGCAGTACCAGACGCTCAGGGGATTGAAGGCATGCCCGAGTACGCGGGGGAAGCACTGTAGCTCGATGCGCCGGATCGGGAGATCGAGGCCCATCCGGCTCACGTGGCCGGCGAGCCAGTCGCGCAGGGGGCTGCCGTCGGCGGGACCGTGGTCGCGATCGTAGAAGGAGAACAGGTTGAATCGGTTGCGCGAGAACCAGCGGCAGCGACTCGCCGCCTCGTCGAGACGATCGAGATCCACCAGGAGCCCGAAGACCCGGTAGACGAAGCGATACTGAACGGGGAATAGACGCCGGTGCATCACCTCCCCGAAGACCAGCTGGGCACCCACACTCACGGGCTGGCGGTCCCCGCGACCAGGGCGGGCGCCGCGGCGCGCGCCGGGACAGCCGGCGCATCGGCACCCTGGAGCCAGGGCACCGACACTCCGAGTCCCTCGGCGACGGCGACCGCGGAGCGCAGACCGTCCTCGTGGAACCCGTAGCCCAGGTAGGCGCCGGCGAACCACAGGCGGTCGCGCCCCTGGATCTCGCCGATGCGCGCCTGGGCCGCGATCGCCCCGGCGTCGAGCACAGGATGGTCGTAGGCGAGCTCCGCGATCACCGACCCCGGACGCGGCGGCCGGGTCGGGTTCAGGCTGACGAAGATGTCGCGGTCGGTCGGCAGATCCTGGAGTCGGTTCATCCAATAGGTCACGGTCACCGGGCCCTCGGGCGATTCACCGGGCGCGCGCAGATAGTTCCAGGACGACCACACCCGGCGGCGTCTGGGCATGAGCGCCTGATCCGTATGGAGGAAGACCTGGTTCGGCTGATAGCGGAAGGCCCCCAGCAGCTCGTGCTCCAGGGGGCTCGTGTCTTCCAGCATCGCCAGGGCCTGGTCGCCGTGACAGCCGAAGACCACCGCATCGAAGGCGAGGCGCTCGCCGGCCCGGGTGGTCACCTCGACGCCCGAGTCGGTGCGCCGCACCCGGGCGACCGGGCAGGCGGTGCGCACCTCGCCGCGCATCCGCGCCAGGATCCGCTCCACGTAGACCCGGCTGCCGCCGCGGACGGTCTCCCAGTCCGGACGATCGACGATGCTGAGCAGCCCGTGATTCTTGAAGAAGCGCGCGAAGCTCAGGAAGGGGAAGGCCCGCATCTGATCCGTAGGGCAGGACCAGATAGCGGCGGCCATGGGCAGGAGATACTGGGTCGCAAAGCGCTCGCTGTAACCGCCCTGCTCGAGAAACTCCCCGAGGCTCAGCCCCGGCGCGGGGGCCTCTCCGAGGAAGGCCAGGGCCGCCCGGTTGAAGCGCAGAATCTCCCACAGCATCCGCAGAAACCCCGGCCGCAGCAAGTTCGCGCGCTGGCCGAACAGGACATTGAGATCCGAGCCTGCATACTCCGTCGCGCCGCCGTCGAGGCTCGCCGCGAAGGACATACAGGTGGGGTAGGTCGCCACGCCCAGCTCGCCGAACATCCCGGTCAGCAGGGGATAGTTCGGTCGGTTGAAGACCATGAAACCGGTGTCCACCGGAAAGGCACCACGGGGATCGTCCACCGTCAGGGTGTGGGTGTGCCCGCCCACGTAGTCGTTGGCCTCGAGCAGGGTGACCCGGTAGCGCGCGTCCAGCAGCCAGGCGCTCGCCAAGCCGCCGATACCGCCACCGATCACGCCGATGGATGCAACCGTCATCCGTTCCCCCCAGGGTCAAAACTGTTCATCGTTCGCAGCGGCCCGGGGGCCGCCGTCAAGGTTCTGTCCAATATTGAAACCCGCGGGGGCTTGTACAAGAGGCAGGTGCGGCGCGGGACCGGTCGCGCCGCACCGCACGCAGACAGCCGGGGAGTACACGCAAGTCGGGGCTAGAATAGGCCTCCCGACCCGAGGAGACCCGCTATGCCCCCCGCAGTCATCGCCCGCCGAGCCCTCGCCCTGTTGCTCTTCCTGGGCGCCCTCGCCTTGGGCGTCCAGGTCATCGGGGAGCTGAACCGGGTGAAGGTTCTGAAGACCGACCTCGCAGAGCTGAACAACGTCCGCTACGGGCTGCTCGACGCCGACCAGTGGGTCTCGCGGGTGTCCGTGGTCCTGGAGCGGCGGATCAACGAGTTCGAGCTCACCGACGCCAACCGCCCCCAGATCAAACAGGCCGTGGAGCAGATGCTCTATTCGCTCCTGAACCAGGTCGAGACCTATCTGCGCAGGCGCAATCAGGCGACGGGCGGATCCTGGCTGGACCAGGTCAAAGGGGTGATCCAGCAGGGCCTGCAAGACATGCTGGTGGACTTCCAGGCCCTGCGCAGCAAGGTGCCGGACTATGCCGACCTGGTGGTCGAGGAGCTCTCCAAACCGGAGGCCAAGCAGGAGATCAAGGCGCAACTGCTTGCCTTCCTCGAGCAGGCGGCGACGAGCACCTTCGCAAAGACCGACCGCTCGCGCCTCGAGGCCATCCTGCTCCGCCACGGCTGCGCAGACCTCGAAACCTGCAACGGCGTGCTGAAGACGCGGATCGCCGCCGCCGAGCGTCCGCTGCTCTATCGGCTGGCGGGGCTGTTCGCGCTCATCGCGCTCCTGTTCCTGATCTGCCTGTCGGCCCCGCCGCGCGCCGAGGGCGGGACGCGTCTCGACCAGCTCCGACTCTTCCTCCTGACCGGGGCGACCCTGATCCTGCTCGCCGGGGGTGTCCTGACCCCCATGATCGAGATCGAGGCACGCATCTCCGAGCTGAGCCTGGAGCTACTGGGCGAGCCCGTGACCTTCGTCAACCAGGTCCTCTACTTCCAGACCAAGAGCGTGTTCGACGTGGTCTCCATCCTGGCGCGGACCGGCGGGGCGGACATGATCCTGGTGGCGGTGCTGATCGTCACCTTCAGCGTGATCTTCCCGGCCCTCAAGGTCCTGGCCACCTACGTCTACTATTACGACTGGCGCGGGCTGCGCCGCTCCGAGATCGTCCACTTCTTCGCCCTGCGCTCGGGCAAGTGGTCCATGGCCGACGTGCTGGTGATCGCCATCTTCATGGCCTACATCGGTTTCAGCGGCCTGGTCGGCAGCCAGCTCGGGAGCCTCGGCCGCGCCTCCGCCGCCGTGGAGGTCCTGACGACCAATGGCACCGTGCTCGCGCCTGGGTTCTTCCTGTTCCTCGGTTTCGTGCTGACCAGCCTGCTGCTGTCCACCGTGCTAGAGGCGCGCATCGGCGAGGGACACTCCACCTGAGCAGGAGCGATGACGATGCGACCGTTTACCAATGCGATCCTGATCACCTTGCTGCTGCTCGGCACGGCAAACGCAGCGGATCCCTGGACCGGGTCACTATCCACGGGAGGGGACTTGCGGGTCGATCCCGACACCCATCGGGCGTGGCGCACGGATGGTGGGCGTGAGGTACCCATGTGGGACGGCGTGCACCGGCTCGACGACGGCTCGGTGGTGATCATCCGCGACGGCACCGCGGTGCCGAGCGAGGCGATGCTGGAGGCCTGGGAGTCCGGCGTGGAGCGCCAGGAGCAGCTCGCCAACCGCCCCTGCGAGCAACTCGAGCGCCGGGTCTGCGGACCCAACAACGAGTGCCGCGCGAGCGCCGCCTGCCTCAACGCCCGCCGGCTGCTGAATCTGGAGCGCGAGGCCCAGAGACGCGCCCCTTACGCCGCGGGTGCCGCACCGGACACCGAGGCCACCGGTCAGTGCCAGGCGGCCCTCGGCGACACCGCCTTCCCCGCCTGCCAAAGCGCCCCGGGCCCGGACGATCAGGCCGAGACCCCCTGCCGCAGGCTGGTCGAGCGGGTGTGCGGCGAGGACGGCCGCTGCGCGGAGCGTCCCGCCTGCCCACCGGCCCGTCAACTACTCGGACAAGAGGACGAGGAGCGCCGCGCGGCGGGGCGGGCCGACGCCGTCACGCCCTCCGGCGGCCAGTGTCTCGAGGCCCTGACCAACGACTTCTTCGCCCCCTGCGACTGACGCCCGCTAGGCCCGTGCGAGCTCGCGGTTGATGGCGAGATTCAGCGCCGTCGGGGTCGACAGCCGATGGATGCGGATGCTGCACTGACCGGCGCGTTCCCCATGCAGGGCCTCCAGGCAAGTGGCGAGCGGAATGCGCAGATCGTCCAGGAGGCAGACGTTGTGGTCATACAAACCAATTGAATGAGATGAGACGGATTATGACTACCATTGAAAGACTGGAAGAGCTGGTTCAGTCGCTTTCATCGGACGATTTGAGCGAGTTCCGACGTTGGTTCTTGGAATGGGACAACGATGAATGGGATCGCCAGATCGAGAGAGACGCGAAGGCGGGAAAACTCGACGCTCTCGCTTCTGCAGCGCTCGCCGAGTATGACGCTGGACAAGCGAGAGAAATTTGAAGCACTACGCTTCCGCTAGTTTTTGGCAATGCTTCAGTTCTTTGCCAGCATCAGTGCAACAACTTGCGCGTCAGAATTACGCGTTGCTGCGCGACAACCCGGTGCATCCATCGCTGCATTTCAAGAAAGTGAGGCAAGGGCAGTATCGCAGCGTCCGAGTTGGATCGAAGTACCGAGCTCTAGGAGTTCCGGTGCCGGATGGCGTGCAGTGGTTTTGGATTGGTACGCATGCGGAATACGATAAGCTTATGGGCTAACAGATCCGCCCGGCCTGGAACAGCCGCTGCTGATAGGTCTGGGGCGTATCCGGCGTACCCGGGCCCTGACCGCCAGAGTCCGCGAGGGGCGTTGACCTGCCACTGGAGCGACTCACGTGGGCGGCAGGTTATGGCGGGTTGCTGCCGTCAGGGCCGCCTGGACCGACCCAAGGCCCTTCGGCCCGCAGGCACACGCAACAACGGGAAGCGTAGCGGCCTCACCCCGGCGGTGTGGCTCCAGGCGGATCCAATCGTTCTGTCTTCCAAGCGCTTGCTTGGGCACGAAGCGGTCAACTGCCATCTAGGATGATTTCCTTGGGCCCTGCGACTGCGACGCCCGTCCGCGCGTTCACAGGCTTGCGTATCGGGCCGCCTTCCCTCACTCCTCGTCGGGATGTACTCGGTCAGTCGGCCCCCTGGGTCGGACGCTCCTGGGTCGAGCCTTCGAGCCGCACCCGAAAAGGCTCCCTGGTATCGAGATGCACGTCCCGCTGCGGGAAGGCGATGCTGATGCCGGCCCGCGCGAACTCGCGGTTGATGGCGAGGTTCAGGTCCGTGATGGTCGACACCCGGTAGTCGATGGAGTCGACATAGGCGCGCAGGGTCAGGGTCAAGGCGTTGTCGCCGAAGGTGTCGAAGGTCACATAGGGCGCGGGATCATCGACCACATGCTCGTTGGCCTCGGCGATCTTCCGCATCAAGGCCAGGGCCTTGTCCACATCGCTGCCGTAGGCGACACCGATCACCAGCACGATCCGGGTGACCGGGTCCGACAGGGACCAGTTCAACAGCCGGCCGGTGATGAACTCCTTGTTCGGCACCAGGAGCTCCTTGCGGTCCCAATTGCGGATGGTGGTCGCACGGATGCGGATCTTGGTCACGACGCCGTCCGTATCGCCGACGGTGATGGTGTCGCCCACCCGGATCGGCCGCTCGAACAGGATGATCAGACCGCTGATGAAGTTGGCGACGATCTCCTGCAGGCCGAAGCCGATGCCCACGGTGAGCGCCGCCGCCAGCCACTGCAACTGCGACCAGCGGGCACCGAGGGTGGAGAGGACCAGCAGGACGCCCACCGCGACGATGACGTAGGTGGTCAGCGTGATCACCGTGTAGCGGCTGCCCGCGTTTATGCTCAGGCGCTGCAACAGGGCCATCTCCAGGGCCGCGGGCAGGCGCGCCGCCAGGATCCAGGTACCTATCGCGATGAGCAGCGCCGTGGCCAGGTTGCCAAGGGTAACCGCCACGCGCCGCTCCTCGCCGTCGACGGTGATGGTCTGGTGCCAGAGCGCCACTTGGTCGAATACCCGCAACGCGGTGAGGGAATCGGACCAAATCAGATAGAGTCCGGCGAAGGTGGCAACGGTCACGAGGATTCTGATCAGTTGTCGGGTGTCGTCGCTAAGCGCGGCCAGGTCCACCTCCGGCTCCTCGAACTGGAGGTCCGCGGCCTCGCCGCCGACCGGCTCGGCATCCGCCATCCGCGCGGCGTCCAGGGCTGCCTGCCGGCGTTCCAGCGCCGCCTCGTAAGCCAGGCGTCGGCGGGTGAGCTGCAGCCACCGCAGGGCGAGGGCGTTACCGAGCACTATTGCGAGCAGGAACCACAGGGTGTGCAAGAGGTTCTTTGACTCGGACGCCGCCGTGTACGTGTAGCCACCGAAGGCGAGCCCCACCAATAGCAGGGGATAGAGCACCGCCAGCCGGATACCACAGCCAGTAGGTGCGCGTGAGCAGCGGGTAGTCGCCGGGGGACCGCAGATTGGCCAGCACGCCGCGCTTGGGATGGAAGACCCTGAACAGGAACCAAGAGAGGGCAGCGTAGCCTGCGAGAAAACCGAGTAGGGCCAAGATGCCGCCAGTGTTCGCCGGACTCAGATCGATCGCGATGAGGGCCACCAGGACCGCCGGGACCAACACCCAGGTCAGCAGCCGGACCTGCGCCCTAAGCAACTCCAGGTTCTTCTGGGGCCAGCGGAAATGCACCGCGGCCAAACCCCGGGGCAGACAGATGGCTCGCAGCGTGACCAGGATGTAGAGATGCAGTGCCAGACGCGTCAGGCTGTGCCCAAGGGCATGGGACAGGTCGGTGCCCTGATGCGCGGCCTGAAGCTGCCAGCCGGTCGCCGCCAACAGCAAAGGCCAGCTCGCATTAACCATTAGGGTCAGGGCCAGGGCCCACAGCGTCGGCTTGAGGCCATCGGTGGTGGGCTTGCCGACCCCGATCGCGGTTTTCTGGATCGCGGCCACCAAGGCCCGCCGCCACCAAAACAGGGCGACTGCGACGATCAGGGCGAGCCAGAACGGCGGGCTGCGTAACAACTGGTCCAGGACCGACCCGGCCAGCCCCTCGACGCGCGCCCTGGCGTTCATGATTCGAAGCTCTGACGGCAGATCGAGCAGATCGCCCAGCCCGATCGGTTCGGCGCTGCGCAGCCAAAGCAGATACTCGACGAGTAGTCGGTCGTAGGCCTGTGCCTGGCCCAACAGCCGATCCTCCGCGGAGGCGAGGGCACGCACCTTGGCCACGTAGATCTCGTCCGCCTCCAGGACATCGGAGATCGGCTCCCGACGCTTCTGCAACGAGCTGTCGCAGCAAGGCCCGAAGATCGGGAGTCGGCTGTGTTTCAGCTCGGCTTCGAGCGCCGCGACGCTGGCCTCGAGATCGGCGAATCGCCGGGCCTCGGCCCGGTGGCGTAGGCGCCGCACATTGCTCTCGGCGATCTGCCCCTCCCGCAGGCCGCGATTGCGCCGGATGGTCTGCAGATCCGGCAGGGCATCGCGCTGCTCGAGCAGCACCGCGCCCAAGTCCCCGGTGAGCTCGCCGGACTCCAGCATCCCGCGGGCGTCCTGGTGGTCAGCACTGATCCGCTCGGCGAGCCGCTCGATGCGGTCTACCTCCTGATCCAATGCCTGCAGCTGCCCGGCGAGCTCGTTCACCTTGGCGGACAATGCCGCGTTGCCCTCGGCCAGATCCATCAGCAGGGGATCCAGGCCTTGGGTCTCGCGCTGCAGACGCTCCGCCTCGGTCCGCGCCAAATCCGCCTCCTGCTGTCGCTTACCGTTGAGCAGCGCCTTGAGCGCCTTCACGCGCGCATCGATCCATGCCGCGCTGGCCTGCTCCTTGTCACGTTTGGCCTTCAGCAGATCGATCCGCAAGGAGCGGCTTAGGAGCTCCTGATCGAGCTGCTTGATCTCGGTGCTCAAGGCTAGGTAGCGGGTCTCTGTCACCCACCGCCGGGCCTCGATGAGGGCGGGGCTCGCGTCGTCCTTGGCCGGCGTCTGAAGCTCCGCCGCGACCTTCTCGAGCTGCTGGTTCGCCTCGCTGAGACGCTGACTGATCGCCGCCGGCCGACCGTCCAACAGGGCGAGCCGGGCCGCGAAATCGGCGCGGCGAGCATTCACGGCGGCCAGGTCCGCCTGCTCCTTCTGCAAGGCTTGTTCGAGATCGGGGAGCGGCGTGGCCAGGGTCACGTCGAGGCTCTCCACGGCTGGCGGGATCCCGGACGGGTCCAGCGCTGCCCGCACGGCCTGGATCGCGGTGGGCGCGGTCTCGACGCCGCGCCGCAGCCTCTCCGTCGCTTCCTGGTCGGCGCGCGCGGCCTCCAGGTTGCTGAGTGCCTTGCGATAGAGCTCGATGAGTCGCCCACGAGACTCGTCGGCCAGATCCGTTGCCGCCTCCACCTCCGCGATCTTGGCCTCGATCACGGCGGGTGTGACCAGGGACGCGGGCAGGATCCCCTCCCCATCGCCTTCCAGTGCCAGGGCGCCGGCCGCCAGCGCCCCCACCCCGAGCAGGCAGAGTGCCAGAACACCGCATCTCGGCCACCCAGACGACCTCATGGCAGGTGCACTACGGCGCGCCGCCGGCTCCAGGGCACGAGACCTGGGACGACGTCGCCCTTAGCGCTCAGGGTGACTGGACCGGCGCTCGGAAGGCGAATCTGGTTGAGGTTCAAGCAGGTGTGCATGCTCGCTCCGCAGCGTGCCCGGGTCGCCCCGGCGACGAGCCCCGCGGTGGGGCCTAGCCGCCCGGCTCGGAGCCATGAAGGGGCGCCGAAGCCGCCAGCGTGGCGCCCGGCCCGCATCATTCCATATCGCGACCGCCCACATCCAGGTCGGAAGGTCGCGGGTCGGCCCCGGGGAGGGCCGGCTTCGTGCCGCCCAATCTCACCCACCCACCCCGCCGGCCATGCCTTGCTTCTTCTGCGTTTTGTGCCTTGTGCCTGGGTCAGGGCCCAGCGCATCCGAGCGCTCCTCCACGCGACCGGGCGCAGCCCAGGCGCGCAACGACCTCGCCGCGGGCGACCCGCGTCAGGCGTTCACCCCAGACATCACCGGCCTGTGGACCGAGACAGGCCGGGCGAGCCTGGTCCTCGTGCCGGATGCGTTCGGCGGCGAGCTGCTGGGCCGGTCGAAAGGACGACACCCGATCACCCACAGCGAGCGAGCATGAGGCCTTTTACTGAGGATCGGCTCGGATTTCCCGAATACATCAAGAACGACGGTGTATGCACCCGAGAAATATCAATGGATAGCGATGATGAATCGCCGCACATCATGACCCACGTTGAACGAGAGGCTCGCCAGCCCACTGGCTGGCCGGGGTCGTCGCCCAACAGTCGCGATGGCGTGGCCGCCTGGCGGCCGCCCTGATCCCCATCGCAGGTCTTTGTGGTGCAGTCATGCACCCTTCGGCCCTTCGGATCGCAAACGAAATAGGAGTGAACGAGTGGAAGCCCTATTGGATTTCATGATGCGTTTTCTAGCGCAGCTCCAGTCACCCACCCTCGCCTTCTTGCTGGGGGGCATCGTGATCGCCGCGCTCGGCTCACGGCTGGAGATCCCGGATGCCATCTACAAGTTCGTGGTTTTCATGCTTTTGATGCGCGTCGGGCTCGAAGGCGGGATGTCGATTCGCGAGGCGGATCTGTCCGATATGCTCATACCCGCGTTCTTTGCCGTAATAATCGGCGTCAGCATTGTGCTCATCGGGCGCTTCACCTTGGCGATGCTGCCAAGCGTTCGCACGGAAGATGGCATCGCCACCGCGGGTCTTTTTGGGGCCGTTAGTGGATCGACCCTGGCCGCCGCCATCGTGGTCATGGAAACCGAAGGCATCGAATACGAGCATTGGGCGCCGGCGCTGTATCCGTTTATGGATATCCCCGCCCTGGTCATGGCGATCGTGTTGGCGAGCATGTATCTCAAGCGCAAGGACGGCTCCGGAGAGAAGGTCAAGGTCTGGCCGATCGTCAAGGAGAGCCTGCAGGGCTCGGCCCTGTCGGCACTGTTGCTCGGAATCGCACTCGGTCTGCTGACTCGCCCCGAGAAGGTGTACGAGGGCTTCTATGATCCGCTGTTCCGGGGCCTGCTCTCGGTGCTGATGCTCGTGATGGGCATGGAGGCCTACGCACGGCTCAACGAGCTGCGCCGAGTCGCCCACTGGTACGCCGTCTATGCGACAGTCGCGCCACTGGTGCATGGTCTGATCGCCTTCGGATTCGGCTACATCGCCCACGTGCTGACCGGCTTCAGCCCCGGTGGCGTCATACTGCTCGCCGTGATCGCCGGGTCGAGCTCCGACATCTCGGGCCCTCCGACGTTGCGTGCCGGTATCCCGACCGCAAATCCGTCAGCCTACGTCGGCGCATCGACAAGTGTCGGAACGCCGGTCGCCATTGCGATCGGGATCCCTTTGTATATCGGCCTCGCACAGGTGGTATTCGGAACCTGAGGGTCCGCCCGGGCAGCCGCCTTGCGTGGTTTCGAGAGGAGCGCAGGGGCTTCGCGCTCGCAGCCGGCGAGCCGACTGGCCCCTGCCGTTAAGACAGCAACAGGTGCTTAGAGGTAATGCGTCATGGCACAACAAGCGACCAAGTTGGTGATCATCACCGAGAAGGTCCTCCTGAAGGAGGTCGCCAAGATCATCACCGCGGCCGGAGCCACCGGTTACACGGTGACGGCGGCCGGCGGCAAGGGCAGCCGCAATACACGCTCAAGCGGCCAACCGGCCGTATCCGATACCTTTACCAACATCAAGGTGGAGGTTCTCACCGCCAGCGAGGACGTCGCCCGCGAGATCGCGGACAAGGTTGCCAAGAAATATTTCGACAACTTCTCCGGCATCGCCTACATCGACGACGTCCAAGTTCTCTTCGCGCATCGGCTCTGAGCTGACCCCATCGGTGGGGGACCGTCACGGCCGTCGCCCAAGGGCCGGCCGGACGGCCGATGCGCTCGCCCCCTCCGACCGATCGCGCGCCCCATCGGGGCCTGTGATGGCGGCGCTTCAGTTGTCCCCTGGGCAGCCTGGTAGGCCTAGGAAACCTGACACCCACAGGGAAACCTGTTGGAATAAGAAGGTCATCGCCAGCACCCAGGAGACAATTTGACTTCTAACGGAACCACTTACGATAACCCTCGAAACACCCGCGTCGTTCTGATCGTTTCGTTTCTCCTGGTCCTGGGCTTCGGCCTCTGGGGCCTGGTCTCCCCCGATGTCATGACCGCCGTCTCGGTGGGCATGGTCGATTTCGTCCTCGAAAGCATCGGCTGGCTCTATCTCGCGCTGTGCTCCGGCTTCATGGTCCTCGGCGGATGGCTCGCCTTCGGCCGTTACGGTCGGGTGCGCCTGGGCCCCGACGACTCGCGGCCCGAGTTCTCCACCGTATCCTGGCTCGCGATGTTGTTCGCGGGCGGCATGGGAGCGGGGCTGGTCTTCTGGGGGGTGGCCGAGCCGGTCAGCCACTTCGCCCACCCACCCGGGGACATGGCCGGCTCGACACCCGAGTCGGCACGGCAGGCCATGATGCTCACCAACCTGCACTGGGGCCTGCACGCCTGGTCCATCTATGCGGTCTGCGCCCTGGTGCTGGCCTACTTCATCTTTCGGCGCGGGATGCCCGGGCTGATTTCGACGCCCATCCGCGCCACCCTGCCGGCCTCGCGCCCCACCCGGCTGCTCGGGTTCACCTCGGACATCGTCGCGACCTTCGCGGTGGTGTTCGGGCTGGCGGGCTCCCTGGTGATGGGCGTGCTCCAGGTGCGCGCCGGCGTCACGGAGGTCTTCGGGGTGGCTCCGACCACGGCGGTCAGCGTGGTCATCCTGGGCCTGCTCGCAGCGGCGTTCATGCTCTCGGCCTCCACCGGGCTCTCCAAGGGCATCCAGATCCTCAGCAACATCAACATGGTTCTGGTGATTCTGTTGCTGTTGGTGGTCTCCGTGTTCGGGCCCACCGCCTACATCATGGATGCCTTCGTCAACTCCATCGGCGACTACATCGCGGCGCTCCCGGCCTATTCGTTCCGCATCCTGTCCTACGAGAACCAGACCGACTGGACGTAAGCGTTCGGTCCCCCCAGCCGATTCGTCCACGATTGCATAGTGCGCATTCAGGCAACGGCAGCGGGGGTGCGGCCTCGACATGATGTCGTGTCGAGAAGTATGCTGTAACCTTCTGTAGCAGCATGAGAAGGTGGCGGCGTGGCGAAGGTTCTTAGACGCTCGGGGACGGAGGTGACGCTCGAGGTGACGGTGGACCTCAGGGGTACGTTGTTGGAGATGGAAGGGGCGATCCAGGAGGCGAGCAACGCGGTGGGGCGTTGCGCCACCGAGGAGGCGCTGAAGCGTTTGGACACCGACGGCAGTGCGATTCGCGTCGGGGCGATGAAGCTGACCGCACGCGGGCGTGATGCGAAGGACTACCAGAGCCCCTACGGGGTCGTGCGCGTGGAGCGCTACGTCTACCAGAGCTCGCGCGGGGGGCGGATCTACTGCCCGCTGGAGCACCAGGGGCGGATCATCCGCGGGGCCACGCCGCGCTTCGCCAGCCAGCTCAGTCACAAGTACGCGCAGCTCAACGTGCGCGCCGTGCAGAGCGATCTCGCAGAGAACCATGGCCGTCAAGTGGCCACGTCCTACATTCAGAACGTCGCCGAGTGGGTGGGCAACATCGCCGCGGCGAAAGAAGAGGACTGGG
The DNA here is from genome assembly GCA_963714915.1 of uncultured Gammaproteobacteria bacterium. Classification (GTDB taxonomy): domain Bacteria; phylum Pseudomonadota; class Gammaproteobacteria; order Chromatiales; family Chromatiaceae; genus Thiodictyon. Next base: position 107,093 of record CAVQQM010000014.1, read on the forward strand.
AGTACGAGCTGCCCAAGCTCAGCGTGCCGATCGCCACGGTGGTGGTCAGCCTCGACGGCGCCATGATTCCCATGGCCGACAGCGAGGGCTACCGCGAGGCGATGGTTGGCACCCTCTCGTTCTACGACCCCGAGGGTGAGCGAGCGCACACCATCTACCTCGCCGCCGCGCCCGAGTACGGCAAGCGCGAGTTCATGCAGCGCATGACGCGCGAGATCGACCGGGCCAAGCGGCACTATCGCGAGGCGCGCTACCTGGGGATTGCGGACGGCGCCGCCAGTAACTGGAGCTTCCTCGAGCAGCATACCGAGCGTCAGCTCATCGACTTCTTCCACGTCAGCGAGTATGTCGGCACGCTGGCCCAGGCGCGCTATCCGCAACGCAACGCCCAGAATCAGCGCGCGCGCTGGCAGCATCAGCAGTGCAGCGCGCTCAAGGAGGATCCCAAAGCCCCCGATCGCCTCATCGCCGAAGCTGCCACCCTCTCGCAGCGCACCTCCTTGTCGCAGGCGCTGCGCGATGGTGCCTACAGCACTTGGACCTACCTCAACAACCACCGCCATCAGATGGACTACCCCGGCTTCCTCGCCGAGCACCTGCCGATCGGATCGGGCGTGACCGAGGCCGCCTGCAAGACCCTCGTCAAGCAGCGGCTGTGTGGCTCCGGAATGCGTTGGAAAACCAAAGGGGCCAAGATCATTCTCAGCCTGCGCTCACTCGTCAACACTGCCGGACGCTGGGCTCAGTTCTGGGAGAAAATCGACCAATTCGGCGCTGAATGCTGCTGATGGGCACATTATACCAAGGCCGCACACCCCTTGTACTCGGTCTCCATCGCCTGGATGTGGGCCAGCACATTGTCCAGGGCCTCCTGCTTCGAGCTGTCCTGGGCCTCCTCCTGCCACTGCTCGATCTCCTCGCGTAACAGCACCAGGATGTCGACGGCACCGATGTCCTTGTGAAGCTGATCGCGGTGCGCTGAAGTGGACTCGCTCGACATGGTTGGCCCTCAAGCTGAGGAATTGCAGAGACCGCAAACTTTACCCTGTTTCCCCGAGATTACTGCAACTCGTCCCAAGACATCGATGGTGCCCCGGGTTGCACTGATGCGCTTGCCCATGCCCTTGTTGGGCTGGCAGACGTGATCGAGACTGCCAACCCGGACCATGTCGGCGTGTAAGCGGCCTTTTCGTCCGACGGCACCCGCTCCTCACAGCCTGTGGAAAATTTGTCGGCCGTAGCGAGGGTGTTTCCGGGCGTGCCCGATTGAGATCAGGGCAAGGCGCGGGAAGTCGCAAATCGGGGAGCGCAGCGAGCCCACGTGGCTCGAGTCTCGGCTGTTCCCAACGCAGCGGGGTGCGTTCGGGGGCGCCCGCAGTAGGTCGGCAAATTTCTTCAGAAACACTCACGTGCCTTGGAACCTGTGGTCGGCCCCTCACAGTTTGATCCGTACCGCTCCGCCACAGGCCCCGGCAGGTCTCCTAATCGATACCGAATACCCGTTCAGGCGCTGCACCCAGGCCATCGCGGCACCGCGTTATCGAGACGTTCGCTGTGGCCGAGTGTCAACGGGCTGAATTATCCGGCCCGACTAACTACCCCATCAACCGATTACACCCATTGATTTCTTAGCAGCGAACTTCCGCTCCTGGCTGAAGCTCGAGTGCTGAGCTTTGAGAATTCCGGGGCCCGTTAGTCATTCAGGCGGCGAGCGGCTTGCCGGCTTATGTCCAGCGAAACGGTTTGGCCAGGGATTCGTTGAAGGTATCGTTGTAGGTGTCGAGCCTGTGACGCAAGTTGCCGCAGCGGATGACTTTGCGCGCGATAGATCGGCTCGCCTCGCCCGCGCTCGGCCACCGCAACCGCAATCGTGCCCTTGTGTACGTCCAGTCCCACGTGCGCCGCGTAGCTCACCGCCTTGGCATCAAACCTGAACCGCGCTGACGCTGTCTCAATCTGATCTGCTTTCCGGTTAGACTCGTCCATGACCTGCCCTCCTCAATGTGGCTCTGCGTTGGTTCGGTTCCCGCCCTCAACGTAGCCCACGAGCGTTGAGGACGGGCAGGTCAAACAGGATGTCTAGAGCTGCCCCTCGATCGGCAGCAGTGAAATCAGTGCGACGAAGAAGCGGGTCAGGGCGCCCGTATGTGGGTCCTTCAGGTAGACGACCTCCCGGCCGTCCTCCTCGGCGGTCCAGCGCAGCCGCTCGGGGCAAGGATCCGCCTCCCCGCAATGGGATCGGTCGAGCGTTACACGATAGGCGATGCGCCCACTGTTGGTGTCGAACCAGTCCGCGAGTCCCTCCGCAAGTGGTTGGCTTTGGAAAAGGATACCCAACTCGGTGTTCAGCTTGCCGGAGCGCGGGTCCAGATTCGGCGAGCCGACGAAAAGTGTCTCCCGGTCCATGACAAACGTCTTGGCATGCAGGCTCGCGCCCGTCGACCCCGCTAGTTTCGCGAGCGTCCCTTGCCCCGGCGTCTCAGCATCCGGCTTGAACTCGTAGATCTCGACCCCGCCGCGCAGCAGTGGCTTGCGATATTTCGCGTACCCGGCGTGTACGACTCCGACATCGGTCGAAGCCAGGGAGTTGGTCAGCACCCGCACGCGGACGCCGCGCTCGGCAAGATCCGTCAGCACCAGGACGCCTTCCTCCCCCGGCACGAAGTAGGGACTGAACATCAATAGGTCGCGCTGCAGCGCCCCGATCGTGTAGGGCTGGATCTTCGGGCCCATGTGGGTAGAGCGATCCTCTGGATCGGTGATCAGCTTCTCGGGGAGGTCGTAGAAGACCAGCGCGTCACCCCATTGAAAAGGCAGCCTCCCCGTCACGAAGTCGTTCACCAGTGCTGATTCGCGGGCGCGTCGGGCATAGGGCGAGCCGCGCTGCTCCCCGTCGAAGGCCCGGAGGTCGCGCCGAAGCTCGTCCAGGTCTCCCTTTCCCGAGCTGAGGGAGCGCATCGGGTAGGCCAGCGCACTGTTCCAGTAGAGGTCGAACTGCTCTCCGACCTCGCCTGCGACGGGCCCGACGGCGAGCACGTCCATATCCCCGAAGTTCACATCCTCATGGGTTCCGAAGTACTCATCGCCAACATTGCGGCCGCCGACGATGGTCATGGTCCCGTCGACGGTGAACGACTTGTTGTGCATGCGCCGGGTGGCGGACTGGAAGCGGGTCAGCACGTCCAGCGCCCGGAACGCGCGATTGGCGTAGGGGTTGACGATACGCACCTCGAAGTTCGGGTGCGAATCGAGTGTCGCAAGCGGTGCATCGATGCCCTTGGTGGCCATGTCGTCGAGTAGCAGGCGCACCCGCACGCCGCGATCGGCCGCGTCGAGCAACCGGTAGGTCAGGATCTTCCCGGTGACGTCGTCATGGTAGAGGTAGTACTGGACGTCGATGGAGCGTTCCGCCGCGTCGGCGAGCATGACGCGGGCCGCGAAGGCGTCCAGTCCACTGCCCAACAGCCAGAACCCCGATTTTCCAGGGTATTTAGAGAGATAGGGAGCAGCACTCGCCGCAATGCGCGATGGATTCTTATCCAAGTCACCATGCAAGGAAACCGGCCGTTCCACATCGGTGGGTAATGATGCGCACCCGGTCAGTCCGAGGAGCAGAAAGAGTAAAGTGATTGAAGAGATCTCGCGCATGGGATGACCTGATAATATACGAGCCTCAGCAAAAATCGCGCCGCGAAAGCCATTGAAAGCATGCGCTTTCCTGGCAAGCCTGGCGTCGATCGCCGGAATTTGACGGGTCGATCATCGGCCTCAGCAGGCGTTCGATGTGGTGCACGGGGCTGGTGAAGGAAGAATTAAGGGGTTAGAGGAAGGCGCGTGAACCAAGGGGCTCGGCCCATTGAATAATCGGGGAGGATGATGCCTTCGATTTCAATGTCCGGCGCCACTGTTGTCACCTTACTCTTGTTTCCGGCAGTTTGCGTGGCCTGGACCCAGACTTGTGACAGCCATGCTTTGATTGTGATGCAAAAGCGGGTTAATGGGGTTGGCGTTTGGCGCGATATCAAGGTGCCGTTCACCCATCGCCCTCGATCGGCCTCATCGGCGCGGCCCGCGCCGGTCCGCCCCTGCAACGGCTGCGATGGACGGACGGCGAAGGCGCCCGCGTAACAGGTTACCTGACCGACCGGACGCGCAAACGGGCGCGCTGTCCCGGATCGTCGGTTCCGCGTCTCGTGGCTGCCAATGGAGGGACAGCCGTGATGCCGAACCCAGGGTGCGCGCCTGTCCGCGGATTCGTAGCCGGTGGCGATCTGTGACTTGCACCAGCCGCCACGCCCGCGTTGCCTGGCCCCGTCCGTAAGCGGGTTGCGACCGATTACACCGACGGCCGAGCGTGGATGGCGCGAAATGACCGATCGCTCACGACGGCATTCACTATCGTTAAGGTAGCTGCGAGTTTCGTAGCGGCGTGGAAACATGAGGGTCTGCGCTTTTTTATCCCCGGGCCTTGCGGGAGCCGTATCTTGATACTGGCCCTAGCGGGCGATACCGGCAAGACTTCCCATGGTAGTGCGGTTGGTGGTGCCGGGTGAGCAGCCATCGGTCAGCAGATGGGCGGCGCCCCAACAGCCGTGGTTGGCGGCGCCATAGCCGGCGGAAAGGGCGCGGCGGTAACCTCGAAGTCAAAAGGAGTGATCGGAGGCGTCGCAGGAGGTGCGCCCGGGGCCGCATTAGGCAAAGCGCTGAGCAAGTGAACGGGTTTCGCCCTGCTGTCAGCGTCGACCTTCCAAGAGTTGCGTGTCTCGGAAGGCTCATCGATTAGATCCAGGGCTTAGGCCACCAGCTTGGTTACGGCGTGCCCGTGATTGACTAAAAAGGGGAGTTGGGATGCAATTACGTGGTTCACTGATATGCGCCATGGCTATCGCCTCAACAGTGTTTCTCACGGGAGTGCTGCCAGCGGATGCGGCACCGCCGGAAGGAAAAGGGAAGCCGCACAAGGAGCACAAGCAGGAAGGATCACTCAAGCCACGGAAAGCGGAGAAGCCGGACCAGAAGCCAGGTCCGAACTCTGGTCGTGAGACCAGAACGCACCTGGTGTCGGCTTCGATCGGGTTCCAGGAAGCACGCCGGATCGCCGTTGCCAACCACTACACCGGTTACAGTGCGCTGCCGCCCGGGATCCGAAAGAATCTCGCGCGCGGCAAACCGCTTCCCCCGGGCATCGCAAAAAAGGCCGTTCCGGCAGCCATGCTTGCGGAGCTCCCGGCCTACCCCGGGTATGAGTGGCGCGTTTACGGAAGCGACCTCGTCCTCGTAGCCGCAGCGACGGCCGTGATCGCCGACGTGTTAATGGACGTGTTTCAGTAGACTGGCATTGATACGGGGGCCGGGGGAAACCGTTGGCCTCACCCGTCCTCTACCATGGCAACCACATGGTCATCTAATCGAACGACGACGGGCCAGCGCTTGGAACAACTTCGAAGGTAGCATCCGGCCGGTTTCCATGAGAATCCGAGGTGCCGGAACAAACTCAATAAGGGCACATGCCATGATACGCTGCACGCTACTTGGGCTTGGATTTTCTTGTTGCTTCGTGCTGTCCGTGGGGGTAGCTGCAGATCCCGACGCGACCACCCATGACAGTGGCGCGGGCGTTGCTGAGGCGGCGGTCGAGGAAGCGACGGCTGGAGACGCCGGCGCCAGCAGCGCGCAGAAGCAAACTCGGGCATCGGCGGTCAAGGGGTCTGAGCGCAGACCCGCGAGCACGGCCACGGCCGCGGGAATCATTCACGAGCAAGTCAAGCAGGGCAAGATGAATATCCAGGTGGATACGGACGCAGGACCGCTTCCCTAATAGCCCGATTGCTGAGTTGACGCCCAATTTACCCATTCCCGGGTATCGGGGGGCAACAGAGGGAGAAATGGCGCCCTAGGGAGCCGCTGACCAAACCCATCCCTGGGTTTGATCAGCTCGCGTTTAGAGAGCCGCGTCATTCCTGGTGCGGACGGGGAGCGCGATAAATCAGCGTTTCCCGAGGGCGCCGTTGGCGCGGCGTCGGTCTATCACAAGTTGGCCTGCGTCCTGGGCCTGACAGCAACGCTGCAAGGGAGTCCATGCGGTTGTCGGCTGGTGCCACGCGAGTGCCTCCGTTATGATCGGAAGCCACCGCAGGCCCAACTCGCTGAAACCTGTTTGAAGTTAGATGATTTCCAGGGGGTGATGCCGCTCGTCAGGGTGGCGACATTGCTGCGCTACGTGCGCCACCTACGAGCCGTCGGTGCCCCGGTGGACCGGATGCTGGCGCGATCGGGGATCCCCGCGATGCTCCTCGAACACCCCGCGGCAGCTGTACCGCAGACGAACGCTTTTCGCTTCGGTGAGTTGGCCTGCCGGGCGCTCGGAACCGAGCATCTCGGCCTGTACGTCGGACTCGCGAACATGCTCGACGATCTCGGGCCCTACGGACAGAAACTCCAGGCTTCGCTGACAGTTCACGAATACCTGCACACGGCCATCTCCCTCTACAACATGCTGATCACCGGGCAGCAGATCTGGCTGTCCGAGGATCAGGAAGGGATTCGGTTCAACGTTGCGGCCGTTGGGGAACCCGGAATCGCGGCGTACCAATCACAAATGGAGACGCTGGTCATCACCCTTGGCAAGCTCAGGGATGCTGCAGGGGCGGACTGGTCGCCACGGGAGGTCAGCCTCGCCTACAGAGCGCGCGAAGACCTCCCCGACATCGATCTCTTCGCCGGATCTCGAGTTTCGAGGGGAGCAGGGCAAACCTGTTTCACCATCCCGCGGGCGCTAATGGGGCTGCGCCTTCCCAACGGGAGTGGTTCGATTCCACAGAGCGATCCGCGGTCTCTCGCCGAGCGCCAATTGCCAAAGGATCTCTACGGCTTGGTGCAACTTCAGATCGAAAGCCTGTTTCGCGACCGAGTCTTTCAGATCGAGACCGTCGCCGAGACCTTGGCGCTGAGCGTGCGCACGCTGCAGCGCAGGCTCGCGGAACAGGGACTGACCTACTCCCAAGTGTTGGCCGACACGCGACTGCGTCGAGCGGCCGATTGGCTGGAGAATACCGACGACCCTGTCGCCCAGATCGCTTTCGAGCTCGGCTATACGGATGCCTCCAACTTCACGCGTGCCTTCAGGCGACACACCGGGGTGTCGCCTCAGGCCTTTCGCGACACCGCCAGAGCGACCTAACGGCGCTCACTCTCTCCTATCTGCCCTGTAGGACGGGCAAGATCTCGAGCCGGCCCGCGGCCGAGCCGCATGGTCGGGGAGGGACAACTGCGCTTTGCCGCGGATAGCGGCGCATGGCTCATGCGACGTCCGGCCGGCCCTGTTGCTGCGCCCGATCCTCCGTTTCCCCCGATGCTGGCATGGCCCGGATGGCCCGCGAGAACCATCCGCTCCAAGGCTCCTGCGCCCGGATAGCTCAGTCCCGAGACCTCTGCGGCGAAAGTCTCGAGCGGGCGCTTCGGCAAGTGCTGCGGGGCTTGTCCACCGATCCCATTGACCTGCCGCAATTGACCGGTCCTCGCTCACTGGGTTGGCGCGAGATGACAGGCTTGCAACCCCGGCAGCGACTACAGTTATCTTTCGGTGCGCAAAGCCGGCGGATCTTGGCAGAACGTGTGAGCAGATGTCCAAACTGCGCGGGCCCTCGTGGGCTATTTGGGCGCTTGAAAGGTATGAAGAAACCGTGGGCGCGCGGAAGTCGCTATCTCGGCATTGCGCTAATTGTGATGTCGGTCGCGACGAGCGCCGACGAAACCGATGCTGATCTTGCCCAGGAGTTGACCAATCCGGTCGCCAACCTGGTAACCGTGCCGATCCAGATGAATCCGGACCAGAACATTGGCCCAAGCGACGATGGGACGAAGCTCACGACCAACGTGCAGCCGGTGAACCCGTTCGACGTCAGCGAGAGCTGGAACCTAATCACGCGAACGATCATTCCCCTGATCCACCAGGACGACCTATTCCCGGGCGCCGGCTCACAGTCCGGCCTCGGCCAAAATCAACCTCAGCTTGTTCTTCTCGCCGAAGACACCGACGCCGGGGGGGCTGATCCGGGATGCCGGTCCCGTTGTCCTGCCGCCGACTGCGACCGACTCCCGACTCGGCGGAAAAAAGCGGGCGCGGGACGCATCTGAATCAACCGAAGATCCCAGCTGCAATCACAATCGAGTGCAAAAGGAAACGATACCGTGCTGATGAAAACAAACCTGATCCATGCGGCATTGTGCGTCGCCGTCCTTCTCACGCCGCTGGCGGCAACCAGCGCCGATGAACAACTTACTCCCGCCGAGGCGAAGGAAATCGCCAAGGAAGCGTTCCTGTGGGGCATGCATCCGGTGGCAATCTACCACCTGCGATTCAACTTCGCGCAGAATGCACTGAACCCGCGTGCGGCGGGCATCAACCGCCTCAGTTGGTTTCGCGAACCAATGAAGGCCTTACCGCGCGTCGCTACCACACCCAATGCCACCACGCTCTATGGCGTGGGCATGTTTGATCTGTCAGAGGAACCCGCGGTCATCATCGTCCCCGAAATCAAGGATCATTATTGGAGTGTCCACCTGCACGACAACTACTCGCGCTGGTGGCACATGATCGGCAGCCAGTTCAATGCGCCCGGCCCCGTCCGGCGCTTGCTGATCGGCCCGAACTGGAGCGGCAAGCTGCCCGACGGCTTCGTCGGGGCCGACATCGTGCAGTCCCAGTCCGACTTTGCCGGGGTGCTGGCACGCGTCGCGCTCACCGACGATACGAAGGAAGAGGTCCGGATTACCAACGCCATCCAGGACCGCATCACGGCCATGTCGCTCAGCCAGTGGATTGCTGCAGGACGCAAGGAGGTGCGGGCTGAGGATGTGCCGCTGACCAAGGCCGACTATCCCACCTATCCCGGCATGGAGAAAGTTCAGGAAGCGGGCAAACTCACCGGCGTGGACTTTCTGCGCTGGGTCAGCCTGGTGCTGAACGATCCCAGTTTCACCAAACAGACCGACAGCCATCGTGAAGTCACCGCCTTTGCGCGTTTCGAGCGCCTTGGGCTCAAGGCCGGCACGCCCTTCGATCCCGCCGGATTGACACCCGGGATCGCGGCTGCGGTGGAGGCGGGGATCGAGGAGGGAAAGAAGGAAGTGCTGGAGGGGATGGCCGCGAACTTCACCCAAGGCCGAAACGGCTGGAAGTTCGACAACGATCTTGGCTACAAGGACACCAACTGGCAATGGCGGGCATGGGCCGGGTTGCAGGCGGTTCTCGCCCCCGTTCCCTCCCGATCGCATACGTCCGCAAACTGTTGGGACGATTCCGAAGGCCGGCCGCTCTCGGGCGAGCACCGCTACACCATCACCTTCGACCTGAACGACATGCCTCCGGTCACCGAGTTCTGGGAAATGCCGCTCTACGATTCCGAGGGCTATTTTTACGACAACCGGATCGACCGCTACTCGCTCAACAGCTTCATGCTGGAGCGCGGCAAGCTGCACACCGAGGACGACAAGCTGGTGATCTATGTCCAGCACGACGAGCCGACCGACCCGAAACAGCGCCAGAACTGGCTGCCCGCACCAAAGGACGGGTTCCGCTTCACCGCTCGTTTCTACGGCGCCGCCACCCCCCTGATCGACGCCAGCTACGA